>VGXV01000064.1 GCA_016873165.1 Planctomycetota bacterium | reverse complement strand
TACCGGAAGTAACGAACAAAATCAAGTGCAAATATTTGTCGCAAAGCATTGAAAAGTCATAAGTTGTGGCCGACTCGACTTACGACTTAAAAATATTTTTTCAGACGCATTCTTTAACAAAATAATGGTATAACTGTCCAGTATTAAATTTGTTATGTTGTTTTTATGATAAGTTGTGTCGCAGTTTTGTCGTACTAACGAAAGTTTTTACATTGCTACCGTTTGAGTATTGGTTTCATTTATTGCGTTCTGTATATATTCTGTCAATGCGTGTATTGCATGTTTTTTCCCTTCAATGTTAGTGTGAGTATAGACCATAGTCATATTTATGTTGCTGTGCCCTAGCAATTCCTTGGTTAGAACCGGGTTTGTTCCAAGCTCTAATTGCAGGCTGGCGAAGGTGTGACGAAGGCAGTGAAAGGAAAAGTCGGCTATGCAAAGGTTTTTAAAAAGACGCCGGAAGCTCCGGCTGTAACTACTTGCCACATTATAATCAATTTTTTTCGATTCAAATATCCGGCTGCTTTCGCCAGGTGTGTTTTGTTTTTGATAATTCATAAGCTCGTTTTTCAGAAATGTTGAGAGTGGCAATGTTATAGGTTTGCCTGTTTTGGTTTGCATAATAGAGACAAGACCTCGTGTAAAATCAATGTCTTTCCATGTAAGGGAAAGTACTTCATTCAATCGCGCCCCGGTAAACAGTGCGGTAAGAATGATCAACCGGTCCTTGCCGGTTGTCTTGGTTAACATGGTGTGTATTTCGCCAGGAGTGAGGATCCGTTTGCGTGATTCCACAGTTTTCAGTTTTTTAACGTCGCGGCAAGGGATCGTGTTTATGATGCCCTCGCGCATTGCTCGATAAAGCATAGCTTTTAACTTCGCAATGTCCTCGTTAATTGTAGAGTTTTTAGAGCCTACTTCCTGCCGTTCTCGGATAAATTTTGAAACCACTACAAAGTTCAGGCGGTCAAGATGATAGTCTCCGAGATGATTAATTAATGTGTTAACAGCCCTTGTCTTGGATAATCTTGTGTTTTCCTTTTCATTTTTGCAAGCGTCCAGGTATTTTTTTGCATACTGTGTTAGTGTAGGGATTCCCCGTAGCTTTGGAAGGTCAAGTCGACCGCGTTCACGGTCGCCTATGATGAGCGAATGTCTCCTTGCGGCTTCTGACCTGGAGGCGATGTCTTTAAAACTCACTTGCCGCCAGATATGGTTTTCATCAAAGAATTCTATTGCCCAACGGCCACATGCCTTTTTATCGCCGTTTTTCTTTTTAGGAAGCTTGGGGCAATAATTGCCCTTTCGCCCATTGCATTTTATTTCCTTGCATTTATCAAGGTATTTTATGAAACGTGTGCCCACTGATATTGCCCCTTTCTTTTTTTAATTTTTATCCTTACAAGTATTTTTATGAAAAAAGCCGTTAAACCCTGCAGGTATCGGCAACAAGGCTAACGGCTTTTGCTGGCATGTTTCCACGCCATAATATTCTTATGCTTCCGATACAAGCATATTATACATACATAGTACGTACTATAATTATTTCAAGGCTTTGTCAAGTGTTATTAATTTTTGTGCATGCTCATGTGTTTTTTCTGGCTGTTATAGTGAACTACCCTAACCAATCAAAGATTGGATAGGGCTTCCTGGCGTAACTTTCCGTAGTCCCGACGGTAGATTTTTTCAGTATGTTTATTGCCGCATTATGATCTCTATCGAGAGTAGTGCCGCAGGGCTTTAGATGTTCCCCCTTTCAGACTGTTTATGAATTTTATTAAAACCATGCAAGGCATACGCAGAGAAACGCCCTTGTTATTTCAAACAAAAGCAAATATGACAATATGTCGATAAAGTTTGTGTTCATGCCTGTCATTTGGGTTTTGTTCCGGTAGGCATTACCCACCATACGTATATAATTTTGGGCAGTGATCCCGGTGAAGGCTTCCGGGATCACGCCCATTGTCAGACGGGCGATCTTCTTACAAAGGAGTCGCCAGGTCATGGATTAACCTTGGCGGTTAATTAGTCCAACCGCACGTCTGACGTAAAAGGCGGAGACTTTGATCAACCGGCAAAGCCGCACGCCCTTAGAATCGGTTATGACACATTTACCAAAGAAAACGTGAACCAAGAAGTGTTTTTTATTTGTGTCGTCATCCGGACTTGATTTAGTAATTCAACCAGATACATTCAACGGTCATGGGTTTTTTCCCTCCGGCACTCTTATGGCTGCCTTTGAATGATTGCCGCTGGTATAGCGTCCAATCAGCGTAATACTCACTATGAAAGGGATGGTCAGTATGGCTGATTATCACCTTGCCCTTGACTTCGTGCAGTAATTCTGCAAGGCGAATATGATCCCCCATCTCAAATTTATCGGGGTAGAACCGCTCACACGACAGATAAGGTGGGTCTACATAAAAGAAAGTTCCTGGTGAATCATATTTTTTGATGCATTCCCAGTAGGGCAAGCACTCAAAAAGGACGTTTTCAAGTCTTTCTGCTATATCAGAAAGTTTTTTTACAACATTTCGGAAGGTGATGCCAGGATTTCGCCCGGTCAGTGAAGGCGCGGCAAAGCCACCATATTTCTGGTCGGCGGCAAAAGTTAGCCTGTTCAGATAGAACCATTCCGATAGGGCAGGGATCAGCTCACGCGGCTTTGTGCGATGCCATTTCTTGTTTAAGCACTGCCAGTATGTTCGCGAGATTGGCATATCATCTAAAGATTGTTGAATTTGCTTGCAAACATCAGGCTTACGAATAGCCGAGAAAAATTCGATGAGGTAATTATCCCGGTCGTTGAGTACCTCCACCTTCGAGGGGTTTTTGGCAAATAGCAGGCTTGCTCCGCCGCAAAACGGTTCAATGTAAAGCGTGTGATCCGGAATGAACTCATGAAGCCATGGCGCAAGACGTGCCTTGCCACCAATGCGTGAAACGGGCGATTTCAATTTTTTGATTGTGCTTTGTGTCATGTTAGTTCTCTGAAAAATGTTCTTAAATCTATAAAAATTGTAAATTGCTATAGGGAACCATGGTGTAGTAGGCGTAGTAAGTGTAGTAACCCTTATTAATCAAGGGATTCCGGCTGGCTTACGGTATGGCAGCGGTGTGGCAAGGTGTAGTAACTGCACCGTTGTTTTTTCCCCCACCCATTGCCGTATAATTTAGTATTTCCAAAGGTTGCTACATCTACCACGCTGCATATTTTATTTAAACAATAGTACATCATTTATCTAAAAACTCCTCGACGACCTCCCATGGAATAATAGTTAATCTTCTATTTTTCGTTATCCCTTCCTCTATTCGGACGGTTCTTGCGCACGTAAACTTACCGCCTTCGCGTTTAATCCACCCTCTTTCAGCCCACGACCGCATTACTGCTCTTTCGGAATATTTTTCATATCTCAAAATCTCTGTAAGTTTATGCGGATAAATGCCAACATATTCGCCTTCCTTCCACTGACCATATGATTCGCAATCTGCATTTTTAAAATACTTTTCATTTCCGCTTGCCCAGGATATGATGTATTGCATTGCACGTGTTCCGATGTCGATATCCCCCGATGATTCCTCAATCACATGCCCAAATACCCTGTCGATACTTTCCTTTGCCGTAATGGGATCATTTATGCCCAGAATCTGATGCACAAGATCAGATGCCAGCTTCACTACCGCAAAATATTGACTATACCTATCTCCTACCTCTGAATTTGCCTCCATTGAAAATGCCTGTTGATACTTCTTATACTCTGCCTTAAGCCTTGTTATTTCATCCTGGTTATTCCAGAAGGATAAAAGACCTTGTATGAATTTTATACCGGCATGCCCGCAGTTCTCTCGAATACATTGCTTAAGATCATTGATAAACTCAGCGCCTGCATTAGGGAAAGGGCTGCCATATAATTCGATAGTACGCGCCCGCGCCCCTGAAAAGTTTGTGCATTCAGAAAGCGGACGCTCGCCGGTAGAAAAACAAATGGTGTGCCATGTGGGAATATGCCGGATACCTGCGATTGATCCTCGTCCTTTACCGACTCCATTGGCAATTTGGTAGAGCATGCTTGCCATAGTGCGGTCATCCACCATTTGCGAATCATCCGGGAAAATGGGAATATCGCAAAAGAAATTCGCTATCTTTTCCAGAAATACCCGTGTTGAATCCCAGCCAAAAACCAACCCGCCAGATTCTCTGTGCGGATTTCCCCATACGGAACTTGCCAACTCCAAAACCGTTGTCTTGCCAAGGCTGGTATGTCCCCAAAAATCGATGATAAAATTCGGCGCTTTCAGCATTCGCAAGAGCGGCGCCGCAAACGATGCATAAAAGGCAAAAGCCGCATAGGGATATTTCAAAGTGGGTTCTATACACTCCATCCATTTCACATACGTTCCCTCTGGTTTCAGTGCTTTAACAAACCTTTCAAAGCCAGGTTCCGGAAAAAACTCAACGGAGATATCCTTACCGCATTGAAAAGACTTGTTTTCCTGAACAGATACCATCTTATTGAGAATAAAGACCTGTTTGCCTTCAATAGTTTTTCTGCCAACGCCTTTGGAAATATACGTTCTCGGAATAATCCCCATATTGAACGCTTCAAATGTTGCGAGATATTCAATCATTTTTCTGGAATTAGAGCTGTTCACCGGAAGTCCGTGGTTTGAAAGTTCTAATATCTTTTTCGCGTCCGAAATAATATGCTTTGATATCCACGAATATTTCCATTTGCTGTCTCTCTTGAAAGCGATTTTTATATCCTCAAGGCCAAGGTCTACGTCTATCGCCCGTCCAACAATAAAAAGCGGTGTATAAAAGGCAGGTTTTTTAACGGAAGTGTTGCCGTAATACGTTATTTGAATAACACTGTCCTCTTTAACCTCGAACCCTTCCGGTTCAATAAACTTGATCCCGCCAATTTCCTTGACCTCGGAAACTACTTCCTTTGCAGTATCAATAAGCCGTTGAAAATCCTCTTTCGTTTTACCCAGGGTAACAAAGAAATCCGTTACATCCTTTCGATCTTTGGAATCCATGAAAGACGGCCACTGAATGGCCTTTACAGTTCGGGCAATACCTTTCAGATTATCAGCCACCCTTATAGTCCCTTTCTGGCCAGCCTGGTTTTCATCCCGATCATATGCAACGACCACATCAAGATTATTAAAGTAAAGGTTCCATTCCGGCTTCCACGTATTGGCTCCACATGTATTCGAAATAGCAGGAAAGCCAAGCTGGTTTAGCAACAAACTTTTAAGCTCACCTTCGGTTACGATTATATAGGGAAGATCATTTTTTATAACATCAAACGGATAGAGGGACGCTTTTGCTCCAAGAGATTGGCTTCCTTTGTGGTTTTTAAAGACCCATCTGCCCTGTTCAAATTCCCGTGGAACAACATAACAATGTTCCTCTTTTGCATCATCAAACTGATAGCCAATGAGATACTTTTCTATGGTCTCAATGGATAGGCCGTATTTATCCTGGAAGACCTTTAACGCCGTCTCATTTTTCAGTAATTGGTTATGAATAAGCTTCACCTGGTCAAGGGTAAGATGCGTTGGTTTCTTAACCGTTTTGGATTTCGTACTTCGTGCCTCAGATTTTATTCCTGCTTCCTCACGAATCTTTTCTATGGCACTCTTCCTGTCTAAACCGTGAAGAAGTTGCAGAAAGGTGACTGCGTCTCCCTTTTTCCCGCAGCCGAAACAGTTGAAAACGCCTTGCTCTACGTTTACCGATAAGGAAGGGTTTTTGTCTTCATGGAAGGGGCACCGGCATGAAACCTCCGATTTCCCATTCACTCTAAAACCGGGTATGTGCAACTGGTAAAAGCGGCGGTAATCGATCAGGCCTGATAACTCCTTTATCATCTCATCATCCTTCCAATGTAGCGGCGATATACACGCCGCAGGGCTTCTCGGATCGCACAAACTTCAGCATTGTTTCGGCCGTGGCCGTTCAGGAGGCAAAGAATGGAGAGTTCCTCGATACGCCTGACGAGGCGTGAACGCTGCGGCGTGGGACGCAGCATGCAGATGCAGAAACCAGCGAAAATTTCTGCATGCGTGGGGTTTGTTTCTTTCATTGTTTTTGCCCTCATTGTGTTTTTGGTTGATTTTTCCGGGTAAGACTACTGTGGCGTGTCAGTGCACCGCGTCAGCCATTTGTCGATATCCGCCTTCCTGAACCGCAGGATTCTCACATTTCCCAACCTAATGGTAGGAATGCGCTTCTGCCATGACAGGCGGTACAAGGCTGAGCGGCTCAACCCCAGGTAGTTTGCGCACTGGACTGCGTTCATGATTGTGTCGTTTTCTTTCATATTATCTCCTTTTTGAGTTACGAAATTATCAACGTTTTTGAGTTATGAAATTATCAACGGTTTTGGAATGATTTTTCTTGTAAGCTGTTTTAATATTTTTGCAGGAATTTCATTAGAATCGACTTCTTCTATTACAACAAAACATTGTGTCGTGTCTGCAAAATTTCCAAGCAGCGACATTCTTCGACGTGCCTCGATTTGAGCCTTTTCATAGGTGTCGAATATTACAAGGTCTTTAGACATGTCGCAGGATTCGCACCCCACAAGCTTCCCATTCTGAGCGATGTAATGTTTTTGCGTGTTCTTCCAGATCTTATCGACATAGAGCACGAACCGATATGTTTTTTTAAATTCCATTTTTTTACCTCAATCAAGAATCAATAAGTCAAGATCATCATCATTAACCAGGAATTAACAGATCATCTTCATTATCACTTGCTCGTGATGAAAATTTACGATCATCACCTGGAACTAATAGATTAATATCATCATTTAAGCTCGTAAAATTGATTTGAGAACTGTTTGATTTAACTCCCATGCCAGGTTGTGCGCCTAGGTATACGAGACTACCTTCAAGCGCCTCGGTGTTTTTCCCCGTGCCGCGATATTCGTGGTACAATATGTTTCCGTTTTTATCCGTTACCGGCACACGCGATTCAGCCCTGAACCCAATGGAGGCATACTCGTAAATGCCAGCATCTATCTTTACAAGCAACTGTTTGTCTATTCCTTCTACAGGGATGTAAAACCACGGGGCGAGTATTTTCACCTCGGCAACCCCTTTCGGAAGCTGTATATCTTCCCCTAGGATTTCACGCGCCTGTTCAATAGGCATAGTTTCATATTCAACGTCAAAAAATTTGCCGATGGCGTTTGTCTTTGAATCATATTTTGCGTGATCAAAGAGCATGGTGCGTCGGACAATAGTTTCTTTAAACCGCTCAAGCACCTCTTCGGAAAATCTTTCCTCATCGCGATCAATGGCGTTATGGGCAAGCCGTAACTGTCCTATGTATATTTCCTCAGCGGTAAATTTACGGCGTGTAAATTGATTTATCATTTCAACCTGGGTTGGCGCTGGATTGGTCGGCGAGACTTTAAACGTCTTATCACTATGCAAATGCTTTCGATTTCGAATCATTGCTTTTGTTCTCCTGTTTTAACTGTTTTTGTAAGTATTTACGAACAGCAGATCGCACAAAACCAGAGAATGTTTGATCTGTTTTGAAACAATATAACTTTGTCTGTTCATACGTAGTGAAGTCAAACAAAATGGTGCAGAGCTTTCTACCTTTCAAGTTTACCTCCTTTCTGCTCTTAAAAAATATTTCACAGATTTTTTTTGATTAACTATTTGTATATTATTCAATTGAATATTTATTGAAATAAAAAAAGGGGGATCAAAAAAATTATTTTGGGAATCATTCCGTTATGTGGGGTGTGATAAGGGTATGCGGCAGTGTCATGATACCCTTTTGATACCCCAGCTATTTTTAATTTTTGTTTCTTTTTCGTTCATTTTGAAAAAATGTGGTTCGTTTATTAGGGGTTCGATTTTTTTGTTTGTGCGGCGAACAATGTTCCTCAAGTTGCAATATTTAGGGTCGGTTTTTACTTTGGCCTGCAAACCTCTTCCCATGAGTTTCTTGAGCAGGTTATCGGTACTGCAACGGCCTGTATCCTTGCACAGTTGATTAATAGCCATAACCAGTTCGTTTGATCTTCCTCGTAAAGGTATTGATTGAGTTCCAAAGGCAAGGGTTTCCCCCGTTCGGTCAAAAACAAGTTCAGGTCGGGAATTAAAGACTTCAAACAAACCGATTTCTGCGGGGCGTAGCGCTGGTATTTCCGGCGTGGAAATGATGACGTGGCCGGGGGGAGCGACAAGAGACTCTGTGAAAGTGTTAATAAACCACCGGAAAACGTTAAGGAAACACGGATTAACGTTTCGCAGGATAAGCGATGTGCCGATTCTGAGGAGATCAATGCGATAGAATGTTTCACCCTCGGTAAAAAACGGAGGCAAGTCTTCTGGCTCTACGGGAAGCAATAAATCTTCTCTAATAGCATCTTCAGTGAATCCCAGGTAGTTGCAATAATAAAAATCAAATGATCTATGATGGGTATAAAGCGTTAATGCCGCAAGGCCGCTAAAAAGATCGTAATCTTCGCCAATGACAAGAATCATCCGACGATTATTTGTTTTTACAAATTTCAGCCATTTCCTGAGTCTCTCGTTAATGCCCGACATTGTTTCTTCAAAAAGATCATGGTAAGGCATTTTAAGCCCCACTTCATGGAGATAAGGGATTTCGTGAGAATTCCACATCTTGGCGATACGAAAGCACCATTCGAATACGCTATGCCCACACGGCAAAGAGACAGGTGTTTTCTCCCGATGTGGTTTAGGGGTGTGAATACGAGGTGATATGCTTCTTTTCATGTGAAGACCTCCATTAAAGGAACCATTGAACGGTTGAACGCCGCTTACCCATATTATGTAGTGATAATACAATTATTGTACGTACTAACAAATAAATTTCACGGTGTCAAACGAATTTCCACGTATTTTTGTATATTACTACGTGGTTTTACGCTGTATCTTTTTAACCGCCGTATCAGTTACGTATTGTGAAAAAAATACTAAAAATCACACGGTCATAAACGAAATATTTCCACCGTGCAGGGTAAGGCAATGCCTACCCTATTATTGCTCATGGCGGTGCATCTCTACGGAAAGGCGTTGCGTTGTTACGAACTGCCTGCGCCACGAAAAAAGTCTATGGGTATTATTGAATAGCCGGGTTCGCTTTATCTATTTTGAATGCCCATAGGAAGTTTTACCCCATACTGCACACGTTTTATTTTGTAACGGGATTTTACCGTTTTTTATATGTCATTTTCTAGTATTGCAGAGTTTCGCGACATACTTGGGCCAAGTATGTCAAATTTTTTTAAGTATAGAGTGGTCTTCATCATGAAGGCCACTTGCCTATGTGATAAGTGCCAGGACATCGTGGACATTGTTCTTTGACAAAATGGTAGTCAGAACAGGGTAACATGTATGTTTTTAAAATTTCAATAAGGAGGTATACATGAAAAAAAACATTTGAACAAAAGCGGCAACAGGCAATCCTGCGGTACAATAAGGGAGAAAGTCCCGAAAGTATTTGTCGATCATTGGGCTGTTCCAGGAGTTGGTTGTATAAATGGGTGAATCGCCATGATTCTGGGAACACAGAATGGAATCAGGCATACTCCAGACACCCTAAAAACAGTCCATGGCGAACCAGTCAGGAAATTGAGGAAGTTGTGAAATTTGTTAGGCTCAACCTCTATGATATAATAGGGACAATAAATAGTCGCTGTCCCTGTTTATCGCATGGTGTTGGGTTTCGCGCCTCAACCCAACCTACGATAACTTTCGGTGGTTTCGGCGCTGGGGGATGGTCATTGTGTAGTTGCGTCTCCAATTTCAGCTTTGCCGCTCGACTCCTAGAAAGACCTGAGTGCTACAATTGTCCGGATAACGTTTGAGCTAACCGGCGTGTTGAGCGAATCGTTATGCGGCATGTGGCCTAGCTTTCATGCGGTTCAGGTTGTCCAAAGAGATATTTACCTGTAAACCAAACCGATCGCCCAAAGTTGTGGATAAGCTGCTCACCTTGTCGTAAATACGATCTGCTTTGGTCAATGCCTGCAAGCTTGATGGCATCTGCAATTTTTGATCCGGGCGGATGTGCATCACCGACGCGCATATCATAGGCGCCAGCAATTTCGGCAAAGACCTGGCGAGCCTTATCGGCCCCAACTTTTTGGGACAATATATCTTGCAGAAGCTTGTTTGAACCAATCTTTTCTTTCTCCGCGTGGGTTGAAAGTTTGCGAAGGTCGCGAATGTTGAGTCGGTCTGAGAATACGCGAACAAGCTCTTTCGCTAGTCTTAGCAATGACGCCCGGTCCTTGCTATGGAAACGAGATACATGCTGCATAGCCGATTTGTCCTCGATATCGTGGCAGAACAAGTTAACCCCAAACTTTTTGCGGAAGCCTTGTTCGAGCATTCGCATGCTCCCAAAGAACATTTCCTCAACCGCATGTGTAGGCGCCGGTTGGGTCTTGACTTGCGCCGCTAACAATTCTCTTGAGACCTTCCCGTCGGGCGCAACGTTATGGGCTGCCCAGATATGCTGTTCCCAAGGTGGGAGACGAGCGATGTCGTAGGCGTAGACTGTTAGCAAGTCAGCAGAATTGATACCGAAGTGCGTGGCGTAGCTAGAGGTCGAGCAAATAGCACCAGTCTCCGCCGTGTACCACTTCAGGGCGAAGCCGCGGTGGCCTAGAAGGTCGGTCACTACAGTTGAACGAAACCAAAGCCATCGACCAATATCCTCGTTATCCAATTCGGAAGATGCCATGCGTTTGCCGTCAGTCTCGACAATAAACTGAGGGAGATTCGTGTCTGCATCTCCACGAACTCGCATGCTTTGAGATTGATGTTCAATCCATTCATCCCGCCAGAACTCACCCTCAACCCGAACACCTTGATAACCGCCACGTTGACCTTGCGAACTTTCATGGCCAGTGTTGTGGTCATTTCCTGGCCCCATCACAGGTGCGTCTTCATCTTCATCGACGTCCGTTCGCCAAGCACGGAACGTCGCCCAGCCCCCTCCGAAAACGTCATTAATGTCGCGGATTCGGAGCTCAAATCGGCCTCCGTTTCGCTCCTCTCTAAGTTCTGTCAGTTCTGCGTACTCACTGCCCTCAAGTAATGGTACGTTTTCCACTCTTTGCCGGTAATAAGAGAGGCGAAGTGAGAGATTTCTTGCAGCCAAATAGTCAAGGAGGAATTCTCGCTTGATCTCGATCAGCTGATATTCACCTCTTTCATTGAACCTCTCGCGGGCTACTACAACGAAATCCTCTTCAGGCCTAACCCAGTTCATCCCTTCTTTTATCAGGTGGAGCGCAACTACCAGATCAGGATTCAATATCCATTGTTCTCCACCAACGACAGGCTGAGGATGTTCGAAGACAAGGTTAACGCCTATTGGCTCTTTGTCGTTGTACTGAAATTGATCGATGGATGCGTAATAGCCATCTTCATAAGCATAAGGCGCTACGGTATGTCCTATTCCAATATCACTCCAACCTAGGCGATCCTCAACAAATTTCCGATGCTCTGGCGGAAATGCGGCAGACCCACAACCGAAATAGTCACCGATATAGCCTATATTTTTGACATTTCCCTTCTCGTCATTTATTGATGCCCTCAACGGAACCCAAGTAGCGTTGGAGAATGCTCGGCGAGTTTCTTTTGTTTGGAGAATCCAATCTTTATTCATAGCTAATCTTCTGCCATCAACTCGTTGCAACCTCGGTTCCTGCCGCATAACAAGTTATTATACAGTTTCTGCCTTTTAACAAACAAAAACTTGAAAGTCAACGCATATTTATAAATTATTATAATAGGGACAGCTACCATTTTTATGAAAATAAATAGTCGCTGTCCCTGTTTATCAGACGAGCAACCTTTTTGAATAAAACAAGTGGGGAAATATCCATGTTGCCTCCAAAAGATAACGCACAGCGGCAGTTAAATTGTAGCCCGGCGGTGTCAACACCGAAGCAAATTAAATTCACCTTGACAACCCCCCGCCGTCGGGGTATCATCCCCAGCACTAAAATTGTAACGGAGCCTGCCTCCGCTCTCGCGTATTCCGCGAAAGGGGGTATTTTTGTTGGTACACACTATTTAACGATACTATTTTCCGGCTCTGAGTATCCTTAACCCGCGAGGGCAAGGCAGCTTCGTTACAGCTGTAGTAATACTCAGGGCCTTTTTTATTGGTTAATTTCTAATACTAAAATCGTAACGGAGGAAAAAATGAGGTACACCGTATATGGAGAGCAGGAGAAATTTATCAAAGACTTTCTTGAGTTTCGGGATCAGATGACGGCAGACGTGAGCCATTTGGTTGAGCTTGGCGATATTGTATCTATCCTGTCAGAGCATGTTGCTACAGAGCATTCGGGGTATTTTATTGCCATAGGAAATATCATCTGGGAAAAAGCGGAAAAAGCCGTTGAAGGTATTGATGAAATACGCGCGGTAATGCGCGAATTATATGAAAACAGTAGCAAAGCGGTAACAGAGAAGGAGGCATCCCATGGCTAAAACAATATCCCCATTAAAAGCAGTGAAGAAAAAATCCCCTCTTGGTAGGGGGAAGCTTGCCCGCCGACAGGAAGAGATGGATAAATCCTCCTATACCGTCATTTCAGAATCGTCTTTGAAATATATTGAATTTTTAACAAGGGATACCATCCCCCTCCTTGCCGTCGTCCAGAAACCGGCAAAGGAAGAAAGGCCGTGCGTTCGCAGTGTAAATGACGTGTACGAGATCATGAAAGACATGAACAGAGAGGCATGCGAGAAAATATACATACTCCACCTCAACCGCAAAAAATGCGTCATTGCGAAAGAGCTCATTGCCATCGGCAGTTTAAGCAGCGCGATTGCTTCCCCGCGCGAGGTATTCAAGGGCGCATTGCTCTACAATTCCGATAGCATCATATGCGTTCACAACCACCCCGGGGGAGATGCCGCGCCCAGTGACGAAGATATTACGTTCACCAACCGCATCGTCGCGGCCGGAAAAATCATTGGCATACGGCTTATCGATCACGTAATCATAGGCAACAATAACTATCACAGTATTATTAATTGGGGTGTATAACATTATCGTATCCTTCACGCTGATAATCCCTCGTAAATAAGGGCAGCGGATAGTATCACCGTGCATGAGTTGCTACATTCATAAAATAAGCCGGGACGGACTTCAAGTCCGTCCCGGCATTTGCCATCAAATTCGTAAATTCCTGATTTTTCACCCATAAACATTCGGTATTTGCTGCCGAATCCCCCTCATGGTTGGGAGGTAATCAAGGGGGAACATACCCGCATTTTTGCATCTTTCCACTTACTGGCCTTCTTCGTGTGTGTCTTCGCATTCGGACGGATAGAGGGTTTCGGTTATTTTTTGTGAAACGGCGGTGACGTAGTTCTGTGCGGATTGTAATGTCTGGCGAAAGAGTTCGTTCAGACGAGGATCGCTGTTTGTTTCTTCAAGCGCCCGGATAAATTTCAGATAGTCTGCACACGGAAAGTATGCAAAGCCGTTTCGTCTGAATATATCGTGCAGGTTGCGCCCATGTTGCGATTTCCAGCTTACGGCGCAGGGGGGTTGAATTGAACATAATTTATATTTGTTTTGAGTAATCCTGAAAAATCGAAGCTATGAATATCAATATTTTCTTCGTGTGCCGGCAGAACGTTATCGGATCCATTGATGGGCATAACGTTTTTCTCCTGATAAAAAAAGGCAACACCGGATGGGCGTTCAGGTCATCACAGTGTTGCCTTGGAGTGCCCCTGCCGAAAGGCAGGGGCGGTTTTCTTAAATTGTTGGTGAAAGCTATTGGTGCCAATGGGTACGTACTATCACAGGCAACGGAAAGTTGCAAGGGAAAAATCATGTTTGTGTAAAAATTACTGGAAAGATACCAGATTTGGTGTCCAAAAATAGGGTCTTTTGGACATGATGTCCAGAAGATCATCCGCGAAACGTTCCAATAAGCTGGTCCGAGTTTTAAAAGAACGTTCAAATAAAACCTTTTCCGGTTTGCTTCGGTTTATAGACTGCAACAATTATCATTACACCGGAGAAGTTTGTTATCTTTTATAGGGGGGGGTCGGGTAGCCATCTTCACGATGAAGATGGTTCCCCGACCAAAACCCACCCTTTGCGTTCCGGTAGTATAATAACATACGGTACCAAATACCGTATGTGTGCCGGTCTTGAAGATATCGAAACAGTGCACTGTCTATAACTAGTTTACATTGGGTCACTTACATTGGTATTGACATAATATTCATACTTGATTATATAGGATTGTTCAAACAAAAAACGTGGTGTAGTAGGTGTAGTAGGTGTAGTAACCCGCTCCAGTCAAGGGATTCCGGCTTTCTCAAGGTGTGGTAGAGGTGTAGTAAGGTGTAGTAGAGGTGTAGTAAGGTGTAGTAAAAAAAATAGGTGTAGTAGAAAAACAGCCTTCTATCCCAGTATTTAAAGGGGTTACTACACCTACTACACCTACTACACCTTGATTCCTTATAGCAACTTACATTTTACACTGCATTTTTACCAAAAAACCGGTTTTTTGGTAAAAAATAATCAAAAATATCCTGATATACGTGTTAATGTGCGGTATTGCCTTATGAACGGCCAGCCATTTAATAATTTAACAAATTACCCTGGTTCGGTATTAATTACCGAACCAGAGGCATTATGATGGGCATAATACATCAACCAATACGAATCAGAGTATATTGGTGAAGAAAATAAGAGTAAGAAGGATCCGGATTGATTATAAAACAAAAAACCCTTTTCCGGATCGTTACAATTTATAAACAGTAATCATACGAAAAGACCAAAAACAGTCATAAATCTTTTACAGGGGGGGGATGGATAATCAGAGAGTAATTAAAACCTCAAAGACGTATCTGGAATAACATGGTTTAAGGTATGAAAAACAGGCAGAAAAAGAGGGGTAAAGCGGCTTAAAATCCATCAAAAGTACGACACATCACTTTTTAACTATTGCATAACAACTTATATTTTAATCAGATATATACAGATTATACAATTTCAACTTGAAATTATTCTGCTTAAAATCATAATAAATTACTCTATTATTTTTTTTAAACAACTGGAATGGAATTTCGATTTCGCTGTTTCAACTACATGTAAAAATTCTCACAATATAAAGACATTACAGATTGATTGCAAACGCTTATATTATAATGCCTACAAACGTAAATACCTAAAATGATTTTTAGTATATATAACGTACTTTTTTTATAACAAACCTAAAGAACAAATAAATTATCTCAAAAATGGTATCGTACTTTTGTCGTACTTCTGTCAAAAAATGCATTATAAAAGGTAAAAATAGACCAAACATAAATATGCCATAAGTTATTGATTTATAAAAACAAACAGCATGAAATAAGAAAAGATAATACTTGATAAAAATAGACGAAAAACCAAGATTTTATTTCCTTCGCAAATTGCCCCATCTCTGACTTACAGGGACTTTTATGCTACCAGAGTAGCTGCCTAAAAATGCTCATGATGCAACTCCAAAATGCCCGCGCTGCTAACCCGACTTTCGCAATTCGCGCCAAAAAACGGTTATTTTTGGACATTTGTCGTCTGGGAACCATTGATTTTACTGAAGTCGATTTCAAAAACAGCTTGTAGTGCCGACCTACCCTATTGACGCAGGCA
>VGXV01000063.1 GCA_016873165.1 Planctomycetota bacterium | reverse complement strand
AACCTTTAATGAATTCAAGAAGGCAATTAATTCTCTTTTGGAATTCTCATCTACACATGCTTTATCAAAGAACGAAAAACTTTCTCAGAAATATTTTAAAATTAAATCCGCTCGGCTTAAGAAAAAAATCGCCGCTTAATTTTTTTAACAAAGTAATGTTACGTATAAAGCCTTGTATTTTGAAAAAATGAAGGAAAACCATTCTTAAAACCGGACGACAGGAGCGATAAAACCGCCTTCATCAAATTGTTGTATAATGCAATAATTATTGCTTGATTTTGTTGAGAAATCATATACTATGTCAACGTTTGAAACAGTTCATGTAAGTTCCACGTTTTCCGCATGGTTTGATTACACAAAAAAATGATACCAGGGAAAATTATTCCGAGAAGATATATAATTACAAATTATTGTATAAAGGATATAAATACATTTTTAGAAAGGAGTTTTTAGTAATATGGCAGAAAAATGCTTTTTTAGAAAAAATCGTATGAACCAGCAATCTGAAATAAACTTGCCTATCCAGTTAGAGGTAGAAGGCGATGTTTATTCAGCAAACAGCATTGATTTAAGAGAATCGGGGCTCTGCTGCGTAACAGATGAATACATTCCCTCTTTAACAAGACTTAAATTAAAACTCACGTTGCCGGTAAACAACGAAACCGTGGAAAGCACCGGAATGATTGTGCGGGTGAAAAACGGGTCGCAGGTAAAACAGGAGAAGAAAACATACAGAACCGACATATTTTTTGATGATATTGACCCGCGTGAACAGGGAAAAATTCAGAAATATCTTATGGAAATGATGTCCGCATAAAAAGATGCAGGATTGAACATTTTTACGGAAGCAATGTAACAGTTGTTGTGCAAAAGAATATCACCGATTAACCGGAAGAATATTTAAAAACCGAATTCATCGCCTGTAACATATTCACCACTTTGCAAGTAAGAATCGCTTCTCAGCTCACAAGGAATTTTTGTCTCATTTTTTTTCGGAAAATCTGGCAATCTCGCATCCTCTTTTTCTCACACCAATACATAACGTCACAAAGAATTAAAACGAAATATTCCATAAGCGGTTTCAGATGGGAGCATTCACGATCGGTCTGTAGTGCCGACCTTTTTATACGATCCCTTGATTTTACTGGCTCAGCGGGCAGACTGCCCCTCGAATTGCGAAAGTCGGGTTAAAACCAGATAACCTTCGCGAAAAATTGCTCTCGAATTGTTGGAGGTTTGTAACCTGAACCCCCTGTTTTATATAGTTGATTGCGTCTTTACTTCCAATTAAAGGGACATCATACATGATTTCAAATTAAATGCGGTGTCCCCGGAATTCCTGCAAGAGAAATATCTTGCAATTTTCTTTGCTTTTGCTAAACTGACCTTCTATTAGTACGAGCTATTTCCTATCATTCATTCGGTTCCCTGCCATCCACGAAGCACTTGATTGTTGATATACTAAGAATAAAATAACTTTTACGATTCCATATACTTACGCAAAATATACAACAAGAAGACATTCGAAATTTGACTGGTTTCATTTGTGAGTATACAGAGGAAATTTTTCCTGCATGAGAGATTACCGTTTATACGAACTTTCCAGTAGTGAATTTGAGAATCTGGTAATTCATATCTGCCATCGTATTTTGGGAATGGGGACGCTGAATTTCAGTGAAGGGCGCGATGGCGGGAGGGACGGAAAGTTTGAGGGAACGTCTAATTCTTTTCCAAGCAGCGCCAGCCCGTGGAATGGCAAGTTTATTGTTCAGGCGAAGAGAACGGCCAATCCTATTGCAAGCTGTTCCGACGCTGATTTTAAGACAAAAATACTTGGTGCAGAACTTCCAAAATTAAAAAAACTAAAGCATGATAATGAGTTGGACAACTACATTTTATTTACGACCAGAAAACTTTCCGCGAACGCACATTCTACCCATGTAAACTATATGAAAAAAGAGGTTAGTATTGACAATGTTGAGATTCTTGGGCAAGAAAAGATTAGTCTTTATCTAACTGAACATTCAGACCTTGTTAAAATTTGCAATCTTGATAGATATAGGAATCCTTTGAGGATTAATGCGGACGACATAAAACTGGTAATAACCGCTTTTTATCAAAAAAGGCAAGAGATTGACATTCAAGATAAAACACGGTTTTCTTTCAAACACGTGAAACTTGATATAAAAAATGAACTCAATAAGCTTAGCGAACAATATTTTAAATACATTCAAGAAAATTCACAGTCGTATTTTGAGCAGATAACAACGTTCTTGAAAAATCCCATTAATAAAGAAATTACGGAATATTATTACAATATCTGCGATGAGATTAAAGGCAAAATAACTATTAGACGTAGCGAATTTGCCCAGTTTGAAGAAATTTTTGAGTACCTGTATGATTTTATCTTGCAGGAATGCCCGGAGCTTCAAAAAATAAGGCGCTTTGTTAACGTCTTTTTGCACTATATGTATTGTAATTGTGACATAGGTGAAAAATGCTAAAGCCGACAAAATATTTAAATCTTGAACTATCCGTTATTAACGTTTCCGCTGAAATACTGAAAGTCCTAAGAGCCAACCAGTCAATGAAGTATGATGAAGTATTATCGTATTTATGCGAGACTATTTGTGATGACGTAAGATATGTTTTTTTACCATCGATAAATTTTCTGTTTTTATTGGGAAAGCTCGATTATCACGTGATAAGTGATTCGCTAGAATACATCGAAACAAATGATATTTAAGAAAAAATGAAGCTCAGTAAATTGTATTCAAATAATGATGCGGTTTTTAAACCCATTTGTTTTAATGAGGGCTTTAATGTTATCTATGGAAAAGTAAAGAGACCCAAAGAGACAGATAAGGACTCGCACAATCTTGGCAAGACATTGCTCATTTCTTTGATTGACTTTATGTTATTAAAGAAACTGACTAAAGGTCACTTTCTGTATGTTAATAAAATTAAATTCAGGAATATGGTTTTTTACTTAGAAATATTAACGAATTCAGGTAAATATTTAACCATAAAGCGGAGTGTTGAAAAAAATTCTAAGATATCAATAAAATCTCACGACGAAAAACATCAAAATTTCACAATGTTGGCCGATACCGATTGGAACGAGAGCATGATCCCACTTAAGAAAGCAGTGAAAAAAGTGAATTCATACCTCGTTTTGGATGTAATCAAACCCTGGAACTACCGTAATGGGGTATCGTATTTTTTAAGAACGCAAGGCGATTATTTAGATGAATTTCAAATCAGTAAGTATAGCAAAGGAAAGCATGTTGAATGGAAACCATACCTTGCAAAAATTCTAGGCTTTGATGACAAACTATTGCAAAAGAAATACGAGTTTGATGAAATTATCGATAAAAGGAAGGAGTATAAGGCTGAATTTGAAAAAAGACTGGCGACAAAAGCAGAAGAATATGACAAATTAAAGGGAGCTATTGAAGTTAAGCAAAGCGAGCTTGAAGAAGCCAGCGAGCAACTGGACAAATTTGATTTTTATGAAAATGAATTAAAAATAAATGTAGAATTAGTAGAGAAGATCGAATCAGAAATTTCAGAACTTAATGACAATTTGTATAACATAAAATATGAAATAGAGCAAATTCAACATTCATTGTCAAACAAGGTTAATTTCAATTTTTCCGAGATTGAAGAACTGTATAAAGAGGTTAAGATTTATTTCAAAGACGAACTTAGCAAGAGCTATGAAGAGCTTGTTGAATTCAACAATAGCTTATATGGGGAAAGACATAAGTTTTTAAAAGATAGATTGCAAAAACTACAAGATGAAAAAGAGATGATTGAACCTCGGCTTAAAAAGCTTAATCAACAGCGAGAAGATTATCTGAAAATTCTAAGAGGAGAGAACACCTTCAGTAAATTTAAATCATTACAGAAGCTGATGGTGCAAAGAGAAGCAGAGTTGGTACGGTTGCAGGCAGAACTGGATAGCTTAAATTCAGCATCAGTTATACAGAAAGAAATAGAAGGATATCAAAACGAACAGAAGGAACTTATTGACAAAATTGACGATCTAAGGAAAAAAGGAAATCCCACCTATACCGCTATAAGATTGGCTTTCAACAAAATCATTAAAGAAGTGCTGAATTTACCTGCTTTGCTTTCAACCCGTCTGAATGATGAAGGCAATTTAGAATTCGAGGCAAACATAGTCACGGATGAAGAAAAAGGTCTAATTACAAGCCAGGGAAAAGGTACAAGTTACAAGAAATTCTTATGCGCGGCATTTGACCTTGCGGTTCTTGAGACATATCATAACAAATCATTTTTCAGGTTTGTTTACCATGACGGTATGCTTGAAGGGCTTGATAATAGGAAAAAGATTAAATTTCTGGCGTTAGTGCGAAGATTCTGTGAAGAGTTTGGGCTGCAATATATTTTAACCGTTATTCAATCGGATTTGCCAAGGGATGCAAGTGACAATGTAATTCCGTTCGAGGACGGTGAGATTATAAGGCAACTTCATGATGAAGGGGATGCCGGAAGATTATTCAATATGCCATCCTTTTAAAAGTATTACAAAATTTTGTAGTAAATACATGTTAGAACTAATAAATATATATAAATCCTTCGGGGAAAGAGAAATACTTTCAGGTGTAAATCTGAAACTGGAAAAAGGAAATGTATATACATTGATGGGAGCCAATGGCGCAGGGAAAACAACGCTATTTAACATAATAACAAACTTCCTGAAAGCAGACAAAGGAACCATTTTTTTTAAGGGAAAAAGGATAGATAATTTATCTCCCGTTGCTATCAATTCATTGGGCATTACAAGGACATTTCAAAACCTGAGATTAATTGAAGGACTATCCGTTAAGGAAAACATACTGCTGGCATTTAAAGGAAATAAAGGAGAAAAAATCTGGAACGCCCTTTTACCCGGTATATTCTTATGGCGGGATAATGAGTATTTTGAACAAAAGGCTCATGAAATTATCAGAAAAGTATTCTTAGATGATGTGGCAGAAAGCAAGGCGGGCGAAATATCATACGGACAACAGAAACTGTTGACTTTGGGATGTTGCCTTGCCAACGAAGCGGATCTTTTACTTTTGGATGAACCCGTAGCCGGTATTAACCCCATTTACTGGGAAAAAATAGTTGATATAATAAACGAGATAAAGGCTGCAGGAAAAACTGTTTTATTGATAGAACACCATGCCGATTTTATTCAAACTATAAGCGACACGTTATTATTTCTGAATGATGGCGCTGTGAGTGTTTTTGATGATTATCAGCAATTAAGGAATAATCCGCAGGCGCAGGAAGCCTATTTATGACCATTTTAAAGGTAGAGCGTATCAATACAGGTTATGGTAAAAAACAAACCCTCTTTGATGTTTCCTTTGAGATGTGCAGAAACGATACCGTGCTTCTCGTTGGCTTTAATGGTAGCGGAAAAAGCACTTTACTTAAAACAATTTATGGATTATTGAAACCGTGGGATAAGGAAGGAAGAATATGGTTCGACGGTGAAGATATTATTCCTTGTAAGCCTTCTCAATTAATTATAAAAGGGTTGGTATATATACCACAGCAAAACGAATTATTTGAAGACCTCAACGTAAAAGAGAATTTGGAATTGAGCAGTATGCAGTCTAATAATAAAAAAGATTTAAGAAGCAAAATGGATAAAGTATTAGACCACATACCAAAGTTAAAAACAGTGCTGAAAAGAGATTGTAACAGGCTAAGTGGCGGGGAAAGAAAATTGGTGAGTCTTGCTATGGCATTAATGAATCACCCAAAACTCATTATGTTGGATGAACCGTTAGCAGGAATCAGCCCTAAAGACTCAAATGATATTATTTTTCAATTAAAAAGACTAAAAAACACCGGAGTTAGCTTAATACTTGTTGAACACAGGCTCAAAGATATAAATAATTTAGCAACTAAGGTGATTAGATTAGAACTTGGCAAACTGTATAAAGAAAATCAATAATAGATATATTATTTTTGCTAAACTAAACAGGTAATGATATGAAAAAAAGAATTGTAGTTTTCGCTATCATTGTTTTATTGGCTTTTGTAGGGTGTAATTCTAGAGGTAAAAACCAAAGCGATACTTCAGAAGAAAAAGATATTGTAAAAATTGGGGCTATTCTGCCATTAACAGGAGATGCCGCTATTTATGGTCAATCCATGAGAAACGGACTTCAGTTAGCATTTGATGAATCAATACTAAAAAACTCCATCCAGTTGCTTTTAGAAGATGATATGGGGAAAAATTTACAAGCGACCAATGCAGGGCAACTTTTAGTAGATAAACATGTCAATGCAATTATCGGAGGGGCGCAAAGTAAGACAGCAGATGTCCTTATACCAATGATTACTAAGAATGAAATTCCTTTAATTTCTCCAGGCGCTTCATCCGTAGATTTTGACAAAATAAGTCCCTTTTTCTTTAGGCTATGGCCGTCTGATTCTTATGACGGTAAAATAATGGCTGATTTAATTATTAAGAAATTGGATATTCGAGACATTGCTGTATTTTATACAAATTCTAAATATGGAGAGGGAATAAAGAGAGTTTTTGAAGATATTGTAAAAAACAATAATGGAAATATTGTTTTTTCAGAACCATTTACTGAAGGTGCAAAAGATTTTCGCACACAAATCCTAAAAATTAAACAAAGTGGCGCTAAAGGGGTATTTATTCCAGGGTATTTCGCCGAGGTCTCTATAATTCTAAAACAAATAAAAGAACTTAACATTGATATAAAGATTTTAGGTACCAGCAGTTTTCACGATGACAAACTTCTTGATTGTTTGGGTGAATCTATGGAAGGTGTTATTTTTTCATATCCGGAATTTGATATTGAAAGTGAGAATAGTGTTGTAAAAGAATTTTCAGAAAAATACGTCTCTCGTTATAAGGTAAAACCTGATATTTGGGCTGCTTTAACTTATGATTGTTTTAAAGTGGTAGAGAAGACTTTAATAAATGGAGCAAAATCACCAAAAGAAATTCGAAATGCGTTACTTAATATTAGAGATTTTCCTGGGGCGGGAGGTACTTTTTCTTTTGATGAGAATGGAAATGTAATCAAATCATACTCAATTTTAACAGTTATTAATGGAAAAATTATTAAATATAAATAACCCCATTTTTTGAGGTGTTTATGTCTAATTTGATTTCTTTTTTTTTGGGAGTTCTTAGCAGTTTATTTGCAGAAACTGTAAGGCATAAATTTTTCTTTCTACTCTTCAAAGCAATGAAAATAATGAGAATTGAGTCCCATTTCTACATTTTAAATGAAGAGCGTTTCCAAAAAAGTTACAATAATGTTATTTTATATGATGTGGATGAAGAAGCTTTTTCTAATATTGCCTGCAAATTTATTAAAGAAAGAAAAAATACTGAAATATTTGTAACCAATATTAAAGAACCTGAATGGTTTTATTCTACATTTAGCAACTCAATTAGTTCTGAAAAAGGTAAAAACGAAAATGCAAAATCCTATTTAAAGGAGTTTGAAGAAAGTGTAAAACGTAACGATTGGCACACAGCTAACAATAAATTAGAAAGCCTAATTCAATTATTTTACAAGGGGAATATTGATGATTTTTATGTTTTTCCCCATTTAAGAAGTCTGGGTAATTCACCAGTCAAAACGGTAAGAATTAGTTTTTATAATCTAAATATAAATGATCTAGGTAGCATTAAAGTATTTATGGAAAGAAATAAAAAATGGCATGTTTTATTTTTTGAAAAGTTTATTAACTATAATGCAGAAAGTTGGTACCAAAAGATTAATAAATATAGAGGAACAGATGCTTTAATTCTTAACAAAAAAATTATCTTAAATCACGATGATTCAATTAATGAGTTATATTATCAGAGGGATAGTGTTTTTTATGAAATAAAAAGTGGTTATTTTTATAAAGTAATTGATGACTATGTTGATAAAGATTATCGGTACAGACATACTTATGAAATATTTAACGCAATTAAAAATATCTCGGAATAAATATGTATGGCTTAACGACCGCAAGAAAACTTGAAGATGGGGATTTCTAGATGAAAAACGTAAACATAATAGTACCCCAATATCATTCTAGTTTTTGCTTAAATAATTGTATTTATTGTGGCTTTAAGAATACTAATAAAAGCATTACTAGGAGTAGGCTGTCTGATGCTGACTATAAAAAAGAAATTCAGCTTTTATTAAGCTGGGGCTATAGAACGATAGAGTTTGTCTATTCATCAGACAGATTTTTTAAACCAGACATAATTGCAAAACGTATAGAATATGCAAAAGAACTTGGCTTAAAAAATAATGCGAAGGTAAGGATCGGTTTAAATACCGAACCATTAGACTATGAAGATTATAAAACCCTTAAATTTTCAGGGTTGGATTTTATTGTTTTATGGATGGAGACATATTCAAGGAGTTTATATACATATTGGCATGGCGCGATAACACCGAAATCAAACTATACATACAGATATGAAGCTTATGAACGGGCTATTGAAGCGGGTATTGAAAATTATGGTTTGGGAGTGCTTTTTGGGTTAAATTACTGGAAAGATGAAGTAATAGCGCTAATAAATCATGCTAATTATTTATTTCGAAAATATAATCAAAAGCCATATATCATTGGAATTCCTCGAATAAAACAAGCTCATTCGGTTACTTTAAACGGACATCTGAAGCCGATGCAAGATAACGAATTTATTGAAGCTTGTAACATGTATAAACAAGCATTTCCGGACACAATGTTGTTTTTTAATACAAGAGAATCATTTGAACTGAATGTAAAATGTTGTTCTAACAATGACCTGTTTACTATAGACTGTGGGACTTATCCCAGAGCATTTTTAGAGCCGAATTTAATAAAAAATGGAATTGAGCAATTTCAGACTCACCGTTACGCAAGAGAATGTACCATTAAAAAATTGAAACAAAATAATATAAATCCAAAATTTGACTGGTAATAGAGCCTATGGAACAAGAATATTCAAAAATTGCGCCATATTATTATTATATTGGTGAAACACGAGGACATTTTAAAACACAGCAAAGTTTTCTTTCTGAAATATTGAAAAATAATAATCGTACAGCTTGTGTCCTGGATGCTTCTTGTGGCACTGGGGATGTGATCAATGGCTTGTCTAAAATGCATCCTTTCATTGAATTTTATGGCTCTGATATTAGTAAACCTCTGTTAAATAGGGCATATAATCAGCCTTATTTAGATGCGGATAATATAAAGTTATCTGATTGGGATCAAATCTCTGAAATATTTTCACAAAATAAAATGGATATTGTCTATATATTAGGCAATTCAATTGCGCACACCAATTCAATAGATAAATTAGAAAAAATATTTTTTGAAGTAAATAAATTATTAAAAACTGATGGATTATTTATCTTTGATGTTAGGCCGTGGTATAAGAACATTAAAGAAGAATCTTTCAACGAACCTTATAAAGGAAAATATATCCGTATTGTAAATGATGAGATATCATTTTCTTACAAGACAAATTATTTCTATAAAAATAAAAGGCATCACTTACAACATATAATTAAAGATAAAGAAGAAAGAGAAATCGTAATCAATTTTTCATTTTTAGACGTTTCTGAAGTGATATTAATTGATATTCTCAAGGAGAATAATTTTTACAATGTGAAGTTAGTAGAAGATTTTGACAAATATCCTTTTATTACTTTATTAGCCAAAAAATGCAGTTAATATTAAACATCCTCGTATCATTTTCACTTTTGCTAATAGTAAGCCTTTCCTTTCAGCAACTTTATCAGGTAGTTAAATTCTTCCACATCGCTCATGCCGTAATCATTACTTTTGGCGCTTATTTTACCTATCTTTTTTTAGTGCGATTTAGTTGGTATTTAGGCATAGCTATTCCGCTGGCGACTGTTTGTGCCGTTATAATATCTGTTTTAATAGAATTACTGATTTATAAACCATTGCGGAAACAAAACACTTCTTCCTGGAAAATGCTTATAGCTTCTTTGGGTTTGTATGTAATTTTACAAAATTTAATTTCACTCATTTGGGGAGACGACACTAAAAGTATACGCACCTGGCCCGTTAAAGTTGGGCACAATATTTTAGGCGCTTATATTACGGACGTGCAGATCATTACAATCACCGCTAGTATAACTTTATTTATTGGTGTTTTACTGTTTTTGCACTATACCTTACTTGGTAAACAAATAAGGGCTGTTTCTTCGAATGCAGAGTTGAGCAATATCTTTGGTATTTCATCAGATCGGGTTATCCTTTGGAGTTTTATTATCGGCTCCGCTTTAGCCGCAATCGCTGGCATACTCATTGCGCTGGATACGGATATGACGCCTACAATGGGATTCCATGTCCTCCTTTACGCCGTGGTAGCGATGATCATCGGTGGTGTTGGCAGCTATAAAGGGCTTATTGGCGGCGCATTACTACTCGCTACAGCCCAGCACCTTGCCGCCTATTATATAGACAGTAAATGGATGGATGCGACCGCCTTTATTATTCTCATTGTATTTTTAGTCTGGAAACCACTTGGTTTTAGCGGCAAGCGGTTAAAGAAAGTAGAAATTTGAAATGGAATATGTTTTACATCTGCTTATTTTCATTTCCATTTATATCTTGTTGTCACAAAGCCTGAGCTTAACGGCAGGCTATTCAGGGCTGATTTCCCTTGCCCATGTTGGATTTTATGGAATAGGCGCATATACCGCAGCAATTCTATCCGTTAATTTAGGCATACCTTTCTTGCTAACACTTGTTCTTTCCATGCTGCTAAGTGGTTTGATGGCAATCATAGTATCTGCAATATCCCTTAGAACGGTAGATGATTATTTTATTATCATTACCCTAGGCATTCAGGTAGCTATTTTTTCGGTAATGAATAACTGGCAAAGGGTCACAAAGGGACCGCTCGGAATACCAGGGATTCCTGCGATTAAAATCCTGGGTTTTTCCTTTGAAAGTAAAATCTCGTTTCTGCTATTAAGTCTGTTTTTTGTTGGGATTGTATGGTTTATCTTAAATAATATTACCCGTTCACCTTTTGGACGGGTTCTCATCGCCTTAAGCGAAGATGAGATTTTTACAAAAAGCCTCGGCAAGGATGTGTACAAGGCAAAAGTAATATCATTCACAATAAGCGCCATGCTTGCCTCAATAGCCGGGGTTTTATATGCCCACTACATCAGCTACATAGACCCGACAAGCTTCACGATTCATGAATCTATTTTTATTTTAAGCATCGTCATCATCGGCGGTATGCGTAATTTATGGAAAATTGCGTTAGCCGCAGCCTTTCTTGTTATATTACCGGAAGCGTTGCGCTTTGTTGGCATGCCAAACACTATTGCTGCCAATATGCGCCAAATCATTTATGGAGCAATACTGGTAATAGTGATATTCAGAAAACGTGATACATTTACGATGAAAAGTCAGGCTATTAAAGAATAAAATAAGGAGTTGAATGTGGTATGGTTTATTACGTGCCGTGACAAAAACGAGAAGTACTATGGAAATGTAAAAAAACACCTGTAATATTTATAAGAGGATTTCTGATGAAATATAAGGTAAATCTGCAAAAAACTGAAGAAGGATATGCTGTTTGGGTTCCCGGTCTGCCCGGATGCTGGTCGCAAGGAAAAACAGAGGAAGAAGCTTTGGAAAATATTAAAGATGCCATACAGGGTTATTTGGAAACTGTTGAAGAAATAAGTAAAGGCAAAGAATCACGATATGTTGAAGTGAATTATGCCTAAGCTCCCCGGCATAAATCACCAACGTGCAGTAATAGCATTTGAAAAGGCAGGCTTTTGGATTGCGAGGCAAGGAAAACACATTGTAATGACGAATGGAAAACGTATTATTACCGTTCCAAGGGCAAATCCAATAGACGCTTATACCATGGCGGGAATTATCCGGGATGCGGGTATTAGCATAGAAGAATTTAAAGACTTGTTGTAAGCCGGGAAAATTGGTATTTAATTAGACCTTTGGCAACTTTTTATTTTCTTCTGTCATTCCCGTATAAACGGGAATCCAGTTTCTAATGACATTATCCGGATTCCTGCTTTTGCCGGAATGACAACTTTGAAATTCCTTAACATTACATTAATACATCACACAGAAATACTATTATGAGATTGACGCCTTTTCTGGACTTCGGAACCATTGGGCTTTGCTTCGTAGTTTTTTTCCTGCTTTGGCTGTTTACTGCAAGAGAAAGGTATCGACAAAATACAACCCGTCAAATGCTGCTTCGAACAGCAATTATTCTCACAGCGCTTTCGTTCTTGCTGACAAGTTTAAACATTTCAATTAACATTTTCCAACACAATGAAAATCAAACATCACTGGACAAAATAACAGGCAATTCCATTAAAAAAAAGCATGAGTTATTACAAAAAATCACCATGCTTGAAGATCGGTTAAAAACTATTGAAGATGAGAAGGATGCTTTGACTACACACAGAGATGCATTGCGGGAAACCGTAATGCAGTTCCGGGAAGATATCGCAAAAATCAGACAATCAATCGCAAGCCTTGCCACCCATAAGGTCGCAAAGACATCGGTGTCGTTGCCAAGCGATTTTTCTCCACAGGAAGCACACGTTAAAGTTCGGTTCCCAAAAGATGAGGAAATAAAGAATCAATTGCTGGAAAAAACAGATATGATCATCGACCGGTTTAATAAAGTATTGGATTAATTTCCATTCACCGATTTAATACAAAAAATCAGATTGTTTTACGGTATCATCTAATGGAAAACACAAAAAAATTAAATATCCTGATAACTTCAGGACCCACCAGAGAATATATAGACAATGTCAGGTACATAAGCAATAAATCTTCCGGACAATTGGGCGCCGCGATAGCAACCGAAGCGTTAAAACGAGGCGCGTATGTTACATTGGTGCACGGGGTTGGAAGTTCTCTTCCGGATATTTCCTGTTTCAGGAAAGACGAGGGCAAAAGGCTTACCCTTATTGAAATAGAAACGGTTCAGGATTTGTCAAAAATAATCCGTGACGAATTAGAAGGGAAAACGTTTGATGCCATTATACACGCAATGGCAGTGCTGGATTATGCCCCGGAACAGCAGGTTAATGGCAAATTATCTTCCAAAAACAATGAAATCACCCTACGGTTTATAAAAGTTCCGAAAATAATAAAGATATTACGGGAATTATGGCCTCATTCGCTGCTTATCGGCTTTAAATTAGAAGCGGGCATATCCAACGAGGAACTTCTAAAAAGGGCCTATGCTTCTCTGGTGGAAAATAAAGCCGATTTTGTGGTAGCAAACGATCAGCAGGAAATTTCAGAAGGAAAACACCCGGCCTATATCATTAATGCACAACAAAAACGTGTGGCAACATGCAATACGAAACAAGATATAGCAAAAAAACTCATAGAGATAGCATCTGACACAACACAAAAGAACTCTATCTAAAAAATAAGTGTGAATTTCATGGTAAATATTTTACAATATCTGCTGATTATTCTGTTTATAGTTTTCAGGATATTTCCACGCTAATCTACAACATTGAAAAATCTTTTTTAAAGGAAAAGCGAATGTCGATTTCGTCATCTTTTAAAACTTCACAAAGCGGCATGCAGGCCGCCGCATCCTTACTTAACGCAACTGCAAATAATCTTGCCAACGTCAACACAGACGGTTACAAGAGAAATATTGTACGATTTGCAGAAGAAGGGAATGGCGGCGTAAGATCGGAAGTTTCAAAGAGTAACGAATCGTCAGGTTATTTCAAAAACGAAGAAGGGAATATTGTCGAAACATCAAATGTGGAATATGCACATGAAATAACAAATCTTATGACTGCGGGATATCAGTTTAAAGCAAATCTCCTTGTGCTAAAAACAGTTGACGAAGCACACGGAAGCCTTCTGGACGCACTGGCATAAAAACATACTATCAATATCTTTACTTATCCGGTTTTTTCATACCCATTCTTATATTTCATTTATATAGTCAAAAGAAATAATCACACAATAAAATTCTTGTTTTATCGTGGTAAAATAAGTATCCTTAATAGACAACTTATGCTATATCGTTAACAATTATTTTATTGAGAAATCCCTTATTCCGTCTGCCACAGATCAGGGGAAGGCGGATATTTTACGGGAATTTTTTCAGATGACAGCATAACGTTGAGGAACTATTTTTATCAGATATTTTAATAATATGTAGGAGGTGCTTTTAAATGAAGAAAATTGTATTTGTATTTGCCTTATCACTCACATTGCCGTTTGCGATAATCGCCAAAAATACGTTTGCCTATCAAATGAAATCGGTAGAAGAACCTTCACATGATCACTCATCGCATGATCACTCATCGCATGATCACTCTTCACATGATCACGCATCACACGGAGAAGCCTCTGATAGCAACTACTTTCTGGCAGGAAAAATAGTGGAAACAATGAACAGCGGCGGATACACCTATCTCTGCATCGACGACTACGGGAAAAAAACATGGGTCGCCATACCGGAAACAACCGTTTCGGTAGGGCAGGAAATCGTTTTACAACCGGGCTTCGAGATGACCAATTTTGAAAGCAAGACTTTGAATCGTACGTTTGAGAAAATCATTTTTTCCAACGGACCTGCAAATCCAGGGCAGGACGCTCCGGCATACAATATGAAAGGCAGCAAAGGCGTCAGCGTTTCACCTGATGAAAAAATACATGTGGAAAAAGCAGGGGGCTCAGGCGCCTATACCATAGAAGAACTTTATGCAAATGTAAAAAAACTTAATAAGGAAAAAATCACTGTCAAAGGGAAAGTAGTAAAAGTCTCCGTTGGTATCATGGGGAAAAACTGGCTGCATCTTCAGGATGGAAGCGGAAGTAAGGATAAGAACAATTTTGACCTGGTTATTACCACAAAAGACCAGCCTTCTGTCGGTGATATTGTAACCGTGAACGGCATTCTCTATAAGGACAAAGATTTCGGAAGCGGTTATAAATACGACGTGATTGTAGAAGAAGCAACGGTAACAAAATAACCGGAAAAATTTTTGAACTTATTAACCTTCAAAAGCCCCTTTTATCACAAAGGGGCTTTTGCTTTTTTCGAAACAGAGCAACCAGCAGAATTCCGCTCATGCATGCCATCCCCGCGCCGAAGCAAAACGCTGTCTGGATATTGATGTATTTCCACAATGCCCCCATAACAACACTGGCGGGAAAGGATGTAATGCCCACCGCCGTATGATAAATGCCAAATGCCGTAGCGCGATGCGTCGGGGAAATAATGTCCGCAACATATGCGCGCAATGTGCCTTCAGAAAGTCCGTAGTAAAGCCCATATCCATACACAATAACGATTACCATATGGTGCGGATTTGATGCGAAAGCGAAACCAAGGTGTATATACGAGGAACAAAAAAACCTTACCCGTATGGTAAGGCTCTCTGAAATTACTTACTATATTATCACCATGTCAAGGTATTACTTATTTAAAGAGCGAAACAAGGTCTAAAACCTCCGTAATAATCAGAAATTACTACCTGAATCTTGCACCAAATAGACCGCTCCCGTGAGGGCGGTGAAATTTGTTGTATTCGTATCAAACCTAAATTGGAGAAAAAGTTAGTAACTATGCAATAAAACCTTGCAATTTCGTTGTATTCTCTGTATATTAAGGCCATTTGTTAATTAATAACTAGCTATTGCTATGGCCTATATAATAGAACAGAAAATAAAGGGCAAGATATACCTCTACAAGGTTGAGAGTTACTGGGACAAAGCAAAAAAACAACCTCGTCAAAGAAGAACCTATATCGGTCCAAAGCGGAACGGAAATAAAGCCAAAACCAGGCAAAACCAATCCAGTTTGGTCTCAAAAGGG
>VGXV01000062.1 GCA_016873165.1 Planctomycetota bacterium | reverse complement strand
GGGGATAAGGTATTCATGATTTTTTTCCCTGAATACGCATTCACCTTTGGCACATTTTTTCCTTTATGCCCATGAATGTGATAATAATGAGAACCGCCCAATTCATTACGAGTCACCCCCACAAGATATATTAAATTTCCCGGTTCTTTTACATCCATGGAAACTGCGCTTCTTGCGTCATCCATAACGGAAATCGCCGAAATTAAAAGCGTCGGAGGTATTACAATTGTCTCCGTCTCCGTGACAAATTCATTATTCAAACTATCCTTCCCTGAAATAAACGGCGTCCCATACACCACGGCAATGTCGTAGCATGCCTGGGCAGCCCTCACAAGACTTCCGAGTCGGTCCGGTTTATTCGTGTTGCCCCAGCAAAAATTATCCAATAACGCAACGTGTCCTAAATTTCCTCCGACAGAGATAATCTGACGCAATGCTTCATCGATAGCGGAAGCAGCCATATGATAGGGATCTATGTCTCCATACCGCGGATTCATGCCATTCGACACAATAATACCCTTGTTTCCTCCCAATACCGGCTTGACAATACATGCGTCACCAGGCCCATCATTCCGGATGCCCTGAAGTGGTTTCAGGACGCTTCCTCCCTGCACTTCATGATCATACTGCCGAATTACCCATTCCTTGCTGCAAACATTCCATTCGGAAAGTATTTTCTTTAAATCAGTTCCATAATTCTCCTTTTCGGGGAGAAACGGTTCCTCATATCCGGATTCTTTCCATACTGCCTCCCGTTCCAACCTTGGCAGGCCATTATGAAGAAAATCCATTTCCATCTCGCCAACTATCTCCGAGTTATAGTACAACCGAAGCATTTTATCGGTTGTGAAATGTCCAATAACAGTAGCTTCCACGTTTTCAGCATTAAATAATTCAAGAATTTCCTTTTCTTTTTCTTTCGGAACGGAAAGAACCATACGCTCCTGTGCTTCAGAAATCCATATCTCTGCATAGGAAAGACCCTCGTATTTAAGGGGGACCTTCTCCAGATACACACATGCCCCAAGATCCTGTCCCATTTCCCCGACAGCGGAAGACAATCCCCCCGCGCCGCAATCTGTAATGCATCGATACAACCCTTTGTCGCGTGCCTGTAGCAACGTATCAAGCACCATCTTTTCCGTTATCGCATTGCCAATCTGAACAGCGCCTCCTGAGATTTGTTCCGACTGTTCATGCAATTCTGCAGATGAAAACGTTGCGCCATGTATGCCATCTCTTCCTGTTCTTCCGCCCACAACCACAATAAGATCATCCGGCTGAGATTGTTTCTGACACCTATTTTTCGGGATAATCCCCGCCGTTCCGCAGAAAACGAGAGGGTTCCCGATATATCGTTCATCAAAATAAATGGCGCCATTTACTGTCGGAATCCCCATCCGATTGCCATAATCCCTTACTCCCGCAACGACTCCTTTAAACACTCTTTTCGGATGCAATGCGCCTTTGGGAATTTTCTCCGGTGGCGTATCAGGCATCCCAAAACAGAAAACATCCGTATTCAGGATCGGTTTTCCCCCAAGACCTGTGCCCATAATGTCCCGAACTACTCCTCCGATGCCGGTATTAGCGCCGCCGTACGGTTCGATAGCAGAAGGGTGGTTATGCGTTTCCACCTTAAAACATACATTATATTTCTCATCAAATTCTATAATGCCCGCATTATCTTTGAACACGGAAACACACCATGGTTTATTTAACTCCCCGGTAACCTTCATCACGGTGCTTTTCAGCAAATTATCGATTATTTTCCCATTAAAATTGATACGGCCTTTGAAGGTTTTATGCACACAATGTTCGGACCATGTCTGCGCAATGGTTTCCAATTCAATGTCCGTCGGTTCACGCTTCAAAGATTTATAATATTGCCGGATGGCGCGCATTTCCTGGATGTTCAAAGACAACTGGCCTTCCGCACTTATTTTTTCCAATTGACCGGTATCTGCGTTTACGAGCGGAATGACTTTCTTTTTAAAAGAAGCACAAAACACCGTCTGCTGATATTTCGGTATTTCAGGATAGATAAATATGTCTTCTATATTCGTATTCGCTAATACTTTTGTCGCAATTGTATGCAGGTCTTCCGCTGAAATATCCGCATCAATCAAATATTTATGGGCGGTTTTTACACCATGCACTGAAATATTAATATCCCGAAGCGCTTTTATAACGGATTGTTCAACGGGGTCCATAACGCCGGGCTTACGGCTTATTTCTATGATATGAAATTTGTTGCGAAGGGATGGATGAGAAAAATCTGAAGCACACAGATAATCTTGTGTAACCGAATCCACCAGAAGTTTTTTTGCAATGCTGTCTAATTCATTATCTGTCAGTTTTCCAAAAAAGATGTAAACCTGACGAACCCTGACACGTTTAACATCTGCAAAACCAAAAGTCTCTATTTCCGATTTAACATTTGCTCCGACCGGGTCTGCATATTCGTTCTTTACAAAAACTTCTATTCTTGAATGCATAAGAACCTGCTTACTCGTTATCGTGTATCTTTGGATTATTATGGAAAATACTATCGCGCGATATCTTGGCCTTCTTCAGGCGGTTCAGTATCATATCTTTATTTCCGGAAATCAGATCATTTTTGAATTCCGTGAGTTCCGCCACAAACCGGTCAATTGACTTCACCATATTTTCCCGGTTTTGATCAAAAATATCTCTCCATAGCTCAGGATCACCGGAAGCCACCCTCGTAGTATCTCTCAAGCCGGTAGCTCCAAACGTCAAATCATCATCCTCAATAACATTTATAAGGCACGAAGCAACAAGGTGAGGGAGATGGCTGATATATGCAAGCATTTTATCATGCCTTTCAGGAGAGATACTTTTCACCTTTGCCCCGAGAAAACTCCATAAATGAGAAATAGTTTCCACTGCCGCCTTATTATTATCGAATGGCGTTATAAAGCACGTGCAGCCTTCAAAGAGGTCAGGAGAAGCATGATCAATGCCCCTCTTCTCCGAACCGGCAATGGGATGAGCGCCCACAAAAGCAACATCATTTCTCATGTCTTTTGTTATTTGCCGGACGATACAACTTTTTGTGCTCCCGACATCCGTCAGAACAGCATTCCTTTTCATCAGTGGGATGACCTGCTTTGCGAACTCAATAATTTTCGATACCGAAGTAGCGAGTATTACAATATCTGCATTTTTCACCGCATTATCAATGCTTAAATGCCCCACATCAATAGCGCCTAGTTTCAGGGCGCTTTCTAAAGAAGACGCCCTGTGTCCAACACCAATGACAGTTTCCGCCAGATTCCGTCTTCTTAATGCCAAACCAATAGAGCCACCAATAAGCCCCGGACCAACGATACATACGTTTCCAAATTGCATCATAGTAAAAAATGTAAGCCGTTATAAAAATTACGAGGAGATAGGAACCTTAAAAATTCGAATGTTACAGTTAAAACTTATATTTGTCAATGTTTTAAACTCTTTTAAATAGTCGATAAAAATACATGTGCTTATAGATGGTTTTCTTCAGGCTGAATTAAACATTTCTCCGTAAAAAAATTCATATGATAAATATCCTCCCGTTCCCGGACATCTATCTTCCCAAAATAAATTTGATCATCATAACCCCCTAACTCCACTCATGGCATTCATGCCATAACCATGGCAAACAGCACCCTATTTGGGGTATTTGTGCCACTAATTTGTTATTATTCAATCACCACTTTTTTCTCATAGAGGGAACAATATAAATTTCTTTCATTTACATAATTCACTATTATAATATGGCCTATCTGATTTATTTTTTTATGATGTCATAGAATAAATTTAACCGGGAAATCATATTTTACGCCTGTGAGTTATGGTTGGCAATATGGTAGCCCCTTTATATTTATCGCAAAACGTTAATTTGTTTTTCCTCTATTATTTATTTTCGTGTAACAGTATTAAAAATTTAATTAATAAGCTATCTATGGTTTTTGGCATTATTTATGCACCTAGGAAACGCAATTTTAGCGATGAAATTAAGGGATACCGTTTTAGCAAACCACTTCTCATCAATTTAAATAAACACATGGAACTATCTTTTAACCTTTTAGCACAAGCCTTGGTAATGGAACATCAAGCTGCTAAATAAAACGAGCAGACAAAGAGCTAAAGAGAAATTATGGCAGCGGAAAGCAAAAACATTAAAGAAATATATTTACTGATAAGCCCATATATGAGCTTTTTGCTATCTTCCGCAGGCAAACTAACATACCATGTCAAACTTTTAAACAGCATATCCAATGCGTCTAAAAGAGAAGGAGTATACGGGTTTATCGTTTTAGACGGACTCTCGTTCTCTTCTATAAAAGCACAGGAAAAGGCCCTTGTAGAACATGCAAAAAAAATGTTCGGACAGAATAACTTAAAATTTTTACGGCAGGATGAATTGTCGACTAAGTTTTTTTATGATGAAAGCATTGAGAAAAGACTTATCGAACGGGAAAAAATCGTGGTTACCGGCCGTGGCACATATACCCTCCGGGGCGTGTTGCAAAGTGTTTCCTGTTTCATCAAAGCATATAACATTCCCTCTAAAAATGCATTTATCAATCTGCCGGAATCCATCGACGGAGGGCGGCCGGAAATTGACAAAAAGATCTTGTCCGGCATACCGGATCTCATACAGATTGAGAAAAAGACTCCTCAAATTGGTCTGGACGACCTTACCCGGTGGAGAGACAAACGGATTCACCTTCTCAAAAAAATGGGGTTTTCTTTTGGGTAAATATTTTTATCCGGCATTCACTATCCACACATTTTGGTTTTTCAGGCATGCAGTGGTCTAAGTGGTTTTTTTTGCTTCCGTTACTACTAACTCAAACGACCAAACAAGCGCTCCGTCAATAGAAAAATCTATCGAATAATTGCCATAACGGTTCAATTGCAAATTTTGGATCGGGCTGATAAAGTTCATACAACAAAATGAACTCCCGCCGGGAATGGCTACGAAAAATTCATTTTCTAATGAAGGCAATAGCTTCTTCCCATCCGCATCAATGAAGGAAATTCTAAATATCTTCTTACCCTCGTCTCTTTTGTCAAAGCGCATTTTCAATACCAGTGTGCAGGAATACACAGCGGGCACCTTCGCCGCCGTAATCATATCAAACGCGCCGAGGATATTTAAATTATTCTTAATATCTATATTTGCAGCCTGGCACAGGGTAAAAAGCACTATTTTCATATCCGTACTATCCTAAACAAAACTCCGTATCCGTTAAAAATTTCTTATATTGTTTTTTACTATGAATATCTTACTATGGAGTAATGATTAATCAACATCGAATACATTATCCTTGAGAAGATGCTGACTTCCTACGTTCTGTTCTGACATAGAAACATTTTTCTTTTATTTTTCTATTTTATTTTTATGATTAATATTTTACTGAGATATTTTTCTGTTTGCTAAAATCTGCACTTTTTCTTAAAGATTTAATCATATATTCTGCATTAATGAGTCCAAAGAAAAAAGAAACAGAAGCCCCGGCATTGACAAAAGCGGGAGCAAAAACATTTCAAAAAGAGATTTACCGGTATTTCCGGGAACATGGCAGGGTACTTCCATGGAGAATATCCCATAATCCCTATCATATTCTTGTATCAGAAATCATGCTCCAGCAAACACAAGTGCAAAGGGTTTTAGGCAAATATGAGCTATTTTTAAAAAAATTTCCCGATTTTCATTCACTTGCCCTTGCGCCTCTCAGAACAATACTTGAAGAATGGAACGGACTGGGGTATAACCGCAGAGCAATAGCCCTCAAAAATATTGCTCAAATAGTAGTGCAAGAATATTGCGGCATTCTTCCTTGTTCTGCGGAAACATTAACAACCCTTCCCGGGATCGGAAAAGCAACCGCCGCTGCAATTGCCGCCTTTGCTTTCCAGAAACCAACCGTGTTTATCGAAACAAATATACGACGGGTCTTTATTCACCGGTTCTTCTCTGACCGAATAAATATCAGGGACGCTGAAATTCTTCCTTTGGTGGAAAAGACACTCGATATCTCCAACCCCCGTGAATGGTATTATGCACTTATGGATTACGGCGTAATGCTAAAGGATATTTGCGAAAACCCGAACAGGAAAAGCGCCCACTATAAAAAACAATCTCCCTTTCAAGGTTCCGGCAGGCAAATACGGGGAAGGATTCTGAGAGCATTAACTTTCCAATCACCTGTTTCTGAAAATGAAATTTTACAACAACTTCAATTATCTCCGGAAAAGTTAAATGCCGCTCTCAGTCAATTACTTAAAGAAGGTTTTATTAGAAAGGAAAAGAACTCGTTTCTGATAGCATAGTTAATCTATGGACGGTCAATTGCAAAGATTATGCCCGGTTTTCTATGCGTATTGGGGAGGAGGAAACTTATTATGCCGTTTTCTTTAATTCATGGGCAATCAAAGGTATCTTGCCATGCACAACTTCCGGCGTGACTATAAAGGTGGCGCCTTCTTTATGGGCAGGCAAATGATACATCGGATCCAGCATAAAACTTTCAAACACGGAACGCAATGCCCTCGCGCCGGTTTCTTTTTTCAGAGCTATTTTACTGATTTCTATCAAAGCATCATCGGTAAATTCCAATTTCGCGTTTTCCATTTCGAAGAATTTCTGGTATTGTTTTATCAGCGCATTCTTTGGTTCCTTCATTACTCTGATCATATCCTGCTCTGTGAGCGGCATTAACGGCACTATTACCGGCAATCTTCCCATAAACTCCACAATCATGCCAAATTCAATCATGTCCTCAACTTCCACCTTGCTCAGAAGATTGCCCAGGGACTTCTCATCATCAGAAGCCTCGTAGCCACGTTTTTTTGTGTCAAATCCAATGTTTGCCTTGCCAATTCTCCTCCTGATAATCTCATTAACGCCGGTAAAGGTTCCACCGCAAATAAACAATATGTTTCTCGTATCTATCTGAATATATTTCTGTTCCGGGTGTTTTCTTCCCCCTTGCGGAGGAACATTTGATACGACACCCTCTAAAATCTTTAACAATGCCTGCTGGACACCTTCGCCTGAGACGTCTCTGGTAATGGAAGGCCCTGCATTTTTTCTTGCTATTTTATCTATTTCATCTATATAAACAATCCCCTGCTGAGCGCGTTGCACATCAAAATCCGCATTCCTTAACAGTCCCAGTAAAATATTTTCCACATCTTCTCCGACATACCCGGCCTCTGTCAGGGTCGTCGCATCTGCAATCGCAAAAGGAACATTAAGCAATTTAGCCAGTGTGCGGGCTAAAAGTGTCTTGCCGGAACCGGTAGGACCTATTAACAGAACGTTGCTCTTCTCTATTTCAACTTCGTCATCCTTTCCTCCGGAGGCTGTCAACAATCGTTTGTAATGATTATAAACAGCAACAGCAAGGGTTCTTTTCGCTTTTTCTTGTCCTATAATGTATTCGTCTAATTTATCATTTATTTCGATCGGGGTAAGAACTTTGCCTGCAGGTTTGACACCCGAAGAACCCTTCCCTTTCTTAAGCAGCATATAACAGGTGTCAACACATTCATTACAGATGAAAGTATTTGCATTGCCCTGAATCAGTCGCTCTATAGTTTCATGATTCCTGCCACAAAAGGAACAACTCATTTTATTCTCAGCGGTCTTTTTTGCCACTTTTATACTATCCCATAAAACAAAAAAGGTTTATATCACACGGGTTTTTATGCTAACAAACAATTTAAAAAGATGCAAATTTATTTTATCCCCCGTAAAAACAAAATTATGGCCGGCAAGGTGCATGACATGCATCATATGTATCGTGTGCCATAAGGGAATTGGCCTTGACAAGATATTTTAATTGAAGTAAATTTATTTTTGGAGTTGTTGTTAATTAACGTTTTTACCGTTTTTGACTATTGCGGTATCTAAAATGAGCGATTCTGATAAAATATCTGACAAAATAGTTGACAGGCGGCAGTTTTTTAAAGACTTATTTTACTATGTAGGCAATAAAGCTGCTGATTACACAAGCAAAAAAATCGACCGAATCTTGCCAAAGGGTAATTATTTACGACCTCCCGGCGCAATAGAGGAATCGGAATTTCTCTCTTTATGCACCCGTTGCGACGAATGCATAAAGGTTTGTCCCGCAAAGGCCATTAAGCGATACGAAGGGTTCACGGACGTAGCTATTGGCACCCCCGTTATAACGCCCAGGGAGAACCCCTGTGTGTTATGCAACGGATTATTGTGCATTGCGGCATGCAAGGACGGCGCATTAAAACCCGTCGATACTGCTGCCAATGTTAAAATGGGCATTGCGCGCATCAATAAATTACAATGCTTTGCGTGGGATGATCAGGACTGTCAGCTTTGTTACATAAAGTGCCCGTTACAGGGAGAAGCCTTGTATCAGGAAGACGGCAAACCGGTAATTAACGAAGAAAAATGTGTCGGTTGCGGTATCTGCGAATACGCATGCAATACAATAAACAGCACATGTGCAATCAAAACAATTCCGCGTGCCACAGTTTAATCTTACTAAATCAAAGAACTTATGAAAGGGGTAATAATGCAGGACTGTACGATTCCGTTTACTTGTGAACTTTGCGAGAAACAGTCTTCTTGCCCATTAGACCACATAGAACATAATAAATGGGCAATTGCCCGGCGCATGAAGAATATTACCCATAAAATCGTTGTGATGAGTAATAAGGGCGGCGTGGGAAAAAGCACGGTGACAACAAATCTTGGCGTAACCCTGGCTTTGAAAGGTTACAAGGTAGGCATTGCAGACGCGGATATACACGGGCCCAATATCCCTATGATGCTGGGTGTCGAAGGAAAAAGACTGAAAGGGACGGAAGAAGGCATACTGCCGTTAGAGGTGCTCCCGAATTTAAAGATTGCCTCTCTTTCTTTCCTCATAGAAGATCCCGCGCTTCCCATCATATGGAGAGATGCCGCAAAGTGGGATTTTTTATGCGAATTAATGGGAAGCATCTGTTGGGGAAATCTGGACTATCTCCTGGTCGATTTACCGCCGGGCACCGGCAATGAGGCAATTTCGATTATTGAACTTATCGGCAAAGTGGACGGCTCTATTATTGTCACAACGCCCCAGGACGTTGTTTTGCTTGATGTGAAGAAATCAATATATTTCTCAAGAGACAGCAAAGTGCCCGTCATTGGCGTGGTTGAAAATATGAGCAGTTTAGTATGTCCCCATTGCAAAGAACATATAGAAGTGTTTAAAACAGGAGGCGGGGAAAAGATTTGCAAAGAATTAGGAGTGGCATTTCTTGGCAAGATACCTTTAGATCCTGAAGTTACAAAAAAATGCGATGATGGCGAGGCATTTGTAGCCGCATTCCCTAATTCGGAAGGAGCAAAAGCCTTTAGCGAAATAAGTAGAAAATGTGAGATATTCGTTAAGGAACAATCAGAGGAAACCATGGAAATAAAAGAATACCGGGAGGTACCCTTTTTAGGCAAAGTGCCCGTAGATCCTAATTTTGTTGAATAATAAATACCTCTCTGATTGGCTGTTTGTTAAGACTACCATCCGTAGATTCCAGCAAAAGATCGTGTTTCGCATAAACATAATCACCTGATGATCGCTCCCCTGCAAATACTTTTACCTTTATACAAAACATGAAAGAACAGATTATTTATATTTCCCGATTCCTTCACCTGTATAGTCGGCAATCAACATGATCTATTGTAACTGTTATTAAAGGCAATATCCCTTTTATGTTCCACTCTGTCAGAAATAAATTAATATTTCTCTTCCTGCTGGCGATCCTCACTCCTTTGCTGGTAATGCGTCTTATCGCTTATCCCTCAGCACGAAAAGCCATTCATGAAACAACAATTACCAATTTACAACTGACTGCTTCTAAAAAAGCCTTTCAAATCGGCGAGTGGCTAAAGGCAATACAGAAACGTGCAGAACAAATTACAAAAAACCCTTTTGCGGCTGCCGCTGCCAGTCTGACAAATATTGATTCCAATATCATCGCCCGATTCGTTTATCTCATTTTAACAGAAATAGATTTACAGGAATTTATCATAAGTGATATTGAAGGCACTATTCGCATATCAACCGACAGCAGTGTTATCGGGCTAAATATTGCCGGCAATAAATGTTTCAACCAGACCCTAAAGGGTGAAACATGTCTCTCTGAACTATCTCCGATAAATGTCTCTGATAAATTTGCAGCACAAAACTGGCTGAAAGATTTTAACGCATTCTATGCCTATGTCCCGATAAAAGAAAATGCCGGACGTGTGGCGGGCACAATGGTATTCAAATCAGACATCTCTTTCCTTGGCAAGGAAATAGTGGAAATACCTCATGGCAACAACTATGACGTGTATGTTATAAACCATGAAGGAATGCCGATCTATGGGTCGAATCCTGAAAAGCTCCTCCATAATACTACAGGAAGTCTTGATAAGGAAATGCTGTCGAGGATTTCCCTTAAAGAATCAGGCACAAATCAATTTACAAAAGGTGTCAGGGCATGTTTATCAGGTTCTGACGGATATGATATGGATGGCTATACTAATAATGCAGGGGAAACGGTACTGGGGGCATGGCATTGGATCCCCGAACTGCAATGGGGTATTATTGTCGAAATCAATACGGATAAAATATCTCTTGTCATGAATGATCTGAAAAATCCCATATCGAAAATCCTCTCTTATCTAACCATCGCGGGCATTATTATGGCAGTAGGAGGAATAGCATTCGCCTTCATCATCGGACAAAAAATAGCAAACCCTATCATTAAATTAACCAGGGCAACCCGTAAAATGTCTGCCGGAGATTTCTCGCAACAAGTAGAAATAAATGCCAGGGATGAAATTCAGGAACTGGGCGATGCCTTTAATGTCATGTCGGAATCCGTCCAGGAAAAAACAACAAAACTGAAAGAGGCGACAAATTTTTTAAAAAGCATTCTGGTAAGTTCAACGGAACATTCGATTATCGCCAGCGATCTTGACGGAAATATTCTGGAATTCAACGAAGGTGCGGCGAGGATGTTTCAATATGAACCGGAAAAAATGATAAACAAATCAAACATAAATATCTTACACACAAAAGAAGACGTCGCATCAGGAAAAATTCAAAAGATACTTAAATCCACATTATTCACCGGCCGCTACAAAGATGAAATGAAATTAGTGCGCAACGACGGAACAACATTTACCGGATACACCACAATTACCAAAAGAAATTCTTTCAGCGGCAAACCGATAGGTTATGTGATAATTGTTCGGGACATTACCGAACAAAAGTTGCTGGAAGAAGAACTCAATAATTATACGGTGCATCTTGAAAAAATTGTCGAGGAAAGAACGCAAAAATTAATCATCTCGGAAGAAAAATACAAACGTTTGTTTGAATCAAGCAAAGATGTCGTTTTTTTCTGTGATATAAATTGCCAGTTTGTTGACATCAATCAGGCCGGTATAGACCTATTTGGTTATGACACAAAGAATGATATTTTGCAACTCAACCTGGTTCATAACTTATTTTTTGACCCGGTTGAAGGTAAAACAACAAAAGAAATAATAAATAAAAACGGGTATATAAAGGATTTTGAGATAGCGCTGAAAAGAAAAGACGGAAGCAAAATTCCCTGTATGATGACAAGCAGCCTTCGCAGAGACACACGAAATAATATAATCGGTTACGAGGGAATTATTATTGACCTAACCGAATGGAAGAAGATCGAACAGGAAAAGGACATCCTGAATAATATAAATAAAATTTTGGCATCACGGCTGGATATCAGAGAAGTATACAAATCCCTCAGCGAAGAACTTCACAAGGTAATTGACTTTGATCGCTTAAGCATTGCGTTGCTTGATGAAAAGAGGATGGAATTTTTGACCTTCGCGGTTTCAAAAGACTATCGCTTTTCAGAATTAGAGGAAGGAGTCCAGTATGCTAAATATGGCACCCTTGCAGGAAAGGTTGTGGAAGATGGCGAGTTTTTTGTCGTTCATGATACCTCCAGGGGCCCATTTTCAACAGATCTTATTTTATTTAAGGAGGGAATTAAATCCCGCCTGTCAGTCCCGTTAATCTGCAAGGGTGAAATTATCGGAAGCCTTAACTTCGGAAGCAAAAAAGTAAATAACTTTACCGAAGTACATGCTGACATCATTAATAAGATTGTGCCGCAGCTCGCTATTGCAATTGACAACACACGTCTATTTGATAAAATTAAATATTCTGAGGAAAAATATAGAAACCTTGTGGAAGATATTGAGGATATTATCTTCCGGCTTGATAAAAACGGGAAGTTTATGTTCCTCAATAACGCATTAAAAAATGTAACGGGGTATACCCCGCAGGAATTTTACGATACACCATCTCTGGCATTAAAAATAATTCACAAAGATGATGCTGCATCGGTAAAGAAAATAACAAAAGAAATAATTAACGGCAAAACAAAGGTTTTTAAGGGATTAGAATACAGGGTTTATTGCAAGAACGGCAAGGAACTCTGGTTTTCACAAAATACGTATCCGATTAAAAATAAAAACGGAAATGTGGTCGGCGTTGAAGGAATTATACAGGATATCACCGACAAGAAAAAAATAGAAGAACAGATACGCCGTTCCGAACGATTGGCGTCCATAGGCGAGCTGGCTGCCTCTATTGCACATGAAATACGGAACCCGCTCGGAGCAATATCAAACTCCGTTTGTATGCTGAAGCGGGATTTGGCGCTCAACGACGATGATAAGAGCCTGTTCGACATGGTCGTTGAGGAAACCGAGTGGCTGAACAATATAATTTCGAACTTCCTTACCTTTGCGCATCCTGCCGAATACCACTTTGTCAAAAGTGATATTGTAAAAATCATAGACGAAACATTGATTCTGTTGAAAAAAGACGCAAAGTTCAACGGGAATATCAGAATAAAAAAAATCTATAGCAATAATCTTCCAAAGGTATTTTTGGACAGAATCTGGATAAAAAAAGTATTCTGGAATTTATTAATAAACTCTATAGATGCCATGCCCAACGGCGGCGAAATTGCCATTAGTCTGAAAAAATCCAGAATCACCAATGATGATAAAATTGAAATTGTCATTTCCGATTCGGGCATTGGTATACCGCCGGAGATCGTAAAAAAGATTTTTGAACCTTTTTTTACGACAAAAAAATCGAGAGGCACCGGATTAGGGCTTTCCATCGTACATCGTGTTTTAGATAATCATGGCGGCACGATAGACGTAAAAAGCATACAAAACAGAGGCACCATATTTACGATACGATTGCCGATACATAACAAGAAACCAAAAACAACCTCCGTTTAAGATTTTTAAAAATTATGTTTAATATTCTTATTGTTGAAGATCAGAAAAACATGAGAGAATCCCTTGTGATTGCCCTGAAAAGGGCGGGTTACAAGGTTTCCGGTGTTGACAATGGCGAAACGGCAATAAAACAACAACAGGAAACCGGCTATGATTTAATCATTGTTGACCTGAAAATGGAAACCATGGACGGCCTCGAAGTATTATCGAAAGTGAAAAAAATCAACCCTTCCACGGAGGTCATCGTCATGACCGCATTTGGCACCATCAACAGCGCTATCCAGGCAATGAGAGACGGGGCTTACGATTATATCACGAAACCCTTCCAGCTGCCCAATATGCTTTCTGTCATTGAACGTGCATTAGAGAAGAAACGTTTGTCTGAAAAAGTCAGTAACTTGCAAAAGGGCGTAAAGGAACCGTACAAATTTGAAGGCATGATCGGCAATTCTCCCGTCATGATGAGAATCCTGAATATCCTTGTAGAACTGACCAACAGCGAAAGCACCGTGTTGATCACCGGAGAAAGCGGCACGGGAAAAGAACTGGTCGCGCGCTCCATACACAACAACAGTCCCCGAAGCAACAAACCGTTTGTGGTGGTAAACTGCGGGGCATTGCCGGAAAATCTACAGGAAAGCGAACTTTTTGGGCATGTCATGGGCTCATTTACCGGCGCGGTGAAAGATAAAAAAGGGTTATTTTTTGAGGCACAGGAAGGCACTTTGTTTTTAGACGAAATTGGCGAGGCATCGCTTTCCACCCAGGTGAAACTCCTGAGGTTTTTACAAAATGGCGAAATCCGTAAGGTTGGCGATAATAAACCGGTTTACCTTGACGTGCGCGTCATTGTCGCAACAAATAAAGACCTTGAAGAATCCACGAAAAACGGCACGTTTAGAAAGGATTTATTTTACAGGCTCAATGTCATAAGAATTCATGTGCCTCCCCTCAGGGAAAGAAAAGAGGATATCCCCGCCCTGGTAAATTACTTTGTAAATCTGTATACCCGTAAACTGAACAAAAAAACACCTGAAATTTCCGAAAATGCGATGAATTCGCTTTTAAATTATCCATGGTACGGAAATGTCAGGGAATTAGAAAACGTGATTGAACGGGCCATAACATTATCAAGAAACGGCTCCATCACTGCAGCAGATCTCTCATTACAAAAAACCCCTTCTCTCGATTCCATCGACGCACTGCACGATTCCGGCGGCATAAGAGCAGCGCTCGCCCATCAGGAAAGAAAAACAATTGTGGAATCTCTAAGGAAATTCGCGGGAAACCGCAAACAGGCGGCAAATAATCTGGGAATTTCCACCACCACCTTGTGGAGAAAGATGAAGGAATACCACATCATACCAAAAACAAATTATAACATTGAAAACAGCTGAGAAATACCTTCATGAAAATTACGGATTCCTATTTCAGGCAGATAAACCGGTTGCGCATTTCGGTAACAGAGCTTTGCAATCTCCGGTGCACATATTGCAGACCGGAGAGCGGCATCGCGCTTATGGAACACAAGGACATCCTTACCTATGAAGAAATAATTACCATCATACAAACCGCCATAAAACTCGGCATCACCAGTTTCCGGCTGACCGGCGGTGAGCCGCTCGTCCGGAGAGGCATCGACTCATTCATCAGAATGCTTGCAAAGGTAGAGGGCATAGAAGATCTTGCCATGACGACAAACGGCATTTATCTCAAAGACTATGCGAAAATCCTGCGGGAAATTGCCGTGTTTCGCCTGAATATCAGCCTCGACAGCATACAGGAAGAAAAATTCAAACAGATTACGCGTGGGGGAAATTTAAAAGACGTGCTGGACGGCATAGAAGAAGTCCTCAAATTAAAGTTTAAAAATACAAAGATCAACGTTGTTGCCATGAAAGGAATTAATGACGATGAGTTTGAAGATTTTGCACGACTCACCCTCGAACGCAATCTCGAAGTCCGTTTCATCGAATATATGGCAATGAATAAAAGCACTCTTGCCTCAGGTGACATGTTTATCCCCTCCGCTGATATCATACATGCAATAGAGAAAAACCATGAACTTATCCCCCTCCCAAAACCCGCGCTTGGCAGCGGCGCCGCGCGCATATATAAAATGAAAGGAGCCCTCGGCACTATTGGTTTTGTTTCTGCGGTAAGCCAGCCTTTTTGCGATTCATGCAACCGGCTCCGGTTAACTTCCGAAGGAAAACTCCGCTCATGCCTGCTATCGGGAGGTGAAGTCGATTTAAAATCCATCCTCAGAAACAATTTCAATGAAGAACTCCTTTACGACGCATTCATCCGCGCCGCAAATTTAAAACCCCGCATGCATTCCGGCAGAGGGCATGTGATAATGCACAAGGTGGGTGGATGATGAGAATACTACATACAGAGCCATAATATAATGTGCGATATTGTTGGTCTATGACAGTATGCGCATATGAAAAAATCGAGATTACAGATTGCAAAAATTCAATTCCTGATTTTTCAAAATGTATGCTGATGGTAATTGAAAATAAATGACCTTGCACGATACAAATGCCGATTCTCCCCTCTTTTTGCTCTACAACTGTCAAAGAAAAGTTTTACCCTTATCGGCTATTTCTTTTGCCGGTATTGCGCTTGTTATTGCCGGAGTATATTTTGCATATCGGGAGGCGAGATTGACTGATCGGAAAAAATATCATAAAATCAGCGCCCCGCTATTGTTATTGGGCATACTCTTTATCGTGATAATTTCCGGATGGCGGTAAGAATAAAGGAATCAGTATAAAACAAAAAGAGTAGACATTTATCATAGGAGAAAATTATGGTTTATCTGGTAATTTGTACGGTATCGCTTGTTGTTTCCGCCTTAACCTTGTTTTCCGGTTTTGGTCTGGGAACATTACTCATGCCCGCTTTTGCATTGTTTTTTCCCCTTGAG
>VGXV01000061.1 GCA_016873165.1 Planctomycetota bacterium | reverse complement strand
GGGGGGACGGTAATTTGCCTTTACCAGTATAAATCTTTTACAGTGAAAGTGATTATGGATTATAAACTCAGCGTCATTATGCCAGCCTTAAACGAGGAAGGTAATATTGTTGATGCGGTGGAAAATGTTATTGACTCTTGTCGCAAGATTGGTTGTTCCGTGGAAGTTATTGTGGTAAATGATGGCAGCACGGATAAAACGGAACTCATGGTAAATGGTTTAATGAAAAAATATCCGTTTGTCAGAACGATTACCCATGATAAACCTAAAGGCATTGGGGCTTCATATTGGGAGGGTGTTCGGGAATCACAGGGAGAGATGGTTACGTATATTCCTGGGGATTTTCAAAACGACGCTTACGAAACCTTGCGTTATTTGCCGGTAATGGATCATGTCGATATTGTAATCCCATTCTTTTACAATATGAATGTGCGGAAATGGAGCCGAAGAATGATATCAAAATTTTATAAAGGGATTATTAACGTGTCGTTTGGCATGTTGTTGAACTACATGAATGGCCCTGTGATATTTAGAAAATGTGTCCTGGAGAATGTTGTATTAAAAAGCACCGGTTTTTTTTATCAAACAGAGCTATTGATCAAGTGCCTGAATAGCGGCTACCTGTATGCGGAAGTTTCCTGCGCGGTCAACGAGAGAACAAGCGGAGAATCTAAAGCGCTTACGCTTAGTTCGTTTTATAAAGTCATAACCGATTATCTTTACACAATGGCTGCTGTCTACATATTTGACCGGAAAGATAAATCCATCATGCCGAATTCCGTTACTGCTTTACGGTATAAAGAGCATGCGGAATTTATAAAGAACCAGCTATGAATCAATAGGCATTTCGTTTTATTTAGATCGGTTTAAAAAGGTAATTCTTGTCAGCGGTATTACTTTGCCGGATACTGAGCATTTCGAAGATTATTTACTTGGAAGTGAAATGTCTAGTTGAGACTATTCCACCAGGTTGATGTTGGTCTTCGACGGGAAGAATATTGTATCAGTGATTAAATTTTTTTAGTGAATCTTTTTGGGACGATTTGTGCAGTATAAAATATCGTTGGGCAGAAAGGGTGGTGTATGAAAGCCACATTCGTAAATTTCTCACAAAACTTCTTTGACAAGCTATCGGTTTATCCGCTGGCAGCTCAACTGAAGAAGCATTCAGTTGATCTGAATTATATAAACATCAATAATTTTAGGAATGCCATTCGCCATCTGGAAAAGGCCCGTCCTGAGATAGTTTTGTATTCCGCCTTCAGTAAGGACATCTCTATTTACGTCCGATTTGACAAAGCGCTCAAGGAAACACTTCCTTATCAGGTCAAGTCAATAATTGGTGGAGCGGGGGCAACCTATGATTCGGAGCTGCTGGCAAAGAGTACTATTGATTTCTTGTGTGTGGGGGAGGCAGAATATGCTCTGCCAGAGTTTTTGACAAATGGGTTCGTTCCACACAAGAACATCATTGCCATGGGAGACAAATACCCTACGGAGTTTTACCCTTTTGCCGACCTAAATGAGCTACCTTTTGAAGATCGAAGGGTAGTGTATGATGAGGATAAGGTTTTGCGAAACATGGCGGCTAAACAGTTTCTCAGTGGTCGAGGGTGCCCTTATCGGTGCACTTATTGCCACAATCACGTCTTCAATGAACGATTTAAGAGTTGTGGACCGATAGTTCGACAAAAGAAGGTTGATTATATTATTGAGGAGATAACCCGAGTAAAAGCCTCTTATCCCTTACGGAGAGTGGTCTTTTATGACGATACTTTTATTCTCAACAAGAAATGGCTCAGGGAATTCTGCGAGCGCTTTCCTAAAGAAGTGGGAATTGAGTACACCTGTCAAATTCGTGCTAACCTTATTGATGAAGAAATAGTAAGTTTACTAAAAGAGTCTCGGTGTGTGCTGGTAACCTGGAGTATCGAATCGGGGAATGATTACACCAGAAACAAAATACTCAAGAGGAACATGAGCACGGATGATATTTTGAATACGGGGAGATTGCTTGCCAAATACAAAATACCCAGTCGGATAGGGAATGTTATTGGCACGCCGGGCGAATCGTTTGATAACATCCTGGAAACGCTGGAGTTGAATATTAAAAGTCGTCCGCAGTTGGCAATGGCATGGACTTTTGTCCCATATCCTGGACTGTCATTGACAGATTACGCATTAAAGAACGGGTTTCTAGATGCCGGACACCCAGATGACCTGCCTGCAAATTATCTTCGTTCTATTCTCAATTTCTCCAAAGAAGAGAAGAAGAGAATCGCCAACCTAACGTTCCTTTTCCCCGCAATGGTGAAACATCCCAACTTTCTCTATCGTAAGAAGAAAGTATTTGACTTCTTGATGAGCTTGCCCCCATGGATGTTGAGAATTTTTTGGGAGGTCTATTATGGTTATCAGGCGTATCGATTGGTATTCAGTGTGAAACAACCGTTTATATTCAAATTTCGCCTTCTCCTAAGGCATTTGGGAAACATTTATCATTACATCGTTAGGTTTTGATTTTATGTTGAAAAAAATATTATCTGAGAAAAACATATTGATTTTTATATTATTTGTAGCCGTTTTCCTGCGCTTTTCCTCGCTTGCAGTTTTCATGTATAAAAACGATATTGCAATTAGCGAAAATGGATTGTCTGCATATCCTATCGGGGACGATTCTCAGATATACTATAATACTGCAAAAAATCTTGTGGAAGGTAAAGGGTATAGCATAACAACTACGGAGATATACCAGGAATTGCCTGTATTTTTCAAATCAACCGGTATTCCCGATACCTATTTTCAAAATTTCTATCCCCCGGTTTATTCGGTATTTTTAAGTATCTTGTACCGCATATTCGGCACGAGTATCTTGGTATATGCCATACCCCAGATAATTCTTGGAAGCGCAACTTGTTATCTCGTATACGTTATTGCGAGAAGTGCATTTTCATCGAAAATAGGGTTATTAGCTTGCTTCCTCCTGGCAATTTACCATCCTTTAATATGGTGGACCTCGTATATTCGAGCCGAAACCTTGTTTATATTCTTACTGCTCCTTGCCATTGTTTTTTTGACGAAGGCTGTCCGAAAGAATCTTGATCTAAAATATATCATTTTTTCAGGGATCGCTTTAGGCATGTCTTGCCTATGCAGAACCGTAGTGATGTATTTGCCGGTGTTCGTGGTGCCTTATTTTGCAATACTATTTTTTAAAAAAGACAAAAAAAGACTCTTTCTCAGCACTGCCGTTTTTTTACTAGCATTTTGTATTACACTGGCGCCATGGTCTTACAGGAACCATAATATTTTCAAAACGTATTCCGTTACCTCAAGCGATGCCTGGGCAACTTTTTATGGGTGTAATGTTATGTCACCGGACTTGCCATTTTTCGATTTATACGAAATAAAATTTCCTGATGAAAAAACCGATATCCTGTTGCCGGGTGGTGAAAAGGCGGCAAGTATTGCCTTTGTAAAAGACCGCCCTTTAACTTACGCAAAATTATGCCTCAAAAGATTTATTACGTTTTGGGGGCCGATTACCAAAAAACCGTCGTTAATAAAAAAGGTTGCAGATACTTTTATTTATATCATTGTCTTTCCAATGGCTTTTTATGGATTTTATAAATCGAAATGGTGGGTCAATGCCGGGGCAGGTTTGAGGCCTGCCCCTGCCCTCCTTATTACCGTAATTCTGTATTACACAATATTACACTCCGCAGTCGGTGTTGATGATGCATTGATATACCGGTATCCTATAATACCCTTAATATGCATTTTTTCTGCGTATGGGTATTATGCTTATTTCAGGTCATATCCATCAAATTCAACAAAAGGAAATGTCTAAATTTTTTGATTATGAATACTCGAAAAAACTTCAATCTTTCACTTTGGGAAATGGCTATAGAGAAAGAATACAATGACAGAGAAAAAGAAAGATTGGATACATTTAAAGCATCTCTTAAAGCCTTAAAAAGCATGTATCAAATAGGTAATTGTAATTTATGACAAAAGTAAACAACGATTGCAAAGTGTCCATCATCGTTCCTACTTATAATGAAAAAGAAACCATTATAAGTTTTCTGGAAAAGGTAACTCATCAAATTTCAAAAAATAATTTTGATGCTGAAATCATTGTGGTTGATGATGGTTCTCCGGATGGGACTGCAGAACTAATAAATAACTTTAGCAAAACACACACCAATATTACCTTACTCAATAGACGTGAAAAAATGGGATTGGCTTCTGCATGTATTTATGGTTTTAGCAATACAAATAGCCCTATTCTTGGGGTTATGGACGCTGATTTGAGTCATGCACCTGATGCCCTACCCTATTTGTTAAACCCACTTCTTTATAATATGTGTGACATTACCGTGGGAAGCAGATATATACCGGGAGGCAGGGTTTTTAATTGGCCAATAAGAAGATATATCATTTCGAGAACTGCATGTTTCCTTGGCTCCTTGCTCACAACTGTTAAGGATGTTACTTCAGGTTTCTTTTTTTTAAAAAGAGAAGTAATCAATAATGTACCCCTTGATCCCATCGGTTTCAAAATATGTCTGGAAATTCTTGTTAAAGGTAACTATCAAACTATTATGGAAGTACCTTTCACCTTCTGTGATAGGATCAGCGGAAAAAGTAAGATGGGTACAAAAGAAACTCTTCTTTATTTGAAACATCTTCATAAACTTTATAAACACAAAAGAACTACAAAGAAAAAGAATATGCAAATTGCATGAATTCCCACACAGTACTCTTGATTAATCCACCACGAATAAATGGATTTTCCTGGACCAGAGAAGGACGATGTCAGGAAAAAGAAGATATCCTGGGAACTGTCAAACCACCGCTTTCATTAGCTTTAATAGCCGCTCTTCTCCGAAAGAACAAAATCCAGTTCAAATTACTTGATGCCACTGCCCTTGATCTGGAAAGTGAAGAAGTATGCAAATGGCTTGCTGAATCAAAATTCCATCCTGATGCAATCATATATTGTACAACTACCGCAACCATAGTTGCCGATACAGAAGCTCTTTCAATACTCAAAAAAAAGTTTTGTGCCAAACTGATTGCTTTTGGAGCTCATTTGTCTGGCGCCCCTAGTGAAACGTTGGAAAAAATTCCCGACATTGATATAGGGATAATGGGAGAACCTGAATACACAATATTAGATATTTTAAATAAAGATAATCTAGAAAATCTTGACAAAGTGGAGGGTATCGTTTGGAGAAATGGTAAGGAAATCAAGATAACAAAGAACAGGCCGTGGATAGAGGATTTGAATATGCTCCCGCAACCTGCATGGGACTTACTCCCTTTAGAGAAATACACATTACCATTCATAAACAAAAAGTATCTTATCGTGGAAACAAGCAGGGGGTGTCCTTTTGCCTGTGATTTTTGTGTGGCATCGATAAACCATGGCGTAAAATTCCGGGAAAAAAGACCGGAGACCGTGGTTGACGAAATTGAGGATTTAATAAAGAAATTTAACATAAAAAACTTCAATCTATTTGGAGATACAGTAACGCTTAATAAAAAATTTGTCGAAAAATTTTGCGATGTGTTAATAAAAAGAAGCCTTAATATACGATGGTTAACAAACACAAGAGCCGATACTATTTATGATCTTGATTTAGTAAAAAAAATGAAGAAATCGGGTTGCTGGATGTTATCAATTGGCATAGAATCGTATAATGAAAAAACCAGGAACGATATGCAAAAAAAACTTGAAACAGATAAAATAACGCAGGCAATTAGACTTCTTAGAGAAATAGGAATTATAACTTTTGGCTTTTTCATTTATGGATATCCAGGTGAAACAGAACAAGATATGTATAAAACAACGCGATTTGCTCTGTCATTACCATTAGATTATGCTAATTTTTATCCTGCTGTTCCTTATCCCGGAACGGCTTTCTATACGAAAAGTATGAATAACGGTTATATGGATAGTAATTCATGGGATAAAATGGAATATTCATCTTATATAATTAAAACGAAAGATTTGAATGAAACCATTGTAAAAAAAGCTATTTCTCACGCTTATCGCAGCTTCTACTTAAGGCCGCAATTTATCTTTAGACACATAAAAAATATTGGACTGAAAAACTTTTTTACTGGATTTGTTAAGTACAGTTTAAAATTTTTAAGTAAAAATTTAAAGTACGCTATGCCTAAAGGTGCCCGACGGTTATGAGAAAATATTATGTTTGTCTGATAAGGTTAACCTCTGATATTTGCTATCCAGGCAGTTTCATCAGAAGATTGGAGGACGATAAATGGTAACTGTCCATTTTTTTCAAGAAGGTTGGTATGAAATGATTGGCCCCCAATATATTTCAGCCGTCTTGAAATCTCATGGATTTGAAACTACGCTTTCGGTGGGGTATAACGAATCATCCATTGTGAAAATAAAGGATGGTGATATCGTTGCTTTCTCTGTAATGACAGGGATGGAAGGATGGGCGCTCAATATAGCTCGTGAGATAAAAAAAAAGCGAAAGATAAAAACTGTCTTTGGTGGGCCTCATACGACGTATTTTCCCGATTTAATTCGGGAAGATGGCTGTGATGTAATTTGCCGCGGAGAAGGCGAATATGCCATGCTTGAATTCGTTAAATCAGTGGAAAATGGAACAAACGATACGTCAATCAAGAATCTTTGGTTTAAAAACAAGGATGACATTATTTCAAACCCTTTGCGGGAATTGGTGGGCAATCTTGATGAAATTTATTTTCCGGATCGGGAGCTTTACTATGATGCATATGATTATTTTTGTAATAACAGTACTAAGTATGTGATCGCAGGACGGGGTTGTCCCTTCGCCTGCACGTTCTGTTTTAATGATCAAATGAAAGAAATGTATAGCGGGCTTGGGAAATATGTGCGCTGGCGATCACCTCAAAATGTCATACATGAGATTAGAAATCTCCAGTTGCGTTCTAAGGTTGATTCAATTTTCTTTATGGATGACACTTTTTCGCTCAACAAAAAATGGTTACAGCAATTCCTCCCGCTTTATAAAACGGAGATAAATATTCCATTTTTATGCCTCGTCAGAGCCGATACCATCGATGAGGAAATTTGTGATCTGTTGGCCAACGCTAATTGTCAAATAGTAGGATTTGGTATCGAGTCGGGTGACGAAAATCTGCGTAATAAAATTCTCAAAAAAAAGGTAACTGACGAACAAATTTATCGTACGGCTTCCTTGCTGAAAAAATATCATATAAAGTTTATGACATTTAATATGGTAGGACTTCCAGGAGAGACGCTTGAACAAGCTTTTAAAACGGTAGAAATTAATATTCAAATTGGGACAGATTATCCTCGTTGCGGTATTTTTACTCCTTATCCAGGTACTATCCTTGGAGATATGGTTAAGAAAATGGGACTCTTGGAAGGGAAGATTGATGCCAATACAAAACATACAGGTTCAATCATTAAAAACCCAGACCGAGATAAATTTACGAACTTAAATCACTTATTCCAGTTTGCAGTGCGATTTCCATCACTCTGGCCTCTGGTCAAAAAAGCTGTTTCGCTTCCACCGAACATATTCTTTAAAGCTATCTGGTTTGTCATGTTTGTTTATATCTTTACCAGGTCCGAGTTACGTAAAAGTGCAAATGTTTTTCAGTTTATTTTTAAGACGTTACTCAAATAAATAACGAGCAATATGATTCAGCCCCTGATTGTTTTCATAAATCCACCTATAACGCGGGAAGAGCGGTTCGGGGAAATGGCAAAACATGGGGCCACGGCTCCACCTCTTGGCCTTTGTTATCTAGCAGCTGTCCTAAGACAAGCCGGGATCAAAAGTCGCATTATTGATGCCCTATCCTTTGAGAAAACAATGGAAGAGACCGTGAAAGAAATTTTAAGCCTGAATCCCAGGTACGTAGGAATTACAGCAAAGACCGTTGCCATTTTTCGTGCAGCCGAGTTAGCCAGTGAATTAAAAAAAATCAATCCTGATATTATTACTATCCTTGGTGGCACTCATGTTACGGCAGTTCCCAGAGAAACCATGGAACGATTCCCACAGTTTGATATCGGGGTAATTGGCGAAGGAGAGAACATTATTGTTGAATTAATTCAATCCTTAGAAAAAAGCCAGGTTTTACAAAGTGTTAATGGTCTGATAATACGAAAAAGCGATGGAACTCTATTTATTACAGGACCTCGCCCACCTATCGAAAACTTGGATTCAATCCCCTTGCCAGCCTGGGATATGGTACCACATTTAAAGTACTACCATGAATCTGCAACCCGCTTTTCAAAATTACCCCTTGGTTCTGTTATTACCTCTCGGGGATGTCCCGGCAAGTGCCTCTTTTGCGATAATAGCGTATTTGGACGCAGATTTAGGGCACATTCCGCTCACTATGTGATAGAGATGATCAAGTATCTAAAGTCAAATTATGGAATTAAAAGTTTGGTATTCTATGATGATTATTTTGTAGCAGACAAGAAGCGTCTGAAAGAAATTTGCCTTAGAATGATTGAGGAAAAACTGAATCTCGAATGGGTTTGCAGTGCACGGGTAAATGCAATTAACGAAGAAATGTTACTCCTTATGAAACAAGCAGGCTGCTTTCAAATTGCCTATGGGATAGAAAGTGGTAACCAGGGTATCCTTAATTTACAAAAAAAAGGGATTACATTGGAACATGTCCGCAACGCTGTAGAAATGACGCATAAAGCCGGTATCAGGACAAAGGGATATTTTATGATCGGACACCCCACTGAAACGCAAGACACCATTTTTGAGACTATTAACTTTGCGAAATCAATCCCGTTGGATAATTTTCAGGCAACATATTTTACTCCATTCCCTGGATCACAGGCTTACGATATTGCTGATAAATACGGTGAATTTGAAAAAGACTGGGAAAAGATGAATATGTGGGATATCGTTTTTGTTCCGCAAGGATTTACAAGGCACAGCCTTCGTTCCTACCTCAAAATGGTGCATCGTAAGTTTTATCTTAGGCCACGGATTATTTGGTCTTATCTGAAATTAATGCGTGATCCAAAATATAGAATTCAACTGATAAGAGAAGGTTTTGCATTCATTAGAAACGTTATTATGTAAATAAAAGCCGTATTTCATCCAGAATTATGCCCATTACGTGGGTTATCTAAAATTATGGAACAATGTTATCTAGCTTTAATAAGAATATATACGATAGGTATCATATCTACCCTTTTTATTTCTGGTGTCTCTTTTTTCTTCCTATTAAAAAAATCCTTCTCTGGAAATTGGCCTAAATATATTTTCGTATTTTCAGTAATATTTTACTCCTCGTTTATCCTGATTTTCCAATTCTTGAAACTTTACACATTTAAATATTATACTGATTTTTCCGTTTGGCTGGAACTATTCTCAAATAGCATTAATGGTCGTGGCATTACTACAACCTTGCAGCAAACTTCCCTTGGATTTGGTAATATAAAGAATTATTTTGCTCAGCACTTTGTCCCGTTAATATATGTCCTCGCACTTCCACTGTATATTGTTAAAAATTATCCTGCGTATCTTATTGTATTACAAACCTTAATCCTTACTTCTTCTGTTATTCCTGCTTATCTCTTTGCACGAAGTATCTTCAATGATAAAAAAATAGGGTATTTATTTGCTGCATCTTTGTTATTCTTTCCAACGCTTCAATACATTAATCTGTATGATTTCGAATTCTTAAGAATTTCTATTCCATTATTACTTTTTAGTTTCTATTTTTTACATAAAAAGAAATATTTCACATATTATATTTTCTTAATTTTATCTATTTTAGTCAGAGAAGAGGTTGCTTTAACTACATTCTTACTGGGATTCTTTATAGTGTTTTTCAGAAAAGAAAGAAAAATAGGCGCTATCACATCAGCCATTTCTATTTTGTATTTTTTAGTAGTAATTAAAATCATCATGCCATATTTTGCTGGCAGCATAAGTGGTATTCATCATCATGTTGCTTTTGAAAATATTTCCTATTTGGGAAGTTCTCCTTCTCAGATATTGATTTATATTGTTTCACATCCCTTCACGATTATTTCAAACTTACTCGATAAAATAAAGATAGCCAATTTTTTGATGTATGTTCTGCCATTTTTTTTTGTCTCCTTTTTTTCACCATCGATTTTTTCCATTTCTATGGCAAATTTGTTGCTCAATTTTTTAAGTACGTCAATTTCCCATTATTCATACATCCTTTATTATTTTTCCCCCAGCATCCCATTTATCTTCCTATCAGCAGTAAAGGGGACACAAAATATCGCGGAGAAAGGGAACTCTTTTCTTAAGAAAAGAAATATTTTACTGAATACGTTTGATAACAAAAAAATTGCATATGCCCTTGCAGGAAGCATTTTTGTTGCCTCTTTATCGTCAAACGTCTTCTTTGGTCCGTCTCCTTTTTCCATCCAGTTCTGGAATAAAAATTATAAACTAGCCCCTTATAAAACTCATAATTATCACTTTTCTCAATATATACCTACTCAGCATCATAAAAAGGCATTTGAATTCTTTCCATTAATCCCAAACGATGCATCTGTTTCAGCAGAGCATTTTTTTTTACCATATCTTTATACGAAAAAGACTCTTATGCAATTTCCCATTTTCGAAGGGGCTGATTATGTATTAATTGACAAAAAACATCCTATCAAATTTGGCACCATAGGAGTTGATCCCATACAAGCAAGAAAGAATCCTCAACAATTTTATGACATGGTTGAAAAGGACACAAACAACTGGGAATTAATTAAGGAAGACGATGGTGTATTTCTATTCAAAAAAAGGCAGTGGAATTAGACCAAAAAACCGTGAAAATTAGTGTAATTGTCCCTACTTTTAATAGCGCAAAAACTATTAAAGACACACTTGAAAGTATAATTAACCAGAATTGGTCTGATCTCCAAATTATTATACAGGATGGCGGGTCAACAGATGATACGAAAGCCATCGTTGGAAAATATCCAATGGCTATGTCTGGTTGGCAATCAGAGACCGACAATGGCATATACGATGCTATGAACAAGGGAATTCGTAGCACAACCGGTGAAATCATCGCAATTCTCAACAGTGATGATATATGGCTACCTGGAACTCTTAATAGGATTGCCGAAGTATTTTCGCGGAACCCCGATGTGGGTATAGTATCAGGTGCGATAGAAGTATGGGAAGATTTACTCAACGGAGCCAAGGTAGTTTTAAAATCGAGTTTACTTCACTTGCATAAAGGTATGACCGTTCAACATCCGGCAACATTTGTACGCAAAAGTGTATATGGGAGTGTTGGTCTTTTTGATACTCAGTATCGTATTGGATCGGATTACGATTTTGTGATACGGTGTTTGGAAGCTGGTATTCCTTGGGTTATACTAAACGATATTCTCGTTCGTATGCGGGCAGGTGGCAGAGGCGGCTCAACATTTACTTTTGATGATTTGACTATTCGCCGATCACATGAACTTTCATCGGTTATTAATGAAACCTTAACCTATGCAAGTAGTTTTACACGACATATCGCCAGGAGGCTAATTTTAAGTATATTTGGGGAAAGAACCTTATCGATATTCAGAAATTATCTTTGGCAAAAACGTATGTATCGGTAAATCCCTTGGGTTAGTTTCTTCCGAAAAGAATTTGACACTTTTGCATAGAAATTGTGTAAGGAAGGCGAAAGAGGAAAACGGGGGGAATTTTGCAGAGCTGCGATGTACCGTGACCCTACGGTAGAATTTTTTATTATTTTCTCCCTTTCTTCTTTTCCCCTTTTTTACACTCTTTCTGATTCGTTCTGGTTAAAGTGACGGCTTCAAGAACTTTTAAGGTGTTTATTGCTGTGTTTTCCCATGAAAAGATTTTTATCCGTTGAAGTGCATTTTTCCTTAGCGTGGAAATTAGTCCTCGGTCCTCTAATACCCTGAATATTGTGTTGCTTATTTCAGCAGGATTCGTCGGGTCGAAATAGATAGCCGCATTAGCGCAAATTTCTGGCATAGGCTCAATGTTAGAAGCAAGCACGGGAGCACCGCAAGCCATTGCTTCTACTAAGGTCATACCGAATGATTCACAGGTTGAGGGAAATACAAATAATGTGCATGCAGAATACAGATAAGGTAGTTCCTCATATGGAACATTACCCAAAAAGATAATTCGGTTCTCATACCCATGCGCCACTATAAGAGCCAGCATTTCATCGTAATATTTCTTATCAAAGCACTTTCCTGCAAAAACAAGTTGAATGGTATCATCTATTTTACCCTTCAGTAGTATAAATGCCTTTATAAGTTCTAAGAAATTTTTATATCTCTGGACATTTGATACATAAAGGATAAATTTGTCCAAACTATATTTTTTCTTAAATTGATACAAAATAGTATTTTCAATATGGAGATGAAACATTTCTTTATTGATGCCATGGTAAATAACTTTGGCATGCTTAATTAAAGTATTGGTAAGGATACCCGCTTTCTTTGAAGGGAAGATGACTCGTTGTGCCTTTTTAACTGATAGTATAGTTAATAGTTTTAATAGTCTTAATCGTATACGCTGCATTAAACCCCGCCTTTTTTGAAGAACATTGCTAAATGGCTCAATGTTCTGTATCATAACGACATTTGGAAGCTTGGTGAAAAGAGGGCATATATTGCCAGGAGAAAAAAGTATATCTACTCTTTCTTTTTTCAAGAAAGAGGGTAAAAAGAATTGTTCCCATAGAATTCTCAAAATCGAACTTCTTGACGGTGTTTCGAAAGACACAAACTTAAAATTGGGATGTTGGAAATAAAATGCTTCTTTTCCTGCAAGTGTTGTTAGGATAAGATATTGATGGGTAGTGTTTATTTTTGATAAATACGGTAAAAGATTTTTTATATAGGTAACACCACCACCTGCAACAGCAGATGTTGTATTAATAGCTATCTTCACACTATACTCAAAAATTTAAGACTCTAAAATATGAAAATACATTCTCGGGAGAATTAGTCCAAATTTTACAGGAAATAAGAATTAGTTCAATGGAAAATATTTTTAAACATATTCCTATTTATTGTGAAAAATTAATTATAGGTTTGTTAATTGCCGTTGTTGTTACCGTCCCGCTTTTCTTTGATATACGTCTTTATAGTGTTTTCGACCTGAGCAAGGTAATAGCCTTATACCTGTTAACAATCGCCATCCTGGTTGTATGGTCGATTGCACTTGTCTTTAAACACGGTTTTAAATTTTCTTATACGGTACTCGACATCCCTGTCCTTGCTTATATATTCATCTTCATAATTTCATCGGTCATTTCTATAAATCCTATCGTAAGCCTTTTCGGTACCTATAAGCGATTCGAAGGCTTGGCCGCCACTTTATGCTATATACTTATTTTTTATGCTACAGTCAATTTTATAACAACAAAAAGAAGGATTTTTTTCTTCACGATAGCCATAGTCGGGGGGGTCTCTCTTGCGTCGATGTATGGGATTGCACAGCATCTTGGATTCGATATATTTAAGTGGAGTAGTTTTGAGGCAAGACGGGTATTCTCTACTTTTGGAAACCCTGTGTTTTTCTCAGCATACCTTGTTATGATCTTACCGGTAGCTGTTGCTTTATTTTTTAGTAACACTGCTCAAAAAGGGGAATCAGACGTCTCAAAAAAATCTTTTATTCTATGGATTTTTTTTGTACTATCCGCAATTATCTATACTACATTTTGGTTTACCAATACCCGTGCATGTTTTCTGGCACTCCTTGGAGGTTTAACTCTGCTTCTCTTTCTGATTTTCAAAAAACAACAGACGGGAAAATACAAATTTATTATTATAGTGGCTTCATTTACTCTCATTGGAATATTTTTCAATATACGGTACGAAACATCAATAGTTAAGCGTTTTATAGAGCGTTTTACTGAGGATGCAACAACGGATAATCTCCTTATCTCTTCTTTGGATAAAGGAGAACCAGAAGAATTATCAATTTCTGAGACGTTACAAATTCACAGGAGACCATGGATTGCCAGCAAACTTCCTGTTACTGAATCAACTTTTTCCCGTATATTTCAGTACCTTGCCGCAATAAAGATTATTAAGGATTACCCTGCATTGGGAATTGGCCCCGACACTATAGGCGTTGTTTATCAAAAGTATTTAGCGAGAATCTTTTCAGTGTTTGAGAGTGATGGTGGTTTTCAGTTTCCAAGACAGGATAGAATTCATAATGACATCCTCGATACAGCGGTTACTCGGGGTATCTTTGGATTAGGTACATATGTCTGGCTGCTGGTCGCCTTCGGTATCTATATTGGTAAAAACTACAAGCGTTTAAGTGGACATGACAAAATACTTATTCTGGGATTATTGGCAGGAATAATTTCTTATCTTATTCAAAATGAATTTAGTTTTGGAAATACACCCATTGTAACACTCTTCTGGATGATGATGGGGCTTTGTATCTCTATAGTAAAAATAAGTAAAACAGAAGGAGTACCGGAATCTGACGAAAGCAACTCAAGAACCGCTGGAGGTTGGGATGATGAGATGCCGAGAGGTAGCAAAGGTAGGAAGTCTGGGCATGTTCAGCTACCCAACTTATCAACTTCTCGTCTTCATATTTTTTACAGGTGGCTGAGTTGCGGAACTGTACTGGCAGCATTGGGCTTTGTTTGTGTTTTTGTCATCCGATTCTACAGGGCAGATGCCTATTTTGAGTATGGAAGGAGGATCATGGAATATGAAAAGGCAAACTTGCCTGATGTTACAGAAAAGGGTTTATTTTTTATGAAACATGCCATACGCCTTAATCCATACGAGACATTTTATCGTGATGAACTTTGTAGAACATATATACAAATGGCATTCAAAACAAAAGATGAGGCCTGGATACAGAAGGCATACGGAGAGGCCAATAATTCTTTAAAACTGATCCCTCAGCATTACATGGGTTTTTTTCATCTGGGTATGATTCAGCAATTTTTGGCAGAACATTTCAATCGTGATACAGCAGATAGCGCTATTAATTATTATAAAAAAGCCATTGAATCAGATCCATTCCAAGCCCCTTTTCATAGCAATCTTGCCTCTTTATATATTAATAAGGGGAATCTGGATCAGGCGATCGAAGAGCTCTCTCAGGCATACCTTATTCGACCGGAGGAGTTAAATCACGTAGATCGTTTAGCCAATGCCTATTTACAAAAAGGCGACTTGGATAAGGCGCTTGCTTTTTCAAGAAAGACCGTCGAACTCAAGCCTTCTGAATCTGGTTATTACAATAACCTAGGGGCCATACTCAGTAAAAAAGGTATGTATGAAGAAGCAATTAATACATTCAAAAAGGCGATAGAAATAAACCCCAAGGAACCCATATATGTGGATAATTTAACAAAGCTCTATCTATCGTTAGAAAAGTATGATGAATTAATACCTTACTACAAAAAACTAATCGAACTTAATCCTTTGGATGCAGATAGCCTTAACAATCTTGGTGCCGTTTATAAAAGGAAAAAACAACCAGGGGATGCTTTTCAATCATTTCAGAAGGCTGTAACGCTAAAACCTGATAATCCGATCTATACTCATAATTTAGCCAGTGTATACATTGATCTGGGCGATTTCACCTCTGCAAGAAATGTACTTCAGGCATTTAACCAGGCGTATCCAAATCACAATTACTTAAATATTCATTTACTTCTGGCGGATATATATTCAAGGAGTGCTGATTGGGAAAAGGTTGTTTCTGAATGTAACCAAGCGATTAAACTCGATGAAAAATCCATTGCCGCGTACAAGATGCTTGGTATTGCCTATTATAACATGCATCAATATGAACTTGCAGAAAAGACATTAAATAAAACTTTGACGCTAGATCCCAATGATGAAGTGACAAAAGACTTGCTTGAGAAGATTTCTCATAAAATAAAAGGATAAATATGAGATTAAATAAGGGTGAAATTGAAGCAATTACTGAAAGTATCAAAGATATAGATAGAGATGCAAAGATTTATCTTTTTGGATCACGCATTGACGATTCCATGAGGGGTGGAGATATTGATTTGTTAATAATTTCTCAGAAATTAGGTTATGAAGATAATATAAAGATAAGGCAAAGGCTTTATGAAAAATTGGGCGAACAAAAAATACATATCATTATTGCAAAAGATACAAAGAAAGCTTTCGTTAATTGTGCATATAAGGAAGGAATTTTACTGTGACGAATGATTTGCTCTGTTTGTTAAAAGAGGAATTGGCCACCTTGGAAAGCGCAACAGAGATTTTACAACATTCTTATGAAATTTGTAAACAAATTGGTGTTAAAGATCAACATACTTTTGATGAGATGGACAGGTTTGAAGCCTTTACCAGCAGGTTTGCAAGGCTAAGTGATATCCTGATCCAGAAAATGTGCAGATTGATTGACCAAATTGATTTAGAAGATGGCGGGTCAGTGCGAGATCGTATTAACAGGGCAGAAAAAAAAGGATTAATAGAAAGCGCCGATGTTTTTGCACAAATACGGATAGTAAGAAACGATATTGCTCACGAGTATCACACTGAAATTCTGAAGGACATATATAGAAAAGTGTTAGAACTGACGCCGTACCTCTTTGATAGTGTAAAACGGATTAAAGGATATAGTAAACGATATTTTTTGTAAAAGTGGAAACTTTTTTTAATCCCTCCTCAGTTGCCATTATCGGCGCTACCGAAAAACCAGGCAGTCTGCCCGGCATCATCCTAAAGAACCTCCTCGATATGGGATTCAAAGGCAAGATGTATCCCGTAAACCCAAAAT
>VGXV01000060.1 GCA_016873165.1 Planctomycetota bacterium | reverse complement strand
GGGAGGGGAAAAAGGAAGATATTGATCTTCTGAATGAACTGGCGGAGGTGACGAGGACGTCATCATTGTGCGGGCTGGGACAGACGTCTGCAAATCCCGTAGTTTCGACCCTGCGATACTTTAAAAATGAGTATGAAGAAAAGATTGCGGTAAAGAAATAATATACTCACACTATAAGTAGTAACTATCTACAGAAAATAGTTCTTAAGAAAGTGTGCGATTAATTTTTTAAACGTTCATATTTTGATATAGATGATTTTTGGCCGTAAAACATAAACCGTTTTCCCCCGGATTTCGCAGTAATGAGCGGATTTCTCTGCCCATTTAGGTATCATCCCCATTCTTTTTATCATATCAGAAAATATGTAACACTTTGGTTTTTTGAAAAAATTGTCCATGTCTTAGCCCCGTGCTTTAGCATGGGGTTAATGGGGGAAATAATCATGGGCTTCAGCCCTGAGGTAAAGTTATCCCAATATCTTTTACTGTGTCAGAAGGTCATGGCTAAAGCCCCTGTCTGCCGACAGGCAGAGGTGTATTTATAGCAGGTATCTCCGCACTAAAGTGCGGAGTTAATGGATGTGAAATTTGTTCCATGCGCCAATATTAGAGGGGCGTTATAACAAGAGAAATCGAAGTCTTTTTCAAACGTATTAATAACAAGGGCTGGTGGGCGCATATTAATTTTGGTTGATTTTAAAAATTGAGATGGGTTTTAATCTGAAATAAAAACAGATACAGCTTTATTTTAAAGAAATAATTTTTGCTTCTATGTATTTAATACTTGAATGAAAATGCGAGATGAAATAGTATTTAATGAAGAGTTTTTGAATTATTATATTCGGTAAAAGTTATGATTAAAAAACATATAAATAGCGTAACTCCGGGCATGGTGCTTGGCAAGCCGATTTACGGAGAAAATTATGAGATATTGCTAAAGAAAGGCGTTGAATTAACGCAGGGGTATATTGAGCGGTTAAAAGCAAGGGGCTATGCCTGCATTTATATAGAGGATAAGGATACGGAAGATATTGTTATTAATGATCCCATTTCCGATAAAATCCGCCTTATGGCGACAAAGGATATTCTCAAAACATACAAAGTGACGCAGGCATCCATTTCCGATATAGAAGCTGATACCTCGGAATCAGTGATGAGAAGCATTAATACCCCAAAGGTAAAAAGAACTTTCCAGGAAAGTCAGGCATTCAAGCAACTGGTTACGGATATCGATTCTTTTCTTGATGAGATAATGGGGCAAGACATTTTGTCCGGTTTGAATTCAATAAAGACGGTCGATAATTATACATTTGAGCATTCAATTGACGCTGCGATAATATCATTAATTATTGCAAAAAAGTTGTATCTTGACAAAAAAAAGCTCAAACAAATAGCAATTGGCGAGTTTTTACACGATATAGGTAAGATTTTTATCGATATAAACTTGCTTAATAAACCGGGGAAATTAACACCTGAAGAGTTTGATAAAATAAAACAACATACTTCTTTTGGATATGAATTGCTTAAGGATATCGATGCTATCGGATATGTTTCTGCGCATATTCCCTATCAACACCATGAAAGACAGGATGGGAAAGGATATCCGCGCGGGTTGTTGGGGAACAATAAAATTGACAAAGGTGAAATAACATATGTAGAACACGATAAGATGATTATGGGAGCAGAGATTGCTGCGGTTGCAGATTTTTATGATGCGTGTATTTCAGACCGTCCGTATCGCAAGGGAATGACTCCTGATGTTGTTTATGATCTTATAAGAAACGGGGCGGGCACACAATTCAACAAAGAATTGGTGAATTGTTTTTTAAGTGTGATGCCCAAGTATCCAGTGGGATCAGAAGTTAAGGTTACACAGGGAATGTATAAGGATTTTACAGGGGTTGTTGCCTTTATTGATGTTTCGCATATGACAAGGCCGAGAGTAAAATTGTTGAATGATGATAAAAAAAATAAAATTAAACCTATTGAAATTGATTTAAGCCGTGAAGCATCATATGAAATTCAATGTATTTAAGAAATGAAGATTCTTATAATCTCCGATATCCATGGAAACAGAGCGGCATTAAACGCAGTTCTTGAAGAAAAAGCCGATGCGATATTTTGTCTCGGCGATATGGTTAATTACGGGCCATATCCTAAAGAGTGTATAAAGATTATTCGTGAATTAACCGACAAGATAGTGCGTGGGAACCATGATAATGCGATTGGCAAAAATGCGGAGTGTGGTTGTTCTGAAAAATATAAGACACTAAGCGATCAGGGGAAAATTTTCACGAAAACCATCCTGGATTCTCACGAAAAGAAATTTCTTGCGAATCTTCCGATAACGATGAATATAGAGATGGAAGGGATAAAATTCTTATTGTCTCATGGTTCTCCGAGTGGGGATATATACAAATATCTTAGACCGGATGTTTCGGATAAAGAATTGGAAAATGAGTTGGGTGATATATGTGCAGATATTGTCCTCATAGGACATACACATCTTCCGATGAAGCGTAAGATAAAAGATGTAACTATCGTTAATCCGGGAAGTGTTGGTCAACCGCGCGATGGAATTCCAAAAGCGTCATATGCCATATGGGAAGACGGTGCTGTAGAGATAAAAAAGGTGCAGTATGATATTGATGATACGGTAAAAGGGTTGCAGCAATCCACGATACCAAAAGATCATGTAGCAAGGCTTGAAGAAATTTTAAGGAGAGGCGGGATGTGAGCGGCGCTATTATTTAAACGCGCTCTTTTTAATAGAGAACTTCTTCATCTTGTTTAGAATCGTGCGCCGGTTAAGACCGGTAAACTCCGCTATCTTGTTTATCCTTCCGGTATATTTCTGAAATATCTTCATGAAATATTCCCTTTCAAACGTATCCATCTGAGCGCATACCTCGTCATAAGGAGGGATATCCGGCCCGGCATTTGTCGGTGCGGGAAGACAGAGGCGCGATTCCACAGGACGGTCCGCCGTGAACTCTATATTTTCAATAGTTTCAGACTCTTCCAGAAGCACGGCTTTTTCAATGACGCCCTCCAGTTCCCGGATATTGCCCGGCCACGAATACGACATAAGCCTTCGCAAGGCGGTTGCCGATACGCCCGCTACGTTTTTATTGAAGCGGGTATTGAATTTTTCAATAAAATGATTCACTAAAAGCGGAATATCGTCAGCGCGTTCCCTCAGAGACGGAAGCCTGATGGAGATTATATTGAGCCGGTAAAATAGATCTTTCCTGAATTTCTCTTTTCCGATGAGTTCGGGAAGGTCCTGGTTCGTTGCCGCAATAATGCGGATATCCACCTTTATGTGCCTTTCGTCGCCGACCCTTTCAATCTGCCGTTCCTGCAGTACCCGCAACAGCTTCACCTGGGTGGGAATGGATAACTCGCCGATTTCGTCCAGGAATATGGTGCCTTTGTCCGCAAGCTCGAACTTCCCCTTTTTATCACGGATAGCGCCGGTAAAAGAGCCTTTTACGTGGCCAAAGAGTTCACTCTCCAGCAATGTTTCCGGCAAGGCGGCGCAGTTCACGGCGACCAGGGCATGGTCTTTTCTCGGACTGTTGTAATGGATCGCACGGGCGACCAGTTCCTTGCCAGTTCCCGTTTCCCCGGTGATAAGAATTGTTGAGTCCGTTTGAGAGACCCTTTCGATCAGGTCGTAAATGTTTTGCATCAGATAATTCTTGCCGATCAGATTCTGAAAGCCGTACCTCTCTTTCAGGGAGGTCTGTAATCTCTGGATCTCATTATTCTTAATGTCCAATGCGCGGGCAAGCTCTTTTAACATCCTCTGGGACTTTTGAAATTGGATATCTTTGTTGACGCTCTTTGTCACCTCCTTGCTGATGGAAAGCACGCCCTGTATCGTGCCTTTGTTGTCAAGGATAGGGATGCAGCTCTGGTCAAAGAAATGTGTGACATTATCAGGCGAGACAAGTTGGAGTCCCTTAATAGTAAGGGTTTTTCTTGTCTTAAGAACGTTATCCAGGTTTTTTGCCAGATCCTGTTCTTGTGCCTTAAGCCGCAACGCCAGATAGTTTGTGCCTTTTACTTCCTGAAAATTCACGCCAAAAGTCCGTTCGGCGGCCTTATTCATCAATACCACGTTCAGATCTTTATCCAGGAGAATAACGTCTGAATCAAGATTATCTATGATTGATTTGTCAATGCCTCCGCCATCCGTGAGGGAATAAGGAACAACATTGTCCTTACTGCCACTAAGCGGCACAAGCCAGTGATGCTGAGAATTTTCTTTGTTTTCCATACTCATACTTACTAAAAATTCCTATGGGAACAATATTTCCCATACCATAAAATTCATAATTAGAGTCAAACAAATCTGGTTTTCAATTAGCCTCTCAATGCTTCGACTCCGCTCAGCATGACGAAACTGTCGCCCTGAGCCCTTCGCTTATGTCATGCTGAGCGGAGTCGAAGCATCTTTTACCGCTCAGTATAAACTCCGTCGAAGGGTTGTATTTCTGAGTAAAGCTTATTTGATATTTCGAAAACCAGATTTGTTTGACTATATTATGCGGTTTTGCCAAGGTAAACGCCAAAACGGCTACACTAAATTTATCGCATTTGGGAATAGAAATCCACAAAAAATGGGAAATATTTTTCCCTTTTGTGTGCGATATTTTTGCTGCCAGATGAACGTGAATAGCTAACTACCTATTCTGCAATATGTTATATAGTTGGCACGCTCGTTGCTAATTACCATAGTAAGGAAAAAATACAAACTCGGCAGAGACAATTTTATAAGGTAAAAGGTTTTTATTTATCATTTTTTTGAAGGGAGGTTTTTATGTTGTCGTTTAGAACACTTGAGACGTTGTTAGGTCTTCAGGAAGCGCTGGACCTTGCGCGTAATGCAGGGTTTTTTGAGACCAGCACTGCGAGCAGTGGAGTGAACCCGCCTGTGAACATTTTCGAAAAAAATGGGGACTTGGTGCTCGTTGCAGAATTACCAGGGGTTAAAAAGAAGGAATTGAATATTGAAGTAAAAGAGAACATATTACGCCTGTCTGGAACGCGTACTATTGATTACGGAAAAGATGTCAGTTACCACCGCATCGAACGCAATTCTTCAAAATTCGACAGAACATTGAGATTGCCGTTTAACATTGAATCGGGAAAAGTTCTGGCAGAGTATAAAGATGGTCTTTTGGTCGTCTCCTTGCCGCACGCGGAGTCGGATAAACCGAAAAAAATTGCAATTCAATAATGAATCTATAAACAATTATGGAAGGAGGATCGTATGGATAAAGAAACAAAAGAAGTGGCAAAGGTTGAAAACCGGAAACCGGTAAAAACCCAATTTGAAGGGGAAAAAACGGTATCCGGAAAATATTATATTCCCAGGACGGATATTATTGAAACGGGAAAAAGCCTGATTGTCACTATGGATGTTCCCGGGGTGAAAAAGGAAAACGTAAATGTGATGCTGGAAAACAATATTCTTGAAGTTGACGCTAAAATTGATTTCTCGCCATATAAAAGCCTCAATCCGGTATATACCGAATATAATGTAGGCCATTATACGAGGAAATTTTCCGTGTCAAATGCCATTGACACGGAGAAAATTGATGCAAACCTCGCCGATGGTGTTTTAACCTTAACACTTCCAAAGGCGCCGGAAGCACAACCAAGAAAGATTCAGATTTCATGATTGAAAAAGAAGAAAGGTCTTTTTATGAGTGCGTTACATTACTTTTTCAAATAGTTACAAAGAGTCTCTTGCAAGTCTTCATGCCTTGCAAGAGACTTATAAATGATCAAAGGAGAGTGAAGCTAAAATTGTTACAATTTTTACAAGGCAATATGTTTAAGTATTTTATTTTCTATTAGTTAGATAAAGTGTTTAATAACTTGCCAAAGATATATTTTTTGTTATAATTTAGATTTTAAAATTTCAGAGCACTTTTTAAATAAGAACATAATAAAATAATGGCAAACGAGTCAGAAAAAAATAGTGATAAATCTGAAGAAACAGAAAAAACAACTGTCGGATCAGAGAGTACGAATGGTGGTGATTCCGAAACTGAGGAGATTGAAATTGTTCAGCCGTCAGCGGTATTGTTTGCGGAACAGCAGGTACTAATACAGTCGTTAAAAAAGGAATTAGATGAAAGCAAAAACAAGATTGGTGAACTTCAGAATTCGATACGAAGGTTAGCGGCTGATTTTGACAATTATAAGAAATGGGTTGCGAAAGAGCGCCAAACAGTCGAACGCACTGCAACAGAATCGCTTATTAAAAAATTATTGGATATTTACGAGAGCCTTGAGAAAGCTGCTGCCGATGAAAAAGAATTAGCAGCAGGTAAAGAATTCAAAGAGGGGATAAAATTAATTTATAAAGAATTTTCCCGTATTTTAAAATCAGAGGGATTAGAGCCTATTAACGCAGTAGGGGCAAATTTGGATGTGTGCAAACATGAAGTTTTAATGCAGATGGTGAATAATGATGTGCCGGAAAATACAATATTGCAGGAAATACAAAAGGGGTATTTATTAAATTCTTTGGTCTTAAGACCTGCGAAAGTAGTGGTATCTCAAAAGTTACAAAACGAAGAGGCTCTGGATACAGAAAATTCTAAGAATCAGGAAGAGGTTAAAGGAGAATAGGATATGTCAAAAATTATTGGAATAGATTTAGGCACGAGCAATTCTGCCGCTGCGGTGTTGGTGGGTGGTAAACCAACCATTATCCCAAGCGCTGAAGGCGCAACCATCGGAGGAAAGGCATTTCCCTCCTACGTTGCATTTACAAAGGATGGAGAAAAACTGGTAGGTGAGCCCGCAAGGAGACAGGCAGTCAGTAACCCGGATGGGACAATATATGCGATAAAAAGAAAGATGGGTACTGACTATAAAGTCAATGTCAGGGGAAAGACCTTTACCCCTCAGCAAATCTCCGCATTCATTCTGCAAAAAATTAAGCAGGATGCTGAGGCATATTTAGGAGAACGCGTTGAAAAAGCGGTTATTACGGTTCCTGCGTATTTTAATGACAATCAGCGGCAGGCGACAAAAGATGCCGGAACTATCGCAGGACTTGATGTGGTGAGAATTATCAATGAGCCCACGGCGGCTTCATTGGCATATGGATTAGATAAAACAGAAGAATCTCAAAAAATCCTTGTTTTTGACCTGGGTGGGGGAACTCTTGATTGTACTATTATGGACTTTGGCCAGGGGGTATTTGAGGTTGTTTCTACCAGCGGTGATACCCAACTAGGCGGCACGGACATGGATAATTATATAGTTGATTATCTGGCGGGGGAGTTCAAAAAAGAATATGGTATCGACCTTAAAAATGACAAGATGGCAATGCAGAGATTGAGAGAGGCGGCAGAAAAGGCGAAAATAGAACTCTCCACGACCCTTTCTACCGATATTAACCTTCCGTTTCTTACGGCGGATGCTTCCGGCCCAAAACATTTTACTCATTCCATGACGCGTGCAAAATTGGAACAGTTAGTTTCTCAAACGGTTAACCGGTGCGGCGCTTCTATAGAACAGGCATTGAGAGATGCAAAAATGACGACGAATGACATCGGCAAGGTAATCCTTGTGGGTGGCCCTACCCGTATGCCATGCGTGCAGAAGTATGTGGAAGATTATGTTGGGAAGAAGATTGAACGCGGTGTTGATCCGATGGAATGTGTCGCTATGGGCGCTGCTATCCAGGCGGGTGTTTTATCCGGGGAAGTAAAGGATCTTGTCTTGCTGGATGTTACTCCCCTCTCTCTGGGCATTGAAACACTTGGCGGCGTTACCACTCATTTAATCGAAAGAAATACGACTATCCCGACAAAGAAGAGCCAGGTTTTTACCACCGCGGAAGATAATCAGGGAAGTGTTGAAATACATGTTCTTCAGGGTGAACGCACAATGGCAAGAGATAACGTAACCCTTGGAAAATTTCATCTCACGGGAATACCTCCGGCTCCGAGAGGAATTCCGCAGATAGAAGTGTCTTTTGACATCGATGCTAATGGGATAATTAACGTTCATGCGAAGGATCTTGGCACGGGAAATGAGCAGAAGATTACGATAACTGCTTCAACAAAACTGAGCCAGGAAGAAATTAATAAGATGGTGAAGGATGCTCAGAATTATGCCGATCAGGATAAACAAACAAAGGAAAAGGTTGAGACCAAAAATAAGGCTGACAACCTGGCGTATAGCGCCGAAAAGACATTGAAGGATTTGGGTGACAAAATAGATAGCGCGCAAAAGCAGAAAGTAGAAAATGCGGTCAAAAACCTGAGAGAGGCCATAAAATCGGAAGACGAAAATACGATGAAACAAAAGATGGATGAGTTAACAAACATCCTGCAGGAAATCAGTTCAAAGATTTATCAGGAGGCCGCAAAGAAGGAAGGCCATAAAACGCCTCCCGGTGGCGGCGGCGGTGAACAGGAAAAAAGGGGCGGTGGTAAAGGCGAAGGCGGAGAAGATGACATTATTGACGCCGATTATGAAGTGAAGAATTGAGAATATTCGTTATCAAAAAGAAATACAAATTGTAAATAGTGCTTTTAAAAAATCAGATCCCCAATTATTATCGTAATAATAATTGGGGATTTTGTGTTTTTACTGCTTTTCTATGACAATGTCCGATTCTTTTTCCATAATCCAATTCCAGATACTGGCGGCATTTATTCTGGATATAATTATCGGTGATCCGCAATGGCGTTTTCATCCCGTAAGGATGATAGGAACATCCGTTAATTGCCTGGAATATGTATTACGCAGATTACCACTTCCGGAACGGTTAATGGGTGTGTTGTTAACCCTGGGTGCCGTGTCCGGCGTTGCTGTAATTTCTTATGAAATACTGTATTTTTCGAAACAATGGAATCGTATTTGTGAAGTAATAGCAGGAGTTGTTATTGTTTATTTTGCAATTTCCATAAAGAATATGGCCGATGAAGCAAAAAAAGTACTCGTTGCGCTTCGTGCGAACGATATAACAAATGCCAGACGTATGTTATCCCGTATTGTGGGGCGCGATACGGCACATTTGAATAAAGATCAAATAATACGTGCATGCATAGAAACAGTGTCCGAGAGCAGCGTCGATGGCATCTTGGCGCCGTTGTTTTATGGTTTTATCGGAGGGCCGGTTGCTGCGTTAACCTACAGGGCGGTGAATACGCTGGATTCAATGGTAGGGTATAAAAATGAAAAATATATAAAGATGGGGTGGGCGTCAGCGAGATTGGATGATATCGCCAATTATATTCCGGCAAGGCTATCTGCCTTGTTTATTCCTGCCGCATCTTTTTTGTGCGGATATGGGTTTATTCCATCATTTAAGATGGCCATTCGGGATGGAAGGAAACATGAAAGCCCCAATAGCGGAATATCCGAAGCGGCTTTTGCAGGCGCATTGGGAGTTCAACTGGGTGGGCCAAGCGCCTATGAAGGAGAAGTTGTTGATAAGCCGTATATCGGCGATAACGAAAAACAGATAACATTGAAATCGCTGGAAATGGCATTAAGACTGATGCTCGTTACATCTGTATTGTTTTTAATAGGTGGGATCGGTTTTATTCTCATTGTTAAATCTATATGAAAATTGTTAAAAACTTTTTGGAAACATTAGATCCGAGGACAAAAATCATATCGTCCTTTTTTATTATTTCCTGCATGGCCTTAACGCCTATCAGCAGAATCAAGGATTTTGGAGTATATTTTTTATTCATAGTGGCAATTTCCTTGTTTTCTGATATTTCACCTGCGCGGATACTCAGAAGACTTCGTAACGCTCTGTGCCCCATAGTTATTTTCCCTGTTCTGATACTAATAATTCTTTTTTCAGGAAAGCTGTTTGTTTGTTATTTTTTTAAAGTGGGCGCTTCCGTGTCAAATATCTTGAAAGATGAAGCATGGTTTTTTTTGTTTTTCATGATCAAACTTGATTTATCTCTCATATTAATTGCCGTTGTATTATCAATGATATCCTATACGGATTTTTTGAGAGGTTTGGAAAAACTCTATATTCCACAAGCGGGCGTATTATCCGCTTTGTATCATATCTTTCAGGTAATCAATACTATGAAGAGGTTGATACGGTTTGAGATATACCATTTTCTGGGTGGTAAATACCGGAAAACCATACGAAAATATACGCATCCCGTAAATAAATTATTGGACAAAATATTATCATCTCCGGAAAAAGATAGTAGTGTGAAATTAATGTGTACTGGTGAAGAAATGTGCGGTGCAACATCTTTGCGATTCTCGTATAGAGATTTCTTATTTATATTGGGCGTAATTGCTTTATTAATATGCATCATCTCCGGAGTCATTTATAAAATAGAAGATATAAAGATAAATAACATACATGTGTGGAAAAATTTATCGATATGATTCTTGCTTATATACGGCAAGAGGATATTTCCCAAATTTTTGCAAATCCATCATTCTTGTTCCCAAGGTTCTGCTTCGGAATACAATTGTGAAGGAAGCTCATGCTTCCTGTTTTCCAGTTGTCGAATCTGTTTCAAATGTAGTACGATATGTGAAAATCATTTTTATCTCTTTCCATGAGGGCATATTGATTTCTTATTCATAAACGCAATTGTTCTTATTCAACTTCTAACCAGACACTTGTGATCTGTATTAAGAAGCTATGGCTGATACATGATTAGTAATTGTCCGTGCCACCTCGATATCAATTTACAATTGATAAAGTAATCTCATCTGCTATACTGTTTCCAAAGTACAAGCGTAGTGCAGAGTCAACTCAATAACCATTTTTTAAAATAGAAGAAAACTGTCATGGAAATGAATTCTCATACAGGAAACATTTGTTATACAGAAGATATTTGTGCCGACGGGATATGTTGTTTTATGAGTATCCCGAGGAAGCAAAATCATTTGGGCATATGGAAAAGTTTGTTTAAGAAGAGAAGCGCGTCGTATGGTATTAAATTGCTATATACCTCCCTTCACGGGAAAGATATTGTTTATAATCCATGCAAGTGTTTGGAGTTTTATTTGAAGTGGAAAGATGATTCACCGGATAATGTGCAAATATTACTGCGATGTGCCATGTTTGATAGAAAACGCAGGCCGTATGTATGCGGAGCATTTCCGGAGAAGAAGGATAGTTTTATGCACGATGTGCCCGCCCCGTGTGTTTATAACGAGTATATTGCTCCGAAAGAATATGTTGAATTGAAATACACACATGTTTTTCGTTTGTTTTATGCCATTAAGGACGATCAGACTCTTTTGAGGAAAATATCTCCCAACGGTTCTGCAGAGGAAACAAGAAAGAGATTGGAGCAATGTAATGATGTTGTAAAAATAAGCGCTATATGGAATGAGAAACCTTCGGAATATTTTCTCATAGAAGTGCCCAAGGTCTCTTCTGTTCTCCTGACTTCGGATTTTCATCCGAGGATTAAAAATATAAGACAGGCATATAACCGATGGACAGGACATATTGACACATGGCTTGAAAAGCATTACGGTGGAAAATGGAGCAACAATCTGGAACAGGCGTTAGAAGTGGAAGATGAAAGACTGGGACGGAAAAAGGACACGAACACACCTAAAAGCAAGAAGAGAAGTTGAAAAAATTTTCGGGAGGGGAAAAATATAGTGCTTGCAAAAGGTACTGGCTGAAGATAAAATGTGTTCTTTCTGAAATGTCGAAAAAGATTTATATAGATGATGAGAATGAGTAGAAGCGGAAAGTTCATAATATATGTTCAGATACTGGTTACGGTGTGTTTGGCGTTATGTACTACGAGCATTATTAATAACTGCCCAAAGAAACCAGGCGCATTTCCATGCAAGGAACATGTGTGCGGCTGCAAGTCTGAAACGGATTGCATGACGCATTGCTGTTGTTTTCCTGCCGGAGATAGTCAGGGGATTCATAACAATGCAAAAGAAGACAAAAGCGGCCTTCTTTCATTCATCAGCAGCTTGCAATGCAAATCGGGAAGTGACGCGGTCTCGTTTATTAATAGCAATCTTAAATACATAGTAGAAGTTAATACCATCTCTCATCAGTTGGTATTTTTGTGTTTTCTCTCCAATGTTCCATTCATTCATCCATGCGAACCTATAGTTTCGCCGCCTGAAAAACCCCCGCGTTATTTTCTCTCATAAACCAAACCTTTCATTGTAATTGCATAATAATATACTTGTAGGATAGGCTCATTACGTCGAGTGCCTGGAGATGTTGTTTGCTTATTTATCTCTGATCCTCTGTTTTTGGATTATTGTGAATTCCACGGTGTATTATTGTATGTCGTCGGATATGAATAATGTCCGGTAAAACTGCATTCATTTTAAAACAGGAGAAAATAACGTATGTTAAAACGGAAACGATATCTTTCCATTGTCACTGTTTTCGGGGCAATGCTTATTTCAGGAAACGTCATGGCTCATACAACGGTAATGTCAAAGAATACTCCGGATAATTACAGTTCCCGCGATGAGCTTGAAGGAACAACCAGCCTCAATCATTTTAGTATACCGCACGGCTGTGCGGGGCAGCCGGTAAAGGCGCAAAGCGTTGTTTTTCCTAATGGAGCAGATTCCATTGCCGAGCGTTCCGACACCGGCGATTCAGTTACTCTTGCAGATCATATAGAAGGCAACCCTATTATGGGGGCAAAACCGGCGGTTAATAGCCTTTTTAAAAAGGTCGAAAAACTGACAGGAACTGTTCCTGCATTTACTTCACATGGCTCTGAAACAACAGAGGATACCAGGGCTTTTGTATATACAAAAGGGAAACTTGAGGACGGGTATTTGGGGCTTCTTCCATGGACTGCAACATTTCCTACGTTTAAATCGGATTCCTGCGTAACAGCATTGACCGTATACATTGCCATTGCCAACTATTGCACCAAATCCACTGATGAGGATGACGATGACCGCGCCGATATATGGATGGGGCGTACTACGGAGAAGTTTGACGATGAAGACGTCGTTTCCGTTGACTTTTGGCCGTATCTGAAAATCGTAAGGGACCTTGAGACTAATCCCATTGATGAAAGCTGCGGTGAGGGATTTGAGATCAGTGTGTATCCTTCTGATGAAGCGATTGATGAATATCTGCCGGTAGATGGATATTGGCCTGCAAAAAGCAATGGGGATAAAAATGGCAAAGATGATGATGACGACCATGGTGACCATAAAGGGCACAACCATTGATGAGATTGTTCCTATCTCGATGATTGGTGAAGGTTCACATTTCTTATTAATCTGATTGAGGTGATTTCATTACAGTTTTCCCTTGCGTAGAGACAGGTTTTAAACCTGTCTCTACATTGTTTTTCTCTTTTCAGAGAAGGACCGTGATATGAGAATTTCAGTAACAATATTTTTGTTCATACTATTGGTCAACAGAGTTGTTTTCGCTTTAGGAGAATGTGGTCTCTCCTGTTGTCTCTCAGACGTAACGACTTCAGACGTAATTTTTGGAGATAAATTTGGATTGTCACTTCAGTATGAATACACGAAAATGGGTACGATACGAGATGGAGACAGCCACATCGGTCATAATGCTTTATTGGATGAAATAGCTTCCGATTGGCCTGATATACCGGAAGGGACGGAAAGTTTTTCAATACCCACAAGGATGATTATGCAGAAGTATACATTTGTAGGATCGTATACAGCTTCAGACCGGTTACAATTTTTGGCTTATATCCCATATCTTATAAATGATATGGATATGAAAATGAGGATGCGGCATCAGATGGACGGGGATGATTTCATGGATATGGATATGAAAATGGAGATGGAGACTATTGAAGGACTGGGTGATATATCTATTATGGGATTATATACAGTGCATGCAGATTCGTATGATCATCCGACAAAAAGGCTTCTGGCGGGGTTTGGATTGAAAACCCCTACGGGAAAAAACGACGAAAATTATGATTCCGGCAATCGTGTTCACGCTATGATGCAATTGGGAACGGGATCATGGGATCCGTTGTTTCTCATTAATTATATGCGTGAATTTTATCCATTGGTCTTGCAGGGAAATTTGCTCTACCACGTTTCAACGGAGGGAGACGAGGGCTACGAGTTCGGAGACCAAATTTCAATAGATATTATTGCCAGGCATCATGTGAATGATTATATAAGCCCCGGACTGGGATTAAACGGACTCCATACCGGCAGTGACAAGGATGATGATGATAATTTTTCAAGCCCTGAAACTTCCTTGCTGGACAATCCTGACAATACCGGCATCACTGCATTTTATATTACTCCTTCCGTTAATGCGAAAATTCCTAAGACAGGATGCAGCGCCGATCTGAAATTTCAGTATCCATTGTATCAGCATGTGAGAGGTATTCAGCAGGTAGTGGATTGGAGAATACTTGCATCAGTTGGATGGAATTTTTGAGAAGGAGGAAAATATCGCTCATTGAAAAACTCTTAAGTGATTCCAATATTAATACCCACAGGACTTCAGGTTCTGAGGGTGTTTATTTATAAGCAGGGTTGATTTCTCCATGAAACCTTGATACATTCTGTCTTCTGTCTTGAGAAACGAAACCGTTCATTATTGTATTGGTTTGATCAGGGTAAAAATCGATGGAATTATTCCATGGAGAACCCGCCCCTTACCCTCCCGAGAGGGGAATAAGCGAAGTCACCTCTCGGGAGGGTAAGGGGTGGGTAAATCACCAATGAACGCAGAGGTGCAAATGAAATGAAAAAAGATAATTATCCGCGAATAGTAATTGCCGGCACTCATAGCGGTGCCGGGAAAACAACCATTACGTTGGGATTGATGTCTGCGTTGAAGGGAAAGGGGTATTCGGTGCAGGGATTCAAGGCAGGTCCCGATTATATCGATCCTTCACACCATACGGCCATCACAGAAAGATTTTCCCGTAATCTGGACACATGGCTCATGAACAATGATGTATGCCTTGAGTTATTTGAGCATGCTTTCGGCGATGCCGATATTGCCATTATAGAAGGGGTGATGGGATTATTTGACGGCCGCCTGAACGGAACGGAAATGGGAAGTTCTTCATATCTTGCGAAGTTGCTGGATGCGCCGGTAATTCTGGTGATGGACGCGAAGGGCATGTCGAGGAGCGCGGGCGCTATTGCCCTTGGGTTTAAAAAGTTTGACGAGAATCTGGCAATACATGGGATAATTTTAAATAGAGTTGGCAGTGAGCGGCATTATAATTCTCTTAAAAAATCAATAGAAGAAAATAGCGGTATTCCTGTTATTGGATATTTGCCGAAGGATGATGAAATAAAGCTGCCGGAGCGCCACTTGGGGCTTGTGCCCTCTATAGAGCAGGAATTTTCCAAAGCTGTGTATCAGAAAATAGGCGATACAATGTCAAAAACGGTTGATATAAAAAAATTAATTGACATTGCCTTTGCCGCAAACAGGCTTTCTCATTTTCAAAAGACGATATATAGCGGAATTATTGAGAAGTATCCTTTGAGAATAGCGGTTGCCATAGATGAGGCGTTTAACTTTTATTATCATGATAATCTTGATTTATTGGAGGCATACGGCGTTGAACTTGCGTATTTCAGTCCAATGTATGATAAATATGTGCCGGCGGACGTTTCTGCCGTTTATATAGGCGGTGGTTTCCCGGAATTGCATGCCCCTTTGCTTTCGTCAAATACCACTATGAAGGAGTCAATAAGAAAGGCGTATAAGAACGGCGTGGTATTTTACGGTGAGTGCGGCGGAATGATGTATTTGCTTGAGCATATGGTGACTTTTAATAAAAATTCATACGAGATGTGTGGTCTCTTTAAGGGCGGAACAAAAATGGAACAAAAGAGGCAGGGATTAGGATATATTACTGTAAAGGGAATGCACGATAATTTGTTGTGCAGGAAAGACGAAGTGTTCAAGGCTCACGAATTTCATTGGTCATTGTTGCAGAATATTCCCGAAAATACACTTTATGCCTATGAAGTCGGGAAATGTGATGGAGATAAACCAAAATCGGAAGGTTTCTTTACATCGCATGCGCTTTGTTCGTATGTTCACGTCCATTTTGCTTCCGATATGAGATTGTTAAAGCGTTTTCTTGAATCAATAAGAATAATGGCTTCGTCATGATAGTGGAAAATACATTAGCTGTGTGCAATTGACTCCTATTGTGTACAAAATTAAAATTATTTTATCTTCAATTCAGGAAGGATAAAATGGCAGAGGGAATTTTATCAAGAGGCACTATTTTTTCTGCAGCGCCCAGTTTAATTGCCTCTTTAGGCATACCGAAAACGACACAACTCTCTTCATCCTGAGCAATGGTATTTGCCCCGGCTTCTTTCATTTTTAAAAGGCCGTGCGCGCCGTCATCCCCCATTCCTGTCATAATAACCCCGATTGCATTGGCGCCTGCGTATTTTGCAACTGATTCAAATAATACTTCTACAGACGGCCTGTGCCGGCGAACAGGAGGTTCCTGGGTTGTAGTAACGTAATAACGAGCGCCGCTTCTCCTGAGTTCCATATGATAATCTCCCGGTGCGATGAGCGCAATGCCGGGAACAATGCTTTCTCCATCTTTCGCTTCGCTTATACGAATGGAACACAAGGAGTTTAGACGATCTGCGAATGCTTTTGTAAATAATTTGGGCATATGCTGCACAATTAATATGCCCGGGGAATTCGGAGGCATTTGTGTTAATACTTCTTTCAATGCTTCAGTGCCTCCGGTGGAGGCGCCGATGGCAACGATTTTATGGGTAGTTTTAATCAAAGCCTGGGTTTGCACACGTTTTATTTCTGTTTTTTTAACTAATTTTTTTTGAATTTTTATTTTTGCTGATTCTTTTATTTTTTCTGCCAGGACATCTATGACTTCGTTAAGCGAGTTTGATACGTCCAGCGTGGGTTTTGCCACAAAGTCAACTGCGCCAACTTCCAATGCTTTTAATGTGGTTTCACAGCCTGCCTGCGTTAAAGAGCTCACCATGATCACAGGCAGCGGATAATATGCCATTAATCTTTGCAAAAAAGAGATGCCGTCCATTCTTGGCATTTCTACGTCTAAAGTGACAACGTCCGGTTTTAACGCCACTATTTTATCTCTGGCGACAAAAGGGTCAGGCGCGGCTCCGACTACTTCAATGTTCGGATCTTTGCTTAGTCCGGTAGAGAGGATTTTTCTTACTACCGCGGAATCGTCAACAATTAAAACCTTTATTTTATTGCTCAACCCATAATCTCCTTAAAATTATTTTTGATATACCGTCGGAATGACATATTTAAATTTAGTGTTTGTGCCTGCGAGGCTTTCCGAATGGCCAATAAAA
>VGXV01000059.1 GCA_016873165.1 Planctomycetota bacterium | reverse complement strand
TACCGGAAGTAACGAACAAAATCAAGTGCAAATATTTGTCGCAAAGCATTGAAAAGTCATAAGTTGTGGCCGACTCGACTTACGACTTAAAAATATTTTTTCAGACGCATTCTTTAACAAAATAATGTTTACACTGAAAAGGATTCTTTAAAATAAGGGTTATTGTATATCCTAAAATTATAAACCTTAACACTGTTTTTTTTGTTGCAAAGGGCTGTGGTTCTTTGCTATACTTCGCAAATATAAAGTTTGGGATAACGAATGTGTTAATTGATATTTAGATATGAGGCAAGGTTGTTTTTTTAAGGATCCGGTGTTTCAATGATAAGTAAAGAGGCAAAACAAAAAATTATTAATGATCTTAAAATTCACGAAAATGATACAGGTTCTTCTGAAGTACAGGTAGCATTGCTAACAGGAAGAATCAATCATTTGACTGACCATTTAAAGATGCACAAAAAAGATTATGCATCCAGGAGGGGTTTGTTGCAGATGGTCGGCCACCGCACGGCATTGCTTAATTATCTGTCAAGAACAGATCGGGAAAGATATAAGAAATTAATAAGTAAATTAGGATTGCGTAAATAAATTTGCATTTCAGGAGGAACCATATACCTACCAATACCAATGTATAAAACAATTCAAATCATTCATTCCTTTGCTGGTCAATGGAAATTTTAATGAACACAGTTGGAGATGTTAAATGGAACGATTTAAAGTAGAGAAGTTGATCGGCAACAGAACACTTAGCATAGAAACGGGAAGAATTGCAAGGCAGGCTGATGGCGCCGTATTAGTGCAGTATGGAGAAACGATGGTATTGGTGACGGCGGTCTCTGCCACAGAAGAAAAAGAAGATGCCGATTTTTTCCCGCTCACCGTAGATTACAGAGAAAAGGCATATGCTGCCGGTAAATTCCCCGGTGGGTTTTACAAAAGAGAAGGACGTCCTTCTCAGAAAGAAATCCTCACCATGCGGTTGATAGACCGCCCCTTAAGACCTCTTTTCCCCGACACTTACTTCCGTGAAGTTCAGATTATGTCCACGGTGCTTTCTGCCGATAAAGAAAATGACCCGGACGTCCTTGCAATGGTGGGCGCTTCCGCCGCGTTATCAATTTCCAGTATCCCATTCTGCGATCCAACCGGCTCTGTGAGGGTTGGGCAAATCGATGGTAATTTTATTATCAATCCTACCCACGCTGAATTGGTTCAAAGTAGCATGGACCTTGTTGTTTCGGGAACAGAAAACGCCGTTATGATGGTTGAGGCGTCCGCAAAAGAAATTCCGGAAGAAATGATGGTGGATGCCATTATGTTTGGCCACTCGTATATAAAAGAAATCGTAAAACTTCAGCAGCAACTTATTGAAAAATGCGGGAAAGTGAAGCAAAGCGTTGCCCCTTCCAAAATAAATAAAAACCTTACGGAAGAAATCAAACGAAAATATTATTCTACCATTGCAGAAAAGAATTTTACGCCTGGAAAAGGAACCCGAAAAGAAGCGCTTAACGAGGTGCTTGCTAATATTATTGCTGAACATTGTGGAGAAGACTGTGAAAATGCTCCTTCACCAAAAGAAATCAAATCAATTTTTGAAAATATTGAAACCGTTATAGTCCGGGAACAGATAGTTTCTAAAGGACTTCGCCCTGATTCCAGAGGATTGAAGGAAATAAGGCCCATAACCTGCGAGGTGGGTATTCTGCCAAGAACACATGGCTCTGCTTTATTTACCAGGGGTGAAACGCAGGCTATTGTGGTGGCAACACTTGGCACTACGATGGATGAGCAAAAGGTAGACGGACTGGAGGATGAATATTCAAAGAAATTCATGCTGGATTATAATTTCCCACCTTTTTGTGTCGGTGAAATAAAACCATTACGCGGCCCTGGCAGGAGAGAAATTGGTCATGGGGCATTGGCAGAACGCGCATTGGCGGAAGTTCTTCCCCCATCGAACAAATTCCCTTATACGATTCGTGTAGTATCGGATATCACAGAATCCAACGGGTCTTCTTCGATGGCTACGGTTTGCGGCGGAACCCTCGCCTTGATGGATGCCGGAGTGCCTATAAAAGCTCCGGTAGCCGGCATTGCTATGGGTTTGGTAAAAGAGCATAATAATATATGCATTTTATCCGATATATTAGGAACGGAAGACCACCTGGGAGATATGGACTTTAAAGTAGCGGGAACGGCTCAGGGGGTCACCGCATTGCAAATGGATATAAAAATTGCGGGAATTACCGAGAAAATAATGCGTGATGCGCTGACGCAAGCAAAAGAAGGCAGACTTTTTATCCTTCAGGAGCTTGCAAGAGTCATTGAAAAACCGAGAGAAAAGATATCTGTTTATGCGCCAAAAATCGTGCACATAAAAATCAACCCGGATAAAATTGGAATGGTTATTGGTCCGGGCGGTAAAAATATAAAGAAAATACAGGAAGAAACAGAGGCAAAAATTGAAATTGAAGACGATGGCACGGTGATCATTTCCGCGGTGCTTGCCGAATCTGCAGAAAAAGCAAAAACATTGATTGAAAACATGACGAAGGAAGTTGAAGTAGGGAAGACATACAAGGGAAAAGTTTTATCAATAAAAGAATACGGAGCCTTTGTTGAAATAATTCCGGGACATGACGGATTAGTACATATTTCCGAACTTTCTGACGGATATGTTGGGAAGGTGGAAGACGTTGTGCAGGTAGGTCAGGAAATAACGATAAAAGTAATTGGAATAGACGACCAGAAAAGGGTCAAGTTGAGCAGAAAAGCTGCTTTAAAGGAAAGCGAACAGTCTCTCACTCCTACGAGTTAAAATCAATTAAAATTGGGTATAATATTTGGGAAATTTTCAAAAAGGAGGACGTATTAGAGAATCTGCAAACAAATATATATCTATTTTATATCTTTTTTATCTTTTTAGGAGGATATAGAAAACGTAAGTAGAAATAAAAGTAATGCTAAGGTATGTTCGTTTTTTTTAAAGTGGTAAGTATTAAATAAAAGGAGAATTCTATAATGGCGATTGGCAAAGTTAAGTGGTTTGACGCAAAAAAGGGTTTCGGTTTTATTGAGCAGGAAGGCGGCGGGGATGTATTTGTTCACTATTCCAATATCGGCGGAGACGGATTTAAAACTCTCGAAGATGGGGAAAAGGTGGAGTTTGAAGTCGTTGAAGGAGCGAAAGGACTGCAAGCCCAAAAAGTTAATCGCGTAGCTTCTTAAAAATTATAATAAAATATTTTTAGTGAGCCAGGAGGAAGCCAACCAGCCATCTTCCTGGCTCTTTTTTTAATAAAAAGTGGTTCAATATATTCTCATTGGCGCAATTGCATCCGTAATAATTATAATTCCGTTGGCATATTATTATAATAGGGAGATAATTCGTAAAACAAGAGAACTGGAAAAACGCACGATTGATTCTGAACGATTGGCGTTTGCCGGAACATTAGCAGGGGGACTTGCCCACGAGATCAAAAATCCACTAAGCACTCTAAACATTCACCTCCAACTTCTCAAAGAATATCTGCAAAAGACCATCGGCACTTCAGAAGAACATACCCGGAAGGTATATAGAAAAATAGAAATTATTCAAAAAGAAGCACAACGTCTGGAAGAAATTTTGAATGATTTTCTCAGGTTTGCCAAAGGACAAAAACTGGAATTAGACCATTGCAATGTCAATGAAATTATAGAAGAAGTAATCAATTTTGCAATGCCGGAAATAAGACAAAAAAATATAGTCGTCCTTAAAAGCTATCACCCCGGTTTGCCTTTATGCTATCTGGACAGCAAACTTATAAAACAGGCGTTTCTTAATATCGTTATCAACGCGCAACAGGCGATGAATCATGGAGGAGAACTTATGATCCGAACCTCAAAAGTAAAACAATTTGTACAAATTGATATCACGGATACCGGACATGGCATTCCCAAAGATTCACTAAATAAAATTTTTCAGGTATACTATTCCACCAAAAGCACGGGCACCGGTTTAGGACTTCCCACCACAAAGAGGATAGTAGAAGACCACAGAGGCACCATTGGCGTCCAAAGCGAGAAAGGCAAAGGCACAAATTTTACGATACAATTACCTATAAATTCCGAAAATGTCTCAACATAATACGACAATTCTGATTATTGATGATAACGAAGATCATGCGAATGCCACGGCGGAAGCAATACAAAAAGTCGGGTATAGGTGTATTATTGCTACCAGTGGAAAAGATGGTTTAAAAGTTATTGAAACAGAAGAAGTGGATGTTGTAATCAGCGATTTAATAATGCATGATTTCAGTGGTATGGAAATTCTCAAAGCAACCAGAGAAAAACTGCCCGAGGCAGAAATTATTATGATTACCGGATATGGCACCGTGGAAACCGCTGTTGACGCAATGCAAAAGGGAGCCGCGACCTTTCTTACAAAACCAATTAATATTAACCATCTACGCGCGGAGATTAATAAACTTGTTGAAAAACAAAAATTGGTAAGAAATAATATATTACTCCAGAAACAGCTCGATGAAAAATATGGCTTGTCAGGAATTATCGGCAATAGCGCAAAGATGCAGAAGGTCTTGGCGGTGGTAAATCAAATTGCCGGCACAAATGCCACTGTACTGATTACCGGGGAAAGCGGCACGGGCAAAGAACTCATAGCAAAAACGATACATAATAACAGCCAGAGGAAGCATAATCCTTTAGTAATCCTGAATTCTGCCGCAATACCGGAAAATATTCTTGAAAGCGAACTTTTTGGACACGAAAAGGGATCCTTTACCGGGGCGTTGTATCAAAGGAAAGGAAAGTTTGAATACGCGCATCGCGGCACGTTTTTTCTTGATGAAATAGGCGATATGCCCCTTTCAACACAGGCAAAATTACTTCGTGTGCTGGAAGACGGAGTAATTACCCGCATCGGCAGCAATGAATCAATAGAAGTGGATGTGCGTTTAATCGCAGCCACGAATCAGGAACTGGAAACTCTTATAAAGGAAGGAAAATTCAGAGAAGACCTGTATTTCAGATTAAATGTAATCCGCATCAAGCTGCCCCCCTTAAGGGAACGGCTGGAAGATATTCCATTGCTCATTGACGCATTTATTCGCGAGTTTTCATTATCCTACAATAAGGAAATCCTGCAAATTACCCCGGAAGCGAGAAAGATATTACTAAAGTATAATTGGCCGGGAAATATCAGAGAACTAAAAAATTGCATTGAAAGCATGGTTGTTATTTCCACAAAAAAATGTTTAGATATTGAAGATTTGCCGGATCATATCGCAAAAGTAAGTGAAGATGCCCCCGTTCCTCAAGGTTTGGTCGCGGGAATGACGATAGAAGATGCCGAAAGAGAACTCATTAAATGCACGTTAGCTACTGTAGGAGGCAACAGAGAAGAAGCCGCAAAAATGCTGGGAATCGGAGAGAGAACTCTTTACAGAAAGCTGGACCTGTATCACTTGAAATAATAATTCTAAAAACCTTCAGGATAATTGATTCCCTATGTTAGAAATCAGAGTATGTGCCTACTGTAAAAGAAGTCTTTCCAAGATCGATATCGAATCGGGAAACGCTTTTTACCAGGAAGGAGGAAAAGTAGTCTGCGGTAATTGCCTTGCCGGACAGACAAAAAATGAAGAACCGTGCGATGAAAATGAGTATGCCCTGGAATCAATATTAAGAGAAGTGAAAAATATTAATCGTACGTTGACGTATGAACCCGCAACATGGCTGACAATCCTCGCATCTGTAATACAGTGCTTCGTGTTTGGCTCTCTCGTTTTTGCCTACCTGCATCGTAATGGCGATGTCCATTCCTACCTGTTACTGGCGCTGATTTTTCAAGTAATGGCTTTGACTTTTTTTGTGGTAAAAAAATAACAAAAAATATCGCTTGACTTTCATAATTAAACCTATATAATCAGTAATCATTATTGATTGGTAATATTTACATTTAAAAGAACGGAGGGTATAATATGGGCATACAGGTTGGACAATGTGCGCCGGGTTTTACAATGCAGGGTGTTGTGGGTGAAAAATTTGAAGATTTTAGTTTGGATAATTATAGAGGGAAATGGGTGGTTCTTTTTTTCTATCCTCTGGATTTTACCTTTATCTGTCCGACGGAAATAACAGAATTTTCAAAGAGGGACAGTGATTTTAAGGCGCTCAAGGCACAGGTTTTGGGGGTAAGCATTGATAGTGTGTTCTCCCACAAAGCCTGGATGAAGGATCTCGGAAAACTTAATTATCCGTTACTCAGTGACATCACAAAAGAAGTCTCAAGGAAATACGGAGTATTGCTTGAGGACAAGGGTATTTCATTGCGAGGGACATTTATTATTGACCCTGAGGGAAAAATAAAATACCAGCTTGTTCACGATTTGGGCATTGGAAGAAGTGTCGAAGAAATTCTTCGAGTGCTTAACGCTTTGCAGACCGGAGAACTTTGCCCTGTAGAATGGAAACCGGGGAAAAAGACCTTAGGCAAGGGCTAAATAAGAGATAAAGCAAATCAACTATTGTTGCAGGCAAACGATAATATTTCCCTGGAATAATCATTTTACCGTTTATTCCAGGGAATAAACTCTATTTGTGATTTTTCAAACCTCTATCTCTCGTTTTTCCTTTTCAATAACACACAACAAACCTCTCAACTGGTACGAACCGAAGGCAGGATCATAGGGCGGTTGATTGTTGGTGAGTATGTTGGCGTTCGATTCCCATACGCCAAATTCCGGCCCTTCTTTTTCGGGAAACCACCATCCATGTTCCACGCTTATTACCCGCGGATGAATATCTTCCGTAATCAGAGCCTTCATTCTGATGCTTCCCCGGGGTGAACGCACAATAACCCAATCACCCTGCTGTATTCCCCTTTCCTTTGCAACTTCCGGGTGTATTTCCGCCTGAGGATGGGGTCTCCGTTTTCTCAAAGAAGGTATTTGCCGGTGCTCGCTCTGAAAAAATTCCTTTCTGCGGCTTCCGGTGATCAGTATATAAGGAAATTCTTTTGCCAGTTCAGGGGATTGCACAGGACTTTCCGGCGGTTCTTTGAAAGTCGGCAGAGGATCATACCCCAACCTCTGCAATGATTTTGAATAAAGCTCCACCTTTTTTGAGGGGGTTCTGAATCCTTTTTCCTCATACCTTCTGTATTCATGCGGCGGATACATGAACCCCAGTTCCTTTAATTTCCGATAATCAATTCCCAAAGGTTCCAGTTGGTAATTCATTACATCTTCCATACTTTCTTCGCTTCCCGGCAGGTGAAGCCGTTTGGAGAGTTCATTCATTATCCATTCGTCCTGCCTGCATTCTCCATGTTGTGTTAATTTTTGTTGCGCCATAACCATGTTTTCCACCACCAGCGGATATCCGATCACCTGTTCAACCTCAGGCCAGAATGCCGCGGGGAGAACGTAATCGGCCAGTGAAGCGGTGGGCGTCATAAAAAGATCGGCAACTACCAGCAATTCAAGTTTTTGCAAACTTTCGTACACCTCTCTTGCATTCGCAACGGTGGTCAAAGGATTGTTGCCAAAGATGAGCAGCGCCCTCACCTGATAAGGATCGCCGGTTCTCATTGCCCGGAATAATGTGGGAATGTGCGCAGACGGCATGAATGCCCTCCATCCCCCCAGGAGCTTGAATGTATCCGCCCCCAGACGTTTTTTCAACATGCCTTCCGGCAGTTTATCTTTGAGGGTAGGATAACTGCGGATGATATTTTTACCGATAATATCGCCGCCTGGATTGTCAATATTGCCTGTCAAGGCACGTAAAATGGCAATGCTTCTAACGGTCTGCAGGGAATTCGGATTCTGCTCGATGCCGAGTCCCCATTCCAAAATCGCCGGTTTGTTGAGGGCATATGTCCTTGCCGCATTTGCAATATCAGACGCGGGAACTGATGTAATCGCCTCTGCCCATTCGGGAGTGAATGGTTCCACATGTTCCTTCAGTTCGGTAAATCCATGCGTCCATTTCTCCACAAATTCTTTATCGTAGATATCCTCCTTAATAATAACATGTATCATTGCCAGCGCTAAAGCAACGTCTGTTCCGGGTCTTACGGGCAGCCATTGTTTGCAGCGTTGTGCGGTCTCCGATCTTCTCGGATCTACGGCTATTCCGATTGCTCCCCTATCCAGCGCCCTTTTAACGGAAATGGCTAATTCGCCGTCGGGTCCTGATACCAGAGGATTGTGTCCCCAGAATAAAATGCATTTAGGAGGCACGTCGCCATAATAATCACCGACAACAAAACCACCATACATGATATTGCTCACGGTAATTCTCGGGATAAAACACTGCGCCAAACCCGGTTCATACCAGTTCGGCGTTCCCAGCGCATTTGCGAACCGGACGACATGCATGTAATGGTGCCGTCCCGTTCCCTGCCCCAGAGCAATCGACTCTGCCCCATGCTCCTTTCTCAGGGTATCCAGTTTGGAGGCTATTTCATCCAGCGCCCTTTCCCACGAAATACTTTCCCACTGCATACTGCCTCTTTTGCCTTTGCGTACAAGGGGGGTTTTCAGGCGATCGGGATGATTCGCTATTTCAGGAGACATAACCCCTTTAACGCACATCCATCCCTTATTCATGGGTGAGGCAGGATCACCCTTCACCTTTACTGCCTTGCCGCCTTTCACGGAAACAATAACGCCGCATCCGCCATGACAAATCCGGCAGATGCTTTTATAGGTCTTTTCGCTATCAGTCGATGTTGTCACCATATTCTCCGGAAGTTTTTTCAATAGGTTTTTGCCTGTGTTTTTATTCATTTTTGTTCTCTTATGTATAATAATGGTTGTTGCTGCCTTTTTCAAATTGACTTTATTCCGAATATCTGGCTTGCGCGGAAAGTAAAATCCCGGCATCTTTCGAAAGTTTTACTCCATGCCGGGATTTTTTTCTTCTTTGCCCCGGTTTATTTATTCGGGGCAGGAACGGACGTGGACTTTTACGCTCACTCTTTTCTCCCGTAAAAGAAAAGACTCCGGCAAAAAAAGTCTTCGACAAACGAAACCCGATATTGTTGTTCGAATTATCGGGGGTTTCGTTGTTGCGATTCGCCGCGCGCACGTTCTTCGGTTTATTGTTCCAGGAACCGCCGCGGACGACGCGGTTATTTTACTGCGCCCATCCCCTTGCAAGTGTTTCCATTGTAAATTGAGGGAATCCTGAAAGTAAATGATTTTCCTGTATCCGTGTGGCTAAATGGTATGTGCGATAAAATCTCGTTAATAAAACGGACATTTCTCTGTTTATCCGCAAATCCCAACCATGCGTTCAGGGATTGTAATATATTTTCCCAGGAGATGTCCTGTTGCCGGTAAAGCCGTCTTTTTGCCTTTAATCTCATCTTAAAGCGTTTCAGATTGGAACGTAATATTTTTCGTTTGTCAGGATACAAGTGAAACCCTAAAAAGCGTACCCCATGTCTTGCGGGGAACACCTGACTCTTCATTTCATGAAGAGAAAGCCGGTACGCTTCAAGAAATATGCGAATGTCTTTCTTTGCATCACTTAATGTTTGTTTGTCAGAGGCAAAAAGCAAAGCGTCATCCATATAGCGGACATAACCCTCTATCTTCAATTCTTCTTTAATAAAACGGTCCATCGGGTTCAAATAATAGTTGGCGAAAAGCTGGCTTGTTAAATTGCCAATTGGAAGTCCAATGGGGCGGGTGATGTCAGCTTCCTCTTTGTTGCCGTGAAAAAAATAATATTCCCGTGGACTGTTGTAAGTATCCAGTATTTTCCCGATTAAATTCATTACCGCGGGGTCGCTGATTTTCTTCTGCAATTCTTTTTTAAGAATGTAATGGTCAATGGTAAAGAAAAATTTCCTTATATCCAGTTTGAGTACCCATGAATAGTTCCGTAAAAACTGTTGTGCCCTTTGTATCGCCCTATGGCTCCCTTTGCCGATCCGGCACGCGTAGGTATCATAAATCATTGCCTTGTTTAAAAGGGGTTCAATAATATTACAGAGGGCATGGTGTACTACTCTGTCACGGTAAGGCGCAGCGGAAATCTGCCGTTCTTGCGGCTCATGAATGGTAAAACGGGTATAAGCCCCGAATTGGTATGTTTCTTTTATTAAGGCATCCTGAATTTCCAGGAGTTTATTTTCAAGGTCAAATTCAAATTCCGATACGGAAAGTTTCCTCCGCTTTCCCCTTCTTGCCTTGCGGCTTGCCAGCCACAGATTTTCAAAGCGGCATATATTTTCGTACAGGTGTTTATACTTCTTCCCCAACTTCTTTTTCCTTGCTGTATTGTTCCCATCCGCCTACCATGCATCCAATATCATGCAGTTTTTTTGCGGCGTATTCATATTCTTTGATGGTGATGCATTGAAGGTCTTTTGAAAGGCGAATGAGGTAGCGTAACTTTTCAATAAGAATGTTTGACTGCCGCAGAAAATGACTCTTTTTTTTGCCGCTGTAACGAGCCTCAATCAGCCGTTCAAGTATGTCAAGAAGGGTGTTGATAACGCGTTCTCCCAGGGAATAGTTATACTTTTTGGGATAAGCGCCTATCTTGCCACTGAACCAGACGATGAAATCATAGAGGAGCGGTAAAACCGTTATATCGTTTTTGTTTCCTGCATTGCTTGAGGGATGTTGCAAATCCATTGTTACGTTGAGAAAGATATCTTTTTAAAAGTAAAAAAAACGGAAAAAAACTTCTTTTTTAAAAAGAAAAAAGAAGCAAAAAAGAAAAAGGGTAACAGTGCATAGAAAACAGCTTAAAAAGTCCTCGACAAACGAAACCCGATAATGACGCTCGAATCCTCGGGGGCCTCGTAGTCGCGACTCGCCGCGCGCACGCCCCCCGGCTTACTGCTCCACGAACCGCCGCGGACGACGCGGGTATTACCATTTAAAGGGCCGGACGGATTATTTGGGCTGTCTTTATAGTAATTTCCATCATACCAATCCCAGCACCACTCATTTACATTGCCCGTCATATCATATAGGCCAAACTCATTGGAATCAAATGCGTCTACCGGGGAGGTGTAACAATATCCGTCATCATATCCCTCCCATATATCACCCAACGATAACGTTTGTTTTAGTGTTTTATCTCTGATATTTCCCCCTCGTTTATTCACAGGATTTCCATTTCCCCATGAGTATTTGTATTTGTACCCTTTCTCTCCGGAGCGTGCGGCGTATTCCCATTCTGCTTCTGTAGGAAGACGATATCCATTTGCCGTGAAATCAGCGGTTACTGTGTTTTCCTTAATAGTGTAAACCGGCGTTAACCCTTCCTTTTTGCTTCTCCAGTTACAATAGGCAATAGCATCATTCCAGCTTACACATACTGCCGGATGGCTATCGGGTTGTGTAAAGTCATTGAAGGGAGAAAGCCAATTATCACCACCTTTTCTTTCTGCGTCAGTACGGTAATTTTCGCTTGCCTGTAAAAATTCCCTGAATTCTCCCTTCGTTACCTCATACTTCCCCATATAAAAGTCATTCACTTTTACCATATGAACTGGGGATTCGTCTGTATCACCATCTTTGCTGCCCATATCAAAAGATCCGCCGCGGATGTGTACCATATCCTTGCGGTACTTCAACAGGGGCTGGATTTTTCTTTTCATCTTTTTTGATTTCAGGTGTTGTAATGACTTGTGGCATTTCAACTGATTGATTCCCTGGTGGTTCTTGTTGCGGTGGATTGGATTGCTCTTCTGAGCCGACTTCTGTGGTATTATATTTCTGTGGTAAACCTAATAATTTTTTTGCCTTTTCGGACACCCGACGGCTATCGTCTATTGCCAACAGTTCCAGCGTTTTTCGCGCTGTCAATTCTTTTCCTCTGTTGCCCGATTGCAGCCATACTCTCAGTTCATCAATACTTGCCTCCCGCACTGATACCAGTTTGCTTTGTATCGCCTCTACGATTTCTTTGGGCAAGGGCGTTTCTATGGGGTGAGGATTTCTTGCTATTACGATTTTTCCCTGCGTGCTGAATTCTGATTTTTCAGGTTTCTGGTGCGGTGTTTTAAGCGTGTCCATCTGTTCATAAATATACTGATAAAGTTCGTCAATGGTGACGTGCCCATCTCCATCCCGGTCTGCCTTGCCTGTCTGCAGACCTTCGACAAGGATATTAGTGAAAATAGAGGGGGTAGCTTTTCCTTCAATAGGGTCTCCTTCAAAGGCATATTGCATGGCATCGGAAGCAGTAATGACAAACCGCCCCTTTCCCTTTAAACGTTCGATTGCGCCGGCGTGCGTATCTCCCTTTGAGCGCACAAAGGCGCCGCTGTGGCAGCAATCCAATACTACGACCTGCGTTCGCGAACGGCTCCTTTCCATAATATCTTTTATAAAAGACGCCTCAATAGCGGTAGAGCGCAAGTGGCTTCTCCTGGTGTCGGCAGCCGCAAAGTAAAGCTGGCCGTCTTCATCCTTTATTCCATGCCCGGAAAAATAAAGAAGCAACAGGTCTTCATGCCTCCGGTTCGCAAAAAAGCCCTCAATGGCAACTTTTATTTCATGGGATGGTTTATTGATAAGCGGATCACAGATGTTAAAATTACCTATCGCCGGGTTTTTTAAAACACCGGACAACACTTCGGCGTCATACACCGGGGACTCCAGCTTCCGTAAATCCTTATCGTTGTAATGATTACAGGCAATAATCAGGGCATATCGGTTTTCTTCCATGGGAGTGTTCCTATTTCTGAAAGGCTCCAATCATATTTTCCACCCATTGCCGTTCTTCTTTTGACAATGGGCCTTTTATTTCAAGTTTTTTGCCGTTGATTTCTAGGGTGATACTCCGTTGATTGTGGCGGGAAATCCACGATTGGATAGTATTGATAAGGGTGGTAACAACGCCGCCGGATGCTAAAAGTGTAAGGAGCAATGTCCCCAGGGTGAAGGGGTCTCCCTTTAACCCTAAGGGAAGGGCACTTTGCCTGCACTTGCGAAACGTACGGAATCTAATCCGTGTTCGACAAGTTCTTTCCGCAACTGGCGGGTAATTTTTCTTTTTCTTCATCATCCGCATCGGGACCGGCATTTACGTCTAACCGTATTTGGACAGTGTTTTCTGTCATAATAATGTCTCCTTGTGTGTACAGCACTACTGTGTAAACCTTCTTTTTTGTATTTTTACAACCCCCTTGCCCCATTTTCTAAGGGGGATTTAGTTGTAGTTACGCCGCGCTGTGTAGATCAAAGTGAAAGGCAGTTGTAAAACGATCTTTATTTGTACGGCACTCTTAACCATGAATACAGACAAACACACAAATTTTTTTGCTTATTATAACAAATACAATAAAAAACAATGCATTATTTTTTGTCTATATATAATTTTACTTAAACCGCGTCCGCACCATTCCCCACAACATCCCAAAACCAAGCGCTCCTGCCCTGAGGACAAGGAGAAACGGGACGCATAGGCCAATGATGCAGTCTTTCCTGATTCCCAATTTCATTAAAGGTAGGGAAAGGAGAAAGAAAAAGATGACGGAAGCAACTGCCGTATATAAACCCGCAATAAAAAAAACAGAGAGGGGGATGCTTGCTAAAAAAATGAGCAGAAAAAGAATCTGTAATTTTAACGTCTGAGGGGTATAGGTGTCTTTGAGCATCTTATCGGGAAATTTTTTATACACTACCATCCTCCAATATCCCCTCCAGAATTTAAGTCTTGTATACCTTTTTATCGAGTCCGGATGGCCTAAATGAACTACGATGGCGTTTGGATTGAATACCATTTTGTATCCCATCTTTGACATGCGGTACGATAATTCCGTATCTTCGTTATTCGCGACGGGAAAACTGGTGTCAAAGCCGCCAAGTTGAAGGAATGTCTCTTTACGAAATCCGGCGGAATAGGTATCGACCATGTCAATCGATTCCGCCTTTTTCAGCATTTCGAACCGTTCCTCAAACTCAAGCTGGGCAAAACGGGCGACAATGCTTTTCTGCTTATTTCTGTAAGCCCCTTTTACTGCCATTACATTTTGATCATTGAACGGCGCAATCATTTCCTTTATCCAGTTGGGATCCGGAACGCAATCGGAATCGGTGAACAGAATAATTTCCCCTTTTGCCTCTTTTGCTCCTTTGTTCCTGGCTGTTGCAGGTCCTTGATTTCCCTGCCAGAAGTATTTTATGTTAAAATTTTGGGCAACTTTTCCCGTTTCGTCTCTTGAGCCGTCATTGACCAAAATAATTTCATAGGACTCTGAGGGGTAGTTTTGTTGCTTCAGGGCCTGCAGACATTGTCCGATTATTTTTTCTGCATTATAAGCAGGTACGATGACTGATACATTGTATGACATACTTTTGAAGAATGAGATAAAAAATATTAATTAGGCCTTCGGCAACTTTTAACAGAGTAGGGTGGGCAATGCCCACCCTACAAAGATTGAAATTCCTAAACATTAAATTGATACACTTTTTTATTATTTGCAAAGTATTTTGAAACATTTCCTGCACAGTAAGTTCTTTGCACCTTATATGTGTATCAGGATTTTCTACGGGATGATAATGCCAGCCATTGGAATTGTCATATTCAAAAATTCGGGTTCCATATCTGATAAGCGTAAAATCTACCCTGCCTGTTTGTGTATTCCGATAGACATCAATAAAAAATTCTTCCTTTATTAAAATTCTAAAACTAATCTTATCTGATCTCTTATAGAATATTTTTATCTCAGCATTTGGAAGGTATTTCTTTTTTAACTCTATTACACTTTCATAAAAACTACTAATGGTTTCGGTCATATAGAAGTTTTCAAATCTTTTAATTCTCTCAACATCTTAAGCCATTTCTCTCGTTCATGCTGAAATCCCTCCCATTCCATGCAATCTCTTTCTGATTCGTGAGAATATTTATTTTCAATTTGGCTTTTTCCCCACAAAATTTTAAACTGTTCATAACTCATCCCATATTTAGTTTCATAATTTAAAATAAAATCTTCGCACTCTTTTAATTGGGAAACTATCCCCTTCTTTAATAGATTAACAAGTTTCGCCTCTATGCTGTCACCGTCAATGATTTTCAATCGTTCAACAATTTCTTTTGAAATTGTAATCGTTGTGGTTTCCATGTGTTCTCTCTTAATGCAAATAGTAAATGACAAACTCAGTTACTGCTCGTAAATTTAAACGTAGTGGCAAATCCGCTTCTTTCATCATAATTCCATTCGTAGCTCCCCTCGTGAAAACGATGTTTAATTGCCTTGCCCATATTCAAGGTAGCGCAGAACTCGTTTGCCCATATTGCGAATTTTTTATTTATGATTTGGAGCGGCTTTGTCGGATCCCCTTTGCCCCGTAATATCTCAACCTCCAATATAAGATTGTCGCCTGCTACTGCCTTTTTATGCCATTCTGAAGATTCTATTTGAATGGGCAATGATTTTACAATAATCCTGCCGGAAGGCACATCGGCAAAGTTGAACACGCGGTTTTTAAAAATCTCCAGCAAGGCGTCTTTCTGAATGCCGGAAACGCTGTCGCTGAGATAAAAAACAATCCAGTTGCTGTCCGGGTCTGCGGTAAAATCAGTCATTCCGATAACAGTTTGCCCATCCAGTGAATACTCACCGTATTTTCCCTTTTCAATATGAAAAACACCGGCGATCTTGCATTTTTTATAGGTTGGCTCGCTCCCAAAAAGGCATGGGCAGCCGGGATTGCAGGTGCATCCCTCAAAATATTCACCCTCGATGTGCCATGCCGGCCCGGCAAAACTATTCGCTGTTAAACAAAAAAGAAATACGATTGCAACAACACATCCCGACAATACATATTTACCTCTGTAAATCATAGTCCCCTCCTTTTAAAAAAAACAAAAAAGATAAAACCAGTTCGCCTTTTTTTCTTCCGCAATAGCAGTTTCAATAATACTTTTAACATCCGTTTTCATAAACATCCATTATAAAATTCTTTTTGTTAATATCAATTGAGAAAAAATGAAAAGGTAAGAAGAATAAAGCAGGCTGTTTTTCTTGGCGTTGGTATTGAGGAAAGAACTGGAGAAACGGCTTGAAAAATCAGGTCATACCAAATCTCCATCAAACGCTAAAATATAGCCCAGTGGAATCCAACCAATGCTTGAATGGTTTCTTTGTTGCAAGCTATAGCAATTAGGGCATTCATTAAAGCCTTTTCCAACTCCTTCATCGAAGGCCAAAACTCGTTTCGCAGATAGTTTTCACGAATGTGATCCCATAGATGCTCCGCAGGATTGAGCTCAGGGCTATAGGAGGGTTGAAATACTATTCGGATATTTTCGAACGTCTCAAGGCCTTTGGCTTTGTGCCACATGGCTCCATCCATAACCATTACCACGCGGTAGTCTTTGTAGTAGTGAGAAAACTCCCGCAAATAAAGAGTCATCATTTCCGTATTTGCACAGGGCAATATCAGCGAAAAAGACTCGCCGTCCACAGGACACACAGCGCCATAAACATAAGTATATTCCCTGATTCTTTGCATTGACACAATAGGGCGGACGCCTGCTGGCGCCCAGCAGCGCGCAGGGTTGCTCATACGGCCAAAACGTGCCTCGTCTTGAAAAAACACTTTCAGCGGTCTCATATCTCCCTGCGCAAAGGTTTCTGCGGCGGCTGCCACAATCTCCGGAAGTTTTTTTTAAACTCTTCCTGTGCTTCTGAATCCCCCTTGGGATGACGCGGCCTGGGTTCAATTTTTCTCCATCCATGGCGATGAAGAAGGTCATATGCGTAATCTTTGGAGACTTCTGTCCCCAACTTTTTTGTGGCATGCTCACGAATAGTCTTGGCAATCACTATGACTCCTTGCTCGCCTTTTCCCCTCAACTCTTGTAGCAATTCGTTCTCTTCATCCCAGGACAACAACTCCCTCCTGCGCCCACCGCGTCCTTGCAGCATAAGTACATCTGGTCCCTTGTGATTATACTGATGTACCCACTGGTGTACGGTTCCTGTGGATACACCCACGAGGTCGCTGATTTCTTCGGCTTTAAGATGCTGGGTTGCCGCAATATAAACTACCTGCCACCGTTGAAATTGCTGACGACTCTCTGATGATAGCATTCGCTCCTTTATTTCTTCCGGTTTCAAATGGCCAACAATAGTGATATGCCTCATGGCTATGCCCTCCTTTAAAAGTTTTAACCTCCGAAGGAAGTATAGCATGTTTATGTAATATTTGAAAGCGAATTAGTATCACTCTTTTGAATGGGCAGATATTAAACAGGATTTGAAATCTCTACAGGAGGTTATTCTTAATGATAACAGCAAAACACTGGCGCTGAGGACGGAATGCACTGGCACCTGCGGCAAGGCGTTTTCGTCTGTGGGGGTTGCAGTTCCTCCTGCTATTCGGGAACTAAACGGATAAGATGTAAAAACAAATGGAAATGGTAGTGCCAGGAACTTTTTTGCAAGTCCTATGTCCTTGTTTTTTAAATATTTAATTTTTCTAACTGTCAAAGATCAGTTTTACGCTATTCTATTTATTGCAAAAAAAAATTAATTTGCCGGATTTGAAAGATCGGAAGTGCTTAACTGATCTTCGACCGTTAATGATTACTTTATCGAAACAACTCCCTTTTCCCCTTTTTTAATGAAGACTTTTGCTGCTGGCACTTAACTTAATAATATTGTTGTGCTCAATCAAATATGATGTTAACTTCAGTCAACCGGAGAACTATTACAGCAACCTTGCCAGTTGAACAAGAACAGATTCGTGGATTTTATCAATCGCGCTGAGGGACGAAGAGAAGTTATTGCAAATGAGGGAAAATGATATGAGCCTCCAGACCGCGACTGTATAGCCAGAATGCGCCCGCACCCCGTTGATGTATCCTGCTGATCAACAATGTCTAGCTTGTCTTGGGGACACTGCTTCATGATCCATTCTAAATCATTATCGTTCATACTGTCCTCCAATATACGGTTCATTGCCTTCTAACGATTGAAATCAGCGGCGGCGGACGTCTTTTTTCCGCCGTCCGCTGGATTTATTTGTTAGGCGATGCGTTGAAGTTGAGAAAATTGTTCTATTGGAACTCTTAACTCTTGTATCGGTTTTTTAC
>VGXV01000058.1 GCA_016873165.1 Planctomycetota bacterium | reverse complement strand
TATCTTGCTCTTTAACCATTTGGGTTACCTCCTCTTATTATTAGGTTAATGTCACTTACCTTATTATAATGAGGTAATCCAGATGATTTCACCTACTTTTTCTTCCCTCTCGTGCAAGATTCAGGTACTAAATCGTTGGGTTTCATTTCCTCCCTGTCTGGCGGTAGGCAAGGAGCCCAACCTACGCATCTTCCTGTTTTAGTTAGTTTGAACGATTTGTTATGTATTGAGTTTCTACTTTTACACTTCTCTCATACAATATTTCCGGGTCAATATCCAAATGATTTGGCCATTCTATAGAATCAAATTTGACCGTTACAGAGTTAAACAAAGAAATATCTTTTAATTCTGTAAATTTACCTATGTTTAAATACGGTGACACGTCAAATACTTTTTCTTCCTCATTTTCGAATTTAATCAAAAGTTTATAATCTGCTAATGGTTTTACGCTTATTACCGACAAATACATTGATTTACTCCTTATTTTAACGGCTCGATTGGAAAGGGAAGTTCACCTTTTGATGCCAATTCCCAATCGGCTAAAAGTTCTTCTTTATGAATTTCAGTAAAACATAGAAATAGTTGGCATTACGTCTCCATTAAATTATTGATAATTTTGTTAGATTTATCCACTATTAACGATTTGCAAACCCTCAATATTTTCTTCTGGGCATACTTTTAAGCGAAGTAAGGGTGGAACGTCTTATAATAAGTAACGACGTTAGATTGTTCATGTTTTTCTCCGGATCAATCTCCTGCACCACTCAAAAAATTGAGGGAATATTCAGCCACCCTCCGGAGATGTTCAAAATAGCTTTCAATATGACCACCTCCTTTCGCCACTCCGAACAGAGATTCCGGGGATTAACTATTTACTTATGTAATCATTTATTCACTTTTAACTACTGAAATGAGCAATACCGAATTACAATAAATCATAAGAAATACATTAGAGCATTAAGAGAAATAAAAAGCCTAAAAGCTCACTTAATAAAGTGGTTAGTTTAACGATTTGTTTCGCTCAACTTCATCCTATTATAAATATTCCAGTTACCATTAAAAAGGTAACAATTATTACAAAACATACGTAAAACAACCAACCTGGATATTTTATATAGTTACAACATTCCTTTTTTTCGAACCAAAAAGAAGGAATACGATATTCTTTCCGTTCATCATCATTGAATAACTTTTTCTGGAGATCCATTTGCAATTCTCTGTGGATAATATAATTTTTATTTGATTTACAAAGAATATAAAGCATTAAAAATGTCAGAACAAAAACTATTAATGTTATTATGGTTTTTACACCATACGATAACTGTATAGGAGGGTCTAATTTTTGTAAGGCAATTACGGCACTCATGATTCCAAAGTTTATAGTAACGTAAAACGCCATAACTTTTGTTGGCCATGATCGAACATGCTCAATCTCTATATTTGATTGGTCCAGAATGTATCGTTTTTTATCTGTTTCTTCCATAGTAGCTATTTTTATGATTAACAAGTTATCATAGAGTTTTTAAGCATTACCATCTTTTTTTATATTTACTCTCAGATACTTTATCCATATTCCTATTTTGTTATAAATACTTGTAACAAAAGTTATAAAATTCGCAAGTTTTTTAAAAATACAATTGAATTTAAAAAGATATAGTCAAACAAATCTGGTTTTCGAAGTATCAAATAAGTTTTTAGTCAGAAACACAACCCTTCGACTTCGCTCAGGAGGACAGCTTCGTCATGCTGAGCGGAGTCGAAGCATTAAAAGGTTAATCGAAAACCAGATTTGTTTGATTACACTTTCTGCTATTCTGGAAAAATCAAAGTAGTTTATTAAAAATAAACAGTATCCCTATTGTTACTGCAGTGGTTATTATGAGTGCATAGAAACCGGCAATGACATCGTCGATCATAATCCCAAGACCTCCGGGAATGCTCCTTTCCCAATGTCTGATAGGATACGGCTTCCATATATCAAAAATGCGGAAGGCAATGAATGCCGTTACTAGCAGAGAAATCAAAAAGCAGAAAAAGTAATGGTGATTGATATGTTTATAGAGAAAGGGCAGGGGGAACAGGGCTATCCATTGGCCTACGACTTCATCAACGACAATAAACCCAGGATCTTTCTTTCCGGCGCTTTTTTCAATGGTATTGGACGCCCACACTCCTACAATAAATAAGACTACGGTTGCAGAGATAAATGTAGAGAAACCGGCATATACGGAAATGAAATAAGCAAATGGAACTGCCGCCAGGCTTCCCCATGTGCCCGGCGCCTTCGGAAGGAACCCAGACCCAAACCATGTGGCAATGACCCGGCTAATATACTCTCTCTTGTTTTTCATGCATGCTAAAACAAATAAGATTTTAGAAATATAAAAAATAGTAACACTTTAGCTTTTTGAAAAACGTAGCGCCGAACCTTTGTGGTCGGCCTGTGCGGGGGATAAACCGCCCGCGCTACGTATTTCTTTTCATGCTTATTGCATAGAAATATACGGTTTTTCAAAAAGCTAAAGTGTTACAAAAAATATATATGCACTTTCACACAAAAAAAGCCCTTCGACTCCGCTCAGGATGACAGGTAAGTCATCTGTAATGAGTGTCATCTGAGAGGAGTCGAAGCATTCGACAAACAGATAATTTGACTATAATAATAAAGAATACACGGGAAGCAGTATCTACTAAAACTATTTTGTCCGGTGTATAAAAGCAAAACCGTGTTCTATTGTAATTATTTTTTATCGTTTTGCTTCAAATATTTTTCTTCACCGGTAAAATTATGGTATGGTAAAGATTATCCAATGACTTTGTGAGGATATCGTGAAAAAACATTCGAATATACCCATATTTATCCCGGAACTCGCCTGCCCGCATCAATGCGTTTTCTGCAATCAGGAGAAAATCAGCGGGACATATTCTATTCCGCAGCCGGAAGCTATCCGGAGTATAGCAGAACAATACCTCGAAACAATACCCAAAAACAGAATTATTACTATCCTATCGCCTTTTTTGGGGGGAGCTTTACCGGGATACCTGTTGATCTGCAGGAAGAATATCTGAAGGAGGCATTCGTATTTGTAAAAACCGGAAGGGTTTCAGGGATCAGGCTCTCAACCAGACCCGATTATATCAATGAAACAATCCTTGTATTGTTGAAAAAATATGGGGTAACGACCATTGAGTTGGGTGCACAGTCCACTGATAGTGAGGTCTTACAGCAATCGGGACGAGGACATACCCCTGAGGATATTCAAAATGCCTCCCAAATGGTCCGCGCATACGGTTTCGAATTGGGTATCCAGATGATGATCGGTCTGCCGGGAGACAATTACGAACGGTCTATGCAAACCGCAAGCGATATCGTTTCATTCGGCGCTCAAAATACGCGAATTTACCCTGCAATTATTGTTAAAGGTACCACCCTGGAGCGAAGATATCGGGAAGGGAAGTATACCCCGTTATCACTTGAACTGGCGGTAGAATGGACAAAGGATCTCGTGCGTATATTTGAAAAAAGCAACGTATCTGTTATACGGATGGGACTGCACCCGTCCGATGAACTTGTTATTGGAAAATCCCTGATAGACGGACCATTTCACCCTTCTTTCAAGGAAATAGTGATGACAAAGATATGGGAAGAAATCATTCATGCAAAACTGAAGGGAACAACATCCTATAATATCAGGATATCTGTTTCCGACAGGCAGATGCATTATGCTATAGGGTACAAGCAGGCCAACAAAGTGCAACTGCAAGCGAGGGGATACACAGTTCAGTTTGCAGGGAATCCTGCATTTTCTCAGTATCAGATAGATGTTTGCGATAATTGATTCCAGATCATCGGGAAAGACAATTAACTCCTTAAAGGAACACGTTGCGGACGTCTTTGCGTTTCAAACAAACGGACTGACGTACGATTCCATTTCAGGGCTCCCGATATTTTTATCTACCAGGACAACAGCCACCTTGTAGTCGCTCCAAACGCGCCGGATGAGTTGTTCAGGTTTTTTGAACAGCATAACATTGCCTATCGAAAAGGAAAAACGGAGGTCGGGAATGAACTCTCTAACAGCACACAGTACAACTGTCTCAGTACAACAGACTTCTTTTTTCACAAACCGGGATTTACCGATCCGGTAATCATGGAAATAAATGAAGGGAAAGAATTTATTCCGTTGCCTCAGGCCTACACACGATGCAGTCTTATTCATTTGTGCGAAAACAACTATATCACCTCCGATAAGGGGATTGAAAAAGTTTTATTGAAAAAGGGTTTTTCGTGCTTTTATTTTCATCCGGGAGAGATACGCATACCAGGACACAATAACGGTTTTATCGGAGGCACGGCGGGTGTATGGAGAAAAAGGATATTTTTTAATGGAAATATCGAACTGCACGCTGACGGGCAGAGATTGAAAGAACATTTACTAAACCTTGGCCTTGAAATTATCTGCCTTTCTGATGAATACTTATATGACGGGGGTTGCATATTTTTTGTTTGAGTTGAGGAGAAAAAACCGGATTCACCGCAGAGAGTGCGGAGGACGCAGAGAGAAAATAAAAAAATATTTATTTCTGGTCTTTATACTAATGACATATCTCGTGCCATCCTTCTCAGCATACAGATCTGCATATGGATAATTCATCTTGTTGTCATTGAGGTTCACTATTTTCTCAAAAGAATTGTCAACAAGCGCTTTAATACCGAAAAGCTCTCCGAGCGCACCTATGGATTTTTTTCTTAATGCCTCTTTTTTCGTTCTATTGTAAGACAATTTATTTCCCTACATAACGCTGGAAGTGAGGGGCGCGCCAAGACCTTGCCCGTCAAGGCCGCCGAAGTTCTTCGCGTCCCCTCAACTGACTTGTTAACTGTTCTTTCTTATCCATAGTTTTGATTTCTTTTTAATTGGAGGTTCGATTAACAAACCAATTTCACCTGAATTAGCACTGCTTACCGGTTTATCATTAACCCGAATTCCATTAATTATTGCCTTATTGTATTGGCTATTTCTCTCAACAATAAGCTCGTCACCAATGTTCAATTCTATATTTTCAACATTAATTACACAAACCGATCCTTCTTTATAAATTTCATTAGGTTCGTCAACAAACACCAAATTTGTTGGTTTAAATTCAATGAGACCATGCCGTAAAAGTGCCTCTCTTGCTTCACTTTTTGATATGACACCATTTTCTACATTAAAATATAAGTTATACATTTGCCATGTTGACAACAATCCTCGTTCATCATTTTTGGCATCTTGAATTTGATTTTGATTGAAAGGAGGATTTGTGCGACTTAGGGGGGGCAAATACCTTTGATGATTTACGATATATAATGCAAAAACATCAAACTTGTTTCGCTCTTTACATCGTCTATGTTTTATTTTGGAAATTTGACTGCAATCAGAGTCTGTTGATGTGCCACCAATACCTTTGCATTCTATTATTACCAAACCGTCATCTATATTAATCTGAATATCTTCTTCTTTGATATTAAGATCATTTTCTTTGCTGTCGCAATCAACTACATTTTCAAACTCCAACCATCTTAAAAAAACAATCAGTGCATCTTTTAGTTCATCTCCTGTTCCGGTTAAAATATTATGCAAAAACAAATAACTTTCTTTGTTTGAGTTAATTTTTTTGTCAATTTCCGTAATTTTATTTTTATACTCCTCATCGACCAATCTCCTTTCTTCAAGCAAATCACTATGATTAGGCAGCCAATAATCTTTATGCTCAGTCCAGCTAAAAGTAGTTGAAAAAGGAAACAATTCTGGCATGAGCTCAGGAGCTATTTTCGTGAGGAACTCACACAAAAATATTTGTTTGTTCTCAAATTGTGGAAAATAAAAAATGATCGATTTAGAAGTTGAATTGCAAATAGATACTATTTCATCATTTGCATTCTTTATTAAAGGAAACCAGTTTTCTTTAGGTACATTTTTGCCATTTTCCCATTTTGTAGGATGGTAAAAAGTTTGATTGTATGTTGTTGTAGGAAGTTGAGAATCTAAAAGTTTTTTTAAATCTTCACGTGTATTGAAACTAATTAATTCTTTTCCGAACTTTGGCTCCGATAATGGAGAATTGTCACAAAATGAATATATGCCATAGCTTTCAACTTTTTGTCTCTCTACATAATTTTCATGAATTTTAATAGATTCATACTCAACTGAATAATTGTCCGTTGAAAAAACAATTATCATATGAGGCCTATCTCCGATTTCTTGCAACCTCCTTTTCAGTAACAGGCTGCTTAATGGCCTAGGATCAAAAACAGTTTCAGGAAAAGTGCTGAGAAGGGAAATAGCACTTTTCCCTGTATGTTTATTTCTAATGTGATCCTCACTCTTATAATCAACAGTTTTGTAATAATTTAAATCAATTATAATTATGTCATATTCGTGCAAATTAGCAGGAAAGTCAAAATTCAATAGAACTTGGTGTTTATCATTTCTCCTAGAATTTGGGACAGATATTTTATTTCCAAGCGATCCACTATAAATATTAAACCCTTTGTCCCTTAATCCTTTTTGTGCCTCATCTTCAATATCGATGCAGCAAACCCGAGGTCTTTCATTCACAGAAACAATGTTCATATCTTCACATTGTTTTTGCTCAATATTTGATTCTGGGGTCTTTTTATTGAATATTCCCATCGATATACCTTCTGACAGTTAACATTTATTTTTATCTTTATTCTATCAATGTTGGCATTTTATGTTATGCAATATCAGTTATCAAACGAAAACAGGGAGAATTGCGTTAAAATTTTGAATATATTTCTATAGTATATTCCCAATTTCATTAATATGTGGAATTTTGATAATTTTTCATTCTGTAGTTATGCGATATTTTATTTAAGATGCCTTTTGTTCTTATATTAAAATACTTGTAACAAAAGTTATAGAATGTGCAATCTTTTTTCCCACCTTATTAACCAGATTAACCAGTCTTTTGTTAGTTACCAGAGATCCTTCAATCCTGGATTCCCGCTAAATATGCGGGAATGACAACGTTAGGGGAATAAAATGCACAAAACTGCCACCTCTTGCTTGGTTTCTTTATGGATGGCAATGTAGAGACGCATTGCTATGCGTCTCTACAGCCATGCAACCCTATCATTACCATTTTATAGACACCTCTGCAAAAACTTCTTAATTTTGTATATCTCTTGCTTCCCTATATCCCCATTTATTAAGGAGGATTTGGTTGCGGTTTTGCCGCTTTTTGAACATTTTGGGCAAAGAATCTGGAAAATATCATGTATATAATTGAATACCACTCAGTGATATCTATTTTCCTTGACAAATCTATATAAAATATTTATTTAGAAACATTTCTTTTAAGAGGAAAAAATCTTTTTAAATTTGATTAAATCTTTAGAAGAAATTTTTATGCCTCTGTAAAATAGCTTAAGGGTTAAATGTATTATTGCTGTTTGTTACGACAAGACAAAAGGGTTTTATAATGCAAAAAAAATATTCTCCAGACGATTTAAAGGTAGGAATGTACGTTGAATTGCCTTCGGGATGGTTTAGCCATCCCTTCCTTAAAAATAATTTTGTGATTTCGTCTGATAAGCAGATTGAACAGATAGTAAAAAGCGGTTTTAAGGAAGTGGTAATTGACACCTCAAAAGGCACCTATATATTTGAGGAAATGTCAAACAAAGAAATTGCGGAAAAGAAAGAAGATAATACGAACGTTACGCAACCCGAGAGCATGGAAGCAAAAGAGATTGATTCCGGCGAGTTAAGGGAAGCGGTTCATAATGAAAAACTTCCGCCGGAAAAACGGTCAAAAGCTGTTTACAATTATTCACTAAAAATTGTAAATACCATTTTTGAAAATCCCACGACGGACAATATTGTAGAAGGGAAAAAGAATATTTATGAAGTAGTTGATGTAATTCTCGGCAATAATGACACCTCTAAGTACCTCCTGAATATTACTTCTCATGATTTTTATACCTATACCCACTCGGTAAATGTCGGGGTTTTTGCCATAATGCTCTCCAAAGAACTATTAAAGGGATATGACCCGAATGTAATGCGTGAGTTGGGCGCCGGGTTTTTTCTTCATGATCTTGGAAAGGTGGATATCGATCCGAATATAATAAAAAAACCGGATAAGCTAACGCCACAAGAAAGGCTGATTATACGATCGCATCCGCAAAAGGGATACAACCTCCTTGAAAAAACGAATCAGTTAAGTGAGGAATGTAAGATAATTGTAATGCAACACCATGAACGAGAGAACGGGAAAGGATATCCAAATGGTTTGAGGGGAAATGAAATCCATCTTTATGCCCGTATCGCCAGCATTGCAGATGTCCTTGACGCACTTACATCAAGGCGTCCCTACAAGGAACCATACAATATTTTTGACGCACTCAGGATTATGAAAGATGAAATGATTGACCACTTTCATAAGGATATATTCAGCCAATTTGTGATGCTTTTTACCAAAAATTTAAAGAAGACATGATGAACGTTTTATACATTATGAACGCGGTATCTGCAATATATCATATACCATTTTCATATTTATATTTTTTCTGACCACCTCTGCCAATGTAGCATAGCGGTCATCTTTTGTTTTTCTCGGCTTTATTGCATTTCCATTTGCAGCCTGTATTCCCTTTTTCTGTTTCATAAAACATATGAGACCGGAACGAAATTCATCATTGTCAAAAATCCCGTGTATGTAGGTTCCTATTATATTTCCGTCATGAGATACGCATCCATCCGGGATGTCAACCTGATTTCCCGCCCGTTCGGTAATCCGTGCGAATGGTGTATGATCGCATTCGTCTTCAAATATTGTTCTCCCCATATGAATCTCGTATCCTTGAATATCTTCTTTCACACCGGCAAATGGTTTATGCGTCCCTACCTTTGCTTTTACCTGGAACGTCTGCTTTGTAACATCAAACGTCGTAACGATATTAAACAACCCCATGCCTGCAATGCTCTTTTCCTGCGATTCGATATGATGAGGATCGTTAATCTGTTTCCCCATCATTTGATATCCGCCACAAATGCCGACAAGCATTGCTCCGTTTTTTGAAAGCGCTGTAATTTTTTGGGGAATACCTCTTTCCTTTAAAAATCGTAAATCGCCAATAGTGTTCTTTGTGCCGGGGATTATGAGCATATCCGGATTGCCGATCTCATCCGCATTGTCCACAAATCGCATGGCTACCTCATCTTCCTGCGCCAGCGCGTTAAAATCCGTAAAATTCGATATCCGCGGCAGCTTCAGCACTACGATATCCAGGCACTTCTTTTCCTTGCTATTGTTATTTCCCCGGTAATTTTCAAGTGAAACGGAATCTTCATCGTCAATGCAGAGGTCATGCAGATAAGGCACAACACCCACTACAGGTTTGGCGATGCGTCTTTCAAGCATCTCCAGCCCCGGTTTCAAAATAATCTTGTCTCCGCGGAATTTATTAAAGACAATGCCTTTCACCCTCTCCTTCTCGTCATCTTCCAGCAGTTCCATTGTTCCCACGATCCATGCAAACGCGCCTCCCCTGTCAATATCTGTTACGAGCAAAACCGGAGCAGAAGCCATTTTTGCCATTCCCATGTTAACGATATCGCCATCCTTCAGATTTATTTCCGCCGGGCTTCCCGCGCCTTCTATAACAATTATGTCAAATTGCCGCTGTAAGACCGCATAGGCATCCTGTATGACCGAAACAAACGCCCCCTTTTTCTGATAATATTCTTTTGCCGTCATGTTCCCAACGGGTTTTCCCATAATCACCACCTGAGAACCGCAATCTCCTGTGGGCTTTAAGAGAATGGGATTCATTTCCACCATAGGTTCTATTCCGGCAGCCTCCGCCTGCGCTACCTGGGCGCGTCCCATTTCCTTGCCGTCTTTTGTCACAAAGGAATTCAATGCCATGTTCTGCGCCTTAAAGGGAGCAACGTTGAAACCGTCCTGTTTCAGTATCCGGCATAACGCGCACACCAGAATACTCTTCCCTACGTGAGAACCGGTGCCCTGTATCATTATTGATTTGTTTTGCATAAAAAATCACGATATAAGAAAATATACATAGTGACATAAGTTTACAACGGGAGCATTCCCGATTTTTTGTAGCGCATCATTTATATTATGCTTCGACTCCGCTCGGCATGACTCGAACTGTCATCTGAGCGGAGTCGAAATCAAAGGCTAACGCGTTTCCTGCATAATCACGCTTCTTAATGCGTCAATCAGTTTTCCATTCTCTTCCCGTGTCCTCACTGCCACACGAAAATACCTGTCGCTGAGTCCCGCAAAATTGGAACAATCACGAATCGCAATCCCACGCTTCAGCATCCATTCGCGCAAAAGAACGGAATTTATTCCTTTTTTGTTAATTTTAACAAAGACAAAATTCGCCGCGGGTTTATAGGGAATAAGCCCCTGAATTTTTGATAACTCATCATGCAAATATATCCGCTCGGTTTTTATAAATTCCCTGCTTGCGGCAATAAATTCATCATCTTCCATTGAAACCATTGCGGCATATTGCGCAAAGGTATTGACCGTCCACGGTTCCTTGTATTCCACAAGTCTCTCCGCCACATCCGAATGAGTGACAAGAAACCCTATTCTTAAACCGGGAAAGCCGTAAAATTTTGTAAGAGACCTTACGACAATGAGATTTTCCAGAGTTCCCGCTTCATTGATCAGCGTATATCTTTCCGTCTCATCAACAAAATCCATAAACGCCTCGTCTATTACAAACATTACCTTCGGGTGTTGTTTTATCATCGACAATAAAGTATCTTTCTCCGTTAACAATCCTGTGGGGTTATTCGGGTTGCAGAGAAAGAGCATCCCCGTCGTTTCATCGTCAAAGTAATGCGTGTTATAGTGAAAGGAAAAGTCATCGGTGTTCAGTGCATATTGAATAACTTCAGCGCCGCTGCATTTCAATGCCTCAGGAAATTCGCTGAAAGACGGCTGAAAAATAATTCCTCTTGCAGGTTTTAAGGCACGCGGCGCAAGATAAAACAATTCCGTAGAACCATTCCCCACAACAATTTCATCCGCGGAATGTCCGATTTTTTGTGCAATATATCTTTTCAGACCGGAACAATCGATATCAGGATAATGCAATATATCGCTGAAATTTTCAAAAACGGCCTTGCGTACTCCTTCAGGATAACCAAGGGGATTTATGTTCGCGCTAAAATCCAGAATATCATTTTTTTTGTCGGCGTTATGTTTTCTATATCCGCCATGTCCTTTAAACATATTTGTTCCCTTTTTCGCGAGAAACAACCTGTTCCATCAACAATAAATCAAATGGTATTTATTACCAACCTTACTCTTTCAGAACATCCGATGAAGTCAATTTTATTGCATGATTTTCATTCAGTTTCCGTATCAGAAAATTTCTTGCCTCTCCGATAGTCAGGGGCAGTTTCTCCATAGGAATTTTATCTTTATCCCTCAGCAATCTCATCAATTGTGCTATCTGAGGCAATTCCAGATACACCTCTTCCAATTCTTCTATTTTTGAAAAAACGTTTTCGGGCGTGCCCTCATGCACCACCTTTCCCTCGTACATCACAGCCATCCTGCTCATGTAAACAGGCACTACATCAATACTATTGGTAGCCATAATAATGGTAATTCCGCATTCGGCATTAAGTTTCTGGAGCAGCCGCATAAGGTGTGTTACACCGGCAGGGTCCAGCCCGCTTGTCGGTTCATCAAGTAAAAGGACTTCCGGTTTCATTGCAAGCACCCCGGCAATGCAGACCCTTTTTTTCTGTCCGTAGCTCAAATATCCGACAGATTTACCCCCATAGTTGCTCATATTTACCAATGCCAGCGCATCTTCTACTCTCTGTTCTATTTCTTCCTTTGCAAGACCAAGATTCATAGGCCCGAATGCCACATCTTCTCTGACGGTTTGGGCAAACAACTGGTCATTCGGATCCTGAAATACAATGCCCACCCTTTGCACTATCTCGCGGGAAGGACAGTTCCGCAATGACTTGCCGTCTAAAAATACTTCTCCCTCCTGTATTTTTATTAACCCGTTGAAATGTTTCAGTAAGGTAGTTTTTCCGGATCCGTTCGGTCCGAGGATTGCCAGGAATTCACCCTGTTCAATTTTCATATTTGCCCCACGAAGGGCATGCGTTCCGTCCTGATATGTATAATGAATATTTTTAGCCTGGAGTATTACCATATCTTTATATTTCCCGCGTAAAGAAGAAGGGGAAGAAGGAAAACTATTCCTGAAAAACAGATATATTCATTTCTCCCCAGAGGTTTTAAATGGCAGGTCAGGATACATCCCCCCTTATAGCCGCGCGCATACATTGCTTCGGAAGTGCGTTCCGCCCTTTCAACCGCACGGATAATAAGCATGCCTCCCAAAACCCCGAAGGATTTTATCGTTTTTAACCATGAAGCGTGTCCCAAACGCGCCCTTTGCGCATACCAGATCGCAGATACTTCATCCAGGAGTTGGAAAATATACCGGTACATAAACGACATGAGTTCAAGGACGGTATTCGGCATACGAAGCCATTTAAGACCTGCATTTAACTGACTTATTGTGGTCGTCAGGGCAAATAGAACTACCAGCGAAACCCCTCCGAGTATTTTGCCGCCGGTCTGCAATCCACTACAAAGACCCTCTTTCTTTAATGCCATCACATATCCCGCAACGGAGAAAGATACCCATTCATTTTCACCTTCATGCAGCCCCTTGACCACTAACATCATCACTGCAAACAACATCGGAAGCGCCATATTTTTCACCATTACCAGCGGAGATATCTTTATGGTAAGGAGAAACGCAAACGATAGAAAAAGGAACGACAGGGAAACGGAAACATTTTTTGCCCATAGATTTATTGCCAGCAAGGATACGACATAGATCAATTTGACCCTTACATCGATCCTCGTCAGCCAGTTATCCCTCTGGGCAAACCTGTCGGTAAACGTGTGATGTAAAAACCCCATAGAGTCCGCTATGCTCCTTTACCTGTTTTCTTGTTTTTCATAAAAAATCTTTCTTACGTTAAAACCTATGACAAAACCCCCTACCACCCCTGCAAGGGTAAATACAAAAAGGAGCAAATCTCCCTGATCGGTATTAATATAGGGATCGCGGGGCGGTCTTCCATATTTTTCTGCATATTTTCCCACGATGCTTACATCGATTCCCGTCCACGCGCCTTCATCATCTGAACGTTCCTGTTCTGTTTTTTCCATTAGGTTTTCTGATTCCGCGGCACGCACCGTTTCAAAATTATCCGCGCGTACCTGAAACATAAATATTCCGGACAAATATACGGGAAGAACAATATTCACCGCCAATTTAAACAGATTTCGCATTTGTCTTTATCCCAAGCTGCTGTAAAATATCCGGCCGCTTTTTATACACAAAAACCATAATAAACCCAACGACAACTCCTTCCACAACACATAAGACTCCCTGCGAGGTCATCATAAAGACTCCAAATATTTCAGCGGTTGCTCTGAAAAAAGAACCTCCGTTTTTAACTACGAGCAATCCCAGTTCAATGGAAGTTCCCAGATAGGTAAATAAGTCAGAAATTACCCCGGCAAAAAACCCGCACCAGAACAGGGACATCCCGCAGCGTTGTGCAATTTTGAACGCGAAAAAACCTGAGAAAGAACCTAAAATACCCATGGAAAATATATTCCCTCCCAGCGTTGTCAACCCGCCATGCGCCAGGAACAATGCCTGAATAAGCAGCGCTATGCCTGCCACAAGAACACTGACAAAAGGCCCCAGCAAAATAGCGCTCATCCCTGTGCCGCATGGATGGGATGTTGCCATACCGTTTAACGCCACAACAGGTATGGGAAAACACGAGAAGACGAAGACCGCCGCACCCAGCATGCCCGCCAGCGGCAGGTAGCTATGCACCGCTTTTTTCTTCCTTTTTACCTTGTAAATGCCGATCGCTAAAAAAGGCACCGATACGGCAAACCATGTTATTACCCATTCAGTGGGAAGAATCCCTTCTGTAATGTGCATAGCGTACACGGTCTTATCTGAAAAAATGAATAACAGAAAAAAAACTGCAATAAGCGTTTTTAATATTTTCAAAATTTTCTCCTCAAAACAAAAAAACCCATACCTTCAATGTCGAAGATATGGGTTTTTTATTTTATTGACGCAAAACTATTTGGCGTTTATTCTCAAAAATAATCATACTCAAACTTCACCTTCTTTACCATCGAAGACTTCGTGAAGCAATTACAGGCAGGTCTTCTGGCTCCCGGATCGTTCTACTAATCACTCCTTCCCGGAAATTTATTTAAACCGATGAAACGGTTCAAACTGATTAAACTGATTTTCCAGTGGCATTTCGTGATGTTCGTCCCCGGTTACAGCGGCGGGTCCGCTCCTTACCGCAAATTGTACTTTTGCGGCATGGATTCCCTTTTTATTCCTCTACAATAATAATGAGGAAATTACCTGTAATCGAAATAATAAATAAAAGAACGTCTGATTCATAAAAGATTTTTGGATTTTACTTTGAGTGCATCAGATTTGTCAAATGGAAAATAAGGTCGCGGAAGATAATTCATCTCTTTTCTTAGGGTATTTTTACCATAGGAATGGCTTATATACCATATAATCAAACAGACTATTTATCTTCTATGAATAGCAGAACCTATTACTTATGTCATTTTAATTCGTTATACTATTGTAAATACGTTTGTTGTGATAAATAAGAATTGTATTGTGATTGAATATTTTTATTTTCAAAATAGGAACGAAATTAGCTATAGTATTATTAAACTGCGATTATTAAATGAATGCGATTGGTAGTCTTGGAATGGAATGACTATCGATAAAATTAATAATGTAAGTTGTTCACAACCAGCAACTTGATCCCCGCCTGCCTTCCGGCGGGCAAGGACTGCCTTTGGAGAGAGGCAGCGTTCTTGACGCACGGGGAAATCGTTGCGATTTTATGCCGTACCAAGAAATGTGTATCTTATTGAATGGTTTCTGTTAAAAATAGAATAATTACATTTTTTATTATTTTTCCTTTATTTTTGGTATAAAAATTCAACTTACAACGATATTTACTAGAGGGGACGTTTCATTTCCTTTTTTCATTGATGATATAAATCATTCGCCATGTTAGATACTTTAAAATTACAGTTAACCTCTGCAAATCCCGCAGTAATATCAATCATTTACTCCGTACTCCTATCGTTTGTACTCTCAACCTTAATAGCAATTACCTATGAAAAAACCTTCCGGGGGCTTTCCTATTCGAGAAATTTTGTTCAATCGCTCATTCTCAGTTCCATAGTAGCGACAACCGTTATGCAGGCAATAGGAGACAGCCTTGCAAGGGGGCTTGGCATGCTTGGCGCATTGGCAATTATTCGGTTCAGAACCAGCCTCAGAGATCCAAGGGATATTATCTTTATATTTGCGGGACTTGCGGCGGGAATTTCCGTAGGAGTCAAAGGGTATGTGATTGCAGTAGGCGGCACTATCGGTTTTTGTGCTATTGCTGTTATCCTGTATTTTTCGCCTTTCGGACAAACCAACTATTTTGACGGCATGTTACGGTTCAACCTCGAAAATAATCCCTCCTCAAAGGATATGCTTGAAAAAGTCCTTCACAACTATTGTAAAATTTTTGCGCTCGTTACCCTCCGTGATATGGCGCAAGGCAATCGCCTTGATTATGCCTATCATGTAAAACTTAGGCGGGGAAAAAGTAATGACGACTTTATAGAAGAACTCAAAAAAATAGAAACGATCAAAGGGGTTCATTTATTATTACAGGAGAGAACGGTAGAGTTATAAATGGAGATACGGTCAGGATAAACATGAGACTCCTGTTCTTATACCTCTTGACAACCGATGAAATGAGATATTTATACATATCCCTTACACAACTAATATGAGAAACATAAAACCCCTCTATATTTCCTGGTTCATAGCAATCGCAATAATTGTGATAATTTCAGTTCATTACAAGAAAGGAACATCAACGGAATTCTGTGGCATTGCCGAGACCAGAGAAATTATTATTAATTCAGACAGAGCGGTAGAAGTGGAAAAAATCTATGTTCTTCCCGGTCAATCCGTCAATAAGGGAGATCCTCTTGTAATGCTCATCAGCCGTGAATTAGACAAGGAAATAAATGATATTTCTTATAAATTAAAAGAACTGCAGGCGCAATATAGTGTCAACAAAGAACTCGTTTCAGAACTAAAAAGCCTGCAGAAATATTTTACGTATGCGAATAAAACTGCCGATCAACCTCCGATACACATCAAAACGGAAGTTCTGCCACAAGAAAACCATGGCGATTCCGGATCGGACAAAAATCCCTTTAAAACCCATATACAAAGGCTCGAAAGAGAATTGGAACTTTTAGGAGAAGAAAAACAGAAACTTTCCGTTTTCTCTCAAATTGCAGGCAAGATTGGCGCAGTGCTTTGCAGGACGGGCGAGCAAATTTCTCCCTACGATGCCATTTTGAAAATCCATACCATCTCTCCCGGGCATATAACCGGCTATATACGCGAGGATATGTCTACACTGGTTTACATTGGACAAAAAGCAAAAATTGTTTCCGTTTCAAACCCTTCGAATCAGCTTAACGGAGAGGTAGTAAGCGTAGGCCATAGAACTATCAAATTCCCCAAAAGATTAGGAAATTGGAACAGGCGTTCCGAACCCTGCTATGGCAGAGAGGTGCTTGTGAAAATCCCTGAAGACAACCGCCTTTTGTTAGGTGAAAAAGTCATCATAAGTATTGAACACGAAACAAATAAAAATATACCGGAAACAGTGAAGAACAACTTTTTTCCGGAAAACAATAACTCAGCAGGCTCTGAAAAGTACGCCATCAATAGTAATTCCGAAAAAACGGTTGCCATAAAGACAGATTCATCCCTGGCAAGAGCTGTTAACATCGAAGCCTCCGGCATTATATATCTGAAAGATTTAAAGAAATACCTTGTTATTAGTGATACAACACAAAACAATCAATTGATACTCTATGTGATGGATAATAAAGGAAACATCGATGATGATGTTTATATAGATGGCTTGAATAAAATAGATGATATGGAAGCTATTGCCACCGATGATGAAGGAAATATCTTTGTTACATGCTCACAAAGCGGCGGTGACGATGATGACAGTGGAAATATTCCGGATGAAAGGAAACTTCTCATTAAAATTAAACGGAACGGCAACTCTTTTGTGCTGGATAAGAAAGTTTATTTATACGACCTGCTGAAGGCCGCTGCCGGAAAAAACAAAAAAGCACAATGGGTACAATGTATCACTTACAGGGACACTACTATAAAAATCAATATTGAAGGAATGTTTTACCATGAAGGGTCTTTGTACTTTGGTTTTAAATGGCCCCTTCATAATGAAAAAGCAGTTGTCCTGAAAATCAATAATCTTCAGGAAGTCTTTGAAAAAGAATTGTTAGAAGATGGAAATATAGAATTCTGGAAAGAATTTGCGTTACAAAGCGATCGTACGAAAACGCCTGCCGGCATATCTGACCTCTATGTATACAAGAACGATTTATACATACTGTCATACTGCAAGGTGAAAATAAATGGTGAAAATAAAAAGACAGGTGATTTATGGATATATGATATGCGCGAAGATGCCCTCAACCATATGAGGCATTTTGAAAATCTAAAACCTGAAGGAGTTGCCTTTAATCCGGACGACAATACATTGCTGCTCACTTTCGATCACGGACACAACCACCCTTCAAAAATCATGGAATTAAAAGTTGCCTCCTCTTTATAGATGATTCTTTTGTAACACTTGAGTTTTTTGAAAAATCGAGGGGGATATAACCCTGTTAGGGGTGATCTGTTTGTAGCGCAATAAAATTCAATAGGGTAAATAGCTCCATAGGAGCGGCCTGTTTGCGATTGACCGAGAGACAGGTTGCCCCTACGGATCTTATCGGTGGCACACTTTTCAAAAAACTAAGGTGTTACATTATTTTTAATTTGAATGAATAGTGTGGGTAGACATTCTATGTCCAGCTTTTTTAAAAAAAAGTTAAAGAGTTCTTTAGAAATCAGGTATTAAAGAGTCATAGCCCAAGGGATATTTCTTGCCTTGAGGTTTTGAATATGCAATGCCTC
>VGXV01000057.1 GCA_016873165.1 Planctomycetota bacterium | reverse complement strand
AACCTTTAATGAATTCAAGAAGGCAATTAATTCTCTTTTGGAATTCTCATCTACACATGCTTTATCAAAGAACGAAAAACTTTCTCAGAAATATTTTAAAATTAAATCCGCTCGGCTTAAGAAAAAAATCGCCGCTTAATTTTTTTAACAAAGTAATGTTAATTATAGTCTGCTGCTTTTAGAAAAAGATCAAAGGGTGCTTTCTAATTACGGACAAATTGAACAGGTGCTTATAAATCTTGTCGCGAATGCGGTTGATGCCATGCCTGATGGTGGAACAATAACTATTTCCGCCGACATTGAAAAAATAGGAAAGATGTTTATTCTCCGACATAATTTCGGAAAAGTGGGAAAATATGCGGTTATCTCCGTTTCGGATACGGGCACAGGCATGGATACAATAACGAAAGAAAAGATATTTGATCCTTTTTTTACCACAAAAGAGGTTGGCAAAGGAACGGGACTCGGCCTTTCTATTGCTTATGGAATTGTCAAAAGCCATAAAGGCTTTATCGATGTTCACAGCACACCCGGCAAGGGGACAACCTTTTATATCTATCTGCCTGTCGCCGAATCTTCATTGACAGGGGAAAAGCTCCATGAGGAAGCCGGAGAAAAAAGAGCCACAGGCAACGGGCTTATTTTAATTGCGGATGATGAAGAAGCCATACGGCACATTTTGAAGACATCACTGGAAAGAGCAGGGTTCGAAATCCTCCTGGCAATCGACGGAGAAGATGCCGTAGAAAAGTTTTACAAGAACAGGGAAAACATCGCTCTCTTGCTGTTGGATATAAAAATGCCGAAGAAAACCGGGAAAATGGCATATGATGATATCATCAGGATACGACAGGAGATAAAGACCATATTTCTTAGTGGGTATTCGGAAGATGAAGTAATCGATAAAAAAATGATGAAGAACAAAAATGTATTGTTTTTAAAAAAACCAGTTTTGCCCTCAATACTCATCGACAAAGTAATAGGTCTCCTGGAAGAAAATTAACATCCCGAAGGAAAAAAGTGCGCAATCATAGCCAACAATCATCCTTTTTAAAACATTTCTGCATCATTTTTATCCCATTTTTTCTCCTAATTATTGGAACGGCAAGCTTCTTCCACTATCTGTTTGTGAGAGAACCACACGTAACTATACCGGCATTCCATAGAAGCATGTATGGAATTTCCTTCCTTTTAATGCTTCTTGCAGGATATGCCTCTTTTTACATAGCACGGCTGATTACAAGAATAAAGAATGCAGCAACATCTGCATGGGAGAAAGAAACCAGATATCGCATCCTTTATGACTCCTCTTTTGACGGCATTGCAATAGCAAATAACGAAGGAGTTATTATCGATAGCAACCAAAAAATACAGGATCTTTTTGGCTACGGAAAAGATGAATTACAGAAAAAATACCTGTTTGAACTGTTGTTTGAGCATATCAATGTTCAATACAGAGAAAACGCCCCTTTTGCCTTATTAACGCAGGGAAAAACCGTTGAAACGGAAGGTATTCGTAAAAATGGAGAGATTTTTCCCGTCGAAATAACCATCAGAAGCCTCAAGGTATATGAACAGAATTATTACGCCTGCCTTGCCAGAGATATTTCGATACGAAAGCATACCGAAGAAAAAATACGTACGTTGTCTCATGCGGTAGAGCAAAGTCCGAACTCCATCATCATTACCGATTTTCGGGGAACAATTGAATATGTAAATGCAAAATTTACGGGGCAAACAGGCTATACAAAAGACGAAGTGCTTGGCAAAACCCCGCGTTTACTGAAATCAGGCAAAATGCCGGAGGAAATTTTTAAAGATTTATGGGAAACCATACTCTCCGGAAAAGAATGGCATGGAGAGCTGGTGAATAAGAAAAAAAATAATGAATTATACTGGGAACGTGCTTCCATTTCTCCGGTAAAGAATCATGATGGGATAATTACCCATTTTATTGCCATTAAGGAAGACTGTACGGAACGGAAAAATCATGAAGAACAACTGGTCTATCTGGCGGAAAAAGACCACCTGACCGGGCTCATCAACCGCAGGAGTTTTTCCGGTGAATTGGAAAAAAGGCTGGCAGACGCCCATCGGTATGGCACAGGAGGGGCAGTCTTATTTATCGATATCGACAATTTTAAGAGCATAAATGACATTCACGGACATCATGTGGGAGACGAGTTCTTAATCACTATCGCCCTGTTATTAAAAGAGCGGTTGCGCGAAACCGATACTGCTGCCAGGCTGGGAGGAGACGAATTTGCGGTAATTCTTCACCATGTCAATGGTGAACAGGCACGAAAAATTTCCGAAGAGATTCATGACCGGATCAGACAATATGTAAGGAACGATGCAATGCTAACATTGCTCGATATCGGCGCCAGCATTGGAGTAGCGCTGTATCCTGAAAATGCAAAAACGGAAGAGGAATTGCTGAGCAACGCCGATTTTGCCATGTATAAGGCAAAGGCAGAGCAGAAAAACACGATACGGTTTTTTTCCTGCATGGAAAAATACGAAAAAACCACGATCTTAAACACCAAAACTCAGTTGAAAAAAGCGCTGTTAAACAATAGTTTTTCACTGTTTATGCAGCCGATAATGAATCTTGAGCATAACACGATCACCTGTTTTGAAATATTATTACGGATGATTAATGAAGACGGCAGCCTTCTTTGCCCCGGCAGTTTTATCAAGACAGCAGAAAGTTATGGATTTATCAATGAATTAGACCGATGGGTAATCCATAACACACTTAAGTTTATCCATGACCACCATTCCCAAACAAAAGGGCAGACTTTTGAAATTAATCTTTCCGGAATGGCATTTTCAGATGCAGAATTGCTGCCCCTGTTAAAAGAGTGCATACGAAGATTTTCTATCAACCCCGAGACCCTTATATTTGAAATAACAGAAACGGCCGTTATCAGGAGCATAATAAAGGCAAAATACTTTATTGACTCGATTCGCGATCTGGGCTGTCAATTTGCATTTGATGACTTTTGCAGTGGATATTCATCCTTTAGCTATTTAAAACATTTTCCGGTAAAATATTTAAAAATTGACGGGAGTTTTATCCAGAACCTGCCAAACAGCAGAGAAGACCAGCATTTGGTAAGATCCATCGTTCAACTGGCAGGCGGTTTTGATAAAAAGACCATCGCGGAATATGTGGAATGCGAAAACACCGTTGCGCTATTACGCGAATATGGAATAAATTATGCACAGGGGTATTATATTGGGCGGCCAATGCCTGCGACAGAAGTGATTACCTCTTCTATCAAAAAAAGTGCCTCTTTAGAAGGGTATTAAAAATAATTTGACGTTTTAAGGAATTTCAATTTTTGTAGGGTGGGCATCGCCCACCAAAACATTGTTCACCAATGTTGTTTATTTTTGGTGGGCGATGCCCACCCTACTCTGTTAAAAGTTGCCGAATGCCTAATTTAACAACTCCCCCCTGTTAATGGTGGGTTTGCAAAAATTTGTGAATGCTTCCAGGGTTCCAAATTCCTTCGTTTTAATACGGATAGCAACCAGAAGGCTCCCAACTGCACAAATATTAAAGAATTGCGATAAAGCCCTTTCATTAGTAAAATACATCCTTAAGTATTTTTATGCTATTTTCCGTGCGAAGATCAAAGAGAACGTTTTTGACGACAATACTCTTTTTTCTTTTAATTCATACGGTAACTTACTGCCTGATAATATACTGACAACAAAAAATAATTTTTATGCTAAACAACAAAAACCGGCAATCACAAAATACCACTGCTGAACGCTGCGTCCTGATTGTGGACGATAATAATGACTTTGCAGAAAACATAGCAGACCTCCTTGAGGCGCATAATTACAAAGCTGTGGTGGCGCACAATGCAAAAGAGGCGGTGGAAAAGATCATGGTCTTTGATGTTCCTGTAGCGCTGATAGATGTAAAGCTCCCTGATATTTCAGGCATTGATCTCTTGTCTGAAATAAAGAACATAAAGCCTGATTGCAATTGCATCCTCATAACAGCATTTGCGGATGTTTCCAGCGTTGTGTCTGCATTTGAAAGAGGCGCATTTCATTATCTGGTAAAACCTTTTAAGCAAATAGAACTCATAAAGACTCTTGAGAGCGCATTTGAAGTAATTCGGTTGAAAGAAGAAAACTTACGGGCAGAAAAAGAACTCAGAAATCTCAATGAAACGCTGGAACAAAAAGTTGCCGAAAGGGCAAAAGAACTTGAAAGAATTTTTGAGCTGTCTATTGATATGATTTGCATTGCCAATATTATTAACAACTATTTTATAAAAATTAATCCTGCTTTTAGAAAAACCCTGGGTTTTCCCGATGAAGAACTCCTTGGAAAACCTTTTCTTGATTTTGTTCATCCTAATGATAGAGCGAAAACGATTGACGTAATTGAAAAAAACCTTTCTCTGGGAATAAAAGTAATTAATTTTGAAAACCGGTACCTCTGCAAAGACGGTTCATATAAGTGGCTTGCATGGACAGCCAACCCAATTCCCGAACAAGGAATAACCTATGCAATTGCACGTGATATTACAAAACTAAAACACGATGAAGAAGAAAATAACAAACTGAAAGAACAACTCTATCATTCTCAAAAGCTGGAATCTGTCGGAAGACTCGCCGGAGGAGTAGCGCATGATTTTAACAATATACTTATGGCAATAATAGGATACACAAATCTTGCCGAAATGAGGATAAAAAAGGACGACCCGGTGCAGGAATACCTTAAAAAAATACTCGAATCATCGAAAAAAGCAACGGATTTGACCCAAAGCCTTCTTGCCTTCAGCAGAAGACAACCCGTGAGCCTGGCTGCATCAGACCTCAATAAAGTCATAGAAAATATAAAAATATTTATTCCAAGAATTGCCCCCGAATCAGTATCATTTGCGACACATCTTACATCCGCAAATCATCTGATAATGGCAGATAGCGATAAGCTGGAACAGGTAATAATGAATGTTGTAAGCAATGCAGTAGATGCAATGCCGGAAGGTGGCCATCTTGCCATAAGCACAAAGGTTGTGGATCTGGACAATGATTCTGCGAAAAAACACGGCCTTGGCAAGGCGGGAAAATATGGCGTAATAACAGTCTCCGATACCGGATCGGGAATGGATGAAGAGACGAAAAAGAAGATATTTGAGCCATTTTTTACCACCAAAGAAAGGGGAAAAGGCACAGGCATCGGCCTTTCGATAGCGTATGGAATAATACAACAGCATAACGGGCATATAGAAGTATTAAGTGAACCGAATAGAGGAACAACCGTTAATCTCTATCTGCAGGCAAAGGAAACCAAAGTAAAAGAAACGGAAGCAATAAGGAGAGCAACAGCATCAGACGAAACTCCCACTGCCGGCAAAGAAACAATACTGCTTGCTGAAGACGAGGCAGGTGTAAGAGAAGTAGTGGCAGTATTGTTAAAGCATAAAGGGTATAAAGTAATTTCTGCTGTGGACGGAGAGGATGCGATTAAGAAGTTTGAAGAAAACAAAGAAAATATCGATATGCTGTTATTTGACGTCATGATGCCGAAAAAAGGAGGCAAGGAGGCATACGATATCATTAAAGAAGCAAAACCTGATGCAAAGGTATTGTTTATGAGCGGCTATTCTGAGGATGTCATCACCAATAAAGAAATACTTGAACGGGGATTGTTTTTCGTACAAAAACCCGTTGCGCCTGATAAATTATTGAGAAATGTAAGAAAAATACTCGATTCTTAAATTAGAAAATAACGGAGTATTGCATACAATGACAATTCAATGGCACAAAACAACGTGTCCTTATTGTGGCTTTGGCTGCGGCTTAATGGTCGGGGCAGACAAAGGAAAGATCATTGAAATCAAAGGAATGGAAGGACATCCCGTCAATAACGGCATGATATGTACGCTTCCTGCCAACTCCGTTCCCATGTTTACCGCGGAGGGAAGGCTGGCAAAACCAATGATCCGGCGCAACGGAAAATTATCCCCTGTCACATGGGAAGAAGCAATCTCCCATATCGCCGCACAGTTAAAGAAAATCATAGAAACGCACGGACCAGGAGCAGTCGCCATTCACAGCGGCGCGACATGCATGACCGAAGAGTACTATCTGATGAACAAACTGATGAAGGCATCCATTGGCTCCAACAATGTTGAATCCAGCACGCGTCTCTGCATGGCAAGTTCGGCAATGGGCTTTGTTTCAACTATCGGGGCAGATGCTCCACCGGCGTGTTATGATGATATAGAAATGGCGGATTTGTTCTTTATTGCAGGCAATAACATGGCAGTGTCCGTGCCGGCCTTATTCATGAGAGTTGCCCAGGCAAAGGAGAAAAACGGCGCTAAAGTGATTGTTGTTGACCCGCGCAGGTCGGAAACTTCCGCAATAGCAGATATTCATCTGCAGATTAGACCGGGAACGGATGTCGCGCTAAATAATGCACTCGCCCATGTTTTGTTGAGAGAAGGTTTTGTCAACGAAGAAAAGGTGGAAGAATATGCGTCAGGTCTTGCAGACCTTAAAGAACTTTTAAAGATGTATCCCCCTTCGAAAGCTTCCGAAATCACAGGATGCCCCGAACAACTCATCATCGACGCGGCACGAACCATTGGCCGGTCAAAGGCAATGCTGACCTTCTGGTTCCAGGGATATAACCACTCCACACAGGCCGTGTTTAAAAACAACTCACTCCATAACCTATGGCTTCTGACAAATAATTTTTGCAGGCCCGGCGCAGGACCGCTTTCAATCACCGGTGAATGCAATGCCCTGGGCTGCCGCTGGATAGGAGGATTATCGCATCTTCTGCCCGGCATGAGAATGGTGGCAAATCCTCAGCACCGGCAGGAAGTCGCCGACTTCTGGGGCATTTCGATAGACAAGCTCCAGCCGATACCCGGCAGATCCGTAATAGATATGATCAAAGGACTTCACACAGGCGACGTGCGCGCCTTCTGGAGCATTACAACAAATCCTGCCGCCTCGCTGCCCAACACAAAATGGATTCTGGAAGGTTTAATGAAGGCGGAGTTGCTCATTGTTCAGGATATCTTTCATCCTACCGAAACAAGCAATTTAGCGACAGTGGTATTGCCCGCAGCCCAGTGGTGTGAAAAAACCGGCACGTTTGTTTCTTCAGAGCGGCGGATTGAACTTGCGGAAAAGATAATCGATCCTCCCGGCGAAGCAAAGCCGGATTGCGAAATTTTGTGGCTTATAGCGCGTGCAATGGGGTTCGAGAGACAATTCCCTTATTCTTCGCCGGAAGAAGTCTTTGAAGAGTTAAAAAAAATAACCAAAGGACGTCTTTGTGATATGAACGGTGTAACGTATGAACGATTACGCAAAAAAGTCGGCCCTCAACTGCCTTGCCCTGAAGCAAATCATCCGGGAACGCCGCGTTTATTTACCAACAGAAACTTTCCCAGGGCCGATGGGCGCGCCGCACTGTTGCCGCGCGAATACTCGGCTTCGAAAGAAACCATTGACAAAGAATATCCCTTTGTTCTTATCACCGGCCGCCAGCAATGGCATTTTAATACCCGCACCCGCACCGGACGTATTCCGAAATTGCACCAAAACGCTCCTGACAATTTTGTGGAAATCCACCCCCATGACGCCGCGAATTTCAACATAAACGCCGGAGACACCGTTGAGGTTGCATCTTCCCGGGGCATGACAAAGGGCATTGCTCATATTTCCGATCGCGTGCTCCGGGGAACCGTTTATATGCCGATACACTACGGCAATGCTATAAATATTGAAGACGGCAGATTGGCAAATCTCGTAATAAATAATGTATATGATATTCACTCAAAACAGCCGGAATATAAATTCAGTGCTGTTACTATTAAGAAATCTTATTCTTGTTGACAACACATTCGATGCACAACCGTATCATTAAAGGCGAACTGGAATCTGCAAAACGGACAATCCGGTTCTTTGAAGGTATTTTACGATCAACGAATAATGGCATATTAGTTACCGATGCCACAAAAAATATCATTGTCGCAAATGAAGTATTTTGCGCTTTTTTTGACGAAAAATGGAGAAACGTAATAGAAACGAACCTTTTTGTCTGGCTTGAACAGCTCGATGATAACGCCCCCGAACAATGGGCAGCATTAGTTGATAATGTGTATCATAACGGCTTTTGCCAGGAAGTAAACTTTCAGAGAACAACCCCCGGCGGCATTAAATATTTTAGCGTAAACGCTTCTCTTGTCGAAAATCCGGATACGCAGGAACAAGGCATTATCGTAAGCATCTGGCGTAATATCACAAGACAAAAACAACTGGAAAACGAAATTCTTTCTTCTGAACGACTTGCCGTGCTCGGCAAGGTTTCGGGCAGCATCGCCCACGAGATCAAAAACCCTCTCGGCGTAATCGACAGCTCCGCTTATTATTTGGAACTGAAACTGAAGGACGCCGACGATAAGATAAAGACCCATATCGCCCGTATCAAGGCACAGGTAAAAAAGGCCTCCGGGATAATACAAAACTTAGTCGATGTGGTAAAAATGAAGGAACCGTATAAGGAGGCAATAAACCTCCGCGACGTTATAGAAACCTTACTGACAGCCATGAACCTGCCTCAAACGATTACTGTCATTAAAAATATATCAGATACCATTATTAAGGCAGACAAAGAGCAGTTAGAAATGGTTTTCAACAATATCATCGTAAATGCTATTCAGGCAATGGATAATATCGGAATATTATCCATCTCTGCGCAGGAAGCCGAAAAGGATATTTCAGGAAATAAATATATCGAAATACGATTTCATGACACGGGGCCCGGGATTGCGCCGAAAAACAGGGAAAGAATATTTGAGCCCCTTTTTAGCACAAAAATTACCGGAATCGGTTTCGGATTGACTATTTGTAAAATGATAATCGAAAGACACGATGGAACAATCATTGTAGAATCGGAAAAAGGAAAAGGCGCGGCTTTTATTATACAATTGCCTATAATATGATAATGTATCGTACCCTTAAAAGTTCAATTCCACCCCCTGCACCCCCGCCAGCGGGGGACATTCTCCCCCTTTGGAGGGGGCAGGGGGAGGATTTTGTATTGCATACAAAGTGTCGATAAAATAATTTGGCGCTTACGGGAGATATAGGGAGGCTTATTGATGGAGACACCCGCTGTAATCCATACTATATCCTTACTTAAAAGGGCGTTGTGTTTCTTGTCGTTTAAGAACTCAACCTAATTTCACATACAGCATTACAGGAGGAATACATGTTACAAGGAAGTACTGTTGAAAAAACACTACAGATTCTTGTAGTAGATGATAACAAAGACTTTTGCATGAATTGCATAGATATTTTGGAGTCGAAAGGCTATTCGGCAGTTGCAGTTCATGATGGATTAACCGCTATGGAGGCCTTAAGAGAACGCTCGTTTGATCTCGCTTTAATTGATATTAAAATGCCGGTTATGAACGGCGTTGATACCTATAAAATGCTCAAACAGATTGACCCTCAATTGCCGGTTATTATGATGTCCGCCTATGCCGTTGAGGAACTTATCGGGGAGGCGTTAAAGACGGGCGCTTTTGCCATTTTTCATAAACCTCTGGATTTCGGGAAGCTTTTCACAACTATTGAATATACTCAGGAAACCGGGGCATTTATTATGATCGTTGATGATAACAACGATCTCTGCCAAAATCTGTCAGACCTTCTTCGGGAAAAAGGGTATAATGTTAAATCCGCGAATGACGGTGAAACTGCAATACAACTGTCCCGTGAAAACTTTTTTGATGTCATACTTCTGGATATGAAACTCCCCGCCCTGAACGGACTGGACACGTACCTCACAATAAGGGCCGTACGCCCTTCTGTGGTCGTAATTTTAGTAACAGGATACAGGGAGGAATTAGGGGACATTGTTGATCAAACCCTGGAAAGCAGCGCGTATATCTGCCTGGAAAAACCATTAAACATTAACAGGCTGCTGAATATTATACAGGAAAAAACAATGTAGGGGAGACATTGTTCCGGTTTCTGCAAAGCTGATAAAAAATGGGAAAAACATTTAAAGTCCTTATTGTTGAAGACAATCATCCTCTTGAGGAAAACATCAGAGATATCCTGGAAATAAACGGATATGCCGTTGACAGCGCCCCCCATGGAAAAGACGCCATTATCTCTGTGCAAAACGGCCATTATGATATGGTGATTGTCGATGTTCAACTCTCCGACATTACAGGCACGGAACTCGTGGAAAATATAGCGGCCATTTCTCCCGCAACCAGATATATTTATATAACCGGCCATGCAACGCTTGACAGCACAATAAGGGCTATTAAACAAAAAAATGTCGTTTCTTATGAGGTGAAGCCTCTCGATATTGACCATCTTCTCCTCACTATCCAGCAGGCGAAAATAACCATCGAGACAGAGGCCGCGCTGAAAGAGAGTGAAGAATGGTTGCGGCAATCACAGGAGGCAGGACACGTCGGTTCATGGCACTGGTATCCTGATACCGGGAAACTTTTTTGGTCGGAAGAAATATATCGTATATTGGGTTTTGCCCCGGGCGAGATTTCGCCAACCTATGAATTTTTTCTCGAAAAAGTACACCCCGATGACAAAATATTTTTTGAAAAAATCGTTAACGAGTCACTCCAACGTAAGCATCCTTTTAACATCGAATATCGTATCATACGAAAAGACGGTTCGGAAAGAATAGCGCATGCAATCGGAAAAATACATTTTAACGGTGACGGAAAACCGGAAAAGATGTTCGGCATCTTTCAGGATATTACCGAGAGGAAAAAAACAGAAGAATCCCTCAAAAAACTCAATGCGGAGCTTGAACAAAGGGTAAACGAGCGAACAAGGGAATTGCAGGAAAAACACCAAATACTCCGGCAGGAACTGGCGTCACGCAGGATGATTGAAGAAGCAATAAAAGGGAAAAATGAGCAGATACAGCTTTTGCTTAATTCAACAGGGGAAGCTATTTACGGTTTGGACACAGAAGGTTGTTGCACATTTGTAAATAACTCTTTTCTTGCATTGCTCGGATACAACGACGCAAACCAACTGATTGGAAAGAAAATGCATGATGTTATTCATTATAAGTACATTGATAATACCCCTTATCCGGAGGAAGATTGTAAAATTTATCAAGCATTTCAAAAAGGCAAAGGGACACATATCGATAATGAAGTTTTCTGGAAATCTGATGGAAGTTGCATTCCTATTGAATATATGTCCTATCCAATATACAAAGATAATACAATCATAGGGTCTGTTGTTACGTTCAGCGATATTACCAAGCGTAAAAAAACTGAAGAAGAGTTGACAAAACACCGCGAACGGCTGGAAGAATTGGTATCCGAACGCACTGCCGAACTCAAAAAAACCAACGATGGCTTACAACGAGAGATTATAGAACACAGGCAAACGGAGGAAAAACTGAGAAAATCAGAAGAAAAATACAGAAGACTGGTCGAAGGGCTTCAGGACAACTATTTCTTTTTTACCCGTGATGCCAATGGGGCTTTCACCTATATCAGCCCTTCCATTCAAAATATTCTCGGTTACACCCCCGATGAATTTCATGCCTGTTATCTTGAATGCCTCACCGGACACCCGGCAAATAACGATGCAAGACAACGGTCGGAATTAAATTTAAAGGGAATCAAACAGCCGCCGTATGATATTGAAATTTACCACAAAAACGGCACAGTACGAATATTGCAATTACAGGAAGCTCCCATATTCGACGCTGATAAAAATGTTATTTCTATAGAAGGAATTGCCAGGGATATTACTGAAAGAAAAACCTTTGAGTCGCAACTTGTCTTCCTGGCAGATCTGGATTCCCTTACCCGCCTCTTTAACCGCAGACGTTTTAAGGAAGAATTGGAACGATGCCTACTTGAGGCACAGAGAAACCATACAAAAGGAGCGCTCTTGTTTCTGGACTTAGACAATTTCAAGTATGTTAACGATACCCTTGGCCATCAATACGGAGATGAGTTGCTTATAAAACTATCCGATATCCTGAAGGAAAGGATCCGTCAGACAGACATACTTGCCAGACTGGGCGGGGATGAGTTTGCCATTATATTGCCGCATACCGAAGAAGAAAAAGCTCGGTTTATTTCAAAACAGCTTTTGGAATTAACAAGAAATAACCTCGCTCTTGATACTTTGAATCCGCTGCATATAACTGTCAGCATCGGCATCGCAATCTTTCCAACTCATGGAGACAATGCGGAAACATTGCTGGCGAACGCTGACCTGGCAATGTATCACGCAAAAGAAGAAGGGCGGAATCGCGACTGCATTTTTTCTCTGAAGCATAAGATAGACATCGAAACACAGCATGACTGGAAGCAAAGAATCAGGAATGCCCTGAAACAAAATAATTTCGTTCTGCATTTGCAGCCGATAGTAAGTATTAAAGATAATACCATTGCCGGTTATGAGGCATTACTCCGCCTTACCGAAGCAAACAAGGAACTTGTCCCGCCTTTAAAATTCCTCCCTATTGCCGAACGGTTTGGCATTATACAGGAAATAGACCGCTGGGTAGTTGCCAATGCAATGAGCATTATGCAAGAACTGCAATTACATGAAAAAAATTTATTTCTGGAAATAAATCTGTCCGGCAAGGCGTTTTCCGACAATGAATTATTATCCATAATACGAAAAGAAATTGACAAAAATAGTATTAATCCCAAAACGCTTATTTTCGAAATAACAGAAACAGCCATCATTGAAAATATGTCAAAGGCACAGTATTTTATTGCAGCCCTTAAATCGATAGGTTGTCGGTTTTCCCTGGATGACTTCGGAAGCGGTTTTTCTTCATTTAATTATCTTAAACATTTGCCGGTAGATTATCTCAAAATAGACGGCAGTTTTATCCATAATTTATCGTATAGCTCTGTGGATCAGCATTTAGTCACCGGCATGGTTGAGGTTGCCCGCGGATTAAAAAAATTAACCGTTGCCGAATTTGTTGAAACGAAGGAAACATTTCAATTGTTGCAGAAAATCGGCGTAGATTACGCCCAGGGGCATTACTTTGGAAAGCCTCTTCCCGTAAATGAAATAGTACATGACTAAATCGTATGGAGACAAAAATTCGCTCAGACAGGTTTCTCTCGTACATTAATTCTATGGCCGGCAGGGCATTTGCATGAATAACCAAATTTTCCGGCGACGAGCAGAAACCACGAACCAGACCATCAAATTTTTTGAAGGACTCCTGCGTTCCACAAACGATGGCATTGTCGTTACCGACACAACAAACAATATTATTGTTGTAAACGATGCCTTTTGTTCCCTCTTTGAATGCAAATGGAGAGACGTTATAGAAACGAATCTTTTTGTATGGCTTGAACAACTCGACGGTAACGGACCGGAACAATGGACAAGACTGGCAAATACCGTTTACCGGGAGGGTTTTTGCCACAACGAACATTTCCGGAAAACAGCCGGTTCCTGTGTAAAATATTTCAGTGTAAATGCTTCTCTTGTGCAACACATGGATAGCATGGAACGCGGGATAATCATCAGCATCTGGAGTGATATCACAACGATTAAAAACGCTGAAATGGAACAAAAGAAACTGAAGGAACAGCTCTACCATTCACAAAAAATGGAGTCCATCGGAAAGTTGGCAGGCGGGATAGCCCATGACTTTAACAATATCCTCATGGCAATTATCGGGTATGCCGATCTATTGCGAATGGAAGCCGAAAAAAAGGGACTTTCAATTAACAGCGTCCAGAGCATAATTCAATCGTCGGAAAAAGCCGCCCATTTAACCAAAAGCCTGTTGGCGTTCAGCAGAAAACAACTGCTTCATCTGAAACCTGAAAATATAAACGATATTATTGCCGGCATGAGCGTGATCACAGACGGCGTCATCAATAAAAATATAGAATATACGAGAAAATTAACCGATAAAAACATATCCGTTATGGCAGACAGCGCCCAGATAGAACAGATAATAATTAACCTTGTCACAAATGCAACCGATGCGATGCCTGCGGGAGGCGTTCTCACCATAAGCACAGACGTTACGGAAATAGACGATACATTTATCTCTAAAAATGGTTATGGCAAACACGGGAAATATGCCCTTATTTCCGTATCAGACACCGGAACAGGTATGGATGCAGACATACGTGAAAGAATCTTTGAACCTTTTTTCACAACAAAGGAATTTGGCAAGGGCACAGGGCTTGGTCTTTCTATTGTGTATGGCATAGTGAAACAACACGAGGGTTTCATAAATGTGAACAGTGAACCTGGCAGGGGAACCACGGTTAATATATTTCTGCCCCTCATGGCATCCGCAGAACAAAAGAAAACTGCTCAAAAAGAAACACTTGTTGCACCCGAAAAAGGCGCCGAAACAATTTTGGTAGCCGAAGATAACAATGACACTCGCAACATCATACAAGAAGCCTTCCGGATACATGGGTATAACATGATTACCGCCTCTGATGGAGAAGATGCGATAAATAAATTCAAAGAAAACATGAATGACATTGATCTTTTAATTCTGGATGTAAAAATGCCAAAGAAAAATGGAAATGAAGTATTTCAGGAGATAAAAAAAATGAAAAACACTATCCCTGTCGTTTTTCTCACCGGCTTTGAAGATAATGTTATCAGCAAAAACATCATACAACAGGAAGGCGTTTCTTTTCTGCAAAAGCCAGTCTTGCCCACAAAATTATTGACGTATGTGCGAAATATCCTGAATAAAAATTCCCCTTAACCAAGGCAATTCCCTTTGTGAACAACGCCGCAGGGATGTTTCTTTTCTCCGGATATTGCATCTATGCTCCGGCTTCATTATCATACCAGACACTTCTTTGCTGTTTGCCGAATCGCAGGGCTTCCCGATGATCAGGGAACCATATATCGATACGTTTTCCCTTTATGGATCTGCCAATATCTTCCGCCTTAAATGTGGTGTCTTCAAAACCTTCAATTTTAAGTTTGCTCCCCATTTTGATCATTTTCCTGTCCACCGCAATTGTTCCCCACCTCGCCTTCGTTCCTGTTGCGGTAATACCATACCACTTGTCATTAGGAGTCTTATTACAACATTTTTTACATGAGCAATACCCCGTGATAGTAAAGATTTCCGCCGATGACTCCCCCATGAATACTGCCGGGAGTGTCAGTAAAACAGTCATTATTCCGGCAAAAAATATCGTTTTTCCCATGACTTCGTCTCCTTTCTTTTTTTTGCAAAAAAGTAACTATTCCGCGAAATAATCATCGACTGAATCCCCATTAAAAAAGGGGGACTCAGGGGGTTGTAAGAAAACATTAAAATTTAAGACAACCCCCTAACCCCCTTTATTAAGGGGGAACATGGTAAATTTCGCTGAATAGATACGTAAAAAATCGTGAATGCTCCCACATCGCATGCCCCTCACCCTTTCTATTCCTGCAATACGGGGAGCAGCATGCTTTGTTCCTGTGAAATTAGCGGATATTCAGCATCATTATGCCTCTCTACATACTAAACGAAAGGTTTCTGCCGTCAATACCTTAAAATAGACAGCCCCATAAGGGTGTATCAATGGTTATAGACGGCAAGAGAAAACAGTTTTATAGAGATATAATAAGGGGGGAAATAAATAGTGGTTGGCCGGGAAACTGACAATGCGTCCACTTCCTTATTCGCACCGGATCAAATCAGGAGAAAGGCATATGGTAGCAGTTCACCCATCCCTAAATCCCCTCCCAGGAGAGAACTGGGACTTCTTGCATTCCTCTCTTGGGAATGGATTTCTTGTATTCCCCTCCTGTGAGGGGCTAGGGGTGGGTCCTTTTCAAATACCGGGACAATCCGGAAGGGGTGAACTGTTACGGCATACGGAAGTCCTCTTAAAAAAATTTTTATTAAATAAAATAACCATTTATGATATATTTTCATGATTCTGAAAAACTAAACATTTTTTTCTGCTGAGAAACTGAATATTTATGATTTTGAAAAATTTTATAACTACCGCGAAAAACAATTTTAATAAAACCGTTTTTTACGATTCGTTTGGCTCCTCGCTCTCTTTCGGACATACCCTTACCGGAAGCATTCTTTTGTCAAAATATATTCGCAATCTGGACGGTGAAAACATTGCCGTGGTATTCCCGCCTTCTATAGGCGGCGCGCTGGCCAATGTTGCAACCGCTTTTGCCGGAAAGGTGCCTGTGGGATTGAATTTCGTCGCAAGCAGGGAAGAACAGTGCCACGTTTTGAAGATGTGCGATGTTCGATCCATACTGACCTCAAAGGTTTTTATTGAAAAAGCCGGCATACCGTATGACAAAAGGATGGTTTTTATTGAGGACATAAAGAATACTATTTCAAAGAAGAAAAAGATTCTGACCTATCTCGCCTGCAAATTCAGATCAAAAAACTCCCTCATTCAGGAATTTTCAGGGCATGATCACCCGGGAAAAAATGCGGTGATCCTTTTTACCTCAGGGTCTGAATCCAATCCCAAAGGAGTGCCGCTGACAAACCGGAATATTCACGCAACCATACAAAACCTTTCTACCATTTTTGATCCGAGACCCGAAGATATCTTTTTGGGAGCTATGCCTTTTTTTCACGTATTCGGCTTTGTCGTATGCTTGTGGCTGCCATTATTAATGGGACTCGGCGTGGTGTACCATCCGAATCCGACGGAATATGAAAAACTCGGAAAAATCGTGCACGAAAACAAAGTAACAATTGTCCTGGGCACAAGCACACTGTACCGGGGTTTTATGAAAAAGTGGCAGAAAGAACAGACATCGGGCATTCGTCTGGCATATGCAGGGGCGGAAAAATTAAACAGCGCGGTGAGAGAAAAGTTTTATGAAAAATTCGGGATACCCATCTATGAAGCTTACGGCACAACGGAAAGCTGCGCCTGCATCAGCGCGAATAAGGCACATGATTTCCGGCATGGAAGCGTGGGAAAACTCCTGCCGAATATCAACGGGAAAATTGTGGATACTGAAACATACAATGAATTACCTGAGGGAAAAGAGGGCTTGATCCTCGTACAAGGGCCGAATTTCATGAAGGGTTATTACAACGCCCCGGAACTCACGGAGCAAGCCTTTCATCAGGGATACTATATAACAGGCGATATCGGAAAGTTTGAAGACGGTTTTTTATATATAACCGACCGCCTGAAAAGATTTGCCAAGATCGGAGGGGAAATGGTGCCCCTTTCCCCTATTGAAAACAAGTTGTCCCATATCCTCGATCATAAAACAGAAGATGAAAAAAGAAACTGCGCCCTGGTAAACATCCCGCACGCACAAAAGGGAGAACAGATCATAGCATTCGTTGTCCACCCAAACCCTGATAAACTTTCATTGAACGCTTCACTCGACAAACTAGGCCTTCCAAAACTCTCACAACCCGATCACTATATCCACATAGACGCTATTCCCTTACTTTCCACGGGAAAGGTTGATTACAAGAAATTAAAACAACTGGCATTACTGCAATTTGCTTGATCGTTTTGAAAATTATTTTAAATTCACCAACAACAACAACCGCCACCAAAGGATTATGCTTCCGGACGAATTGATACGTAGATGCAACCATCTTTATGATTATTATTTTCAGCAATTTACAATTGAAACAATCAAATTTATGTTTGAAATATTGTTATATTTGTTTAAGATAAATTAATATTTCTACACATCTTATTAACTTTATAATATGGATTTTAAATTTACAAATTTTTCAATAGTTGTGCTTGCAAAGGCAAATAATCCAAGCATATTGAATCCTGATTTTTTAAAAATTAACAAAATCGTGGATTCAAATTACAAGGTTAAAGATTTTATTTGTACACCGCCCGTTGCCCAAGTTTCATTCGATGAAGGCATTTCCATTATTACAGAATTTGAAAGGCTTCAATTTATTGACAACATTCAGAAACGAATACCATGTGATTCTCAAATACCAAAAGTAGCCGTTAAGTACATAGAAACATTACCCCATGTAAATTATATTGCCGCTGGTATTAATTTCGTAGGGCATTATCAATTTGAAGATAATACCCTTGCAAATTCTTTTATTACGGGAAAATTTATAAAAGAAGGTTCTTGGCTATCGCAAGGAGATGGGTCTACTTATGTTTGTTTAAAGTTTATCTATTCTTTTGGAAAAATAAAATGTACTATTTCTATAGATTCTGCTGAAATTAATAAGGCAGATGGCGAAATAGTTCCAGTCATTGTCGTACATGCAAATTATAATCTGGATGTTAAGGGTAATAATATAGCGGAAATTAAAAAATTTATTTCTGATTGGCGAATACAACACGAACAATTTGTTAGCTTTCTCAAGAAAACTTTCTTTTAGAGATTAATATGTCTTTTACTGAATTAAATGATACGGCTGATAAGGTCAGACGTGAGATTTATAATTCTTGGAAAAGAAATCTTACGTTTGGAAATTATTCTAAGACCATGTCTGCAACCGGGTCTTCTTATTGCAATATTTTGGATGAACAAACAGTTTTATCTGTTAATTTAAATCCGATTTACACGGCAGCTAGAATATGGAAGATTCTTGATCGAAAGATTCTGAGTAAAAATAAACCTATTTTAATTGGAAGAATTAGCCCAACAGCTTATGAATGCGCGTTTGATTCTTTTCATTTCTCACAAAATCCCAATTATTCTCAAAATTTACCCTTCTTAGAAGAAGAGATAGAAAATTTTTGTAAACAGAAAGATATAATTTCCGATGTTAATGTTTACTATGAGTTAATATTTAAGATTTTTCAAAATATTAAGGAGGTAAAGATAATTCTCCAGCCAGATTATGAGATAAAAGATTATAAGATGGTTAGATTTGATATAATACTAAGTGATGAAATGGATAACATCCTTACAAAAAAAAGAGAATTTGACAAAGAGGTTTGTAAAATAATTTCGAAAAATGCAAGGATTTATTTTGTTTTGACCTTTAATATCGCCTAATGAACGGAAAAGATTTTTTAGATGTATCAAAAAATCTATATGGATCAGATAAAGAAGCATATAGAAGAACTTCAGTTAGTAGTGTCTCGTCAACTTTCAAGTGTCGGATAAAGACGAGATAGTTTTATCCTGGCCTTTTCGGCAGTGAATTGCCAATTGACCTTAGCATTTTTGTTGTTTCTGGATTTCTGCCATGCTGCCACCTCTTT
>VGXV01000056.1 GCA_016873165.1 Planctomycetota bacterium | reverse complement strand
CTTCTTTTTTCTCATCAAATAATCATGACATCTTTTCCTATCCTCTTCAACCCCTTTTTCCCCTTATTTTATGACTCTTCTCGTCCTTTTTTCCCTAAAATCTACCCACTCATTTCCACGATGACCCATTTTTATTATTCACTCACTTTGTCGGCGTTTTACTCTGAAGCAAATGCTTCGGAAAAGAAGGAATATTTTAAAATTCTGAAAAAAAATCAAAAGAAGCTGAAAAAATGGTCAGACCATTGCCCTGAAAATTATCTCCACAAATATCTGCTTGTCTCCGCTGAGATTGCCAGAATACAGGGGAAAGTTCAAAAAGCATCCAAATTTTATGACCATGCTATTACATCTGCCCGGGAGAATGAATACATACAAAATGAGGCCATAGCATGTGAATTGTGTGCGGAATTTTTTCTGCAAAGAGGGCAGAAATCCCTCGCCAGGGCATATAGAAAGGATGCCTATTACGGATACTTAAAATGGGGAGCCAATGCGAAGGCAAAAATGCTGAAAGAGAAATATGATGATTTACTTGCAGAAGCTCCTGAGGCAAAAGGAGTCCGCGGTACGACCACCAGTACCTATTCGAGCAGCAGCGGCTCGGAATCCCTCGATTTAACATCTGTAATCAAGGTATCACAAGCCCTCCTTGGAGAGATCAATCTTGATAAACTTCTCAGAACACTTATGAAGATCGTCATTGAAAATGCCGGCGCACGACGGGGAATTTTAATCCTCGAGAAAGAAGGAAGGCTTTACGTTGAAGCGGAAGGTGATGCCGATAACGGAGAACCAGAAGTGCTTCAATCCTTACCTGTGGAAAACAACAACACTTTTTCTGAATCAATAGTTAATTATGTTGCACGTACCCATGAAAATCTGGTACTGGGCGATGCAACCGCAGAGGGCATGTTTACAAATGACAAGTATGTGTCAGAAACCGGCCAAAAATCTATACTTTGCATGCCGGTGATTCATCAAGGTGTATTGACAGGGGTGTTATATCTCGAAAATAATCTGGCAACGAAGGCATTTACTCCCAAGAGATTGAAATTACTCAAAATCCTGTCATCACAGTTAGCGATTTCCATTGAAAATGCCAATCTTTATAAAGATTTAAAGGTATCGCATGAACAGTTGGAAAACTACAGCCGAACACTGGAAAAGCGTGTAGAAGAACGCACTGCCGAACTTTCAAAATCAAACGAACTTTTAAAAGAAGAAATCACCGAGCGCAAAAGCGTGGAAAAAGAACTGGAATCAGCTAAGGAAAACGCTATTGCCGCAAACCTTGCAAAAACTGAATTTCTCGCAAGCATGAGTCACGAAATCAGAACACCGCTGAATGCGATTACCGGAATGGCAGATCTTCTCTGGGATACGCCTCTGACTTCCGAGCAGAGAAAATACGTAGAAGTCTTCCGGTCCGCAGGAGATAACCTCCTTGATATAATCAACGACATTCTTGATCTTTCAAAAGTCGAATCAGGCCACGTCGAGCTTGAAAACATCACCTTTGATTTGCGGGAACTTGTAGAAAATATCTGCGAGGTTATGGCCATTCGCGCTCATGAAAAAGGGTTGGAATTAAATTGTCACACTGCAAGGAATGTTCCTATCCTTCTGGAGGGAGATCCCGTGCGTATTCGCCAGATACTGATCAACCTGATCGGCAATGCCATTAAATTTACCGAAAACGGAGAAATAACCCTGCGAGTGGGAAATGCCCCTGAGAACGAGAAAGAAGGCACACTGCTTTTCTCGGTCTCCGATACCGGCATAGGCATACCACAGGAAAAACTTGATGCAATTTTCGAGAAATTTACCCAGGCAGATTCCTCTACCACCCGCAAATACGGCGGCACAGGGTTAGGATTAACTATTTCAAAAAAATTAGTCGAATTGATGAATGGCCATATCTGGGTCGAAAGCAAACCAGGACAGGGAAGTATTTTTTACTTTACGGTCAAACTTTCTCCTCAGACAACAGAAAAACAGACATTGGAAGCCGGATCGTTGGATTTAAAAGGAATTAAAGCCCTTATTGTTGACGATAACGAAACAAACCGCTTAATTCTGAACGAAACCCTTTCAGGCTGGGGAGCTCATGTTTCTGAGGCCGTATCTGGCAAACAGGCTCTTACACTGTTAAAAAAATCGAAATCCGAAAATATTCCTTTTCAGATACTTCTCCTCGATTGCCGCATGCCGGGCATGGACGGATTCCAACTGGCAGAAAATATTAAAAACGATCCCAAACTCGCAGAGATTACCATTCTGATGCTCACTTCTGACAATAGACGCGGAGATACCTCACGGGCAAGGAAACTGGGCATTTCCTCATACATTATCAAACCGATAAAACGCAGAGACCTTTTGACATCCATTAGCCGTGCAATGGAAAAAACAAAAACTTCCCTTCCGGAACCTGTTGCGAATCGTTTGTCTTTTGACTATGCCTCTATTCCCTCTTTAAATATTTTGCTCGTTGAAGATTACGTATACAACCGTGTTGTAGTACAGTCATATTTAAAAGAAAACAACACAATAGACGTCGCGGAAAACGGATTAACAGGCGTGGAAAAATTTAAATCAAAAAAATACGATCTTGTGTTAATGGATATGCAAATGCCGGTGATGGATGGCTACACAGCAACCAAAGAAATCAGAAAATACGAAAAGGAAAACGGGCTTCCGCATACGCCTATTATCGCCCTTACCGCCCATGCCCTGAAAGAAGATGCGCAGAAAAGTCTGAATGCGGGATGCGATACCCATTTAAACAAACCCATAAAAAAGGCAACACTTTTAAATACTATTCAAAAGTATTTTGCGGCAAAAGAACCGATTAACACGCCACCTGAAAGAGAAGACAGCGACTCGCCATTACATGGGAGCGGGCAGGGAGAAAAAAATATAGTTTCCGTATATTCCGATTTTAAGGAAGTCATACCTTCCTTTCTCAACGAAGTCCGCCAGAATATCAAAACAATGTCGGGAGCTCTGCAGTCCAACGATTTCGAAACAATTATTGACATAGGACATCGTCTCAAGGGCGCCGGAGGCGGTTACGGATTTGACCGCATTTCCGAAATAGCCATGGTCATAGAAAAAAATGCAGAAGAAAAAAACTGGAAGGAAATACAAAAGAAACTTGAAGAGTTTTCAAACTACGTGGAATCTATTCATGTTGTCTATAAGGAATATTAAAATATTATGGCCTCTCCTTATTATTCAACCGATATATACAAAAAGAAATTGTGCTGCCTTAGAAAAACAAAACCTGATGAAAACAGATAAAAATGTCTTTGAATTTACCATTGATAATTTGCAGGAAAATATTATACTGAACTGATATTGTTGCCAGAGTGGTGGAATTGGCAGACACGCCAGACTCAAAATCTGGTCATCTTCACCGGTGGTGTGGGTTCGAGTCCCACCTCTGGCATTTATTTAAATTGCACACACATCCCGTTTCAGCAAAAAATATCAGGTGATGTCATTTTCTACCTGAATATTATAGACGTCAAGAATGGTTCCTTTTGCTGCCTCAAGATTGCCGCGGGATATTTCATAATCGATGATCGCCTTTGTTTCATTCCCTTCGGCAACAGCCAAATCTTCCTGCGCACGCAGAATTTCAAGGCTGGTAGATCGTCCCACACTATACTTCTTTTCTTCCACTTCCAGTCTTTTCTGGGCTAATTCCCTTGCTTTTTTTGTGGCCTTTACTCTTTCAATATTTGTCATTACATCGCGAACCGATTCTCTCACCTCCACAACAATATCCAGTTCTTTCTTTTTCACGTTCAATGCCGACTGTTCTTTGCCAATTTTTGCCTTCTTATATTCATTTCTCGCAGATCTGTTGCCGATAGGAATTTCAAGGGTGAGGGTAATAAATTCCCCCTGGAAATCCTCAGAAAATGTAGAATCGTGCGACTCTTCTCCGGTCTCGCCAAGTCCTGAATAACGCACCCCTCCGGTAAGATCCAGCCTGGGAAACAATTCATTCTTTTTCCTTCTTACTTCCATGCCGGCATTTTCCACCTCTATCTGCAATTCCTTTAATTCCGGCCGTTTTTCCATTGCGATTTGAATTGTTTCTTTCAACGGCACCTCATTTGGCTCAAATGCCGGCTTATCAACAGGAAAAATCTCTGTATCGGAAATAATACCGCTGTCCGCAAAATTCATTATTTTTTTTAACTCATCTTCCTTGTCTCTGATGGCATTTTCGGCGGAAATTATTGCTTCCACTCTTGATGCCACACCCGATTCCGCCTCAACAATTTCAATAGGCGCAAGGGTCCCTGCTTCTACTTCTATCTTATTCTTCCGGAGCAAATCTTCCGCACGTTCCAGGGATTTTTTTGCCACTTTCAGATCCTCGACTGCCTTTACAAGATTCCAATATGCCTCCTGAACAGAATTAGAAACATCAATAGCTGTCATTTTAAATTGCGCAACAGATATCTTTTTATTATTTCTGGCAATATAAATGGGACTCCGGTTATAAAACCATCCGGCGCCTTTTAACAAAGGCTGTGTAATTTTTGCTTCTATGTAATTTTCATACGTTGGAGTAAGCAACGTAAACGCCTGCGGATCTATGTACTCCCGAAACATATTATATTCCAGGGAAAGGGTAGCGCCTGTAGGCACCAGGGATCGCAAAACCGCGTTTCCCGTTTTTCCTTCGGAAACAAAGGGAGTTACCTCGGTAGTGGTTAATTCGCCGCTGACCAGTGCGCTGTTAATCGGTGTTTTTGTGTTATCAATACTTCCTGTTATTTCCAGCGTGGGATCAAAGGCTGATTTTTCTACTGAAATGTCATGCCCTTTCGATTTCGTATCCAACTTGGATATCTCGATATCAAAATTATTTTTCAAGGCATATATAATGCTGTCTTTCAGGCCAAGATTGACAAATTTTATATCCGAATTTATTTCAACGGTTGAAGATGACGCTGCCGGAGATAACGTTTCTTCCATGTTTTTTGCCTCTCCATTGACCGTCTTCCCGTTGCAGAAAACGATATTTAACACAATAAACAAACCGTAAAGAACCGTAAAAATATCCGGCTCTTCCGCAAATCGATTTTCTGTCCTATATGCTATTATTTTATCGAATATTTTTTTTCTTCGCATTTTGAAATACTACAGAAATTTTCAGGACAATTCGTTAATTCTACGTAATTGTTTCTACTTTGGGTATTCTCTATAAGAAAACACTGAAATGAATTTTTAATGCCCTTTGATTAATGACATGGCTTCCGCACGGGTAGCAGAGTTATTGCGAAAAATGCCTCTCACAACGGAAGTTAATACCTTTGTCCCCGGTTTTTTAATGCCCCGCATGGTCATGCAGAGATGTTCCGCTTCAATAACGACAAGAACACCTTTGGGTTTCAACGCCTTCATAATGGATTCGGCAATATCCGTAGTAAGCCTTTCCTGCACCTGAGGCCTTCGCGCTTCAATATCAACCACCCGGGCAAGTTTGCTGATGCCCGTAACTCTGTTCCCCTGGGGAATATAGGCAACATGGGCAACGCCGCTGAAAGGCAGGAGATGGTGTTCGCACATTGAATAAAAAGGAATATCCTTTAAAAGAACTATTTCATCATATTTTTCCGATTTTAATACCTTGATTACCGAGTGCGAATCTTTCCCGATGCCCGCGAAAATCTCTTCGCACATTTCGGCAACCCTTTCCGGTGTTTCCTGCAATCCTTCCCGGTTGGGGTCTTCTCCGATGCCTTCTATCAACAAACGTACAGCCTCACGAATCTTTTCTTTATTTATCAAAAAAATACTCCTCTATGACAACAATCCGTAATCTTTTAGCACACCCTTCAGCTTTTCCTCATTTTCTTTCGATATCTCGCAGAGCGGCAAACGCATCTCGCCGTTCAATCTCCCCAGCAATTTCATAGCCGTTTTGACGGGAATAGGGTTGGTTTCAATAAACATCCCCTTACACAACGGAAAGAGTTTGTAGTGATATTCCCGCGCCTTGGCAAAATTGCCTTCCAAACAATACCGGGCAAGGGCGGCGGTATCGGCAGGCACAATATTGGCAGTTACCGATATTACTCCTTTCCCTCCGATGGACATAAGGGGAAGGATAAGAGAGTCTTCTCCGGAAAGAACCGTTATATCGCACAATTGCATTATTCGTGTTGCCTGATCGATATTCCCGGTAGCATCCTTTATAGCCACAATGTTTTTCATTTCGGCAAGCCTTGCCACGGTTTCCGGCAAGATAGAAATACCCGTCCTGGAAGGCACATTATATACTACAATAGGGATATCTACCGCTTCCGCAATTGCCTTATAATGTCGGTAAAGCCCTTCGGGAGTAGGCTTATTATAGTATGGGGTTATCACTAATGCGCCGTCTGCCCCCGCTTTTCTGGCATGCTTTGTCAAATGAATGGCTTCTATTGTATTATTTGATCCTGCTCCCGCAATAACGGGTATTCTGCCGGCCACACAATTTACCACTTCGCTTACCACACGTTCATGTTCTTCAAAAGAAAGTGTGGCGGACTCGCCTGTTGTACCGCAAGGAACAATTCCATTTGTTCCGCTCCTGATATGAAACTCAACAAGCTCTTTTAGTTTTTTATAATCAACTTGTCCATTATTAAACGGGGTCACCAATGCCACAAGGGAACCTTTAAACATAATCAAGCTCCTTTTTCAGAAATGATTAACGCACAATTTACGGTACGTCATAACTCACTTATCTATATCAGTTCAATACATTTTTCTATAAAACACACAACTATTTTTAACCGGAACTATGTTTCGCCACACTGTGTCTGAAAATCAAATCCTTCATTTCCTGCACAGCTTTCTGTATTCCGACAAAAACAGACCGGGATACAATACTATGGCCGATATGCAACTCTTCCACATCCAATGATTCCACAATAAACCCAACATTTTGATAGGTCAGCCCATGTCCCGCATTTGCCCTTAATCCCAAATCACGGGCAATAGTAACGCCATGTTTAAGTTTTTCCGTCAATTTTACCCTTGAATCCGCGTCCTTCGCATTTGCATAATTGCCTGTATGCAACTCTATAAATTGAGCGCCGACCTCTTTTGCAGCCTTAATTTGTCCTTTTTCCGGATCGATAAAAAGGCTTACCGCAATTCCCGTGTCGGTAAGGCGTTTCACAACATTATCAAGGACTCTTTTCTGCGAAACGACATCAAGCCCTCCCTCTGTGGTTATCTCTTCCCTTTTTTCAGGGACAAGAGCAACCTGCTCCGGTTTTGTTTGAATTGCAATGCCTACTATCTCCTCTGCAACGGACATCTCAAGATTTAGTTTCGTAAAAACCGTTTCCCGTAAAAGCCTCACATCGCGGTCCTGTATATGTCTTCTGTCTTCTCTCAAATGAACCGTGATAATATCCGCACCTCCGAGAACTGCAAGAGAGGCAGCAGTTACGGGATCAGGCTCAAAAGTCCTCCTTGCCTGACGAAGGGTGGCAATATGGTCTATATTCACGCCGAGCTTTATCATAGTTTTCCGCCTTCAAAAGGATTCTCCCTCTCCCTGATATCCAAATGGACATCGGGCAATTTATCAACTATCTCAAAGTTTTTATTCAAATGACACTTTATCGGCTGCTTGTAAGGACCGGGAGGTTTCAATAAAGCAACATCAATATAAGGCACAACGTCCTCCGTGTTCAGCTTTTCCAGTAAAAGTTTTGAACCTTTTATTTTTATATTAACGTACTCATCTCTTAATTTAATAATATAAGGATAATCATCCGGCATCAGTATTTTTATTTTCAACTTTTCTACCACCATAGTTTCCTGTTTCTCCACCACCTGCAACCACATTCGCACTTCCTGATCGCAGGAAACCGGCACTGTAATATTTTTATCTCCTTGTTTGACAATTACTTTTTGATCAATCGCAATTCGCCAGGGAAAAGTACGGTTTTGTTCAACAGTAATGCCTCCAATGTCTACCGGCACTGTGTTAATGGAAACCACCTCTTTCAATGTATTCAGAGGGCCTTCAATTTCCACCTCGGCAGGAAAAATAAATTCATTCGTAATGGCATATCCGACAGCGGGTTCACCTTTTTTTTGCAAATTAACCTTCAATTTCTTTTTTTGCAATTTCCCCAATAAGACGTTTACCTTTTCAGGATAGACGGATATTAACTTAACGGAATCCGGCAAATTGAGATGCTCTCTGGCAATAGATATCGTTTGTTTAATTTGATCCTCAATCCCTTCGGGAGATTCCCGAATCAGATATTTCGCCTCAATTTTTTGATCTTTAATCAAGTTTTTCGCATTTTCAATTTCATTTTGAGGCCCTCTGAGACGCACGATAATATCTTCCGCACCCTGTTCAAGCACCGTAATCCCGCTTGGCACGGAAACCGATAGCCTGACGACCTCCTGCAAATCTTCCGTATGCCTGTTAATTGCATATAACCAAAGAGCTATCGCCATTACCAAGGCCATAAATTTTGTAAGAAGATTACCTGTAAATATTTCTTTGATCACGACTATTTAGTCCTGGAAATGCTAAATCTTTCTGAGGAAAGCTCGTTCAGAATTCTTTTTAACTCTCTCTCATCAACCCCGCGATTCAATGTTCCCTTGTATGCAGCAGATACATTCCCCGTTTCTTCTGAAACTACGATCACAATCGCATCTGTTTCTTCCGTAAGTCCGACAGCGGCACGGTGACGAGTTCCCAGATCCTTTGACAATTCTTTATTTCCCGTTAACGGAAACAGACAACCGGCAGCGCTAATCTTCTGTCCGCGAATAATTACCGCACCATCATGCAACGGGGAACCTTGCCAGAAAACAGAACATAATAATTCACTGGTAACATTGGCATTCAGTTTAATTCCGGTTTCTATAAAATTGCTCAAACCCGATTCCCTTTCTATCGCAATGAGCGCGCCTATTCTTTTTTTTGCCAAAACACTTACTGCTTTCAGTATTTCATCAACCGCCTGATGATCAGGCTTTGCCATGACGCGAAAAACAGGACTCTGCCCGAGTCTGAACAACGCACGCCTGAATTCCGGCTGAAACAAAATAATCATAGGGATAATAAATACCGGCACAAATTCCGTCACTAACCAATTGATTGTATATAATTGCAGCTTCCTTATAAAAAACAAGATACCAACGGAGATCAAAACAATAATAAATGCCACACCTCTTAAAATACTTGTGCCGCTCGTGCCCTGCATAATTCTCAACACGGTATACAGTATTATATAAATAAGAAATATTTCCCCTACGGACCTTGCGATCATACGTCCGCTAATATTCCCAAACAATACCAACACGTTTTCTAACATCAGCTATTCCTTATCGCATCGCATAGAATTGCCACATGGGCAGCTTCTTTTACATCATGAACACGTATAATATCCGCGCCATTCATAATTGCCACGGCAAGGGTTGCAAGCGTGCCGTACAAACGTTCCTGCACTGAGGCATTCAACAACACGCCAATAAAATTTTTCCTTGATGTGCCTATCAGCAGCGGATATCCCATTTTCTTAAACTCATACAGCCTTTTCAATATTTCCAGGTTCTGCTGCATAGTCTTGCCAAACCCTATTCCTGGATCCAGAATTATTTTACTTTTCCGAATCCCCGCCTCAATTGCCGCAGAAATAGATTTCTCCCAATATGCCATTATTTCAGGAAAAAGGTTTTTACTTACCGGATTCTTTTGCATCGTCATGGGTGAACCCTTCTTATGCATTATAACTACGGGAACTTTCGCTTCCGCAACAACCTTCGCCATGTTTTTATCATCAATCAATCCGCCAATATCGTTTACTATTGATGCACCCGCTTCAATTGCTTTCTTAGCGACTGCAGCCTTGTATGTATCGATGGAGATAGGTTTATTAATCTGCCTTGAAAGTATCTTTATCAGGGGGATTACCCTCTTTAACTCTTCTTCTTCAGATATCGGGTGTGCACCTGGCCTGGTAGACTCGCCGCCAACATCAATAATGTCAGCTCCTTCGGCTATCATTTTATGCGCATGAGCAATTGCATCTTCCGGAACAAAATTTTTATTACCGTCATAAAAAGAATCGGGAGTTACATTCAAAACACCCATAATGTGCGTTTTCCTGCCCAGACACAGTTTCCCCCGGGGATAGTCAATTTCAAAATGTTCGCTCCCAGGGTTGCCATTCATACTGCCATTGGTATCTTCCCGCAATTTGGTCTCACAGCACATTATTGCACAACATACATAATCTTTTATTTTACCACCATTCTTCTTCCAGCGATTCCACAATGCTTTGGGCTAGCCCAACAAACGACTCATTGCTGGAAGAAGTCAGCGTTTCATTTCTCAAAACGATAAATTCCGAAGTTCCCCTTATATTCTTGCGCTCAAAGATAGTTCTTCCCGTCCGCGTATCAACCCACCGGATATCAGCTCTGATCGCCACCCTGCTCTCCACAATATTGTCTTTCCTGTCCTCGATTAATACATTTTCGGTCACACTGGAAATCTTCCCCAGCAAAATAGAATCGGCCTCGTCTTTATCAACGATGCGCAAACGTGTTCTTATCAATATTTGATCTCTTACTGCCCTCGTCAAATCAAATTCATATCCTCTGCGAAATGTGTCATTATCGAAGATAGGAATATAGATGCTACGGACATTTGACCGAAGCAACGACTTCGAACTGTAACCGCATCCCACAATGACAAAACACACCATTAGCAATGCCAGCGCAGAAAGAGAAAAATATCTTCGTATAAAAGCACACGATGATATATTTTGGTGAAAAAACTTTGGCATAGGTTTTATTTTTCTCTCATATGATTATTTTATGGCCTCAATCATTCTAAGAAATTCCAATCTTTCCCCTGCCCTTTCCGCCCATATAGTGTCGGGATAGCCTTTAATGACGTATTTAAAATACATTGCCGCGGAAGAAGGGCTTTTTCTCCTCAGGTAAAACTCGCCTATTTCGAATTCCCGTTCCGCTTCAACAATTTTTATATCTTCTATCAGTCTCCTGGCATCCTCAACATGCACCCCGCCAGGATTCGTTACGAGATATTCCTCAAGATCTTCTCTGGCGGACACCAGCAAACCATAGTTACGTTCCTGCTGTCTTTCAAAGTAAATTTTCGAAAGGGGTATTTGATACTGTACATAGGGAATCCATTCATTTCTCGGATAGTTTTCCAGAAATTTCTCATAAGCCTCAGTCGATTCTTCATAATAACCAATCTTAAAATAACTATCCGCTATTTTAATTTGTGCTTCCGGAGCAATCGGCCCCATCGGGTGATTCTCTATAATCTTTTCAAATACTCGTATTGCCGCTTTTTCATCGGTCTCCATTTGTGCAATACCCACCTGAAACTCCTTCTCAAGCACCTCTTTCGTTCTCTTTGTTCCCGGATATTCCTTCAACACCTTTTCATATGCCTTTAATGCCCTCTTGTAATCGCCATTAAGATAATATGCCCATCCAATCTTTATCTGCGAAAGCTCCGCATATTCTGAATTAGGATTACTGTCTATAATCAATTTAAATTCTTTAATGGCATTAACATACTTTTGCTCCACCAGCAAATACAATGCGTTTTTATAACGCTGTTCCGGAGATACAACTTCTCCGGACGGAGGCTGCATCCACCCGGTATCTTTGTTCCAGACCCATTTCCCGTAAGATGGTGTCGTTATTAAAAATACAACAAACGCAATTGCGGGATAAAAGGCAAGTTTCGGTTTCATGAGATTAGACTTTCTTACTCGGAAAAATTAACATATTTCCATGAGTTCAACTCTTTTTTTAATACGGAAATAATATAATATCTCAGCACCTTTTCTATTTCAACACAAATAGATAATTGCACCCTGACACGTTCCATCCGCTGCATATTAAGATTCGCCAGCCTCCCTGCAATAAGCATGGCGCCCGCAGAAACAACTATTCCGTTTTTCAATTCTCCATTACACGCCACACACCTTGCGCCTCCTTCCACTGCATAAAAAGAAACCCTCTCCTGTTGTTGTATGCTTTTTTTGCATTGAATGCAATGCGCCCATTCCGGCAAATACCCCAAAATATTGAGCATTTTTAATTCAAACGCCAGCAACCATATTGTTGCGTTTGTTGTGTCTGCAGAAATATGATTCAGCGTGTTAAGAAATAAATCAAAAAGCGGTTCACTGGGGTCGTTTTTTTCAGTAAATTCATTAATGAGTTCCGCCATATATGAAACCTTGAAATACGTATCAAGATCTTTCCGAAACAATGGGTAGCTGTTTTGTAACACCGCATCGGTAAGGGTATGGAGAGTGGAATGTTCTTTTTTAATGAAGATAATCCGGTAATGCGTTAAAAGATCAATTGCTTTCGAATTGTATTTGCCCGACGTGCGTTTAAAGCCTTTTGCAATGACATGTATCTTCCCGTAATCCCGGGTATAGAAAATGATGATTTGGCTTGCATCACTATAATCTGTCCTTCCCAATGTGATTGCATCTGTTTTTAAGGTGGACATATCATATTATGCTAATTATTCCGGTACAGAAATATTGTAGCCAAGATTCGACAATAATTCTTTTTCCCTCCGATGCATCTTTTTTGCGTCTTCTTTTTTTTTATCATCATAACCGATCAAATGCAACAAACCATGTATAAGATACAGGACGATCTCTCCTTCCGCATCATGCCCGCGTTTCTGTGCAACTTTATGTGCCATTTCAGCAGAAACAATGATTTCTCCCGAAACACCATTTTCCGATGTGTCATACCCAAAACTCAACACATCCGTTACATAATCATGCCCGAGAAAAGTTTTGTTTAATTTTCTTATTTCTCTGTTATCGGTAACAACGATGCTAAGAAAGGCCTCTTTATCTTCACTCTTTAATACACGTTTTACCAGTTTTATTATTCGTTTCTCATCAATCGGATATAATTTCTGCCGGTTTATAATTTCCAGTTCCATGAGAATTTTTTCTTCTGTTATAACTCATACGCAGCAACAATATCCTGAACCAGCTTATGGCGAACAATATCGCTTTTTGCAAGATATATGAATGCGATATTATCTACATTCATAAATCTTTCCTGGGCGTCAATTAACCCTGATAATTCTCCTCCGGGCAAATCAACTTGTGTGATATCTCCCGTCACAACAACCTTCGATTTTGTGCCCAGCCTTGTCAAAAACGTCTTCATTTGCTTCATAGTACAATTCTGCGCCTCATCCAGGATAATAAAAGCGTTGTTTAAGGTTCTTCCCCGCATATACGCCAACGGCAGAATTTCTATAAGATCGCTCTCCAGATATTTTTTTACCTGTCCAACATCCATCATATCAGCTATGGCGTCGTACAACGGGCGCAGATAGGGACTCACTTTATCCTTAATATCGCCCGGCAAATACCCGAGCTTTTCTCCGGCTTCAACGGCGGGTCGTGCAAGCACAATTCTTTTCGTATATCCGCTTTTGAGAAAAGAAAGCGCCATTGCCACGGCCAAATAGGTTTTTCCCGTTCCGGCAGGGCCTATGCAAAAAACAAGATCATTGTTTTTAATTGCCTCGATATAATTTGCCTGACCCTGGCTCTTAGGCCTTATAAGCGCCTCTTTCTGAAAAAGATTAATCGTTTGTCCATATGACCCGTTTGCATCATTTTGCACATCCATAATAATCTGCTCCACGTCTTTCATACTCAAGTTTCCCGTGAAGCGGACTATTTCAAGCAATCTGATCAAAGCTATTTTGGAGGCTTCAACACATCCTTTTTCCCCCTCCATCTTCAATATCCCGTTACGTGCAACCAATTTTACCTGGAAAGCATTCCGTATAAAACGCAGGTTTTTATCATGACTTCCATATAAAACAGATGCCTCATCGTCATTTTCAAGAACTATCGCATCTTTATAGGGCAAAAATTCCTTAATATTTTCCTTTACAGCAACATGCTTTTGCGTTTCGACTCCTTGATTCATCCTTAGACCAACTTAAAAAAAATAAAAAAATAATATGCAACAGGCATACTTACCAATAAACAATCAACAACATCCAATACCCCGCCAAAGGTGGGCACTAAATTTCCCGCATCCTTAACATTCACATCTCTCTTTATCAACGACTCTGCCAAATCGCCTAAAATAGCAAAAGAGCCAACGACTACTCCAAACAAGGCAGACCATTGCAAACTCATTACCCTTGTTTGCGGAATACTGTTAAATATTACTGCCACTAAAATGCTGAATACAATAGAAAAGCAGGCGCCCTCAATAGTCTTGTTGGGACTCACAGTCCGTGCCAGCTTATGCTTTCCATACTTTCTTCCCAGCAAATAGCCGCCAATATCGCCAAATTTTGAAACCAACAGTGTCAGCATCACAACACACGTTCCGTTGGGAAAACGGCGTAAAGCAATAGCAAAACTAAGAAGAAAGGGAACATAAAGGATACCAAAGGTTGTCACTGAAATATTTTTTACCGCATCTTTTGTTCCGCGTGTGACAGCCTGTATCAGCAAAAGCAAAAAAACCAGCGCAAGAACAATTTCTTTTCTGAAAAAATTGGATTCTACTCCGCCGCCGCCATGTATGGATATCCAATAACCGATAAACAACCAGATTCCAATAACGATTCCGGATATCCGAAACGGATGATATCCGCCTTTGCCTACAATAGTATAAAACTCATACAATCCCATCCCTGCCGCAATCGTTGCAATGCAACCAAAACCAATGTCTGTGGAGAGCATGGCATCGAACGTCATCACTCCGAAAAACACCGCAAATAAAATTATGCCGAACTTGACTCTTGTTTTAAGCGTGCTCACTCTTTCAGTCCGCCGTATCTGCGCTCTCTCTTCGCATATTCTTCAAGAGCTTCCTCAAGGTGTGATTTTCTAAAATCAGGCCAATACATATCGGTCACCCACAACTCAGTATAAGAAATTTCCCATAACAGGAAATTACTTACACGCATTTCGCCGCCCGTTCTGATGAGCAGATCAGGATCTGACATATCAGGCATGTATAAATACTTCTTAAAAGACTCCTCTGTGATTTCTTCCGGCTTCAGCTTCCCGTCCTTTAACTCCCCCGCAATCTTCTTCGTCGCATCGATAATTTCCGACCGCCCTCCGTAGTTAAGGGCAAGACAAAGAACCATTCCGGTATTCATCTTGCTTTGTTCCATTGAAATTGCAAGCTCTTTTTGCACAAATTCCGGCAATTCTTCAATCCTTCCGATGGCAGTCAGGCGGATATTATTCTCCCGAATTTCCCCGCGTTCGCTGATAAGGAAATTCTTGAGGAGTTTCATTAATAAGGCTATTTCCCGTTTCGGCCTTTTCCAGTTTTCCTGAGAAAAGGCATACAGCGTAAGTTGTTTTATATGTTTTTTCGCACACTCACGGGTAATCTCACGAACTGACTCGGCTCCCGCCTCATGCCCTCTGATCCTTAATAATTTCTGCTGCCGCGCCCATCGACCATTTCCGTCCATAATAATCGCAATATGCTCAGGCAACAATCCGTTTTTCTTCATACTAAACTGATGATCTGTCCTCGGTCCGGGCCAACGGAAAGCATTTCGATTTTCACATCTAAAATATTCTCCAGCCTTTTTATATAATCTAAAGCCCGGGAAGGAATGTCTTTCTTATTACGCATTTTGGAGGTATCCTTCTGCCAACCGGGCAAGTCCTCATAAATCGGCTCGTATTCCTTCCATGCAACCAAATTGGCAGGAAAGTAGTCATGCCTCTTGCCATCTATCTTATACCCCACACAAATCTTTATTGTCTTCTGCTCGTCTAATACATCCAATTTTGTCATAACAACACTGTCTACACCGTTAACCATCACTGAATGTTTAACGGATACCGCATCAAACCACCCGCAACGCCTTGGTCTTCCCGTCGTAGCGCCGTATTCTCCGCCCTTCTCCCTCAAATACTCTCCCGTTTTATCAGTTAACTCGGTAGGAAAAGGTCCATTGCCTACCCGCGTAGTATACGACTTCATCACTCCCAGAACCTTATGAATATGTCTGGGGGAAATGCCCGTGCCTGAAGCTGCGCCGCTTGCAACAACGGTTGAAGAAGTAACAAAGGGATACGTCCCGAAATCTACATCCAGCAAAGCCCCCTGTGCTCCTTCAAAGAGGATTCTCTTTTTTGCTTTTATGGCTTCGTCCATAAATTTTACCGTTTGACAAACAAACGGTTTTATCCGTTCTGCATAACCAAGGTATTCGTCATATATATCTCTCCATGACAATTCCTCTGCGCCATGCAAATGCACAAAAATCCTGTTCTTCTCATCCACTACCTGTTTTAATCTTCGCTCAAAATGTTCAGGATAAAAAAGATCTGATACCCTGATGCCACTCCGTGCCATCTTATCCGCGTAACACGGTCCTATCCCTCTCTTGGTAGTGCCTATCTTTTCTCCCCCTTTTTCCCCCTCCGAATATTCATCTAATTTTTTGTGATAGGGAAACACAAGATGGGCCATTTCACTGATATGCAGATTTTCTCCTACCTCTATATTCTTCCCCCGCAATTCATCGATTTCCTGCAATAACTGAAGGGGATCAATAACCACACCGTTGCCTATGACGCAACTTTTATTTTTCCTGAGAATGCCGGAAGGAATAAGATGCAGCACAAATTTTTCACCATCAACAACAATCGTATGTCCGGCATTGCTTCCTCCCTGATAACGAACAATGATATCAAACGATTCAGTAAGTATATCAATAATTTTGCCTTTTCCTTCATCACCCCACTGCAAACCAACAAGACAGGTATTAAAACCCATAGCAAATAGTTTCCATATAATAAATTAACAAAAATAATCAGAATCCCTTAAATATCAAGCATTTATAGAATTATAGAAAATGACTTAGTCAATGTCAAGGGAATACAGTTTCGAAGCAAAAAAGAGGGCAGAAATATTTGCCCGGAGTCATAATCCATTGCTTAATTTATGTATCGCAACTTCTATTTCTTTTGCCGTCGGCTGGTTTGGACTCAATCGCAATGATTCTTTTAAATGAAACAAAGCTTGAGCAGGATTTTTCAAATAATTCGCATAGACAATGCCTATTGTTTTATGAACAGAAGGATTATTGGGATTAATTTCTATCGATCGGGCAAAAGCATCAACGGCCTTTTCATATAATCCTTTCTCCGAAAGAGCGTTGCCAAGATAATAATAAAATTCCGCATCTTTCGCATTGTATCGAATTGCCTCTTCAAACTCAAAAATAGCCTTATCAACATTTTTTTTCGACATATAGGCAATGCCAAGATTGCAATGTGTATTGCTATCCGTTTTATTATATTTCAAAACAGTATTAAGTTCTTCAATAGCATCATCCATCATTCCCATTGTCATGTACATTCCGGCCAAATTATTATGCACATCCGCATCCTCAAGCCCAAGGGTTATTGCGGTGTTCAACATTTCTATCGCATCTTCCACATTGCCTTTTTTTGCATAGGCAATTCCCAAATTGTTATATGCATTGACCATTTTCGAATCGAGCCGTATTGCCGTAGCAAATTCATTAATTGCATCATCAGGCTGTTCCGCATTTATGTAAATAATCCCCAGGTTATTGTGAACATCTGCGTCATCGGGGTTTAATTGAAGCGCCCTTTTATATTCCTCTCTCGCTCCATCCGGATTTCCCATTTCCTTAAGCACATTTCCAAGAGAATTGTGTGTGGAAAATTCATCGGGAACAATTTTCAACGATTTCTGATATGCATCAACAGCCTCCCGGTAATTTTCCGTCTTAAGATATGCAAACCCCAGATTATTATAATAATGAAAATTAAACGGATTGCGCCGGATCGCTTTCTTATACATTTCTGCTGCCGCATCATATTGATTCTTTTTCTTAAGCAAATTCCCTAAATTATTATATGCATCAGCATGATACGGATTGAATTGTATTGATTTTTCATATTCAACAATGGCATCTTCAATCAATCCTTTCCGTTCATATAAATTCCCCAGATTATAATGCGCCCCTGCATCATTAGGTTTTATCTCCAACGTCTTTTTATATTCGTATTCTGCTTTTTCATGAAAGCCCCGGGAACTATACACAACTCCAAGGTTGTGATGCGCACGGATGCTGTCAGGTTCCCGAAGAAGGGTAGAATACCACAAGGAAAATTCATCATACCATACGCCATTCCGGGGAATACTTACTATCGCAAAAACAATTAAAACAATGCTGAAACACGCGGTTGTGTAAACTTTTTTTGTAACATGCCGCCAAAACAATATGCCTACAGCGCCAAGAAAACCCATTACCGGAATATATAAGTACCGCTCTGCCATTACATTGGTCAGCGGGATTATATTTGACACCGGCGAAAGGGTGACAAAAAACCACGATACGAAAAAGAAGAAGATTTTGTTCGATTTATCTATTCGTAATAAAACAATAATGAGAACTATTATAAAAAATATCGCTATCAAAAAAGAGATTACGGCAGTCGATATAGGGGGAACTACATAATCCGCATTAAGGCCAAAAGGAAGAAATAATAGTTTTATATACAATACCAGCGCTTTCACCATTGCAAAGATATTTAGTTTGGACTGGTTTAAGTTAATCGATACATCTTTAAACACCCAAAACTGAATAATCAAATAAAAACACGTAAGAGAAAAATAACCAATATAAACACCTTTCACTTTTTTAACAAATTCCTTACAGGGATTATTCTCTAACGGAAAAAAAAATTTATAGATCACTAACATAACCGGCAGTGTCACCGCCATCTCTTTTGAAAATAGTGACATCGCATAGGAAACTATAGAACCTGCGTAATACAGATAAAATGCTCCTTTTTTTGCAAATGTATCATCGAGTTTTATAAACAGGATAAATGCTATTAAATAAAAAAGGGCAGCAAGAAGGTCTTCCCGATAGCTAATGGAATTGACTGTTTCTGTAACTACAGGATGTGACGCAAGCAGTAACGCCGACATAAACGCCAGCAAACGTACCTTTGTTATTTTTACAAGGAAGAAGTAAAAGACTATAACGTTTGCCGTATGAAATAGGAGGTTTGTAAAATGATAACCGGAAGGATTTTCTCCCCAAAGAGTATAATCCAGAAAGTAGGTGAATGTAACAATAGGACGATAGCTTATCTCCCCGGAAAGCACGAAATAATTAAAAGAAAATAATCTGCGAAAATCCCCCCAATTCTTAATTAAATTGTTATTAACAATCGTAACGGAATCATCATAAACAAAATTATTTTGCAACGTGTTAATAAAAACAACACATGACCACATCACCAGAAATGCAATGAGAAGTACGCTTCCGTTTCTGCCCCGTAGAATTTTAGTTGTAATCTCAATTTCCTTCATAATAAAAAAGCAATCCTTGGAAACAGGAATTTTCTCAGGCAGAGTTACACGGTAAATGAAGTGGTGTGGCGGGAGAATTCATGTCCTTATCTGCTTGAGAAAAATTGTTGAAAATATGCAAGGCATTTGAATGAAAACTCGCGGTTGGACATCAATTTCCAGCGAGTTGTTAAGAATCAATTATTACGATGCTTTCATCAATAACAACTTGACGTCTTTTGTTAATGATACTTTTTTGAAATAAAAAGCAGGATAAATATAATCTTCTCCACTTTCATCAATGATCCTTATATCTCCATCATCCTCAACATCTTTATCCGGAATAACTTGATATAATTTATGCAATTCCAGGGAAGCTTGATAACCTTCGTTGTTAATGCATACTACAAATTTTGCTTTATGAATATCCATTTTATAAATACCTCTTTCTCTTAATTTCTTTTTTACCAATTCCATGTGCTTCATACCAATGTAATTCCGCTTTTTTAATTTTACCATTTCTTAGTTTTATTGTTGCAACACCTTTTAGTTTTCTCCAATTTCCCTTTCCATGCATTTTATTAAGGCGTTTCAAATCACGTATCCCACGACCTTTAGAGATAACTTCAACATTTTCAATTTTACCTATTATTTCGAAATGCATGTATATTATTTTGATGCATACCGACCTGATGACTGACGAGAGAAACAGAATGATAGCCAATAGCAAAAAGACGATTTACAGACTTAAAGCTCACGCTACCTCAAAAAGTGCTGTATCTCTCGCTCATGTCCATCCGGTTATTAGATCATGATACTTTCCTTTTCTTCTTCCAATGGTGTTTCAAACTCCAGACTATCATTGTCGTTCATTATTTACTCCCTTGATTTAACAATGCGTAGTTACAGATGGAACGAAGTCCCTTCTGCTCCAACAGCGTGTTCGCCCACCGCAAGCGTTATTCACTGAATAAAGTCATATCAAAACAGCGCGTAAAAACTTATCATAACCCACAAAAGATTACAAGCAATAAAACTACACAAACGTATGAAAATGCTCAAAGGAAAATTATTTATGTTCTGGAAACACAAAGAGCCGGGACGTGATATGTCACGTTCCCGGCTCTTTGATTATTTTATTTCTTGTTTATTACTTCTTTTCTTACTTCTTACTGCTCTCTAAGAGACGATATTTACAATCCCTCTTATT
>VGXV01000055.1 GCA_016873165.1 Planctomycetota bacterium | reverse complement strand
ACATTTTTCATAAACAAAAATATGTATCCTTGCGAGAAAAAGTGATGAAAAAACAAATAGGAAAAACTTTTTGGCAGGGGTGATGGTTACGTTTTGATACGAATACAACAAATTTCACCGCCCTCACGGGAGCGGTCTATTTGGTGCAAGATTCAGGTATGAAATGTAGAGCGAAGCGCCGCTTCGCTAATACCAATCTATAGAATAAGCGAAGATACTCTTCGCTCTACACTAAAATCACAATTTGTAAACTCGTAAGGTATATTTTATAAGAATGAATGTGCGATTTGCTTAAATGAGTCAGCAGCACGCCAACAATTTACTCCCCTATCTTCCCGATCTTGGGAAATTTCCCAAAGAGAAAATTATCGGGATTACCTCCACGATTCCCATTGAGATTGTCTTTGCGGCAGGATATATGCCCATTGATCTTAACAATATATTCATTTGCGATGCCTCGCCAAACAGAATGGTTGAGAATGCCGAGTTGGTTGGTTTGCCCAGGAATACGTGCGCATGGATCAAGGGTATGTATTCCGCGGTGAAAAAACACGGTATTCAAAAGATTATCAGTGTGATTCAGGGTGATTGCAGTAACAATCAGGCGCTTATGGAGGTTTTTGTATCGGAAGGAGTAAAAACCATTCCTTTCGCTTATCCCCACAGCAAAACGGATACATCCTTTCTGCATGCTCAAATGGAGGCGCTTGCCGCAAGTCTGGGAGTTTCCTATATGAAAGCGGAGGAAACGAAGAAACGTCTGGATTCGGTGAGAAGCATAATACATGAAATTGACCGGCTTACGTGGGAGGAGAATATTGTTACCGGAGAGGAAAATCATCTCTGGACGGTATCAACCAGTGACGTAATGGGAGATTTCGGGGTTTTTGGTGAGCTTGCGGGAAAATTTCTTGAATCGGTATCGAGGCGTGAGCCAATCAAACATACGATCCGGCTTGGGGTCATCGGAATTCCCCCCATTTGTGAAGATTTGTATTCCTTTCTTTCTTCTCTTGGCGTTCATGTAGTATTTAACGAAATTCAGCGGCAGTTTTCTATGCCGTACCGGTCAAATACCCTTGTGGAACAATACAGCAGGTATACGTATCCCTACGACATTTTTTCACGTTTAGAAGATATTCAGGAGGCAATACAGCAGCGAAGAATTCATGGCATAATTCATTATGTACAAAGTTTTTGCCACCGGCATATCCAGGACAAGATTATAAGGAAAAATATACGCCTGCCGATTCTTACCCTGGATTGCGACCGTCCGGGGCCGTTGGATGGAGCGATGAGAACCCGTATTGAGGCGTTTATCGAGATGATAAAAAGTTTAAAACCAGAAATGCTTGCGGTGGTAAAATAAAATGGTTATTGAAATCGGCAGAAAAACGGAATCGGTCGTTTTTGCGCCTGAGCGTTTTTATGAAACCTCAATTTATTCTTGACTTTTATTCCTAAAACGTTTAGCTTTTAAAAATTTGAAGAGGAGAGAAATGTCAGAACAAAGCAATTGGAAAGAATTTTCAAAAGGCCTTTTTAAGTATAACGCATTGTTTGTGCTGGTGTTAGGTATTTGCCCCAGTCTTGCAGTGACTACTTCGTTAAAGAATGGGATTTCAATGGGTGGGGCTGCCACCTTTGTACTCATTTCTTCTAATTTTATTGTTTCTATAATACGCCCTTATGTTCCCCGTGAGATCAGAATACCATGTTTTATTGTCGTTATTGCCGCATTTGTAACGATAGTAGAATTAATGATGAAGGCGTATTTGCCGACGGAGCTTAATGCTTCATTAGGAATATTTATTCCCCTTATTGTGGTGAATTGCATTATTTTATATCGTGCAGAATCTTTCGCTTACAAAAATAAACCCTTCGTATCCATATTAGACGGGGCGGGAATCGGTTTAGGATGGACTTTATCCCTTTGTCTTGTTTCCGGCATACGTGAAGTGCTTGGCGCAGGCACGCTTTTCGGGTTAAAGTTATCCAAGCATTATGAACCCGCTTCAGTGATGATTATGGCTCCGGGCGCATTTATTGTGTTAGGTCTTCTCATGGGTTTTTTCAACTGGAGAAAACTGCAAAAAAAAGAAAAATCAATGATGGTGTACAAAAAAGATGATTAAAGAAATAGCTCTGATAATAGTCAGCCTTGTTTTTGTAAATAATTTCGTCCTCGCAAAATTTCTGGGACTCTGTCCGTTTCTTGGCGTCTCGCAGAAGACTTCCTCCGCCTTTGGTATGGGAGCGGCAGTGACGTTTGTTATGACGCTTGCTTCGGCTATTACGTGGATTTTGTATAATTATATTCTGCTGCCGGGCGATATGAATATTGTGGGCATGGTTTTTCCTTCCGTGGGAGAAACAGGGCTTATTGAAGTATTAAAAACGATCAGTTACATTCTTATAATTGCAACGTTAGTTCAGTTGCTGGAAATGATGCTCCGGAAAATGGTTCCTGCATTGTATGACAGTCTGGGTGTATACTTGCCTCTTATTACAACAAACTGCGCCGTATTAGGGGTGGCGCTGTTAAATACCACCGATTCTCCGCAGCATTTAGGATTTATTGAAGCAACTGTTCAGGGTTTTGGCGGAGGGATTGGTTTTACGGTGGCCATATTATTAATGTCAGGCATACGGGAACGCCTGGTATTGATCAACATACCAAAACCACTGCAGGGACTTCCCATTGCATTTATATGCACAGGACTTATGGCGCTGGCCTTTTTCGGATTTTCAGGGATGGTAAAGTAATCATGCGGCACGTTATTTCAGTATTAGTGGAAAACAAAGTCGGGGTTCTTGCCCGAATTACCGGTTTAATCAGCGGCAGGGGATTTAACATCGATAGTCTTGCCGTGGGAGAAACGGAAAATCCTGATCTCTCCAGAATTACGATAGTGGTGCGGGGAGACGATGCCATTCTGGAACAGGTAAGAAAGCAGATCAACAAACTTATTGACGTCATCAAGATTATCGATTTCACCAATGAAGATTTTATCGAGCGGGACCTGATGTTGTTAAAGGTAAATTGTCCGGTTGGGAAACGCGGCGAGATTATAGAGATTGTGGATATTTTTAGAGGAAAGATTGTTGATGTGGCCCTGAGGGATATTGTTATTGAAATTGCCGGGGCAGAAGAAAAGATTGAAGCAATGCTGGCGTTATTGCGTCCTTACGGAATAAAGGAACTGGTGAGAACGGGGAGTATCGCAATTACACGGGGCGTACGATAAAGAATAGCACTATTGATATATTTGATTGAAAGGCAAGAGGAAGGGGTATGATAAAAATTTATTATGAAAACGATGCTGATATCAGCATTTTAAAAGGAAAAAGAATTGCCGTAATAGGGTACGGAAGCCAGGGGCATGCGCAGGCTCAGAATCTCAGGGAATCCGGCCTGGAGGTAATTGTTTCTACCAGAGAAGGCACCTCCAATTATCAGCTAGCCGTTAAGCATGGGTTTAAACCGGTGAGTGTGGACGAGGCGGCAAAAAAGGGTGACTTTATTCAAATACTCCTGCCGGACGAATCCCAAAGAACCGTTTATGAGACGCACATCAAACCGCATCTTACGAGCGGAAAGACATTGTGTTTTTCTCACGGATTCAATATCCACTTTGGTCAGGTAGTTCCCCCAAGAGATGTGGATGTTATTATGGTTGCGCCGAAAGGCCCGGGTCATTTGGTTCGTTCCGAGTTTGAAAAGGGCGGCGGTGTTCCTTGTCTTATGGCGATTCATCAGGATGTCACCGGAAAAGCAAAGGCAAAGGCATTGGCATATGCGCATGGGGTTGGGGGCACAAGGGGTGGAGTAATAGAAACGAACTTTGCCGAAGAGACGGAAACTGATCTGTTCGGTGAACAGGCAGTGCTGTGCGGAGGGGTATCCGCGCTGGTAAAAGCGGGATTCGAGACCCTCGTTGAAGCAGGATATAAGCCGGAACTTGCCTATTTTGAATGTATGCACGAACTTAAACTGATCGTGGATCTTTTTTATCAGGGCGGCCTTAGTTATATGCGATATTCTGTAAGCAATACCGCAGAATACGGAGACTTAACCCGTGGTCCGCGCATCATCACAGAAGAAACAAAAAAAGAAATGAAACGCATTTTGGGCGAAATACAGTCGGGACAGTTTGCCAAGGAATGGATACTGGAAAATCAGGCAGGCCGCCCCAGTTTTAACGCTCTGGAAAAGAAAGACCGGGAACATCTGGTGGAAAAGGTTGGCAGAGAATTACGAAAGATGATGAAATGGATAGACGTAAAAGAAGTCAAATGAAGTTTGTTTTTTTGAATAGGAGAAATGAATGTTAAAGCGGCGTAGCAAGATTGTTGGTTTTGTTTTATGTGGAATAGCAAGCATTTGTCTTAGTTCTTCTGTTATGGCAGAAGAAAAGAAAGAAGAAGCTGCTGCTCCGAAACAACAGCAAGAAACGGCGGAAGTAAAGCAAGAGGATGTTTCAAAGAAAGTTGTCGCAATTATCAATGGCGAAAATATTACGCAGGCGGAGGTTGATCGTGTGCTTGCCAGATTTAAGAATCAGATACCTCCTGACAGGATTGCCTCAATCGAACAACAGATACTTGAAGGGTTGGTAGCCCAGAAGTTGTTTTTGCAGTTTATTAAGGAGAAAAAACTTGCGATAGGCGATGATGTTCTCAAAACCGAACTGGATAAAGTTCGCGAGGATATAAAGTTAAACCCCGGACTGGAAGGCAAGTCGCTGGAAGAAGTGTTAGAGTCACATGGCAGCAGTATTGAAGATTTAAAGAGAGATATTACTATTTCATTATCTTTGGAAAAGTTTTTTGCTGATGAAGTAAACGATGAAAAAATAAAAGGATATTTTGAACAAAATAAACAAATATATGACGGCACGGAGGTGAAAGCCAGCCATATTTTAGTAGACACACGAAATAAGCAGGGTGATGAATTGACAGCGGCAAAGACAAAGATTGATAAAGCAAAAGCGGAAGTTGCCGAAGGAAAAAAAGACTTTGCCAAACTTGCTGAAGAATATTCTGATTGCCCATCGGCAAAAAAGGGCGGCGATCTGGGATATTTTAAAAGGAAAGGTCAAATGGTAGAACCGTTTGCCGCAGCGGCGTTTGCTTTAAAAGTAGGAGATGTGAGCGATGTGGTACAGACCCAGTTTGGGTATCATATTATCAAAGTTACGGATATTAAAAAAGGCGAGGATATTAAGTTTGATGACTTAAAACCCGAAGTTAAACTGGATATATTGAAACAGAATGCCGATACATTGCTGGAGCGGCTGAAGCAGCAGGCAAAAATCGAGATTAAGTGATATGCATAACAGACTCATTTTATGAGTTAATTTCAAAAAGCCCCCCTTCTGTGGCTTAAGTCACAGAAGGGGGGCTTTTTTAATATTTTCATTTAGTGTAAATTTAAAGTGTGGGAAGACACTTGAACCTGAAATGAAAAAAAAATATTTGTGTATTTGTGGGATTCTTGTTTTACTTTTGTTTGGGTGTGCAAAAAAACCTCCATCGGTATTCAGGGTGGGAACAAATGTCTGGCCGGGATATGAGTTTTTATATCTTTCCCGCAGTTTAGGCTATTACAACGGAACACCCATTCGCCTGGTGGAATATCCCTCTACGACAGAAGTGATTCATGCTTATCTTAATGGCACAATAGAAGCTGCAGCCATAACAATGGATGAAGTTCTTTTGCTCACCGAATACGAACGCCAGCCCCGGGTAATGTTAGTTATGGATTTCTCAGAAGGGGGAGATGCAATTCTCGGAACTTCGGAGATCAAAGGTTTGTTAGACATAAAAGGGAAAAGGGTGGGGGTAGAATCCGGCGCTCTTGGAGCGTTTGTAATCTCCCGTGCTTTAGAGATTGTTGGCATGGAGCCTGAAGATATACATGTTATCCCATTAAAAGCCAATGAGCATGAAGATGCTTTCAAAAACGGATTGGTGGATGCCGTGGTTACCTTTGAACCTGTGCGGTCAAGGTTGCTGGCGAAAGGGGCAAATTTGTTATTCGACAGTTCTCAGATTCCCGATGAAATTATGGACGTCCTTGTTGTTCGCGAGGAAATCATCTCCGGTAATGCAAACACTATAGAAATTCTCTTGAAGGGATGGTTTAAGGCAATTGATTATTTCAGGGAAAACCGTGAAGAAGCGGCTTGCAAGATGGCGCCACGCATGGGAGTTTCTCCGGAACAATTCCTGATGTCGTTAAATGGCCTTCATATTCCGGATTTGAAGGAAAATGTAGATTTGTTGGCAGGTTCTCCTTCGATAACTTTGAAAAACAGTCGGAAATTAGCCCAAAGTATGTTGAATTTGAAGCTGTTAAAATCTATACCCGATCTATCTTCTTTGATATACGCAGAACCGGTCCGGAAATTAACAGGAGAAGGTGGTAAACAATGAAAAATATCTTTTTTCATGAAAAACAATCCCTATATTAACTATCAATGAAATACCTCTTACAACCGTTACGATATACCATTCCTGTCATTATCTTCCTTTTATTGATAGGAATTTGTGCGTATCAATTAAATATGCATAAAGGGCAGATTAACACGTTTGTAGAGGAAGAAATTGTTTCCAGGGCTGTGTACGGAGGAATGCAGGCTTCGTATACAATAGAAACCTTCCTCCGCAACAATGACGTGCATAGCGCGGAGCAAACCCTTAGCTGGTTTGGAGAAGACCCCGATCTTAATCTGGCGCTTCTTGTGGATACGAACAATATTGTCATCCTCTCTACCAGATACGAATTAAAAGGCAAGCCTCTCCCTGATATTCAGTCCTCCATGATGGCAAATTTAACAGAAAATGCGATTCATTTATTGTCAAAACAATATCGGTTTTCTGATGACCGGTTGACCTGTATATTTGTTTTCCCCGTAAGCTTCGGCGCTAAACCCGGAGAAATCAGACCCCTCAAGGAAGGCGTTCTCTGTCTTGAATATGGGCTTGCCCGCGCCAAGAAAGCAGGCTACGTTGGCGCAATAAAAGAATTCTATCAGTTTGCGGCGGTTTTGGGAATAATGTGTCTTTTGCTATGGGGATTTTTTGAATGGGTATTGACAAGACGCATTAAAAGACTGGTTGTTGCAACTCAGGATTTGATGATAAAGAACTATGATGTTCAGGTAAATCTTGGGGGAAAGGATGAACTTGCAAATCTGGGAAAATCATTTGATGTAATGGCGCGTAAAATACGGGAAAACACCATTGCCCTTGGAAAAAGCGAGGTGAAATACCGGAATCTCTTTGAAAATGCCAATGACGCTATTTATATCGTCGATTCCGGAACCTTAAAAATCATTGATGGTAATAAAAAGGCATGCGATGTTTATGGATACACCGTTGATGAATTCAGGAAAAAGACTCTTTTTGATTTGCACACAAAGGATGATCACGAACGTATTCTGAAATTTCAAAAATTAATAGAGACAAACAGATCGATATCCGATATCTCCGGCATGTACCAAAAGAGAAAAGACGGAAGTTTTCTGCCGGTGGAACTTAGCATGTCTCTGATTGAGATAGAAAACCTTCCCGTTTATATGTGCATTGTGCGTGACATTACCGAACGGAAAAAGATGGAAGATCAGCTCTTTAAATTATCTCAGGCCATAGAACAAAGCACCGTCAGCGTGGTTATCACCGACCTCTGCGGAAAGATACAATATGCCAACCCCATGTTTACCCGAATAACGGGATATACAAGAGAGGAAGCCCTCGGGCAAAATCCGCGCATCTTGAAATCGGGCAGAACAACGAACGATGAATATCAGCATTTATGGGATACGATTACCGCAGGAAAGAGCTGGCAAGGGGAATTTTATAATAAAAAGAAGAATGGAGAATGCTATTGGGAACTGGCGCAAATAATGCCAATGAGAAATACCGAAGGGAAGATAATCAATTTCCTTGCTTTTAAGGAGGATATTACCGAAAGAAAGCTGGCAGAAGAAAAGCAGGGGGCATTAAGAGAGCAGCTTTATCATTCCCAAAAGATAGATTCTATAGGAAGACTTGCCGGTGGTATTGCCCATGACTTTAATAATATCCTCACGGCAATTATCGGGTATGCGAGTTTGATGTCTATGGGAGCAGGCAAGAATATTTCTATGGAGGATTGCGGCAGAAAAATAGTTGCATCCGCAGAAAAGGCCGCAAAATTAACCCAGGGTTTGCTGGCATATAGCAGGAAACAGGTCATTCATCTTAAACCGGTTGACCTGAATACTATTATTAAAAAAGCAGAACTTCTTACGGAAAGGATTATCAGAGAAGACATTAAGTATACATTACTCCTTGCGGAAAAAGATTTGATTGTTATGGCGGACAGTGGGCAAATAGAGCAGGTGTTAGTGAATTTGGTTGCCAATGCCAGAGATGCGATGCCCGATGGCGGCGTTCTCACTATTCGTACAGGTATGGAGATATTTAAGGATAAATACATCGGACAATTGCGCGGAATTGCCAATGCAGGGAACTACGCGTTCTTTTTAGTATCTGATACGGGAACAGGCATGGATGAAGAAACACAAAAGAGAATATTTGAGCCATTCTATACCACAAAAGAAGTTAATAAGGGCACGGGTCTTGGACTTTCAATCGTTTACGGAATAGTCAAACAGCATAAAGGCTATATCGATGTCAGGAGCAAACCGGGAGAAGGTTCCGAATTTATTGTCTATTTGCCGCTTGTTGATGCTGTGGCGGAAGAAACGGAAACGAAAACGGAAAAAGCGCCTGTGAAAGGCACGGAGACAATACTATTGGCAGAAGACGATGAAAACGTGAGGGATTTTATAGGAAAAACACTCGAAATATACGGTTACAAGGTAATTGCCGCAGTGGATGGAGAGGATGCCACAAATAAATTTATGAACAATAGTAAAAATATAGATATGTTAATCTTCGATGTCAGGATGCCGAAAAAAAATGGAAAAGATGCGTATCATTTAATTGAAAAGATGAAACGTGAAATAAAAACTATTTTTCTCAGCGGATACGCAGAAGATTCATTTCCCCAAAGCATACTCCGGGGTAACCATGTCTCATTTATTCAAAAACCCATTAGCCCTGAAAAGCTTTTGAAAAAAATCAGGGCAATGCTGGACAGTTAACTTTATATTTTAAGTTGATTTTTACTGCAAGTATATTATCTTGCCCTGTAAAATTGTTATTAAGCTCTCTTATGGTAAGCAGATGGAGCAAAAATTATGCAAATAATACTTTTGACTATCACCATCACATGTGATATATTTCCGTCTGCAAAATTTAATTAGGCCTTCGGCAACTTTTAACAACGTAGTGGCAAGGCGCGCCTTGCCACCACATGAACAGTTTGAAATTCCTAAACGTTAAATTAAATCTAATAATCGTGTGTGATTTTAATTCGTTTGCATTGAAAAGGGGAACAAGTCAATGCCGGTAAACCAAAAGAGCACAAAAACAACAAAAAGTAAAAAGAGTGTAAAAAATGCCGGGAAGGGTACGAAAAAAGCTACCGATAAGATTGTTTTAAGTTCTTTTTTTAAAACAATTGTTATCGATGGCAAAACAGAACACGTGACGAAACGGATCAGACGGACTCTTTTTTTTGACCATGTGGAAAGTTATCCGTTTGCAAAAATTAAAAAAGCGGAAGTGGTAAAAAATGCGAAAGATTCTGTACCGGAAAACTATTTAAGATATTCGGTAGTATTGCATCTTGATAATGGAAAAACACTACTGGTTGATGAAATTGGCGAGACTTCGGGCAGAGGGGGATTGAAGGAAATGAAAAATCTCGGGAAGAGAATAAGCATGATTACCGGGAAATATCTTGTAGTGTGTGATGAATGACTGACTATTTCATGCAAAATTTTGTCGGAAAGCAGTGGTGGAGGAGTTGAAGATGATGAGAATGAGATGTTTGCTTGCGGCTGTTTTTGTGTCAGTAATTGTTTTTTCCGGTACTGCACAAGCATTTAAAAATGAAATAAATGATGAAGATATTGCAACAGCTACCGGTTATGGAAAAAAACATAAAGGGAAGGAATCCTTTAAAAGCCCTGTGGTGAAAACCGCTTGTTTTGGGGAATATCCGGAATCGGACGGTGGATTGATTATGAGCAAGTACGTTGAGCTTGTCATTCTCTCTGCAATGAATGCTATGAGCGAAAAGGAAACCACCCCCGATGCAATAAAGGAAATACAGTTTGCGGATTCTTTTAAAGTGATTGTGCTTGTTTCAGAAAAAGATATTCAAACTCCCGGCGATGTTCAAATTACATTAAAACAAGGGATGAGCAATATTTTGCCTCTGAAAACCGAATTTGGCAGAAAACACGAGGATAATAAACAAAGTATCGTTGGCGTATTCCGGTACGACAAGGTAGATACGAACGAAAAAACGGCGATTATCATAAAGACGAAGGAGCAGGAAAGAAAATATAAAGTGGATTTTTCTGATATAAAATGATCAAAGAATTAGAAGAGAGAACGATAGGCCCGAAGCGTACTTTCCGAGACAAACTTTTCGATTTTTCCTGTCGCAATATCGGTTCGAAGCAAACGAAGTTTTTATTCAAATTATATGATTTAGCCACCTTTGACCTCTTTGGCAAACCAAAAGGCGCTATCGGCGCAATTGATATTACCAATCGTTGTAACCTGCGCTGCAAACACTGTTACTTTTATGCGCATGATTATGCGGAAAAACCGGAGTTGAGCGACGACGAATGGATTGAAAAACTAGAAAGCCTGAAAGAGACCGATTTCCCCTTTTATCAATGTTCCTGGATCGGAGGAGAACCGCTGCTTCGGAAAGAATTGATAGAGCGGGGCATGAAGTATTTCAGATCAAACCTGATCGCTACGAACGGCACGCTGGAACTCCCCGATTGGCCGGATGTGAATTTTTACATATCGGTGGATGGGAAGAAGGAGACACATGACGCTATTCGCGGGAAGGGCTGCCACGATAGAATAAAAAAGAATGTAAACAGACCGGATTTAAAGATTATTGTTTCAATGGTTATTAACAAGATGAATTACGGGGAAATCGAGTACTTCATTGAAGAATGGAAGGATATCGGCGTAAAGGGATGTCTGTTTCAAATTCATACACCGGTAAGAGGACTGGCAAACGATGATTTCTGGCCCGGCTGGAAGCTGCGGGATGAAATATTAGATACGCTGCTGAGACTGAAAGAGGAAAAATACGGGGATTTTATCGGAGTGCCCGGCATGGTCCTCAGGCTTATGAAATCAGATAAATGCAGGGAAGTGACAAGAAACTGTATTTTTAAAGAAGTATCGTTTTGTCTGGATCCTCAGGGACAACTAAAAAAGCCCTGCATGATGGGCCCCCAGGCAGATTGCCTGCGGTGTGGTTGTGTTCTTCCGTTTCACATGTGGGCATTGGAAGATAAATGGCTTCTTATGCGAGAAGTTATGTTATACCTGAGACGCCAGATGGGGAAAAAGGCGCTTCGTTAGACTTTTCTGCAATCCCCAGGACCAATGAAAATGCTGTTGATGGGTCTGCTTTGTCCATTCGGCAAAATTTACACTGAGCATGCGAAGTGCTCAGAACGGCGCTGACCCATCCTGCATGATTACGGGAGCATTCCCAAATTTTTGCAAAATTCCAAAAGAGACCATGGCTCGTTCCAAAGCTCCAGCTTTGGAACGTAATTGCTTGAGAAGCTTCGCTTCTCATAACAGGAAGCATGAGCTTCCTTCGCAATTGTTTTCCCAAGCAGGAACTTGGGAACAAGAATGATGGATTTTCAAAAATTTGGTATCACTTTAGTTTTTTGAAAAACTGTGATAACATAAGGTAAATCTTGCTTACTGGTTTAACCCTGACAGGGTTTCAGAACCCTGTCAGGGTTGCAGAATAGCTGAGAAATCATGTTTTTTCAAAAAACTAAAGTGATACAAAATTTGGGAATGCTCCCCATGATTACTCCGTTCAATCCATTTTTACGAACAAAAAAATTTTCTGTCCCGAAAACATTTGGATTGTTGCTTTCGTCTCTCCCCCTTCTCGTGATTTTTCTAAAATAAATACAATAGGTAATTGTTGTCAGATAGGGTAAATAAATCGTAATTATTCAGGATATAGTATGGAAAACGGACTTATACTGGTAAATACCGGGAATGGAAAAGGGAAAACCACTGCCGCATTAGGACTTTGCTTTCGTGCTGTAGGACATGGCATGAAGGTGCTTATGCTTTCATTTATTAAAAGCGCTCAGGGGACAGGTGAGATGCGTGCCGCTGAATTATTAGGGGCAAATTTCAGGATGGTTCAATTGGGGCAGGGATTTATCAGAACACAAAAAGGAAATTTTTCCGAAGAAACAATGAAACATGCAGGAGAATCATGGGAATACGCAAAGCAGGAGATTTCCTCTGATCAATATGATATGATTGTTCTTGATGAAATTAACTATTTGATTGATTATGGACTGCTGAACGTCGACGATGTAAGTTCTGTAATACAAAATAAGCCAAAGAGATTAAATCTTGTGCTTACCGGACGCAACGCCAAAGATCAGATTATAGAAATCGCTGATTTAGTGACCGAGATGAAAGAAATAAAACATCCCTACAAAAAGGGAATAAAGGCACGCAAAGGAATAGAATTTTAATCTTTTTCTCCCCGGTGATAGGAAATATATGCCGCAATCAAAATTAAATGTACTATTATTACGATACACACCTGATGCTGAACAAATCGTGGCTCAGGCGGCGAAGCTTTGTTATAGCCCTGCCTCTATTGCCGAACTAAAGGAACAGATTGACAGCAGGGATCAGTCGAAGTTTATTGAAAAATTAACGGAAATGAGGCATCTTTCTCCCATAGAACACGTTAGTTTTACTTTCGGCGTAGAGGGCATTTCCCGCGCCTGCTCGCATCAGCTTGTCCGGCATCGTCTGGCTTCTTATTCCCAGCAAAGCCAAAGGTATGTAGGACAACAAAGCAAGAAGACCGGTGGTTTTGATTTTATTATCCCCCCTCACATTGAAAAAATCGGGAAAAAACAATGGTTTATCGAAAAAATGAATTGTATTCAGGAATGGTACGATGAATTAATCGAAGCTTTGGGAGACAGCGGAGAGAGTTCTTTTGAAGACGCCCGGTTCTTATTGCCCAATGCCGCCGAAACAAAGATTATTATCACCATGAATGCCCGCGAACTATTGCATTTTTTCCGCGTGCGCTGCTGCAACCGCGCGCAGTGGGAAATCAGGGCGATGGCAATGGAAATGCTGCGGCTCGCAAAAAAAGTCGCTCCCAACATTTTAAAAGATGCAGGCCCCGGCTGCGTAACCGATAAATGCCCTGAAGGAAAAATGACCTGCGGGAAGATGGATGAGGTACGGAATACGTTTAGAAGTTTATAGTAGGTTTTCGAGGGATAGAGAGGCTAAGATAATCAGATAGAACAAACTTATACGGGAAGACAAAGTTCACATGATTATTTACCTTGATACAAATGTTTATTGCAGACCATTTGATAACCAAACGCAAGAGAGGATACGGGAAGAAACGGATGCCCTTGAAATAATACTTGATGGCATCAGAAATGGCCGATTTATCACGCTCACATCAGACATATTGCATTATGAGATAACAAAGATATTGAGTCCGCTTAAAAGAACAGAGACGGAAAGATACCTTGCTCTTTCTAAAAAAAGAGTTGAAGAAAAAGTGGAAATATTAAAGATTGGTATTGTTATTCGTAATAGATGTGGGATTAAAGACAGGGATGCGCTTCACCTGGCCTCAGCCATTGCTGGTGGAGCAACATATTTTCTGACATGCGATGATGAGGTAACCTCAGCTACAAAAGGTGTGGGATGCACAGAAAAGGTGGCAGCGGAGTATGGAAGCGGTATGAAGATTTATAATCCTATAATTTTTGTCAAAAAGGAGGTATGACGTGATAAAGAACGAAGAACCTGTCGCAATAAATGAGATAGTAAGAAAGGGATGGAATCTGCTTGTAGATAATATGGGGGAAGCAGATGCAACAAGATTTATTGTGAGTTTTGAAAGAGGCAAAGGTGATTCTGTTCAGGAAATAAAGAAGTTTTGGGGAGATAAAAAGGTAGAAGATATACACAAGGAAGTTCTTGAAGCAAAAAAGAAGGGGTTAATTTAGACTGATTGGATTAAAGCCGCACCAGGAGATTTTGTTTTATGGTTCACAAAGTCGTGGAATACATAACGTTAAATGTACAAAATAAATTAAAATATCTTTAAAACAAGCCACTTTCTTCAAAGCAGGAAAACCTATGCCAAATATTTTTCATGCTGATTTTGCCGCAACTGCGATCGGAAGTCTTCCCCATGTGGATGTTGAATGTGCCACCGATCTTATGTTTGAAACGCTTCGTGAAATTCCCTGCTGGGTGCAGTTGCCAAAATATGGCACACGGGAAGACATGTGTATTCAATATACGGAAGGGCTTCCCTGTTCTGTAATTGACAAGGAAAAGAAGACGGTTAGTATCGATGATTTAAAAGATACTGCATCAGGGTTGGAAAAATTCTACGAAATGTATTTAAAAAATGATCCCGATTTGTTTCAGATAAGCAGGGAATGTGCTGTGGGATTTTACGCCATGCTGGACCACCTTGAAAAATCGCGTTCACCATCACTTCGGGCATTAAAAGGACAAGTTGTCGGCCCGATTACCCTTGCAGGTTCCCTGAAACTTGATTCCGGTATTTTGGCGCTTTACAGCGATGAATTCTTTGATGTGATTATTAAACTTTTATCCATGAAGGCATATTGGCAATTCACCAAATTGGCGAAATATAACCTTCCGGTTCTGATATTTATCGACGAACCGTATTTGACCAGTTTTGGTTCTTCATTTATGAATATCAGCAGGGAACGAATCATTAGCGCTCTCAATGAGGCGTATGAGGTTATTCGGTCGCACGGGGGGTTGACAGGCACCCACTGCTGCGGCAATACCGACTGGGCAATGCTTATGGAATCGAATGTTGATATTATAAGCTTTGATGCGTATGAGTTTATGGATAAGTATCTGATGTATTGGCGTGAGATACTTGCATTTATCGGGAGAGGCGGTTATCTTGCATGGGGAATTGTCCCTACTTCATCAAAAATTGCCGATGTAACATTGGATGATCTTGTAAAAAGGATGGAAGAAGGGATTCAGTTTCTCGTACATAAAGGCTTGTCAAAAAAGTTGATCAAAGAGCGTTCGATAATAACGCCCAGTTGCGGCACCGGAACCTTAACATTAAAAGAAGCTGAAAAGGTGATGAGATTAACGGGTGAAATTTCTGCAGTTATGAAATGATAGGAAATTGATTTTTAAGCTTCATGTGATATTAAATCGGGAGTGAAAAATTTCAATCTCGATAGTCGCCATAAAGGAGTTTTTATTTCCTATTCAATTAGAAAATATCATATATTCATTGCCAACGTATCATCCACAAAAATCTTAAAATTATTTTCTGAAAAGATGCAAAAGCTTTCTCATGGGCAACATTTTTTCTTCATCCCAAAAACGTTTTTAATATTTTTAGAGTACATTTTAATGCGCATTGACAATACACATGAAAAGCATATAATTTGTACGAGAGGATAATACCATGAAAAGATTAAATATTACCATACCTGATGAACTCATTTCTGAACTGGAGGCTGTGCCTAACAAAAGCCGCTTTATTACTGAGGCACTGAAGGAAAAATTAGAAAGGGAAAAGAAGGAAAAGATAATTAGGCTACTTGCCGAGGGATACATTGCAACCAAAAAAGAAGATAAAGAGCTTAACAAAGAATGGGAAAAAACTACCTTAAAAGATTGGAAATAATATGGATTTTCCTAAAAGAGGTGAAATCTGGTTGGTGTCATTAGAACCAGTAATTGGCAGAGAAATAGGAAAAACAAGACCCGCAGTGGTAATATCAAATGATCAGAATAATCAATTTGAAATACTTACGCAAGTAGAGCAATCACTTTTGATTCACTTAGGTATCAGTTTTTGAGGGCAGAAAAGACCTCATTATAAATATTGTTTAACGGTATCTTCGGCTTACTTATTAAGCAATTCTTTCAAAAGATCCCGCACTTTTTTCATATCTTCCCAGACCTTTCCCTTTTCATTAGGATTTCTCAGGAGATATGCCGGATGAAAGGTAGCCATGGTGGGTATGCCTTTATAATCGTGAAATTTGCCGCGAAGAGAACCGATAGGGGTTTTTGTATTGAGTAACGTCTGTGCGGCAAAGGTGCCCAGAGCACACAATACTTTCGGTTGTATTATATCAATTTGTTTAATAAGAGCGGGGATGCACAAGGCAATTTCATCGGGAAGAGGATTGCGATTTCCCGGTGGCCGGCACTTCAGTATATTCGCGATATACACATCGCTGCGCTTCATGCCGATTGCTTCTATTATTTTTGTGAGAAGTTGACCGGCTCTGCCGACAAATGGTTCTCCCTGAAGGTCTTCGTCACGTCCGGGCGCCTCGCCTACAAACATAAGACCGGCCATAGGGTTCCCTACGCCAAACACCAGATTTGTCCTTGTTTTGCTTAAAGGACACTGATGGCAGACCAGCGTTTCGTTTTTGAGATCTTCCAGCAGTTTTTCTTTGTCATCGTTTTTGGGAGATGGTTTTTTATTGAACGGCTTTGCTTGTGGCGCAGAATCTTCCGGTGCATCTTTTTTGTGTGCAATAACTGGAGGTGGTATTTTTACCATTTTTTGTCTGGCAAGGGAAATTACGTCAATCCCAAATGTTTTTTCAAATTCAACCCTTGCTTTGAGATCTTTTATTACGGATGCCAGCTCATTTTTTAGGTCATGTACCTGCATTGTTGCTAATAAGCGCTTTCCTGAAGCGTTTTTTTAATTTCATTGATAATTAATCGCTGTGCTTCTTTAATGCTGCCCTGTATTTCACATCCGGAAGCGTATTTGTGCCCTCCCCCTCCGAATTTCCTTGCGATATTGTTTACATTAAAACCGTTTCTGCTGCGCAGACTGGCCTTGACAAAATCAGATGACACCATATCACGAAACAATATCCCTACGGAAACCCCGTCTATTGAAACCGGGATGTCGGCAAATTCATGTGTATCAATAGGATCAACTTTTGCTTTTTCCATCATTTCCTTTGTGACAAAGACAGTAGCTACTTTGTTATCCAAATGCAATTCAACGGTGTTAAGTGTTTGCGCATAGAGCTGCAATAGCCTGAATGAATTTGTGTTATAAACATTTTTCGTTATTTCCTCATGCCTTGCCCCATGTTCCATGAGAAATGCCGCTGCCCGAAAAACTTCCGGGGTTGTATTAGAGTGCGTAAACCTTCCTGTATCCGTAACGATGGCAACATATAGCGCTGTCGCAATATCAGGGGTAATGGTGATGCCCATTCTTTTAATAAGGGCAAGTATCATTTCTCCCGTGGAACTCATATCATCAACTACCCAGTTTATATCGCCAAAAAGGTCATTTGATATGTGATGGTCTATGTTTATTATGGCGGCATCTTTTGGGATGGCATCGGTGATCTTTCCTGTTCTGTCAAGAGTCGGACAATCAAGGCAGATAACTGCTTCCGGTTTTTCACCGGGAAGATTCGGGTGGATGTACATTCCTTCAGGGGGAATGATAAATTTATATATATTCGGAACGGTAGATTCGTTGGTAATGGAAACAGACTTATTAAGTTGCTTAAGGGCATAAAAAAGGGCAATTTCTGAACCCAGCGCGTCTCCATCGGCACGAATGTGGGTGGTAATGTGAAAATGGTCATGACGCCTGATAATGCCTGCAATATCGTCTTGTTGTTGATTTGGTTTAGAAGGGTTCATTTTTCAATATAAGGAAAATTTTTAATAAAATACAAAACGAAATTGTAAAATAGATGCAACTTTTTGTCAAACTCTTTACAAACTTCTTTGAGGCATCTTCTTTTCACTTGCATTTTATTTTTAGATACATTAACATTTTTTGAGTAATAATTTTCTTGAGAATTTGTTGCTGTATTTCGCGAAATTCCCCATTTTCTGCGGTGCGGGGAAAACTCTTACGGTTGGAAGTAAAGAATGAGAATTACCTTAAATGGCGAAATAAAGGAATGTCCCGCGGGAACTACCATAGATAAGTTATTGGAGTTATACAATATTGATAAACATCGTACCGCGGTGGAGATAAATTCACAAATTGTTCCTCGCAGTGAACATTCTTCCCGAATATTAAAAGATACAGATGTATTGGAAGTGGTAACTTTTGTAGGTGGCGGTTAATACCAAAAAGAGGATGCATGGATAAAAAATTAAAGATTGGAAAGTATGAATTCACCTCCCGGCTTTTTGTAGGCACAGGGAAATACCCGTCTCTTGACATAATGGCGAAGGCACTGGAGGCCAGCGGCGCTGAAGTGGTTACGGTTGCCGTCAGAAGGGCAAAAATCAATGAATCTGAATCCCTGTTTGATTACATTGACACAAAGAAATATACCATCTTGCCCAATACCGCGGGATGTTATTCTGCCGATGAAGCGATTCGGGTTGCCCGTCTGGCACGTGAAACAGGGTTGTCAGATATGGTGAAACTGGAAGTGCTTGGCGACGAAAGAACGCTTTTGCCTGATCCTATCGATACCCTGAAAGCAACAACGGTTTTGGTTAAAGAAGGATTTACCGTCCTTGTATATACCTCTGACGATCCCATTGTCGCAAAAAAATTAGAAGATGCGGGCGCTACCTGTGTGATGCCTGCGGGGTCTCCCATCGGGTCGGGACAGGGTATCCTTAACAGAAACAACATACGAATTATTCTTGAGTCAGCAAAGATTCCCATCATTGTAGATGCAGGTGTTGGCACTGCGTCAGACGTTGCAATGGCAATGGAGCTTGGTTGTGAAGGGGTATTGTTGAATACCGGTATTGCCCATGCAAAAGATCCCGTACGGATGGCAATTGCCATGAAACTTGCCTGCGAAGCGGGTCGTTTTGCCTACCTCTCCGGACGCATACCGAAAAGGCTTTACGCGAAGGCGAGCAGTCCTGAAAAGGATTTTTAAATTTATGTTCACGGCTTTTCATGCTTCGACTCCTCTCAGCATGACGTCATTCCATGAACCCGCCTGCCGGGCAGGCAGGGAGTCGAAGAATCGAAGTTGCCGAAGGTCTAATTGCCTGCCATAATTTTCACGTGATTCCAGTATTTTTAAACGTGAAAAACAGTTACTATTTACCTTTATTTGAGAATATGTATCATTAAATCAATATGCTAGCAAAAAGAATTATACCTTGTCTCGATGTTAAAGACGGTCGTGTCGTAAAGGGGACGAATTTTGTAAACCTGAAAGATGCGGGTGACCCGGTAGAAATTGCATCTTTATACGATAAAGAAGGAGCTGATGAGTTAACGTTTCTTGACATTACCGCATCTCATGAGAAACGGGACATCATTCTTGATGTGGTGCGAAAAACTGCGGAACAGGTGTTTATTCCTTTTACCGTAGGGGGAGGGATTAGAAGCATTGATGACGTTCGTCGTTTGCTGAATGCGGGCGCTGACAAAGTATCCATAAACACTGCCGCGGTAAAAAATCCGGAATTTGTCACAGATGCTTCCCGGAAGTTTGGAAGGCAATGCATTGTAGTTGCCATAGACGTTAAGAAGGTGCAAAATAATGCGAAATGGGAAGTATATATAAATGGCGGCAGAACACCAACGGGTATAGACGCGGTTCGCTGGGCGACTGAAATGGAATCCAGGGGAGCGGGAGAAATACTCCTTACCAGTATGGATCACGATGGCACGAAAGACGGGTATGGCATTGAGTTGAACAGAACCATTTCTGAATCGGTGAGCATACCGGTTATCGCTTCCGGCGGCGCCGGGAAAAAGGAACATTTTTACGATGTTTTTACGGAAGGAAAGGCAGATGCAGCCCTGGCGGCATCAATATTCCATTACCGGGAGATTTCTATCCGGGAAGTAAAGGAGTATCTCATCGGAAAAAACATTCTTATGAGGATGAGATAGCAATTGTGAGGATATGTTGCTATACAGATCGGAGAACACAGGTAAAAGTGTTTGATTTTGTATCTTATATAGAGCAAGTTTATTGCATGACCTTACACTGAAAATAGAATAACTAAAGGAAAAACAGTGCAAATTAAAAGGAGATAGGTGACCGTTTAATGAGAACGATCCCTATCTTCCTGTTTTATCTGCCTCATATTATTTAAATCTTATTCTTAATTTCCCTCATTTCTTGCAACAATTCCGAAATGATTTTTTGCTGCTCCCGGAGCATTTCCTTTTGTTCCTGAATCTCACGTTGCTGCTCTTGCATTACCTTTGTCATAACAGCGGTGATGTCCATGGAACGCAATCGTTTACGATCCTGGTAAGCCACAAACGACGGAACATCTTCGGCAATAAACCCAAGGTGTTCTTCCTCTGAATTATCCACTTTATATTTGAATTTAACAGGGTTAAGAGCTTTCAGCGTTTCCGTGGCCTCGGCAAGAGAAATATCGGTAATATCTTTTTTCAAAGCTCGTGATGAGCCTTCGGTAACAGAACCGGAGGCGTTTATGTTGCCTATGACTTCAAGCGACTCTGTTGGGTTTGTAGTGCCTATGCCAACATTGCCGGTTGAGTTGATAAATAATGTTCCTGTTGGTGCTTTCTGTTCAATTATGAAAGGGTTTGACCATACCTCGCCATCAAGTAAGCCAACAGTATACGCACTTGCAGGTATTTCCCCAAATCCGTCTTTCGGCGCTATTCCGATGCTAGCCTTGGTTTCACCCTGACGACTGAAATGTATAACCTGAATCTTGCACGAGAGGGAAGAAAAAGTAGGTGAAATCATCTGGATTACCTCATTATAATAAGGTAAGTGACATTAACCTAATAATAAGAGGAGGTAACCCAAATGGTTAAAGAGCAAGATAA
>VGXV01000054.1 GCA_016873165.1 Planctomycetota bacterium | reverse complement strand
TGCTTGCCCTTGGAAGTAAGTCTGCCAAGAGCTTCGCGTTCGTCTTTGGCAAGCGTCACGATGTATTTCTTCATATTCAATCCCCCAATGGTTGTGGTTGAAATGAAGATAATATATCACACTATTTACGACATTGCAAGGTTGACGTGACAGTAGCGCCGATCCTTTATGGTCGGCTTTATTTTGATTTACAAAAAATTGGGAATGCTCCCTAGAAAAAGCCGTGTTGTACGGTTCACGTGCCAAAGGGAATTTTAAAAACGGCTCGGATATCGACCTAACCCTGATGGGTGGGGATGAATTAACGCTGAAGACGCTGTATAAAATAATGGACGAGCTTGAGACTTGCTTTTGCCCTATACGATTGATGTATCACTTTTTAAAAATATCAACGATCCCGATGTTATCAGTCATATCCGTCGCGTAGGTGTCACATTTTATGAAAAGACTGTATCTTCCTCAAAATCGGTTGTACCCTGTAACTGAAAAACGATGGGAATAGGTCTTCTTTAGTTCTGTTATTTAACCCAAAGTCCAAGATTATTTTTAAGAGCGGGAAAAATGCACTAAAAGGTGTACGACTTTTTTGAAATATGGGAAAAAATTTTAAAATCACAAAAGAGCTAACCCCTTTTGTGCTATTGCTTTTGGCTTATATTCATTAGCATTTGGATTACCGTGTCAATCCTCTGGTTTAGCTGGCTTATCTCGCTCCTTAATTGACCTATCTCGCCCTTCATTTCACTTCTTAACTGCCCTATTTCACTTCTTAACTGTCCAACGTCCGTATCAATCTTTTGAATGAGATGCCTGAAGTCGTCTTCTTGCCTCTTTTTTACGTCGCCAATTTTGGCTATTATATCTTCTGTGCGTTCAGCGACTACCTGGTATATTAATTCAAGTGTTACCTTCTTTATAGCCGATGTGAGGTACTCTTTTACCATGGTTTCTGTTTCGTTCTATAAAAGTCCATTAATATTTCAGGTTATCCTAACAAGTATAATCTATTTGTCAAGAAATGCCTCAGAAAGACATGGAGCCGCCTTGATTTGGGTTTATCGAGGTTGTTAAGTTTATGGAGGTTGTCGGGTTTTGGGACGCCGCTGAGCAGATTTGTACAGATCAAAAAAACACTTTTCTTGTGCAAGTTTTGTAAGGAAATTTTTGGGGATGCCATGTATAATTTGAAAATAATGAGGCAGACTGTCTCATCTTTATTAATACCGATTTAGTAACTGTGGGACATTCTCCCTTTTTCTCTGAACATGCAGCTTTCTGTGCGGGCAGGCGGGTGTTTGAAGAAATGAAAACGCACCCCCTTCGCAACGATAGTTTTACCTTTGAAACACACTGAGCGGTAAAATATATGCGCAAATGATATTCAAATGGAGTTATTGTTAAAAAACAGATGATTTTGACGATGATAATGTTTAAGAAAATAATATTTTACTATTTTATTTTTTTTTCCATTATAAACGTGAGATTTTGTGCTTCTGTATTATTTGCAAGCGAACAGGATAAATTATTTTGGGATACGAGATATAAGACGGAGGAATATATTTTTGGCAAAGAACCGGTAGCTTTTTTGCGGGAACATATTGAACTTTTGCCCAAAGGGAAGGCATTGGATATTGCCACGGGTGAAGGCAGAAATGCAGTTTTTTTGGCGAAGAGCGGGTTTGTGGTTGATTGCTGCGATGTTTCTGAAATAGCAATTGAAAAGGCGAAAAATCTGGCAGCACAAAACAATGTGCAGATAAATGCCTTTGTTGCAGATTTGGAAGAATATGAATTGCCTAAAAATTCCTACGAGGTAATAACATGTTTTTACTATTTGCAGAGAGATCTTATCCCGCAAATGAAAGAGGCGTTGAAAAAGGGGGGGATGATTGTTTATGAGACCTTTACCCTTGAAAATATCGAACATGGCTTCGATGGGCCGAAAAACAAGGAATATCTTTTGGAAATGAATGAGTTGTTGAATTTTTTCAGGGATTTTAAGATTATTATGTATCGGGAATGTGTTGTGGATAACAGGAAGGCGATAGCAAGTTTAATTGCGGAAAAGTAAATGACACTATTGGAAAATATTACCGAAAAGCAGCGTGAAGCGATTACCCATGTCAACGGGCCTCTTTTAATAGTTGCGGGCGCAGGCAGCGGGAAAACCCGCGTAATTACACGACGTATCGGCTATTTAATGTCTGAAGGCGTATCTCCGTATAATATACTGGCAATAACCTTCACAAACAAAGCTGCAAACGAAATGAGCGAGAGAGTAAAATTGTTTTCTTCTCATAAAGGAATGTGGGTTTCCACATTCCACAAGATGTGCTCCAGGATATTACGAAAAGATATAGAAAGGCTTGGATATTCAAAGGATTTCAGCATTTATGATACGGTGGATCAATTAAGCAGGATAAAATCCATTATGGGCGATTTACAGATCGATACCGCCCAATGGAAACCGCGGAGCATTATAAGTTCCATAAGTAATGCGAAAAATAAACTTATTGATGCCGAACGATTCGCGGCAACTGCTTCCGGTGTTTATAACCAAATGGTGGCAAAAATTTATAAGAAGTACGAAGGTCTTCTGAAAACAGATAATGCCCTGGATTTTGATGATCTTCTCATAAAGACGGTAGAACTTTTCAGGACATGTCCGGATATTTTGACGTCGTATCAGGAAAAATTTAAATATATTCTTATCGATGAATATCAGGATACAAATTATGTGCAGTACGCTATTTCGCGTTTGCTTGCGCAGAAATACAGAAATATTTGTGTCACCGGTGACCCTGACCAGTCGATTTACGGGTGGCGTGGCGCTGATTTAAGGAACATAATGGATTTTGAAAAAGATTATCCTGATGCAAAAGTAGTGTTGCTGGAGCAAAATTACCGTTCAACAAAGAATATCCTGCTGGCGGCTTCAAGCGTTATTCAAAAAAACAAATACCGAAAACAGAAAGAAATCTGGACGGAAAATGATCATGGTGAAAAAGTAAAAGTAATACATTGCGAGAGTGAGCACGCTGAAGCGGAAGAAATTGCGGAAGTTATCAGGAGAATGCATGGAAAGGGAATGAAATATACGGATGTGGCGGTGTTTTACCGCACCAATGCGCAATCCCGCGTGCTGGAAATTGCCCTTAGAAATTCCGGGATTCCGTATGTAATTGTTGGCGGAGTTGAATTTTACCGGCGAAAAGAAATAAAAGATATACTGGCGTATCTCAGATTATGCGTAAACCCGTCCGATGAGGTGGCATTAGAACGCACTATTAATACGCCGGCGCGGGGCATTGGAAACACCAGTATAACAAGACTAAAGGAATGGGCTGCTGTTCAGAACATAAGCCTCCTCAATGCTATTAGCGCGGTAGAGATGGTACCGGGCATTACCGGCAAGACTGTTGCGGCAATAAAAAAATTTTATGAACTTATTATGCTTTTACGGCACGATCCTCAAACTTCTGTGGAAAAAATCATTATACGAGTGATTGATAAAACGGGGTATGTGGCGTTTCTCAGAAAGTCGGAAGAAAAAGAGTGTGAAGACCGGATTGCTAATATTGAAGAATTAGTTAATGCGGCGCATGAGTATGATATCAAGCATCCTGAAGGTTCTTTGCAGGGGTTTTTAGAGGAAGTGGCGTTAATTTCCGATCTGGATACGGTTGATGACAAGGCGGAAGCCGTGACGCTTATGACATTGCATACTGCGAAAGGATTGGAATTTCCCGTTGTTTTCATTTCAGGCATGGAGGAAGGTTTATTGCCGCATTCGGAATCCAGGATTTCTGATGAAGAAATTGAAGAAGAAAGACGGTTGTGCTATGTGGGAATAACCCGGGCAATGAAAGAGCTTTTTCTTACCCACACGAAAAGGAGGATGAGGTATGGACAGCTTATACCGTGTGTTCCATCCCGCTTTTTAAATGAAATACATGCAGGGTGTTTGGATTGGCGGGATAAAACGGAAAACAAAGATTCATATGAATTTTATGATAAAAATAATTCATGGAAAAATGAAACAGGTTTTGAAGGAGATTTAAGAGAAGAGTATAATGAATATTTGGAAAGAAACGCTTTTCCCCAAGAAAAACCTCAGAATTTTTCGAGCGGTGAAGTGGTAAGGCACCCTGTTTTTGGCATCGGAAGGGTTTTGGAATCATATGGATGCAATGAGAAGGCCGGCGTAAAGGTCAATTTTAACATTGGCGGAACCAGGAATCTCATGCTGGCGTATGCAAAATTGGAAAAGGTAACCTAGGAGCAAAAGAAAGAAGGCATAATGGAAAAACTTTATATGGATAATGCGGCAGGCACCCCAATGCATCCGCACGTGAGAGAGGCAATTATTCCATTTTTAAAAGAAGGGTTTGGCAATCCTTCAAACCTGCATCAATTTGGAAAAATTACAAATGATGCGATAAGAATTGCGCGGGAGAATGTGGCAAGCCTTATCAATGCAAAAGCGAATGAAATTATTTTTACAGCAAGCGGCACGGAGGCTAACAATTTTGCGATAAAAGGAATCTCTGCCGCGAATAAAAAGAAGGGCAACCATATCATTACCTCAGAGATAGAACATTTTTCCATTCTCAATCCTTTGAAATCACTAGAGAAATCAGGATACGAAATAACTTATTTGCCCGTTGATAAATACGGATTGGTGCACCCTGATGACGTAAGAAGCGCAATTAAACCGACAACGATATTGGCATCAATAATGTTTGCCAACAATGAAATCGGAACTATTGAACCTATCAGAGAAATTTCGGAAATTGTTAAGGCAAAGGATATTATTTTTCATACGGATGCCGTAGCTGCGGCGGGGAATGTTCCAATAGATGTTTCAACGATGCCTGTTGACGTGTTAAGCATGTCTGCGAACCAGTTCTACGGCCCGACAGGAATCGGGGCTCTTTATGTGAGAGAGGGGATAAGGATTATGCCTTTTATAGAAGGCGGGGTTCAGGAGGGAGGAAGAAGGGCCGGAACCGAGAATGTTATTGGAATTGTGGGCATGGGAAAGGCTGCCGAATTGGCAAAAACTGAAATGCCGCAACGGCTGGAACATGTACGGAAACTAAGAGATATGTTGTGCGAAGGACTGTTGAAGAAAATAAGCAATATATATGTAAATGGGCATCCGGCAAACAAGCTTCCGGGACATCTGAGCATCTGTATCGAATTTATTGAAGGCGAGTCTGTGCTGTTGTTTTTGGATATGCAGGGGATTGCAATATCAAGCGGGTCTGCATGCACCTCACGTTCGTTGAAGGCATCACATGTTATAATGGCCACAGGTGTTGATGCGGCGATTGCTCAGGGAACCGTGCTTTTCAGTATGGGGATTGATAATTCCGAGAACGACGTGAAATACGTCCTGGAAAAATTGCCGCCCATTGTCGAACGCCTCCGACAAATGTCGCCTTTATATAATCGGAAAAATAATTTTTAACGAGGTGCGGTATGACATCGACTCTTATCGTAGAAAAGAAAAAGTATACATACGAAGATTATTTAAAAATTCCAGATGACAAGTGGTATGAACTCATTAACGGAGAACTGCTCATGACTCCATCCCCTGTCCCTAAACAGCAATTAGTCTCGTCGGAACTTTATAGCCGGTTAAAAGATTTTGTTTTAAGAAATGACCTTGGAAAAACACTTTATGCTCCGTGCGATGTATATTTTGACGAAGAAAATGTAGTCCATCCGGATATCTTTTTTATCTCAAAAAACAGACTGAACATTATCGGTCAAAAAAATATACAGGGTGCGCCGGATATTGTGATAGAAATTCTCTCAGAATACAGTGTTTACCGGGATATGGTGCAGAAGAAGAGGCTTTATGCAAGATTCGGCGTAAGGGAATACTGGATAGTGATTCCGGAAGAGAAAGAAATAGAAGTTCATATCCTGAAGGAGTGTATTTATCCGCTTCATGCTACGTATTCTAAAACCGATACCCTTGAGTCGCCTTCTTTAAAAGGGTTAAAAATAGAATTAAAAGATATATTTTGAAATAAGGAGTTTTCTATGCAGTATAGCGCAAAGGTAATGGATCATTTTGCAAATCCGCGTAATGTGGGAGAAATTACTGAGGCAGATGGTGTTGCAGAGGTGGGAAATCCGGCATGCGGCGATATTATGAAAATGTCGATTAAAGTAAAAGATAATGTCATTGTAGATGCAAAATTCAAGACATTTGGCTGTGGCGCGGCGATTGCCACAAGCAGTATTTCTACGGAAATGATTATAGGAAAAACTCTTGATGAAGCATTACAGCTTACCAACAAGGCGGTTGCGGAGGCATTAGGCGGTTTGCCGCCCGCGAAGATGCATTGCTCCGTATTGGCGGAAGAAGCAATTGAGGGTGCAATTGACGATTATTTAAAGAAGACAACGGGAAAAGGTCTTGAGAAAAAGAAAACACATTCGCATGATGATCATCATCACGAACCGGATTTTCATCCTTAACTGTAATGATGAACTTTAATTGAAGGTAAAGATAGGGTCAAAACCAATGAAAGCAGATGAAACGTTGGATTGTTACGGGCTTATGTGCCCAATGCCTATTTTTAAAACTGCCGGCAAGATGAACGAAATAAAACCCGGCAAAATACTTGAGATAATAGCTACGGATGAAGGGATAAAAAAGGACATTGTCTCGTGGTGCAACAGTACGGGAAATGAGCTTTTAGAGATAAAGGAGGAAGAAGGAGAAATTCACGTATTTGTGAAAAAAGTGAAATAAGAAGCTCCAAAGAAAACCGCATCTCCAACAGAATTGTTTATTGTTCTGTCCTTGTAAAATATCGCGCTGTAAGCAACATCCACAACTTTGTTTAAATATTTTCCCCGACCATACCCTGCGCCGGAATGAATCCCATGCCTGCTTCCCTTGCGGAACCGATGGTTTGAAAGTATCGCTGGGGACGGGAGTTTCGTGAAGAGAATATCCCCCTCGCGCTTTCAGTGCTTTATTAATCGGGTATTCCACATAAAAAATAGGAATTTGCTGCAAATTACCCATCCACAGATAATACTCCTATCGTTTCGCGCCATTCTTTCCATCTGCACCCTTTTTTAATATTCAATTTAGCTGAATGAATTTAAAAACTTGACATCTTTTTCATTTTTAGGTTAATATCGCCTCAAGCTAAAAAAACCATTTCCTATCATCTCATCTGGAAGGAACGGAAAACAAGATCGGGAAGAAGGACAAAATAACAGTGCCCGTACGAGTCGGAAGGGTAAACCGTTCACTGCAGGGCGCAGAGAAAATGACAAGAGTAGGACAATGGGAAAACGTATTCCAAAGCCTTATATAAAGCGGCATACAGACTTTGTGAAAAATATTTTTGTTGAAAATGTCAAATTTTTATTTCTTAACACATTAATTTCATCACGATGCAATGAGGTTGGAGACGGGAGCATTCCCAATTTTTTGTAAAATGTGGAGGTATTATGCGGGGGATAAACCACCCGCGCTACGACACATATTGCATGGTAGCGCCGATCCTTTATGGTCGGCTTTATTTTGATTTACAAAAAATTGGGAATGCTCCCGTTGGAGACGATGATATTTATGCGCATGGCCTTGATCCTGTTCCTGGCGATGTTCGTGTGCGTCCCGTTGCCGGCCCATGCCGATACGGTGGACGAGCTTACGGGCCGGTTGCAAAAGGTTCTCGATGAGAAGGTGTCCGACTCGACGGTTACGCCCGGCGCGTCCTTATGCGTGATCCTGCCGAACCACGAGATAGTCTCGCTCGCATCGGGAAAGAATAAGCGGGGCAAGGGTGGACAATCGCTGACCACGTCGGATAATTTCCGAATAGCGAGTATGACGAAGACGTTCATCGCGGCCGTCAGCCTCATGCTGGAGGAAAACTCGTCCTTACGCCTCAAGTCGCGGGCAAGACGTTATCTGAAAGACGTGGTGGATTTCGACCGGGTGCCTAACGGGAAAAAGGTAACCGTCCGTCACCTGCTTGCGATGAAGAGCGGGATTCCTGATTACCTTGATACCGAAGGTTTTGATGAGGTGTACTCATCGAATCCGCACCATCGCTGGACAGCCAAGGAGACGATCGAGATGGTATATGACCTCTCCCCGAAATTCAGCCCGGGACAGAAGTTTTTTTACTCGAATACCAACTACACGATGATGGGGAAGATATTGAGTCGCGTGATGCACAAGCGGTTATCGACGCTTATGCGGGAATTGTTATTCGATCCGCTCGAACTCTCGGATACCTTCGTTGAATTCGAGGCAAGTACGCGCTCCCTGTCGACGCATGGATACGAATATGACGACAACAAGAGGCTGAAGGACGTCACGGACTACAATGACGGGCTTGGTCTCGGTGACGGTGGAATCATTTCGACTCCGTCCGACGTTGCCCGCTTCCTCCTCGCTCTCTTTATTGACCAGACGGTGTTATCGGAGGAGTCCCTGGACAAGATGACGCGATTCGGAGCGGAGAGCGATTACGGACTCGGCGTCGAACGGGTGATGACCGACTTCGGCGAAACGTGGACCCATAGCGGTGCATCGAGCGGGTTTCAGGGCGAATACTATTATTTTCCGGATAGCGGACTCATCTGGGTGCTTCTGACCAACAGTTTTGAGACGGATCTGATTGAACCGGTATTCTCGCAAACAATGCCGATAATTCTTGAGTATCGGTAGTACAAGGCGGAAGTTTAGGTATGAGATTTTATTGTTAAGGTGCATTCTAAGGTATCTTCCTCTGTAGGTATTTCTTCACCGTGTGTTTTCAAACTTTCTATATACAGCTCAATTGCTTCTTTTGCCATTTTGACTGCATCATCAATAGTATTTCCATAGGTAATATAGCATGGTAGAGAAGGATCAATTACCGGATAGCCACCCTCTGGTTCTTTCCTAAGTAAATTTTGCTCTAAATATTTGCATTTATTAAAGTGCACTCACTAATGAGTCCTTCAAATTATACTCTTTTTGATGCTTATGGCAATGAATTTTACATTCGATATTCCGCCAGATTTTTCTTGAATTCCGCAGGCAATTCCGGCAATTCTAATTCTGCTAATTCCAGAAAAGTTTTTAATAAAAACACATCTTCAGAATTTGTAGGTGAAATTGACGGCAAGAATATGGGTAATTATTTCATACGTCCCGTCAATAGGCCCTAAAGAGGCATCTCCAACAGAATTGTTTATTGTTCTGTCCTCGTAAAATATTGCGCTGTAAGCAACATCCACAACTTTGTTTAAATATTTTCCCCAACCATACCCTGCGCCGAGATGAATTCCATGCCTGCTTCCCTGTGGAACTGAGGGTTCAAATGTATCGCTGGGGACGGGAGTTTCGTGAAAAGAATATCCCCCTCGCGCTTTCAGGGCGGCATTAATCTGATATTCTCCGCCCAATGCGACTCCGAGTGTGTTATGCCAGTTTCTTTCGTCGGTATTGTCGGATTCCAGCAAGATATTTGTCGGATCAAAACTGTATCTAAGATCATCGAAACGTGACCAGTTTGTCCACTGGATATCCGCCTCCATACTCCATCGCTCTCCATGATGATATGCGTAACCAAAGGTAAGCATTTCCGGAATAGTAGTATCTGTTTTTGCGCGGGTGGAGTATGTTTCTGCTCCAAAGATTCCGGCAGTTGCGCCGCTTAAATTAAAAAACTTCATAGAGCCTTTTACATCAATATCAGCCTTGCTCCGGAACGAAGCGCCGATACTGTGGCGGGGAGTGATGTTATAGAGTATGCCAACATTATATCCGTAACCATCGCCGTGCATATCATCGATATCCTGATATCCCTCAGACGTCGAAGGGTCTATTGCAGTTCCCGTTAGTGAAGAGTTCAGCGCTCCGAGATTGAGGCGTCTTTCCAGGTCAAATTCTGTTGTGTAGTAATCAAAACCCGCCCCGACTGAAAGAAATGAAAACGGTTTGTAGGTAATTGTCGGATTAATATTGATTACCTGCAGATAAAAATCGGTAACAACATATCGGGAAAACCCATCTTCCTCCCATTCTCCGCTGAGTCCGTAAGGAACGGTTATGCCGATGCCTGCGGCTAATGTGTTGTTTATTATGGGAGAGGCATAATAAACGTTTGGTATCGTATTTATTTGCGTGTCCATATCCTCGCTTATGCCATTGCCGTGATACTCGATAAAAGGAGTTACAAAACTGGCGCCGACAGAAACTTCGGCTCTTTCTAATTGAGTAAGACCGGCAGGATTAAACAGAACGGCAGAAGCGTCATGCGTGCGGGCAACAACAGCATTTCCCTGCGCAAGCCCGGATGCGCAAAATGTAGGATTATGCAATCCGGATGCTATTTGCGCCGAAACATTTGTTTCTGCGGAAAAATGAATAAGGAAATAAACAGGAAGTAATAGGAAAAGGGGAAATAAAATTTTTTCAAAGATATTTTTTTGCAATTTCATTCGGGCATTACCAGGGGTGTTCAATTAATGGTATTTATCGATAATAGAAAGAATTTTTTCGGTTATAGACGGAGCAAATTGTACATTTATTCTCTCTGATATAATTTCCAGAGCCTTTTTATGTGAATATTTTATACGATAATGCCTGTCTGTTGTCAATGCGTCATATGCATCCACTACAGAAAGAACCATTGCCTCAAAGGGTATTTCATCGCCTTTTAACCCGTCAGGATATCCTTCTCCGCTATACCATTCATGATGATGCCGTACAATTGATAAACTATCCTTTAAGAAATGTATAGGCTCCAGGATCTTATATCCTATATCCGGGTGTCGTTTTATCATTTCAAACTCATCTTCTGTAAGGGGGCCTGGTTTTGTCAGAACAAAGTCACTCACACCAATCTTTCCGATATCATGAAGAAAAGCTCCGTATCGGAGCGTTTCAGTCTGAAGAGTGTTCATTCCCAGTTTTTCCGAAATAAAAGCAATCGAAAACGATACCCTTTTGGAGTGCCCTGCGGTATAGGAGTCTTTAGCATCGATGGCATGCAGCAGTGCTTCCGTAGTGGAAAAAAAGTTCTGATGGACAGCCTTTCTTAAGGAATAAATCATATTTTCCTTATCGGCATCGCTTGAACGTTGATTTAAGGCCCTTTTTGCCGTCTCAAGAATTTCCGCGTAATCGAACGGTTTGACAATATAATCAAATGCCCCATTTCTTAGCGCGGCAATTGCAGTTTGTGATGAGGGAAATGCCGTTATTATAACAACAGGAATTGTTGGATACGTGGTTTTTATGGTTTTGAGGAAGTCAAGGCCGTTTTCATGCGACATTTTTATATCAAGAAAAACGATATCAATGTCAATTTCTTTCAAAAACAGAGTCGCCTCTGCGATATTTGCGGCGAGATGCACCTCATACGTATCAAGAAAAATTATCCGCAGCGATTCCCTTATCCCTATTTCATCATCAATTACAAGTATATTTGCAAGATGTACCATTTTGTTCATAGCAATAACTCCAGGGGGTTTTGTAAACGAATTTGTTTTTTAGCAGAGGGCTGAAGTGAAAGCCTCGGAAGGGTATTTTGCGCATAATGTATACGATATTAACGGCATTCTTTCTTTGAATACAATACGGTATGATTTGAAGTATAAATGTCGCACCGGGTAAAATTTTTTGCGCAATAGTGTAATAAATTGGGGATCTTCAGGCTATTTACATTGACACAATAACAATGAGAACTAGGTGGGCATTCAAAAAAAGGACATAGCGTCCTTTGCGAATTATTGGTATCTGTTTTTTGTTCAGAATGAGAAGAATCAATATCTGCCAATGTTTAGCCCCCCCCCTTTGATGAGTTTTTTTGCTACAAAAAATATTTCGGGAACCTTATATTTGTCTCCTATTACGTACGCAGTTATTGTACCTTTGAAAAAATGGAACGTAAACAAGTCATAACTTGTATCGCTATAATAAGTAAATAAAAAGGTGCATATAATTGATTTTCATGTGATTTCACAGGAAAGTGTATAAAATTATTCAAAAACAATAAAACAGTTGATAAAATTATTCAAAATGGTATATTTTGGCACATTAATTTAATAATTAGACTTTTTTGTCGGGGAGACAGCAATGCATTCCTTTCTATTAATTTCAAAAGATGATGCGATGCAGAATCTTCTAAAAAAATCTTTTCAGAGAGATTTTTCCCTCCTTTTTGCCAAAAACACAGAAGATACGTTCCATTTATTTTTGAATCAGGAAATTGATGTCGTTTTTTTGGATATTCTCATGAAAACCGAAGAAACAAATCGAATGTTTGATTTTTTTCGTCAAACAAACGCGGACCCGACAATTATTGCCCTTGTGCCCTCTGCCCAGCCGATATTAGTGCAGGAAGCGATAAAAATCGGAGCGTATGAATTTCTTGAAAAACCATTGAAAAGCGAAGCAGTGCAATATGCCGTTAAGCGGGCGTTAGAGAGGCAGGAACTGAAAAAAGAGATCGGATTTATTCAAACACAAATGCGGCATTTCAGTTCGAATGGCAAGGGCAACGGAACAATGGAGCATAATTATGCCCGGCAAACAAGCATGAGAGAAAATTATCAGCTTGCGTATAAAGAGGTCTTTCAAAAATTTTCAAAGGCATTGGCGTATGTCCATGATCTTAAAAAACTTGTTGACCTGATAGTGGAAGCATTGTCTGAAATATTTAGAGTAGGCAAGATAGTTTTTTTATTGACAGACAAAGAAGATGGTATATGCAAGCCGTTTCGCTGCATAGGGATTGATGAAACTACAGCAAATAATATCTCTTTCAGTGCGCACGATGGGGTGATGTTGTGGTTATCGAAAAAGCATCAGATATTAAAAAGGGATATTTTTGAAAAAAAGATTGCTACAGATAACCTAAAAAGACGGGAAATAATAAGGGTTCAGAAGGAAATTAATATATTACAAGCACAACTTTGTGTCCCTGTTTTTGTAAAGGGAAGCCTTATCAGTGCCATCTCACTGGGAAATAAAATAACAGGGAAGGAATTCAATGATGAAGATATTGAATTGCTTACAATGTTGTCAAGATACATAGGCATGGCCTTGGAGAACGCCATTCTTTATCAGGAAGTGAATCTGAGGAAAATTCATAACGAGAATGTTTTGGAAAATATACCGTGCGGTGTGATTGCAATCGATTGCAGCTATAAAGTAAATACCTTCAATAAAGGCGCGGCAAATATGCTGCATACTTCCCCGCAGAATATATTAGGAAAGGATGTTAAATATATAGGTTCTCTCTTTGCCGATATTATTTTAAGGACGCTGAAGGAGAAAAAAATATATGAGGTGTATGAAATTGAACATCCGGTGACGCACGCTACATTTGCAGTGAGCACCGCTTTATTATCTGACAAGGATAACTTGCTTGGGGCAATTATGGTTTTTACCGATTTGAGCGAGGTGAAAAAACTGGAGTCCCGGGTGAAAACGCTGGAAAATCAGGCGTTTTATCATATGTTAAGCAAAAATATGGCGCATTATATCAAGAATCACCTTGTGGCGGTGAAAACGTTCGTTGATTTATTTCCCGAAAAACACGAAGAAAAGGAATTTGAGGGGCAATTTTTCCCTGTGGCGCAAAATGAGATAAATAAACTCGACCTCATGGTAAAAAAGTTAACAATTTTGGGAGAAAACGGCAATATTACGAGGAGGATGGTGGATGTCAGGTTCGCAATCGATCAGGCATTAAATTTCCATGCAGACAAAGTGGAAAAATTACGTGTGAAATTAATAAAACAATTTTCAGGCGACGCAGCCTTTGTAAATGGGGATAGTGAAAAACTGCAGGAAGCGTTTTCCAATATAATTCTTAACGCGCTGGAATCAATGAAAGAGGGAGGATCATTAACAATAAAACTTAACAGATTGGTATTGGATGATACAAGAATTAAGGAGATGTTTCATTCCATAAATTCCAGCGGAGTCATGTCAAAATTTTATAATATCAGAATGCCGTCCGAAGAACCTGAAAATTACGTCGAAGTATCGATACAAGATACGGGATGCGGAATAAGCAGAGAAAATATCAAAGAAATCTTCCTTCCCTTTTTTACCACAAAGACGCATAATGTCGGGCTTGGACTTTCTATCTCGCAGAGAATTATCGAAGAATATGATGGTTTTATTTATTTCTCAACGGAGGAGAATTGCGGCAGTTGTTTTAATGTGTTGCTGCCGGATATAATGTGCAATGAAAACCATATTAATTGTTGATGACGAACAAAGTGTCGTAGAATCCCTGCGTTTTGTTTTAAAGGAAAGCTATTCGATTATTGGCGTAAATAGCGGCAAAGAGGCTTTGCAGGTAATAGACAGGGAACATATAGATCTTGTGTTGCTGGATTTGAGAATGCCTGAAATGGGTGGTATGGAATTATTAAAGAGATTGCAGCCAATAAATCAGGAAATAGGCGTGATTATTCTGACTGCGGTGCACGATGTTAAGTCAATCGTTGACGCGGTGAAATTGGGCGCATTGGATTATATTGTAAAGCCATTTGGCGTTGAGGAGATTAAATTAGCGATTCAAAAGGCATTAAAATTCAGAAATTTAAGCAGAGAAGTACGTTACTTGCGGTCTGAATGCAGGAATTATTTTGTGGACAGAATAATTCATGGGCATAGTAAAGTAATGGAGGGGGTGATCGATACCATTTCGCGTGTTTCCCGTGTCAATGCCACGGTGCTTTTGCGTGGAGAGAGCGGAACGGGAAAAGAATTGGTCGCGCGCGCGATTCATTTTGACAGCGACAGGAGAGACAGGCCTTTTGTTGTGGTAAGCTGTCCTAATTTGGCGGGAGAGCTGCTGGAATCGGAACTTTTCGGCCATGAGAAGGGATCGTTCACCAGTGCGTATGAGAGAAAGGAGGGGAAGTTTGAAATTGCGGAAGGAGGGACTATTTTTTTGGATGAGATAAGCGAGATAAACCTTCTTTTGCAATCGAAATTGCTGCGGGTTTTGCAGGAAAAGGAGTTTTCCCGTATCGGGGGGAATTCCCTCATTAAAGCGGATGTTCGTATTATTGCCGCAACAAATAAGGATTTGGAAGCAAAAATCAAAGAAGGCCTTTTCCGGGAAGATCTTTATTACCGGATTAATGTCGTTCCTATCTACATTCCCCCCCTCAGGGAGAGGCCGGAAGACATATCACAGTTGGTAGAACACTTCTATAAAATATACAGAAAGGAATGCCACGCAAAAAGCGAATTTATTTCCCGTGAGGCGATGGAATTGATGCTGGCATATCATTGGCCGGGAAATGTAAGAGAATTGAAAAACGTGCTGGAACGGGCAATAGCCCTTTATGGAAATGAACCGGTATTGCTTCCCGAACATTTGCCGGCAGAGATTATGGGAATTCCTTGCAATTTGCAAAAAGCGAAATCAAATGAAAATGAAAAGGTGTGTCTCGAGGATGAAATAGCGCGTATTGAAAAACAATTGATAGAACATGCCTTGCAGAAAGCAGGCGGCGTAAAATCAAGGGCTGCAAAGCTCCTTGGCACTACGCGAAGCGTGATTCATTACAAGATGCAAAAATACGGGATTGAGCAAATTGCAAATTAAGAATAAGTAAAAGCAATATTCAAAGGGAGAGCGCTTTTGTATGAGAGATTATTTCTGTCCGGAGAGTGATGTATGACTGATTTTAAAAGCAAGGATCTTCTCTTATGGAATTCATTTATGGGGAAAGCCTATTCTGTGAGCGACTGTTTCAAGGAAAATGGCATAGGGGTTCTGGCACGAGCATGCAAAAACGAAGGATTTGACTTTATTATCGAGGATCCGGCAAAAATTAATTTTTATACGTCATTTACCGCAAATAAGCTTTCGCAACGGTTGTCTGAATTGTGTGAAATTATTTTTGGCGGAAAAAGCAAAGAGGAAATAACGCCTTTTGTGCGGGAATGGAATAATCTTCAAAATGAACTTTCCGGCATTCTGAAAAGGAAGATGGAAGCATATATTGAGGAGATTGCGGAAAGAGTACGTTGTCACAAGGTAAAGGTTCTGGGGATCAAAACATGGCTGGGGGATAGATTTTTGTATTCTGAGGAATTAACAAGAAGAGTAAATGAGATAAGTCCTGAAACGCTCGTGATTGCAGGCGGTCCGCAGGTGAATCAGTTTAAAATGAGCACACTGGAGAAAAGTCCTTTTGATTTTTGCATTGATGTCGAAGGAGAAGAAACTCTTGTAAAGCTTATTCATATAGTAAGGGAGATGTATTCACAGGGGTATAAAAAAACCGGTGTGATTAATAAAATAACGGAACTTGCTCGTGAGGGGAAAATATGTAATCTGATTTACCGAGATGTGAACGAGGTAAAGGAATCTCCGGTTAAAAGGATTCCGTTAAGATTAAAGGACTTTCCCCTGTATGAAAAGGAGGATGGAAAGGTGGATATTGCCGTAATAACAGAGTCCTCAGGCTGCTATTACGGAAAGTGCAGTTTTTGCACGCATCCGAAAATTACAGGGAAATATCAGTCCGGGGATATTGTGAAAATTCTGGATGAGATAAAACATACGATCAGGGAGATGGATATTGGCCTGTTTCGATTTGCAGGGTCCACAACACCGGTTTCCTTGAGCAAAAAAATCGCTAACGCATTGATCAAGGAAGGCGTAAAAATAGAATATTCAATGTTTGTTCGTGCGGAAGATAGGGCAAAAGAAAAATGGGATGCATTAGTGGCAGATTACGAACTCGTGATGCAATCCGGGTTAAAAGCCGTTTTTCTCGGGGCAGAAGCGGCAAATGATCATATTCTTTCGCAGGTAATGGGAAAAGGGAGTTCTGTTGAAGATATATATTATACAATAAAGGCATTGAAACAGGCGTCGTATAATACCGGGAAACACCTGGATGTGGGTGTAAGTTTTATTTATCCATGCCCGTTGCCATCCGATAACGGGATAACTCATGAAAAAGTATTGGAGGAAAATTTATTTTTCCTGCAGAGACTAAAAAATGAAAATTGTATGCCTGATTCCGTTCTTATTACGCCCGGAGCGCCGCTGCCGGGAACGATGTGGCATCTGGAGCATGGCAAATATGGATTTGAATTGCCTGCAGATTATCTTCAGACGCTTTTGCGCTATGAGTATGAACTGACAAAAGACCCGAGCACGTGGCCGGAACTCAATATATCTTTAAACGGAATAAAATTTCTGGATATGCTTAAAATGACGGGATTACTGGAGAAAAAGGTGAGGGAAATGGGGTATACGGTAAATGTCTCGGATGAACATTGTCTTGCCGCGAGAAGTGCGGGTTTTTTGGGTAAGAAAGGCCTTGAGGAGTTTAAAATAAAAAGTGACATGGCGTTATTGAGCACAAATTACACATTTTTGGAAGAATCATATCGGAAAATAAATGACTACAGCAAATATTTAGCAAGGAAGAATTTTATTGTATAGTCAAATAAATCTTCGCTCAGCATGGTAATATGAAAAAGCATGTCACCCTGAGCGGAGTCGAAGGGGCTTTTCGTTCCAAAACTCTGGCTTTGGAACGCAATTGTGAAGGAAGCTTTGCTTCCTGTTATGAGAAGCAGAAGCTTCCCGGGCACGTGCGTTCCCAAGCCGGAACTTGGGAAAGAGCCGTGTCGCATTTACGCTGAAGAGTTACAATAAATTTAAGTATAACGTTTCATAAAAACCTAATGGTAGTATTTAAAGTGCAAGATGGAAAGACGTGTTGTTGTTACAGGACTGGGAATATTGGCGCCTAACGGCAACGGAAAAAAGGCATACTGGGATGCTTTGGCGAACGGAAGATCGGGTATTAAGCGTATTGCCGCATTTGATCCGTCTTTTCTTCATACACACATTGCCGGTGAGGTAAAAAATTTTGATCCGTGCAAATATTTAGCGGAAAAATATGTGAAAAGAAGCGCGCGGTTTACCCATTTTGGCGTAGCGACGGCGAAGATGGCGGTGCAGGATTCCGGTATAGATTTGGGAGCGGAAAACAGAGACCGATGTGGTGTGTGTTTTGGCACCACAATAGGAGCGGAGAACGAAATATACGAGAGGCAATATAAAAGATTTTTGGATGGCGGATTAAAAGCCGTAAGCAGGCTTACAGCCCCGGAACTCACACCTCACGTGGCAGCGGGCTACATTTGCTCGGAATTGAAAATTACGGGTCCGAATTCTACATTATCTTCGGGCTGTATCACGGGGCTTGATGTTGTCAATTGGGGTTTCCGGATGATCCGGCAGGGAGAGATCGATATTGCAGTGGCAGGGTGTTCCGATGCCCCTATTTTCCCGTTTCCTATGTCGGCATTAAATTCTCTGGGTATCCTTTCAAAAAGAAACAGTGAGCCGGAAAAGGCTTCAAGACCGTATGATAAAGATCGCGACGGCATGGTATTGAGCGAAGGCGGAGCAACGCTGGTAATGGAGGAACTGGATCATGCGTTGAACCGGGGAGCGGATATTTACGCAGAGGTAATATCATATGCATCATCAAGCGAGGCGCAGGAGATCGTGCAATCGGACGTAAGTGGAAATGCCTTGATTACGGCGATGGAACAGGCATTAAATAAGGGAAAAGTATATAAAGAAGAAATAGATTATATTTGTGCCCATGGCAATGCGATTCCAGGTTATGATATTGCGGAAACCAATGCGTTTAAGGTTTTTTTTGGGAATTACGCATATCGTATACCGGTCAGTTCGATAAAGTCTATGACAGGCCAGTCTTTTGCCGCCGGCGGCGGTTTTCAGGCGGTGGCAGGGTGTTTGAGTCTGAAAAACGGAATAATTCCACCGACAATTAATTTGGATGAGCCTGATCCGTGTTGCGATCTTGATTATGTTCCTAACGTTGCGAGATATGCCAGTATGAATGTGATATTAATAAACGGGCATAGCGTCGGGGGGTCGCATTCCGTGCTTTTATTAAAAAAATATTCCTGAACGGTAAAGAATGAATTTCAATCAAAGCGCGCTTACTTTTATTACGGCGTTTTATGCGGGCATTGGAATCTTTGTCCTCATGAAGAATCCTTCCAATGTCGTGAACAGAAGGTTTTGCATTTTTGCTCAGGCGTTTGCCGTTTGGAATTTTTTTATCTTTTTTACATTGCAGACAAATGATCCCGCGCTTGCAACTTACAGACTTCGGTTGGTTTTTTGCGCGGCGTCCTTCATTCCTTTTTCTTTTTTCTTTTTTTCCAGCGTGTTTCCGGATCGTCTGGAAAGTCGAATCAACAAAATCCTCGGTTTTCTGTTCCTGATGATAAGCATTGCCATTGCGGCGCTTTGCCCCTTTATTGTCAGGGCGGTATCTTTTGAAAACCAGTCGCATCATCCTGATTACGGCCCCTTATTTCCAGTTTTTTGTTTTTATTTTACAGCGTGTATGGCGTATTCCTTATATATTTTATATAGAAAAAGCAAGGGTTATTATGGCATTAAGAGGCTGCAGATACGATATTTGTACCTGGGAGTGGCGACCTCGTTATTTTTAGGGTCTGTTACAAACTTTCTGCTTCCGCTTGCGGGAATATGGCAGGTAGAAAGGTTTGTTTCTTTTGCTTCTATTCCGATACCTGTTGCTGTCGCGTATGCAATTGTAAAATATCATCTTTTAGACATAACGCTGATCATAAAGCGGAGCACGGTATATGGTGTAATCTCAGTTTTCCTCGGAATTATTTATTTTGCGGTTGGGTTCATTCTTGGCAAATTAATGCCTGTTTCCGAGTACAAAGAAACGATTAAAAATAGTGTTTCCACCGCAGTGATTATTTTAACTTTTATGTATACCCGCGAATCGATTCAATACTATGTTGAAAAAACATTGTTCAGGGTAAAATATAGCCATCCTGCAATATTGAAGGAATCAACAGTATTGTTTTCTTCCATAAATGATTTGAAGGGGCTGTTCCTTAATGCGGCGCAATACTTATATGACTCTGTCGGAATTGAAAATATTTGCATCCTGACAAAAGATGAAAATAAAAAGTATAGTTTAAAAGCATCTATCAATTTCCCTGTCGGGAATGAGATCGTTATTAATGAAGGAGATAATGTAATAACCTGGCTCCGGGAGAATGAAACCGTGCTTTCTCAGGAACAATTGAATCGTTTTTCGAGAAATGAAATTGAAAATAATCTGGAACAGGCTCTGGCTTCTCTGCGGGTGAATATTTGTATTCCTATTTACCAGAGAGGGGATATTTTCGGATTAATTCTGCTGGGGAAAAAAATTAACAAGAAAATATTTACATTGGAAGATATTCAGATGTTTCTGGCATTTTCAGGGCAATTGACTATGGCAATTAATAATGCGCGGCTCTATAACAGACTCAATGAAGAAAAAATTTATCGTGATAATATCCTGCAAAGTTTGAAAAGCGGCGTGATTGTTTTTGAGGATGAAAAGAAGGTGACCCTCATGAACACCGAAGCGAAAAAGATACTCGGTTTGAAAAATGCGTATTCTACAGAAAAAGTGGTTGCAGCCCTCGGCAAGGAGATATATCGTTTTCTGCTCTATGCATTGAAAAGCAATATAGAAATTAATGACATTGAGGCTATTATTGAAAGAGATAATAAAAAAATACCGGTGGGAGTTTCTACGAGCAAGCTAAAGACGGAGAAAGGGGAAAAACTGGGAACGTTGATGATAGTAACAGACCTCTCTGAATTAAAAATACTTCGCGCGGAAAAACAGCAAGCAGACCGCCTGGCATATTTAGGAAGCCTTGCAGCGAATATTGCCCATGAAATTAAGAATCCGCTTGTGCCTATTAACACCTATTTTCAACTTTTGCCTCACCAAAAAGACAATGAAGAGTTTAATAATAATTTCCAAAAAATTGCTCTGAAAGAATTAGGCAGAATAAACAGGCTTATAGAGGTGATGTTCGATTTGGCAAAAGCAAAAGAAGCATTTATGAAGAACATAGATATTAATTCTATAATAACGGATACAATATTTTTATTCAAACAAACTGCATCGAGCAAATGTATCGGAATAATTACTACTTTTGAAGAAACCAACGGGTGTTTTAT
>VGXV01000053.1 GCA_016873165.1 Planctomycetota bacterium | reverse complement strand
ACTGGTGCGGATTTCTATAATCCGTAACTAAAAAACCTGAAAATACGGGTGCGGTCAATGGAATGAATGCTTTTGGACATTATAATTTTTTCATTTAATAAGGCAAAAAATCTACGATTTTTTGCTAGGGGAAATCTTTTTCGCTTGACAAAAGCCTTCTAATGGGTGACCCCCAGATACTCCTTTGGTATATTCAGCACATGACTGAGGTATGGTTTGAAGTTATGCCACCTCATCATTGTGACTGGCACTTCGTGTTTATCTGCGTGATGAGTGACTGCGGGTATCAAGCCGGATGGAAAATCGACTCCAAGAATTACTGCTCGAAGGGATTTTTGAAATGTCAATAAAGAGCCACTCATCGCTTTTCAATCTAGCTACCAATCGGAATTCGTGTTCGTCCCTATAATCCTCAAGTTTCTGAAAATGAAAGACATCGCCATATTTGCAGAGGAAGTCATCGGCATAGCTATCGATACCGACTTTTTCGACTCTTGACCAACTGAACGGGGGACACATTATATTGTTTTCATATTTCACCGGACCTGTCCAAACATATCTGGAGTCCTCGGCAACCATTTTCAGACCTTCCACCAGTGACTCCACAGAAAACACGAGACATATGCCTTTGTGTTGATTGCCATATTGAGACCACATTCTTGAACGTGCATATCCACGGTAGAAAATTTCCTTCGGTAATGCTAGTGCGTTTTCGTGATCGTCCATCGAAAAACTGGCAACTTTGCTCTCTCTTTTAAATGCGCTGTTCAGGGCATTTTGGACTTGGAAGAAGGCCTCGTCTGAATGTTGAGTGTTGGCATTGCCCTCAGCAACGAATGACCAGTTGCGGTTTTCCCTTGGGTCGTTTGTATTCATCATTGGTCCGAGACGTAACTTCCCCTTGGACAATATTTTGTCTATTGCGGTGATTCCATTCGTGTAGTGGTAAATAAGTCTTTCAGACTCTTCGGTATAGCATTTAAGAAAAGATAGACAGTCCTCGTTCATAATTCACCAACGATAAATTATATACTTTTTGAGAAACCAAACTTACCTACAGTTGATAAAGCATTCGCTTTAAGCAATACAACGAATTGAATGAGGAACCAAGGTCCGAGGTCTCTCTCGATTCAAATATTAGCTTCTCAAGGTAATTTTCTCGGCATTTGTATTGCTACATCGCGTAGCTCTTCAGGCTTAAGATTGGGTGAATTCTCCATACCCAGCCACTTTAAAAGTAATCTTGCACAGTCCTGTTTAATCAAATCAGAACAAAGATTTTATGCATATCCTCATAGGAAACATGTATTGGTTGATCGACAGAGAACATTTCACATAGCGCCTAGGGATAATAGGGACAGCGACCGTTTATTCAAGTCTATTATCCTATTTTTGCGTATAAACTTGAACTTCTTCTTTATCTCTTTAGGCAGGCTGTCATACTGTGGGAAAAATTCAGGTTCTATGGCAATAAGATACTTGCTCAATCCTTTAATCCCTTAACAAACTTATCTATTGCATAGGTCTTAAAATTGCCTGCCTTAAAATTCTTATCAGCCTTTTTCACCTTCTTCTGTACTTCTGGTGACCAAAAATAGGACTGTGAAGGGGTACGCTTACTACAGGCTCTAATACAATCCTGCCCCCTGTCTACTTTATAAACCAACCGGTCACCCTCTTTAATATTCAGAGAATCCCTTATTTCCTTTGGTATTGCGATTTGACCTTTTGATGATATTGTTAACGCCTTCATATTCCCTTGTCTCCAACAGCAGATAAAAAGTAAAATGGCAAGAATATTTTACTGATCTGCCGCTTTAAATTCAACCGTTACTTTCATTCTTTTCTCCGTTCTTCTGGCAACTTAAGAAAAAAAATGTGTCGCTTAATTTTTTAACAAAGTAATGTTTATAGCTATATAAAGATTTGAAACATAATCTATTGAAACAATTGATGGTAAGTAAGAAATCGTAAAAAAATCCGGGGAGGGAAAGGCATCTGAAACTTTTTAATATGCCGAAGAAGGGACTTGAACCCTTATGGTGTTGCCACCACTAGAACCTGAATCTAGCGCGTCTGCCAATTCCGCCACTTCGGCATAAAGAAATACGCATACTATCTATTTTCTCAAATTACCATTACACAGATAGTAAATTACATTCGTAACTACTTCCCGTAGAGGAAGATGGTACATTTTTAGAATATAATCAATTTCGGTGATGTTTTTTCGTGAGAATTTTTCTGAGATTTTAGAAAATAACTATAGTGAAGTCAAAGGTTTTTCTTAAAATGACCTTGCATTACCATTCCCAATTTGTTAATATTTGCAATCGTATGCCTTTTAATCGCCAACAATTACGATAATATTCTTTTTATATCTGTGGTGAAAATTGTTTTTATTTACCCATCTGCTCCACTGATATACGTTCCTGAATTGAATGGAAATTATTGCTAAAAACAGAAAAGCCTTCTATCAATATGAAATTTTAGAAAAAATAGAAGCTGGAATAGTACTCACTGGCACAGAAGTTAAATCGTTAAGAAATAAAGATGTAAGTATAAACGACAGTTTTGCTCAAATAGATCGTGGAGAAGTCTTTCTGTATGAGATGCACATTGGTGAATATAAACAGGGAAACCGCCAAAACCATGAGCCAAAAAGGAAGAGAAAGCTTCTTTTACACAAAAGGGAAATAGCAAAAATAGCGGGAAAAGTCAAACAAAAAGGTTGTACTATTATCCCTTTATCACTGTATTTTAAAAACGAACTCGCTAAATTAGAAATTGCTCTTGTACGAGGAAAAACCAAATTTGACAAACGTGAAGACATCAAAAAAAGAACCGTTGAAAGGGAGATTCGTCAGGTAATGAAAAAATTCTAAACTATCTAACCTTTTGCAAATAGCATTCAGATTTTAATTTCTATCAGATAAATGTATCAAAATATAAATAAAACGAGATTTTAAAACGTATTTTTCGTTCTCTTTCTTTAAGCAATTAATTATAAAGGTTTTCATTTGTAATTATCACTTCGGTCAGGTTGAAAAATCTTAGGATTTTTTTGCGAAGTTACTACTAAACACAATTTACACGCTCAATGCAAACTTTGTGAATGTGTTCAAAATGACAGGTAAAAGGATTGCCTTGTTGTCAGGCAGAAAACAGATTTTCTATCCTTTTGTGAAAATTACGTTGTGGATGTTTCCATTTAAATAAAGAAACCTTATAAAACCATACAATTTGCGTGAAAGGTAAATTATGCCTTCATCAAGGATAATGATTGTAGAGGATGAGCGACAGACAGTTGATACATTGCGGGATTTATTTGAACAATATGGTTATGAAACAGAAGTGGCCCTTAATAAAAATGTGGCACTGAATATTCTCCAGGAAAGGAAAATGGATGTTATTATCATTAGTGAAATGGTTCAGGATGTGCCTGGTCAGGATATTTTATGCGATATCAGAAAAATAAATAAAATTTTACCTGTAATTATGATATGTGAACAAAAATCAAAACGCATTGAATCTTCCTTAGTGAAAGCTGGCGCAAATATTATACTCGCGAAACCTTTGGACCCCATTAACGCACTACGAATAATTGATAATTTGTTAGAATTGAAATACGCTACCGCAAGTGCAAAACAAAGAAAACATAAAACTTCCACAATAAAAAAGAAATAATTTTCCTATCTTTCATTTTCCTATCAATACGATTTATGTCCCCCTTTCGGTTATTGTTACATTTTCTTATGAGAAGTTGCATAATTTTCCTTGTCTTATTAAGCTGCTTTTCTGTGCCTTTTCAGGAAATCAACGCTGAACCGGCAAATCTCAATGGACAACTCAACAATATTTTAAAGAAATACTCACTAAAAAATGCACACTGCGGAATCAACGTCTTATCGTTAAAAAATAATTCTCCCCTCCTTCAATACCGAAGTGACGATTTATTTATGATCGCTTCCAATATGAAGCTTTTTACTACCGCAACCGCATTAGAATACTTAGGACCCAATTTCACTTATATTACCTCTGTCGAAGCAGACGGAAAAATAACAGACAATGGGATACTTGAAGGAAACCTTATTATCAGAGGCAGCGGAGATCCGAATCTCTCAGGAAGATTTTACAATGGCAATATTTTAGCCGTTCCAAATTCATGGTTAAATGCAATAAAAGATTCCGGCATAAATAAAATTACGGGCGATATCATCGCGGATGATTCCATTTTTGACCGTATTTACATCAACGACACCTGGCCAAAAAATCAATTACATGAATGGTATTGCGCTCCGACCAGTGGTTTATCGTTTAATGATAATTGTATTGATATTACCTTCGTTCCTCAGAATAAAGTGAATGGAAAAGTAACTTTATTACTTGAGCCAAATACTTCGCTTATCACTATCCATAACGAGTGTATTTATACTTCCGTAAATAAACAACACACATATTCTCTCTACCGAAAACCAGGAACAAACGATATCTGGGTTAAGGGAAAATTCTGGACAAATGCCCCAAAGAAAAAGGAATGGATAAGCGTGCACAACCCATCACTCTACCTTGCGACACTCTTTAAAGAAATGCTCAAAAAAAGCGGCATATCCGTTCAGGGAACAGTTCGGTTAATTAATAAAAACGATCGTGAAGCAACCTTGCTGAAACCTATTAAACTTGCCAAAACTACTTCCACTATGGAACAATCTGTTTACGTTACTAACAAACAAAGTCAGAATTTTTACGCAGAACAGATACTAAAGACATTAGGAGCACATGTGCGGGGCAATGGCAGCACCGAAGATGGTTTGCAGGTCATTCGTGCTTTTATGGAGAAATTAGGTTTTGATGCGGGGAAATATCAAATAAGAGATGGTTCCGGTTTGTCAAAAGAAAACAAACTATCCCCCAATATGGTAACTACTGTTTTGTCATATATGCATACGCACAAACACCGTAAAGTATTTTACGATTCATTGCCAACTTCCGGTATTGACGGAGGACTTCACCGCCGAATGTCTTCTCAGTCATATAAAAACAAAATTCATGCAAAAACAGGGTATATTGCCGGAACTTCAGCGCTTTCCGGTTATATTGATACTTCAAAGGGCGATATGCTTGCATTTTCAATTCTTATAAATAATTTTAAAAGTTTACATGACGCTAAAAAGGCACAAGACGCTATTTGCCAATTCTTAGTGGACAGTTTATAAATATTCATATGAACAGCCATATTAAAAAAATATATTCTTTTTATGCTTCGATTTACGATATACTTTTTGGGAAAATATTCGAGCATGGCAGGCATACTGCTCTTAAAATGATGGATATCAAACCTAATGATATTATTCTGGAAGTTGGGGTAGGAACGGGATTATCATTGCCGCTCTATCCGAAAGGAACCAATATTATAGGAATAGATTTGAGTGCAGAAATGCTCCTGAAAGCAAAGGCAAAAAAAATGAAACACACATTGAATAACGTGCATTTATCTACCATGGACGCTTCTCTAATGGCATTTAGAAACAATACGTTTCATAAAGTCATAGCATCGCATGTAATTACTGTCGTGCCGGACCCTTTGCACACTTTAAATGAAATAAAAAGGGTTTGCAAGAAGGATGGAGATATTTTTATTCTCAATTATGCAGGCATTGATAACCAGTTCGTCTCACAATTTGAAAAGATTATTTCACCCTTAAGAGACAAACTTGGTTTAGGAAAACATTTTGACTTAGAAATACTGTTAAAGCAAGCCCATCTAACCATTATTAACAAACATCATGTAAATATCTTTAACGCATGTCAGCTCATACAATGTAAAAACGACACATCGTCTGAAAATATTCAATAATTATCTCCCCACGCATAAATAATGAAAACCCTGTTCCCTCATATCCTTTGGTTCGTAAATATTTCTCCCATCAACTATATTCGGACTCTTTAAAAGTTTTTTTATTTTTCCCAGATCAAGATCACGAAACTCGTTCCATTCTGTCACAATCACCAGCACATCACAGTTTTTAACCGTTGAATAAGGATCATCGAAATATTTTATATCCTTAAATATGGTTTTCGCATTTTCCATTGCTTCAGGATCAAAGGCTCTTATTTGAGCGCCTGCTTCCTGCAATTGATTAATTAACGTTATGGATGGAGCATCCCTCATATCATCTGTCTTTGGTTTAAAAGCCAAACCCCATATTGCCACCTTCTTATTTCTGATATTTGGAACAAGTGTTTGAATTTTTTCAAAAAGAGATTTCTTTTGTTCCTCATTCACTTCATTAACTGCCGTCAGTATTTTTGCACCAACGCCATTCTCCTTCATTATCTGTATCAATGCATTTACATCTTTCGGAAAGCATGATCCGCCATACCCAATGCCTGCCTGTAAAAACCTGGGGCCTATTCGGGAATCCAGTCCTGTGCCCTTTGCAATTTCCTTAATATCGCCGCCTACTTTTTCGCATAGTTGCGCCAACTCATTCATAAAAGAAATCCTCGTCGCAAGCATTGCATTGCTCGCATACTTAATTAATTCTGCGCTTCTTATATCAGTAACCATAATCGGTTTATCCGTCCTTGAAATGCCGTGATAGATGGATTCCATAATATTTTTGGCTTTTTCGCTTTGCACACCGATTACAATTCTGTCCGGATTGGTGAAATCCTTTATTGCCTCTCCTTCCCTCAGAAACTCAGGATTAGATACCATATCAAACCGTATCGCCTTTTTTTGGAATGACTTTACCACCTTTCCGATTTTTTCCACGGTTCCGACGGGAGCGGTGCTTTTATTTACAATGACTTTATATCCATTCATGTATTTCCCAATACTTTCTGCAACCGACATAATAGCGGAAATATCTGCGCGGTTATTATGGTCTGATGGTGTTCCTACTCCGATAAAAATAACATCCGATTTTTGAATTCCGTCTTTAATAATAGTAGTAAAAGTGATCCTTCGTTCTCTCGCGTTTCGTTCCAACATGTCTTTAAGACCGGGTTCATATATTGGAATGATACCTTTTTTTAAATTATCTATTTTACTTTTATTAGAATCCACGCATATAACATCATTTCCCATATCCGCAAGGCAAGTGCCTGCCACAAGGCCAACATAGCCGCTACCGATGCAACATATTTTCAATTATCGCCCTCCTGTACTATTTCACCCATCAACGACTTTAAAAGAAAAAGCAGTAAGATAAATGAATTGACATTCATCATTACTGCTTTTGTTACTAATACAGATGATAATTTTTAAACCAAACTACTATTGTAAAGGATTTTTAATGAGTCTTGTCTTAAAAACGTGCTTCGTTTTCCCTATGCGATATTCACCGTCTACCGATACGACTATTTCCTTCACCATACTGTTCGATGATACATTCTCAGATTCCCCTTCAGTCAGAATAACATCATACGTCAAAGACCAATCCTTTATATCTTTGTCCGGATCAACAAATATCGACCCAAAATGATTGGTGAGCGAATCGACTTTATCGGTAACAAAAATTATCCTGTAGTTATTATAGTTAAACATATGCTCCTGAAATACTTTTGGAGACTGATGAATTGGCTTACATTCAGGAACCAAATCGGAAATTTTTCCGAGAGCCACAGGGCCATCCATAAAGTTTATGTGATACTCACTGACACGGTACATTGTGCCGCCATGCGACTTATCAACCCCATAATATATTCTCAATTCTATATTGGTGTTATTTCTTTTCAAATAATAGAGGTCATGCACCGTAACATCATACAAAAATGTTTTTCTTAAACCTTCCTCTTCTTCCGGAGTAACTATTCTATATCTCCTGTACGGTTCTTCTTCGCAATAAAGATAATTAGGAGCGCCAAATTTTTCCCGAACCTGTTCTTTCGTCAGCCACAGAATGCCATCATCCAAACTGTCCGAAGCATAGACACTGCCCGCAAGACTAAACAAAATACTGCACAAACCAACTATTAAAAACATTGACCGCATTTTTTTCCCCATAATACTTATCCCTTCTGTAAATTTATTCATAAAAAACTACTTTGAGTAATCAGATATTCTATTTTAATGCCTTGAATTAACAAAGCCGAAGTATATAAGTTATCAATATATTTGTCAATTACTAATTATGAAATTAATCACCATTAAACACTTTATATTAAATAAACGAGCATCTTATTAAATCATTGACAACTACAATTGCACCTGATAGAATTTCCTAAAAATTATAAATCTTGCAAATAATAGAGGTGATGCTCTACACTCCGATTTATTTGCGTTGCGAAATATTTTTTATATTAAATAAATAAATATAGTTCTATCCGCTTTATTTTTCCTCTGGGTTATCATTGAAGGTAATCGTTGCTAAGACTGCTGGTTTTTGTATGGGTGTTCGAAGAGCAATGGACATCCTTTTAGATGCTGCAAATGAAAAGAATGCAGGCGTCAAAGTTTACACAGATGGACCGCTGATTCATAATCCGCAAGTGCTTGAATACTTAGAAAAAAGAGACATCCAAATTGTCAAAGAAAACACGGATCTCTCCAAAAGCACTGTTGTTATAAGGGCTCACGGGGTTACACCTTCCAGAAGAGAAGAAATTGAACGTAAAGGCGCAAAAGTATGTGACGCTACCTGCCCGCATGTAATGAGAGTTCAATCGATAATTAAAAAATACGCCACACAGGGATATTCAACGATAATTGTCGGCGACAACGGACATGCGGAAGTTGTAGGGTTGCTTGGTTATGCGGAAGGAAAGGGATATGTTGTTGAAAACCTGGAAGATATAGAACTTCTTCCTCCAATGGATAAAGTATGCATTGTAGCGCAAACAACCCAAGACAGACATTTATTCAAAAAAGCAATCGATGAAATAAAGAAACGCTATCCGAATTCAGAATCTTTTGAAACTATTTGCAGTTCCACGTATAAAAGACAAGATGAAGTGGTCAGTCTCTGTAAATCGGTAGACGCGATGATTGTCGTAGGCGGAAGGGGAAGCGCCAACACCACACGGCTCGTCACTATATGCGAATCTCAAGGAACCCCCACATTTCACGTTGAAACAGACGCAGAAATAGACCTCAACAAGTTAAAAGAATACAATACTGTCGGTGTAACGGCAGGAGCATCCACACCAAATTGGATGATTAAAAGAGTTGTTGACAAGGTAAGATCATACAAAGTTAACAAGTACCAACGAATTCTCTTTACCACAAAAAATATCTTTAACTTTTTAATAGGCAGTTGCACTTATGTAGGATTGGGAGCGGCAAGTATGAGTTACGCGTGCTCATTGCTGCTTGGTTTTCAACCAAAATTGCTTTTTTGCCTTATCGCCGCTCTTTTCATTTTTTCAATGCAGGTGCTCAATCACTTTGCCAATAAAGAGTCCGTAGCGCTCAACGAACCGGCAAGGGCTAAATTTTACGAAAAGAAACAAGCGCTCTTTGTTATTTTGGGGATACTGGGAGCGACTGGATCGTTGACACTTGGTCTGCTCCATAGCAAATCCATCTTTTTCTGTATCTTTCTTGCCAGTCTTTTTGGTATTTTCTATCGGCTACAGATTATACCAAAAAGCCTTTCCAATTTTATTCGTTACAGAAGCCTCGAACAAATACCCGGATCGAAAGAAATTTTCTATGGCATAGCGTGGGCTGTAAGCACGGCTTTAATTTCATTTTTGGGAGTGCAGCGAAATTTCATACCATCGCTTGCCATTGCCATCGCATTTGCTTTCAGCCTCGCCTTTATCCGTGCTGTCGTTCTTGATATACGGGATATCCAGGGTGACCGCATTTTGGGAAAAGAAACAATTCCGATAGCAATCGGAAAAGAGCGTACGAAAAAGATTCTTATTGGCATTACCTTATTCATGGCATTACTTCTTATAACAGGCACACTTCTCGGCTGGATATCAACACTCGGATATTTTTTACTTCCCTGCATAGCGTATGCATCCGGCTATCAATATCTTTTCCAGAAGAGAATAATAACGGAAGGATTGTTTCTGGAAACAATATCGGACTTTAATTTTATATTTGCCGGCCTTATGACTCTTTTATGGCAATCTCTAACATTCTGAAATATTACTATCATCATGGAACCTTTAAATAAATTTTTCAACCTATTAAAAATAGATATCAGAAAGAGGATGTTGACGGGTTTGTTATTAATCATCCCCATTTATGTAACTTTTTTTGTTGTTAAATTTCTTTTCACTTTTATCGGGGGAACCCTTTCCCCTCTTATAAAAAAAATATTTCTTTTATGCGGCGCAGAACTGCCGAGAACGTCTATCGATGAATTTATTATTACTTTTATCGGACTCATCTTTACATTCGCCTCTTTGTATTTTATTGGTATCTTTGCCGCGAATGTTATCGGAAAGTCAATAATTAATTATTTTGAAAATCTTTTAACAAAAACACCTGGTATCAGCACTATTTATTCTTCTGCAAAACAAATTGTACATCTAATAAGCCTACCAGGCAAACAAGCTTTTAAACGTGTAGTTATACTGGATTTCCCAAGAGAAGGCACAAAATCAATTGGTTTTGTAACCGGCGGCGCTATAAAAGAAAACGGCAATGATACATATATTAGTGTTTTTGTGCCAACAACTCCAAATCCCACAACAGGATTTTTAATATATATTAAAGAAAATTCTGTTACGGATACAAACCTTTCTGTTGAAGAGGCATGTAAAACGCTGTTTTCCGGCGGTATGTTAACTCCAAAACATTTTACTGTGCTTTTTAAAACATCATCTCATGCCACACCTTCTGAAAATAATAATGCTTCGTAATTTAAACCTTTACTTTGTCCGCTCCTTTTCCCAGTAGTTGGATAATGAATAAGCATACCATCCTTATCGTTGAAGATAGTTTGACACAAATTGAATTACTGAGACACTTATTTTTAAATAACGGATACGATATTTGTGTTGCATTAAATGGCGTCGATGCTTTAGAAAAAATAAATAAACAATCCCCCTCTATTATAATCAGCGACATATCGATGCCTGAAATGGATGGTTACGAACTGTGCCGCTCTGTCAAAAACAATAAACTGCTGCATAATTTGCCCGTAATATTGCTCACCAACCTATCAGATCCGGAAGAAGTTATCAAAAGCATCCAGGTCGGAGCGGATTGTTATATGACAAAACCTTTTGACGATCAACTTCTCCTCTCAAAGGTAGACGATCTTCTTTCAAATAACAAAAACCTTTCTTTTAATACGTCAGATGATGTAATTGACTTCATATATAAAGGAAAACAATATGCGATAAACTCTAATAGTCAAAAGATTCTTGCCATACTTGTTTCAACATACGAAAACATGATTAATCAAAACAGGAAGCTTCGGGATATCGAAATAGAGCAAAAAAATCTGAACCAACAATTATCAAAAAAAGTAGAGGAAAGAACTTCAGAATTAAAGCAAATCGCGATAAAAGACCGGTTAACAAATCTTTTAAACCGATTTTCTTTTGAATCAGACAAGGAATCGTTTGCAAATCCGGTTTTTCTGTTAATAAACCTTGATGGCTTCAAACATATAAATAGTTTTTACGGAGTTCAGGCCGGTGATTATTTATTGAAAAAAATATCAGAAAAACTTCTAAAATTAATCCCAAAAAATATTAATGCAAAAATTTATCGGCTGGGAGGAGATGATTTTGGCGTATTATGCGAAAACACTCCGACTTTTCAATACGAAGAACTTGTGAACAAAATTATTACCGAAATAGAAAACTATGTAATTATGTATCATGACTATGACATTTCCATCAGCATTACGATTGGCATTTCAAAAGAAATCCCTCTCCTGGAAAAAGCAGACATGGTATTAAAGTATTTGAAAAAAAATACCAGAATAAAATATATGGAATACAATGAACACCTTAACCTTTATCAAAACATATCATCAAATTTAACCACGGTAAAATTATTAAAGAATGCCATTAAGAATGATGCTGTATATTCTGTATTTCAACCAATCTTAGATAATAAAACCGGAAAAATTGATAAATATGAATGTCTCATCAGGATTAATGACGCAGACGGCAATGTTTTATATCCTGTTTCATTTCTAAAAATTGCAAAAGAATCAAAACTGTACGCCTCCTTAACTGAAATAATGATTAAGAAAAGTTTCGATGCCTTTAAAAATAACAATTATACATTTTCAATAAATCTTTCCATAGAAGACATTCTCGATAAATCGTTTAACGATTTCATCAGAAAAGAACTTGATAATAATGAGTATCTGGGCCAAAGAATTGTCTTTGAATTTTTAGAAAGCGAAGGTATTGAAAGTTATGAGATTGTTCTCAAATTTATAAAAGACATGAAAAACTATGGATGTAAAATTGCCATCGATGATTTCGGGTCAGGGTATTCCAATTTCGAACACATTTTAAAACTTTATGTAGATTACATAAAAATAGACGCATCACTCATTAAAAATATCGATAAAGATATCAATTCAGAAATTATCGTTGAAACCATTGTCAATTTTACAAAAAAGTTAAATATTGAAACTGTGGCAGAGTATGTGGATTCGTTTGAAGTATATAAAAAAGTAAAAGAGTTAGGAGTGGACTATTCACAAGGGTTCTTTATCGGAAAACCAGAGCCAGAAATTAACTAAAAATAAAGATATCTTTTCCTTTGCATGAGGAGGTTTTATTTCCTTTAACAACCACTTCAACCGACCGGAAGCAAAATGACAAAAGTAGCGCCTTTGCCAAAAACGCTAGTCACACTAATATTCCCACCATATTTTTTTACGAGAGCCCTGACGATAGAAAGTCCCAATCCTGTCCCCTCATATTCCACAGTCCTTGCATTTTCAGCTCTGTAAAATTCATTAAATATTTTGTCTAAATCATCTTCATGAATGCCGATTCCCGTATCTGATATTTCTATCATGATTTCTTTATTTACGATTTTATTCGTTATTGTTATTGTGCCGCCTTTATAGGAATATTTCACCGAATTATCTATCAGGTTTGATAATATGATATCAAGATCATCAGGAACCATAAACAAGTAAGACACTGTTCCTGTACTATTAATAACGAACTTTACATCTTTTAATTTTGCCTTTTCTTCAACAAGAAGAACACTTCTTTTTACCACATCATTAATGTCTATTTGCTTTTTCTCACCCTCTCTTGGCTTTTCTGATCTCCCTGCAACCAGATCAAGGAGATCATTCACTAACGTCAGCAAAAAACGAATCCTTTTCTCAGATCGTACAATCAAATCTCTCGCTTTCTGTGAAACCTCGCCCGCATACCCTTCTTCGATAGATTTCAGCAGACTATATACCGCACTTAACGGCGACCTGAGTTCGTGTGTTACTTTAAAGGTAAATTCGTTTTTTTCCTTATCAATTGCCTGTAATTTTTCATATGCATCGGTAACAGTGTTTTTAAGAATAAGTATTTCATTCTCTCTTTTCCGCAAATGATGAGTAATGCTTGTCGCCAGATAGCACGATACATATAATGTCGTTACCGTGAAAAAGAGTACGGATATGATCAAAACACCATTATTATAGACGGGCATGGGAAACAATTCACATATCTGAACGTGCGGCACAATTTCGGCATATTCCAGGACTGAGAGGCCACAAATCAACAAAACAGAAAAGGTAGTCTGAAGATAACATTCTTTACGCCTGAGAAGCACAGCGCTAATAATCACGTGGAATATAAAATAAAATATCATGGGACTTTCAATTCCGCCAGTATAGTGGATAAGAAATATAAGTATTATCCAATCTACAGATATCTGGACATTGGCAAATAGTTCTATGGATTTTATTCTTTTTTGAACACCGCTATAGATGCCATTCAGGAGTAAAACACAGAGGCAAATAATTAATAATTTCGTGATGGGCAACTTTATGCCCATAATGAAACGGGCAAAGAGACTGACAAGGCTTATTCCAAAAACGATGATCCAGCGGAGTGCTATAAACCATGAAATCCTTTCGGCAAGTTCCTTTTCTACTGAGGATTTTTCAGGTATTGTTGAGTAGGAAAACATAGCATAGTGTATCTATAAAAGCTTTGCTACCTTTTCTATAAGATCCTTTGGTTTGACAGGTTTTTCAATAAAGTCATCTACCGGCAAATATTCCATGTCTTTTTCCATCAAAAATTTCATACCCTTTTTGCCGGATATTGCGGTTATCATAAGAATAGGGATGTTCTTGTATTTTTTATATTCGGAATCGGCATCTTCACTTCTCAATGTATATGCAACATGGAATCCTTCGGTATCAGTATCCATCATTACATCAAGGATTATCAAATCCGGCGCTTCTTCTTTCACTTTTTGCAACCCCTCTTTTCCATTTTTCGCAGTGGTTACCGCGTAACTATTCGCTTCGAGAGGCATTCTCATTGCTTCGACTATATCGGGATCATCGTCTATGATAAGTATTTTCTTTCTTGTCATATAAAATTATCCCTAAATTCGTTAACTACCTTTTTTATTATCTCAGGCATTGATTCCCTTAATTCCTTTGAAAGCTCCATCCCATGTTTAATCGTCTTCGGCTGTATGCCAATAATTTTTATTTCAGGAAGATTGCCAAGGAGAGTTGCCATTTTAATTACTTCAAGCAAGTCCGTATCATGCAAGGAATATTTGTTTTTCCGATAAGAATAAACGGACTCCGCTCTGATGCAAATTACCGAGCCTGGCTTTTCGCCATTGTCCACCGCGTCAATAAATATAACCCTGCCTGATTCACGCATCAATTCCAGAAGTTTAAACCCTCCGGTGCCGCCGTCATATATTTCGATATTTTCCGGCAATTGATATTTCATCAATTCATTTATTACATGGATTCCGATACCTTCATCCATCAACAAAAGATTGCCAATCCCTATAATTTTTGTTTTATGATGCTCACTCATTTACAAAATCAACTTTCATTAAATGTGTCGCACATGATATGCATGGATCATATGCGCGCACAAGCATTTCTATATCAAGAATTATCTCATCCCTTTGCTTACTTAATATTTCAGGAACAAAGGCTTTTAAATCATTCTCTATATTTGCCAGATTTTGAGCTGTTGGAATGATAAAATTCCCATACGTAATCTTTCCGTTATCATCCAATTCATGCTCATGATATAATGTGCCACGAGGAGCCTCTGTGGTGCCAACGCCGCTTGCCGCTTTTGGGACTAATCCCACCGTTTCTTCCTTCAGATTGTCCGAAAGCAATTCATCAATTAGTCGGATACTATCTTCATAGCAGTGAGATATTTCGACAATTTGCGCAACATTATTCATATACGGATTATAACAGGGATGCTTTAAACCCATTTCTTTCGCCACCTCCTTCGCTTTTGGATGAAGGCGTTCATAATTATTATTGAATCGGGCAAGCGAGCCTACCATATACGAATCTCTCCTTGATTTCGCATGTTTTGCGGTAGAATGGGTTACGATATATTCTTTTACTCTTTTGAGATATTCCGATGGGTTCACTTCTCCGTTATCGCTCGATTTAATATTGCCATCGTACAAGGCGTATTCATCGGGATGTGTAAGTGAAATATATTCTGTTTCTCTTTCAAATTCCGGAGTCTTTAAACTCTTAAAAAATTTTACCGTATCTTCGATATCTCCCCTCGAATCTTCAATCCTTTCTCTCAATCGTTCAAGATTTTTCCTCTCCGGAATTTTCGAAAAACATCCTACGTTTAATGTTATAGGATGCACATGTCTGCCGCCAACCAAAGCACATAAATCATTGGCAAGCGCCTTAAGCCGCATGCCTCTGACGATACTTTCCTTGTTGTCCTTTACCATACCAAATATGCTCTGCACGCCAAAAAAATCAGGGGCTGTCAGAAAATAAATATGAAGAATATGGCTCTGAATAAATTCAGCGTTAAGCAATAGCTTTCGTAATTTTATCGTCTGCTGCGACGGCATGAAACCGAGGGCTACCTCTATTGCCTTTATAGAAGTTGTCGTATGAGTAACAGCGCATATACCGCATATGCGCGATGTTATATGAGCGGCCTCTTTGTATGTCCTGCCGCGTACCATAGCCTCAAAGAATCTTGGAGACTCGATTATGTCAAGCCTCAATTCTTTCACTTTCCCGTTTTTAACGTCTATTACAATATTCCCGTGTCCTTCAACACGCGTTATATGCTCAATATTGATATCTAAATCATGCATTCAGTATTCCTTCTGAGTAGTATTACGCATTTTTATTGTAACTTCCAAATAACATGTATTTTGCAATAGCCTCATCGATGGTTAATCCGTGATCTGTTAATAATTTCTTATGTGAAGACACATTGGGATCGTCTATCAAACCCCTGCAACCCACACATCCATCGTTGTATGTGGGACAGATAGCCTTGCAACCTGCTCTTGTTATTGGCCCAAGGCAGACCATACCTTTTTCGAAAAGGCAAATGTTTTCCTTCATCTGACATTCAACACAGACAGAATATTCAGGAATACGCGGCTTTCTTTCCTGAAGAATCGCCTTTACTACTTCTACGAATTCATCCTTATCAATAGGACATCCGTGTATTTTGTAATCAACCTTTATGACTGCTTCAATTGGCCTTGCAGGTATGGTATCAAAGTTATCTGCCATACTTCCGTATACAATTTTTTTCACGGCATCCATTTCATATTGATTTTTCAGGCAATTAACGCCTCCTATCGTCGCACAAGCTCCCAAAGCGACAACAACTTTCGCTGTATCCCGGATTTTTTTTACCTGTGTAATCTCTGAATTTCTGGATATACTTCCTTCAACAATTGCCAAATCATACACATCTGACTTTTCACTCATAGCCTCCCGGAATGTTACAATATCGATTAACTCAACCAGTTCCAGAAGTTGTTCTTCCAATGTCAATACAGTTAGCTGACACCCTTCGCAACTGGTAAATGAGAAAAAAGCTGCTTTAATTTTGCTCATATGGCTTCCGAAAGAAATTTTAACGTATGATAGCGAAATTCAGGCCCGTCAAGACACACGTATACCCCATTAATTTGACAATGACCGCACTTCCCCACACCGCACTTCATTCTCCTCTCCAATGACATTATGATATTATTTTCCGGAATTAACTTCTCCTGAAGTTCGAGCAAGGCATATTTGTACATCACCGGGGGGCCTACCACCAATGCATAGGTATTTTGCGGTTCCAATTCGAGAGACGGAATAAATCTGGTAATGACTCCCGTTCTTCCCGTCCAGTCCTTATCTGGTCTATTTACCGTGATAATCAATTCTATATCCTCTATTTGTCTCCACGTTTCCAGATCATCCCTGAATAGAAGCTCTCCGGGGCTTTTTGTTCCATAAAGAATAATTATCCTTCCGAAATCTTTTCTTTTTTCAAGCACGTAACTAATCATTGAACGCAACGGCGCTAAACCGAGTCCGCCAGCAATAAATAAAATATCTTTTCCTTTTAACTCTCTTACTGGAAAACCATTGCCTAAAGGTCCCCGGATTCCCACAGATGCGCCAATTTCAAGCTTATGAATTGCTGTGGTAACGTCTCCCATTCTTCTGATGCATAACCCTACAGTATCTTTGTTAAAGGGAGATGATGATATTGAAATTGGTGCTTCGCCAATTCCAAAAACGGACAGTTGGACAAACTGCCCGGGATTAAATGAAAATTCTTTTTTACCTTCAGTGCTTATTTCAAAATATTTTTCCATCTCCGTTAGCTGCCTAACGCTTACAATCCTTGCTATTTCAGGGAGATAGAGGGAATTATTATTTATCATTTCGTCTTTCTGTTGTTAACAACTGCATTTACTGTTTCCACAACATCAATTTTTACGGGACATGATCTGGAACATCTTCCGCAGCCGACACAAAAAGAGGTATTGTGTTTTGTCATCAAATAATTAAACTTTCGGTTGAATCTGTGCCGCAGCCTCTGCCCCCTCGTAGATCTGAAATTTTCACCCGTCGCAACTACAGCAAAATCTTTTAATGTGCAGGCATCCCACTGGCGACATCTTTCGCCTGATGACATATTCAAATCCACACAATCAAATACATCAAAACAATAGCAGGTTGGGCAAACAATATTGCATCGTCCGCAACCCAAACATCTATCATTCAACTCATCCCATACCGGATCATTATCCGCATTTTTAAAGAGAAGTGGCAAATTAGATATATCAGTCGCAAATTTATTTTCAAATAGTCCCCTTCGTTCTTCTTTCATGCATTTAATTTTTTCATCATCGGATTTATTCGCATTGATAAAACGAGCATTCTTCCTAATTATTGCCTCGCCTTGTGCAGTGCCAATTAAAGCATAAAAACAATCTCCCATATCCGTCAACAAAACATCAAAACCGTCTTCTACATCCAAACATCCGACACTTTCGCAATAAGCATATTTATAGCAGGGTTTCATGCAATCAATCCCAATAATGATGGTATTGGCACGTTTTTGAGTATAATTTTTATCTTCATGGTCGGTTGTAAATACCTTATCAAGCAATTTAATCCCATGAATATCACAGGGGCGGACACCAAAGATCACCTGTTTTTTGAATTCAATCAGTTGCTTTACTTTTAGAGAAGGGGTTGTGGAAAATTTTAAAAGAGTTTCTTTTTGGGGAAAAAGATATTTCTTGGGGGGAAGTAACGTTGGAGTATACTTATCGAGAGGATCGGAAAATGTCTCTGCTTCATCAAAAACATAAAATCCCGGTTCTTTTTGTTTGACACCGTAAACCGTATTTTCTTCTTTTAGACTTTCAAAAAAGAAGCCAATGTCTTTTTTATCAATCAATACGCGCATATATTATTCTTAATTGCTTTTTTATTATATATCATACCCTCTTTTCGTAACCATGTAATTCTGAAATATAAACGAAGAAGAATTACCAATAATAATTATTGTCATCATATCAATTAAATCTTGCTCTATATTATCGAGAGTGGTAATGAGTATAGATTCTCCTTCCCTCTTCGCCTTTTTCACTATCCCTACCGGTGTTGCAGTACTCTTGTATTCTAAAATAATTTCTATGGTCTTTTTAAGCTGCCAATCTCTTTGAGAACTTTTAGGATTATAAATGACAATTACAAAATCAGCCTCTGCCGCATTTCTTACACGTTTTTCAATCATTTCCCATGGTGTTAACAAGTCACTGAGACTTATTACTGCGTAATCGTGCATAAGAGGCGCACCCAGGAGTGCAGCCGCGGTATTTGCGGCAGGTATACCGGGTATAATTTCAAGAGACAAACTTATATTTTCTTTATACAAAATCTCCAGTACAAGGCCAGACATTCCGTACACACCAGAATCGCCACTGCTGATTATAGATACCGTCTTGCCGTTCTGTGCTTCTTGAATAGCCAATTCCACACGCTCAACTTCTTTGCGCATCGCCGAGGATATAATCTCTTTACCGCCGGCAATATCACGTATCAAATCAATATATAGGCTGTAACCTATAATCGTATCTGATTTTTTTACCGCATCAAGCGCCCTGAGACTCATGTCTTCCTTCGCCCCAGGACCTATGCCTACCACATAAAGTTTTCCCTTGCGATAGCTATTGTAATCCCCGGATATTTCTTTTTCCTTAAAATTAATTGTGTTTTCCTCCCTGCCATAAGTGCAGCGGGTTCACAGACACCCCAAACACCTATCTTTTCTTTTACAAAATTTGATTTACTGTATTCTTTAACACATGTAGCAATTTCCGGTAATGATACAACTCCCAAAGGAATTCCAAGTTCTTCGGATGCTTGCAACAATCCGGGTTCTTTCGCTTTAATTTCAACGGTAGATAGCAATCGCACATTATCCATCCGCTGATTAACAGTATCAAGAGCATCTTTTAATGCAATTTTTACCTCATCTGAAGTAATCCCTTTTTTACAACCTATCCCAACAATGATATCTTTGTGTGCTTCCGTTCCTGTGGTAATTACCGCATTTGTATGCAATATACCGGCAATTTTATATGCTAACTGATTGGCGCCCCCTTCATGTCCTGAAAGCAAGCTGATTACGTAACGTCCAACATCATCAACTACAACTATCGCAGGATCCGTATATTTATCTTTAATGTACGGAGCAATCACCCGAACAACTATTCCTGTAGCCATTACAAAAATAAGTCCATTATAATTATCGAATATTTTTCTGACCAATTGGCTCAGAGGTTCATCAAAACAAACGATATTGTTCAAAATACCTTCATCACGAATATTTTCATATTTACCACTCATTTTATAGATATAGAGTGAATGAACGGTATCCAAACAAGAAACAATTCTTTTCGACGTATCAATCCCTTTTTCCGTTAACGTTATAATTGCAATATTCAAGAAAATCTTTCGTCTATAGAAAATTCAAATCTTTTAAAAAAATGCAGTATATCTTACTATTGATTCTTTTTCTCCTTTTCTATTTTTTCAAATTCTTCAAGAAGCTCTTTTTGTCTTTTTGTCAAATTTTTTGGTGTTTTAACTATTACTCTGACGTACTGATCGCCTTGTCCGTTTTCTCTTAAATTTGGCATGCCACTATTACGCAATCTGAATAATGTATCTGTCTGAGTACCTTGCGGAATTTTCATCATAGCATTTCCATCCAATGTGGGAACTTCTATCTTGGAACCCAATGCTGCATCAATTAATGAAATTTCTTTTTCAATATATACATCATTTCCCTGTCGATGAAAAACAGGATGTGGATGTATTGAAATAAACACATATATATCCTCTTTCAACCTGCCGCCGCTTTTATCTGGTGTAATTCTTAATGCTGTGCCGTTATCAACGCCCGCAGGTATTTTTACTTTAATTTTATCCAGTTTTTGAACTTCGCCAATACCATGACAACTCTGGCACAATTTTTCTATAATTTTCCCACGACCATTACACACAGGACATGCACCAATTTTAATTATTCTGCCAAACCCTTGTAATTGTTCCTGCTTGACTTCCCCTCTTCCATCACATCTATAACACAATTTCGTACATGTTCCCTTTTCAGCGCCCGAACCATTACATTCACTGCATTTTTCCATATGTGGTATTGCTACTTCGGTACTAATCCCCCTGTATGCCTGTTCCAGACTAATTTCAACTTGTACTCTTTTTATCTTTCGTTCCGGTCTTTCATATCCTCTCACTCTGGAACCAAAAAAATCACTAAAAATACTTCCTCTTCCAAAAAAATCTGAAAAAATATCGTGTCCGAATATATCTTCCAAATCATTAATATGGCTAAAATTCTGCCATGAAAAACCTTCTTTCCCAAAATCAGCTTCAACACCTGCTCGACCATACTGATCATACCTGGCACGTTTATTATCATCCACTAAAACTTCATATGCTTCAGATATTTCTTTAAATTTTTCTTCCGCTAATTTCGGATTATCTTTGTTGAGATCAGGATGAAATTTTTTTGCTAACACCCGATATGCAGTTTTAATATCTTCTTTAGAGGCATTTCTCTTTACCCCTAATATTTCATAATAATCCTTTTTTTCTGACATGGATTTAATCTTATTGTGAATTATCTATTTGTTCAACAAAATAATTGATATTCCAAATCTTATTCACCCTTAGACAATACAGTTTAAAAGAGTAAACAATAAAGTCAGAGAATGCGTGGGTTTACCTGAAACAGAAACACAAAGAGCCGGGACGTGATATGTCACGTTCCCGGCTCTTTGATTATTTTATTTCTTGTTTATTACTTCTTTTCTTACTTCTTACTGCTCTCTAAGAGACGATATTTACAATCCCTCTTATT
>VGXV01000052.1 GCA_016873165.1 Planctomycetota bacterium | reverse complement strand
AGTCAAGGCAAAGGCTCTGGGCAAAACGCTTTACCAAACCAAAGATGATTTGTTGAGCGATTACCTGCGTGCCGAACTGGCTACACCTCGAATTCAGGCTTTTTTGCCTGCATAAGCGAAAGTCCTGCAACTGAAATAAAACACACCCAATTGATTAAGCCAAAACAGGTGCGATCATCGCTCACTCCAATTATTGGCTGTAGATGCCCGTCCCAAAGAATTACAAAGTGAACCGTGAACTGTGTGAGAGTTTGTAGCGAGATCGTTTACCGTACTTGACGATTTCGTGTAGTCAGTAAAGGTGACCAATGCCTAATCTGAAACAATCCATATTTTGGGTAACCCTGTATCTGGCCGTGATTTTTGTCCTGGCTCAATTTGATTATTCTGATTCTCCGATCATAGATTTTGCAAAATACTTCTATTTCTTGATACTAGCGGCCGTGCCCGCAACGATTCTATTTCCGTATGTTTCCAGAACCGGTCCAGCAGTCCCAATGATCCTTTGGGGGGCGGTTTACCTGGTCCTGCTGCAAATCCTGGATCGAACCGATTCCGCCCCATTTAGCACATTTCCAATTATTCTCCTTGAATTTCTGCTTCTCCAGCTCGGGGTTTGGCTCGCTTATCAACTTGCTTATGGAATGAGTCAGGCAGAATCAGTTATGGATTTGATGACATTGAGCGCTTTTCCCAGCCGCACCATGGATATAAATGCCGCATCAAGGCAAATAAAGATCGAAATTACCCGCAGTCGCCGATATCATCGTCCCATGGGGTTGATCGCGATTCAGGCCAGCGCCGATGAAAATATAACAAATACAGAGCTTGTTTCCGCGATAAAGAATGACCTGTCTCATCGTTTTTCCTTTGCCCGGATCGGGCAGGTGATCGATGAGAATATTCGCCAGACGGATATGGTTTTTCGCGAAAGATTTAATCGTTTCGTCATTCTATGTCCAGAGACGGACTTTCAAAATTCGGAGATCTTGGCCGAGAGAATTGCGGCTGTGATCCGTAATAAAACGAGCGTCCAGGTTTCATGGACGGTTGCCGCTTTTCCTGACGACGCACTAAGTTTTGAAGACTTGCTCGATGTGGCAAATTCCAAATTGACACATTTTGTCATGGACGGGAAAGACCGAGACCGGAATGTTGAGCCGGTAGAGAATGAGGCTGACAATGGCTGAGTTTGAATATGAATGGGTGAAGGAATTTGACCCAGCCAAAAGGCGCTTCACGGGGCAGAAATACCTGCTTCTAAAACGGATCATGGATTTGTCAATCATATTTTTGACATCACCAATCTGGCTTCCTGTTTTTTTGTTGATCTATCTGATCATCTTAATTGGATCTCCCGGCGCACCCGTCATTTATACAAACAAGCGCTCGGGGCTGGGCGGGCGTCCTTTTTTGTTCTACAAATTTCGCACCATGGTGCCCAATGCAGAAGCTCTAAAAGAAAAATATGCACATTTGAATGAATTGGAATGGCCGGATTTTAAGATCACCAATGACCCGCGCGTCATTCCAATTGGCAGGATATTGCGAAAAACCAGCCTGGATGAATTGCCGCAAGTATTTAATATCATCAAAGGTGATATGAGTTTGGTGGGACCGCGTCCTACTGACTTTGGGCCGGATGCCTACCGCCTGTGGCAGACGGAGCGACTTGATGTCCTGCCGGGAGTGACAGGATTATGGCAAATCACTGCGCGTGGTTCCGTCAACATGGATGAGCGCACTCGCATGGACATTGCTTACATAGAACGTGCCAGCATCCTTTTGGATATTTATATTTTATTTTGGACGATAGGTGTTGTTATTAAACCACGCGGCATTACATAAATGAGCGATTCGCCTGTTACGGATCTTCCACGGGTTCTCGTCGTGGATTTATCAGCTGATTTTGGGGGAACAAATGCGAGAGTCCTGGCTTTGATGAAGAAGTTCCCAACAGATCGTATCGGACTCGCTACCATTCGTGGAAGCATGATTGCACCTGAGTTGGAAGAGGCCGGTTACAGCGTCTACTACCTTGCGTCCGGAAAATTTGACCCACATATTCTTTTTCGCATGGTGCAGGTTATTCGTGATCATGGTTATCAGGTCGTTGATACGCAGAATCCACAATCGAAATTTTGGGGCAGTTTTGCCTCTTTCTTTGGCAGCGCGAAACTCATTTCAACATTGAATAGCTGGTATATGAATGAACATCCAAAATACAGCCTGCGCTGGTTGATTTATTCTGCTATGGAATTCGCAACCAATTTCACTCTATCTCGTTATATTGTCGTTTCGGGTGAAATTCGGGATGCCATGATACAGGCGGGAATTCCTGAAACAAAAATTGATTTAATATGCAACGCTATTGACCTGGATGTTTCATCCATCCACGGCAGTAAAAAATGGCTGCTTGAAAAATACAAATTACCTTACGATTCTGTGATTTGCCTGGCTGCTGGCCGCCTGGCCTGGGCCAAAGCTCATGATGACTTGATAAACGCCGTGAGCAATGCTCGTGAAAAAAATACCAACTTATTTTGCATTATCGCAGGGGATGGGATATTAATGGAAGATTTGAAAAAGCAGATTGACCAACTCGGAGCAGACGAGTTTATATTATTACTTGGACATGTAGATCATGATGAATTACTCACCATTCTAAAGTCCTGTGATATTTATGTTATGCCGTCACGCACAGAAGGAACACCAGTCGCCTTGCTTGAAGCCATGGCGTTGGGGAAGCCTATTGTGGCTTCTGATGTTGGCGGGATTCCCGAATTGGTTACACATCAGGAGCAGGCATTATTGGTTAAGAGTGGAAGTGTGAAGGATCTGACAAATGCCTTGATGAGAATTGCTGGAGATGCGGAGCTGGCTTCCAGACTTGGTTTGAATGCCAGGGAGAGGGTCCTTGCAAATTTTACACTTTCAAGACAATTTGAGTCTACGAAGGAATCCTATATTAAAGCCTTACAGGAGTCGAAATAATGTCATTGAATTTTGATTGCAACAAGGAATGTATAAAGGTTTGAAGTTTATGGCAATTCTTCTATTTCTGTTTTGGGCTTCGGCATTTTTTATTTTATATACTTATTTTGGTTATCCGATCTTGATTGCTTTGATTGCAAAGATATGCCCCAACCCCGGAGCGTTTTCAGAGATTTATCCAAACGTCACTCTGCTGATTTCTGCTTACAACGAAGAAAAATATATTTCCGATAAACTGGATAATTCCTTATCCCTTGATTATCCGCGTGAGAAACTTCAAATACTGGTCATAGCTGATGGTTCAACAGACAAAACACCGGAAATCGTAAAAACTTATTCAAAAGGGGGTGTTGAATTATTGTACGAGCCTGAAAGAAACGGGAAATTGGCTGCGATCATCAGAGCGATGCAGTTTTCGCGTGGGGAGATCGTCATTTTTTCGGATGCAAATAACATGTATGATGTGAAGGCAATTCGGGAATTAATATTGCCGTTTTCCGATCCTAAAGTGGGGGGTGCCACAGGAGCCAAACATATTATTGAAGATGGCCGTGATTTAAGCGCTGCAGAAGGATTGTATTGGAAATTTGAGTCTGCGATAAAGGCAAATGAATCCATGATTGATTCGTGCGTGAGTTCTGTAGGGGAAATTTTTGCCATACGCAAAGATGCCTTTATTCCTCCCGAAGGTAAGATCATCCTTGATGATCTATTTATAATACTTGATCTTCTTCGTCGGGGGTATCGAGTGATTTACGTACCGCAAGCCAGATCGTTTGAATATGTATCGGTCAGTGCGCAGGATGAAATTGAAAGGCGTACTCGTAATAATGTTGGTTTGTATCAGACAATCTCACTTTCTGGAAACCTTCTGCCTTTTGATCGACCATTCCTTGTCTGGCAGATTGTTTCTCATAAATATTTTCGTGTATTTCTCCCATTTGGCTTTATCCTCATGTTTTTGACCAATGTTGTGATTGTTATTTTTTCGAATGACCAGAATTTTTCGCCATCGCGAGTGCTTCTTTCGTTTTTGCTGACGGCATTAAGCCTGCAAATAATTTTCTATTTTTCAGCGATCTTTGGAAATTTATTTAATATAAAGGGTAGAATGGGTAAATTGCTTTATTTGCCGGTTTTTCTTGTTAATTCAAATATTGCTGCTCTGATGGGATTTTACAATTATTTTACCAATAGAAGATCTCCGATTTGGAAGCGGGTTCGCCGATGATTATGAGGTGAAATTAAAATAACTTTATTATCGGTTTTTTTTATTCGGAGAAATGTAAGGGATATTTGACCCTGAAAATCCCGCTTCTGACTGCCCATTAAAATATAAAAGGTTAAACCAATGATAAAGAATATTATGTTTTTTCGCCCCCTGGTTTATGCGGCTGTAATGCTTTATATTTCAGTTGGTTTTTTTACGCTCTCTGCAGGAGATCGATCCGCCAATTATTTGTTCGCAGAAGACCATTATTTTGAAAATGTTGGTGCTATCTCACTTTTTCTAACATCCTTTTTGTTTTTTTATACATTTTGGTTAACTTTGAAGTCGAAACCACGTGATATTTTTTCCCGGTTTAAATTATTGGCTGTTCTTGGTCTCGCGGTGATTGCCTTTTTTGGCGCAGCCGAAGAAATAAGCTGGGGTCAAAGAATATTGGATCTACAAACTCCTGAGACACTGGCGCAGGTGAATGTGCAGGATGAGATTACAGTCCATAATATTGAAATTAATGAGAAGCCGATCCCGTTTGAAAAACTGTTTGATCTTTTTTGGCTGACTTTTACAGTCATCATTCCCCTCGCCGGTCTTTTTAATATGCAGTTTCGGCAATTTGGCAACAAAATATTTTTTATTCTACCTTTAGGCCTTGGCTGCCTTTTCTTTTTCAATTATTTATGGGCGAAAGCGGCTCAAATCCTGTTTGTAAGCGTTTATTCGTTCCATAGAGTGCCATTTATTCAGGCAGTTCAGGAAATTAAGGAGAGTAATTATGAGGTTCTCTTTGTTTTTGCCGCCCTCTATGTTTTGCAGGATTTAAAGCTTAAGAGAAATACAGGTAACTAGGATTGACTTTTATAATCTTTCATACAATTCCATTTTCTGCCGGTCATAAGTGATGCTAGAGAAAATTGTTATTAACAACGATCTGTTGACTTTTATACCGGTTGCTTATCTTCGAGCGCTTTATTGATTTACTGTCATTGATATTACACGGATATTATAATGAGCGACCTGAATAACATTGATCATTTGAACATTAAGTATTACAACCCGTTTAATGATTTTGAGCTAGTAGAAATAATTTGGTGTTCTCTACTCGAAAAAACCAATCATAGTTACTTTTTATCCTGGGGGTGGATGGCCAATTGGATTAAAAGCCTCCCGTCTACGAGTGACCTGCGATTGGTTGTGGGTTATATTGAAAAAAATCCCGTGCTTGCTTTTTTTGTGGGCACCAAAAAAATGAGAAAATATGGTTTTTTGCCGACCCGCATCATGTCGTTAAATTCCTCTGCAGATCCATATTTTGATAAATTATTTATTGAACATAATTCAATCCTTGTGGATCAATCCATAACTCTGAGAGAGAAGGTTTTTCATGCCATCCTGAGTTTGCAGGATTGGGACGAATTTATACTTCCGGGGATATCGCCCGAGTTCCTTGAAAATGGCAGATTGTTTAGTAATAAACGCAGCCAAAGGCTCAATTTTCTTATTGACGAATCTATGCAGTCGTTCTTTGTGGAATTGGATAAAATCAGGGCGGCGGGGATGTCTTATTTGCAAATTCTCAGTGCAAATAAACGCAGTCAAATTCGTAGATCCATTAAACAATACGAAAAAGACGGGAAAATTCAGATAGTTGAAGCGGCAAGTGTTGACGAATGCCGGACCATGTTCGATGCGCTGGTTTCCTTGCATCAACAAGAGTGGGCGAAAAGGGAAATATCCGGGGCGTTTTCCAACAACTATTTGTATCAATTTCATCTGGATTTGATAAGCAGCCGTTTCGCAAATCGGGAAATTCAACTTCTGCATATATTTAATAATAAAATGACAATCGGATACTTATATAATTTTACCTATCGTGGCAGCGTCTTGTTTTATCAGAGCGGATTTAATTATATGAATGAGAATATTTATCGCCCCGGTATCGTATCGCATTATTTTGCAATTTTGTATAATGCTTCAAAGAATTACCTGATCTATGATTTTTTGGCAGGCGATTCCGCTTACAAAAGTAGTTTATCGACGAACTCTATTCCAATATATTGGGCTCGTTTAATTAAAAAAAGGTGGCGATGGTTGTTGGTGAAAAAAGTTTTTGAGGTTAAGAATTTATTGGAGCGGCTAAAAATTAAAAGTCAAAATAGGAATATGAAAAGATGCCGAGCTCGCCGAACACACCCTGCCAATAGGGGGTAGTCTCTTACAAAATGATCTGTTTTTTGATTTACGATCACTTTCCAATGGAACATTTGACATGGCACAATTTATAATATAATGGACTAGAGATAATTAAATCACCCAAGCCGTCATTCTGAAGAAGACCCATTATCAAGATAATTGCCAAGTCTTTCCACAAATGGAGGAGAAATGAATCTAAAATTAAATGATGCGTGGTTCTTATTGATCGGTGTCGTTCTCGCTGGACTGGCTGCTGTTGCGATAGGGAACCCTGACGCGAATATAGCTTTATATGGCGTAGCGGGAGTGATGGGTTTTGTCCTGCTCCTGGCAATAATCCTTAAACCCAGCTTTGGTGCCAACATCCTTATTTTTGCTATTTTCACAAATTTTTCAAGACAGCTTGCGGATATCGGATTGCCCGGGGTGGTTATTCCGCTTGTGCTAACGGTCTCCGTGGCAATTTTGATTCGAAATTATTATGCAGGGCAATTGCCTGCGGATCGTAAAAAAACTTTCGCCATTGAAGCATTTCTGATTCTTTATTTTCTTGCCATGGTTGTTTCTTACCTGGCCGCCACGAATAAAGAACAGGCAATTTTCAAGATAATGGAAATGGTTAAGAACATTATCATTGTATACACAATATTTTTTTCACTACGCGACATATTTGCCTGGAAACAAGCTATTCGTGTTGTTGTAATAACAACAACACTTTTATGTTTGCTAGGGACCTATCAACTCGTCACTGGAAATTATGCGCAGGATTTTTTCGGGTTTGCCCGGGTAAGCACCCAGGGTGTTTTTGATAATGACAGCGGAGGCACCAGCCGACTTGCAGGACCGGTCAATGATCCTAATATGTGGGCTCAAATTATTGTTGCTGTCATTCCCTTGGTTTTATTTCAAATCGTTAATGAACCAGACTTTAAGTTGAAGGTTTTAGGAGCAGGAGCGCTGGGCATCCTTTCCCTGGTATTACTTAACACCTATAGTCGTGGTAGTTATGTTGCCTTGACAGTGGTTATTATTTTGGTTTTGTTTGTATATGGAAAAAAATATAATCCGGTATTGATCTTCCTCGGTTTGGGTCTGTTTGTTGTCATGCTCCCGTTATTGCCGGCCAAATTTGCCGATCGTTTCGATAGTTTAAAAATATTTACGCCCGGTGGGACCGAATTTAACGAAGACGGCTCAGTCCAGGGGCGGCTTAGTGTTATGTTGTCTGGGATTGCCATGTTTGCGGATCACCCACTGCTTGGCGTGGGTGTAGGTAATTTTCAAACGAATTATCAGGATTATAGCGGAAAGATTGGGATCGAATTTGAATATGGAGAACGTGACCCTCACTCGCTGGTTACACAAATTTTGGCTGAAACGGGTATTTTTGGAATGATTACTTTTATGGGGATGATCATTTCGCTTTTGTCTGGCTTGGCGAAGGCATTACGGTCAATCTCTGATTTGCCGGCGTATAGATCCAATGCGCCGTGGTTAATGTCTCTCCAGGTTTCCATTATTGGCTATTTGGTGGCGGCCCTTTTCCTGCATGATGCCTATATACGTTATTTTTGGATCATCGCAGCCCTTTCAATTACAGCAGTTCAATTAATGGATGAACATGTAAATTCTTATGCATCATCCACCATGCCCGAGTTTTCCCATTGATAAACGATCCTCGTAAACTGTGGTTCCTTTTTGATCAACGATATTGAAAATTCCGAAGACAAAGGACAGATCGGCCGAAGAGCCGGGCAGGGCATCTTTTGGAACTTTCTGACCTATGGTTTAGGTAGAGCAGGCGTTCTGCTTACGACATCCATACTGGCGCGCCTTTTGAGCAAGGATGATTTTGGACTTGTTGCCATTGCCGTCGTAGCCATTAATTATTTTGGAGTTATTAAAGACCTGGGTCTTGGGGTCGCATTGATCCAACGCAGGGAGGATGTCAGCGAGGCTGCGAATACAGTTTTTACAATTAATATTATCCTGGGGTTTTTCCTATCCGCTGCAATCATTCCATTTGCTCCTTTGTTTGCCGGTTATTTTAATAACCCCATGATCACTCCGGTTCTTCGCTGGCTGGGGGCATCGTTTGCAATTAATGCGTTGGGTTCGGTTCATAATATCTGGTTGATGCGGGAACTGGATTATCGGCGCAAATTTATTCCCGATATGGGAAATACAGTGATTAAGATATTGGTTTCCATTGGGCTGGCATTTGGAGGCTTCGGAGTTTGGTCCCTCGTTTTTGGCCAAATTTTGGGTGCACTTGCTTCGGTTGTTCTGGTCTGGATTATTCTGCCCTGGCGGCCACGCCTGACTCTCAACAAGAAAATTACCGCATCCTTGTTGAAGTTCGGCAGGTCAATTATTGGGGGCGATATACTCACAGTTGTGATTGATAACCTGGATTATATTATTGTTGGTAGAATATTTGGAGTGGCTCAACTCAGTGTGTATACTTTAGCCTATCGATTACCTGAAATGCTTGTGGTAGGCAACTTGTGGGTGCTGGGCGCAGTAATTTTTCCGGCTTTTTCGTCAATCCAGGATCGCCCAGATGAAATGCGTCGCGGTTTTTTGACATCGGTTCGGCTTATTGCTATGATTATCGTGCCCATTTGTCTTGGATTGGTGATTGCGGCTGATCCAATTGTCAGGGTGCTTTTTGGAGACCAATGGTTGGATGTGATTCCTTTGCTGCAGGTATTGGCGATTTATGCCTGGCTTTACTCTCTCGGCTACCACATTGGTGATATTTACAAGGCGATCGGGCGTCCTGATATTTTATTGAAATTAGGCTTATTGTCTTTAATTATTTTGATCCCAGCCATGTTGATCGGATCTCAGATTGGTTTAATTGGCATTGCTTGGGGGCATTTAATTGCTGTTTTAATCCGGCGAATTGTCAGCTTACAAATTGCAACTCGATTTGTTGATGTCTCTTTGGTTGATATTTTTAACGAATTAAAGCCGTCTTTTCTTGGGGGATTGCTGATGGCTCCTGTAACGTTGACCGTGTTGATCCTTACTGCTGCCATAAATCCCGTTTTGCAATTGGTTTCGGTGGTTGTCTCTGGCGCGATTAGCTATTTGTGTATTTTATGGTGGGTCGAACGCGAGAATTTACTCCGTTTATTCCGTGTGATTGGATTATCCCCGACGTAGGCTTACGTTATCACAATACGCCGGTAAATAGGCGAGTAGGAAAAAGTATTATTGCCTGGAGAATAAATTGTGGAATCCAAATATCGATCCGAGACGTCTTTTCAACACTCACTGCCCAAATCCAGTTCAGATTGGCGATTTTTGTTGCCAATAACAGAAAACAGCCGTGTGCTTATTATTGGCGGAGAGCAGGATGATTTTACCGATCTGTTCAACAAAATCGGAGTTTCTTCGGTTACCTGGCTTTGTAATCCATCAGCAGTTGCCGGTGAGTTGAATGAAAACAATCAGAATTATTTCGACATTGTCGCCCTTCCATTCGGCTTCCCTGCTGCCAAGTTGACTGATGAAATCGAGGTTTTTCGAACGGTTCGTCGCCTGCTGCACCCCGGTGGTTCGATATTTTTAGGCTTTTCGAACAAACTGGGATTATTTAGGAAGGCATTTATAGCGAACTCCTATCAGTCAACGCCACACCACGTGATTCGTCATTTGCGGCTGTCGGGGTATTCAGATATTGACTTGTATGGTGTGATGTCAAATTTGGAAACACCAGAATATATATTTCCCCTGAAGGCTGATTTACTCGGTTTTACTTTGCAGCACCGTTATCGCTATTTGTTGCCTGCCCGACTTTTACATTATTTTTCGAGCAGGCCGCTGGTTTCTATTGTTCTATATTTGCTTTCATATTATTTTGTAATTGCAAAATCGAATCATACCCCGGAAACCAATTTATGATACTCGTACTATGTCTTTGTATTACATGAATAATTATATTAAGTTTTCAAGGTTATTTTTATCTGACGAACTGGGATGACGGCCATGACCGTGGAATTTATGGATACGCTAACCTCTTATATCGCATCGCTTCGTCGTCAGGGTAAACCCCTCCTTTCCCCTCCATTGCATTGGACCATTTTATCAAATGGCGCTGCTGATCTCCACGATTGTATAATAATATTTGTGTTTGAAGCGAATAAAACTCAACCTGCGCTCGTTGTAAAAGTGCCGCGTCTTCCAGAAGATGGACTAGCATTGCAGCTAGAATACGATCGCTTGGTTGAACTATGGGAGCATTTAGGACCGTATGCTGCTTTTCGCGTACCGGAGCCGGTTGCAATGCTAACATTGGGAGCACAACCCGCTTTTGTAATATCCTATATTCATGGTGAAAGTCTTCTGCGTGCATCCAGGCGGAAAATTTGGGGGAAGCCTGAAAAGGTTTATTCTTTGGCCATAGATGCGGCAGAATTCCTCCGCGATATAGTGGATCGAACCGCTACGCAATTGCAGGTTGGTGAGAATGTTCCAACAGATATCCTGAAAAAAATCGAAAAATTTAGAGAAATGTACCACTTTACAGAACGTGAAGACCAGGCATTAGAGGGATTGATAAAGAATATTGAATCCATGCGGAGAAGGTCAACTCATAAGGCGTTGATACAAGGTGATTTTTGGCATGGAAACATGATACGGAATTCCAGCCATGGCGGGCTCATGCTTGTAGATTGGCAATATTCCCGCTGGTCAACGGATGTCAGTTTGGATGTTTATTTATTTTTGCTGGCTGGAGCACTGGCAAGCGCCCCGCAGTTTCCTTTCGAAGAAAGAGCGCGTGGAGCGATGGAAGTTTTGCTGCAATGGCGCCCAAGAATTATTCCTGACTACCTTCAGGCTTTCGGTAAACCAGATCAATGTACATTAATGCCCGCTCGTTATGGGATGCTGTTGTGTTGTGTGGAAAAAGCAGTTCGCGCAAGCATGGATCTTGGCTTTGACCAGGTAAACGATTTGATATGGCGATTATTGTTTGCCGAGCTGGTAAATTTATCAGATGAGAGTGAATTTTATAATGAAATCTGAGGATAGAACTTCCAGGGCTCATTTGAGTCGTAAATATAATATTGTCTATATTATTGACGGATTAGGAATGGGCGGCGCTGAACGACTGATGGTGCCGCTTTTACGAAACCTGAACAGGCAATTTTTCGAGCCCCGCGTATGTGTGCTTCAGGTTAAAGATGGCAATCCTGCAGCAAATGATATTCGCGCGTTAGGCATGCCTGTGGATTTAATTTCCGTCGAACGATTGCGAGATATGACGGCCATTTACCGTATCCGTAAATATCTGAAAGCAGTAAAGGCCGATCTTGTGCATACGCAACTTGAGTTTGCGAATAGTTTGGGAAGTTTTGCTTCGAAGTTATTAAGACTGCCTAGTGTGTGTACCATCCATATCATGCCGTCGCAAGACATGAAAGTTAAATCAAAAATCCATCAGGAAATTGAAGCACTATCCCTGCGGTTTTTTTGCGACCGCATTATTGCGGTTTCGGAGGAGGCGCGCTTATTTTATATCGAAATCAGCAATGTATCACCCCAAAAAGTGATCACGATTTATAACGGTATTGATTTAACAAACTTTATTAATGTTGATCGTTATGAGGCGCGACTTGAGGTGCATAAAGAATTGGGTATTCCACTCGATGCGAATCTGCTAACAACTGTGGCGGTGTTGCGTCACCTAAAAGGGATTCAATTTATGATCCAGGCTCTTCCCACCGTTTTAGATGCAACACCAAATGTGTATTATCTTATTGTAGGAAGCGGATCCCATCATGATGCGCTGGTGGAGGAAGTTGATAAGGCAGGTGTAAAGGAACGTGTGGTCTTTGCTGGGCTTCGAAATGATATTCCACGACTCTTGGCGGCAAGTGATATATTTGTTCTGCCAACTCTGACGGAGGCTTTGCCGACCGTTCTTGCAGAAGCCATGGCGGCTCAATTGCCAATTGTTGCCTCTGCAGTGGGAGGTGTGCCAGAGATGGACCCAGATGGCCGAAATGGTTATTTGGTTTCTCCAGGGTCTCCCGGGGAATTATCTGAGGCCTGCATCACCTTGTTAACTGCTCCTGAGATACGTACTGAAATGGGCCAAAATGGCTGGCAAATAGTTAATGAAAAATTTAATATTCTTGGACAAATTGGGCAATTAGAAAAACTTTACCTCGATTTGATAAGCAAATATGCAAAATAAATTACAGATTACTGTAGTAAATCTTTCAAATGGGGGTGGGTTGATCCATTTCGATTATCAGCTATGCACCGCCTTGGCAAATGCAGGCATGGATGTCACTCTGGTCACTGGTACGGAATACGAACTTTCAAATCAGCCGCATAATTTTACTGTTAATCGAATGCTCCACCTCTGGAAAAATTTTGACCCGCAGCCTGTCCAAATTTGGCAGTTAAAATCATGGAAACGTTGGCTGAAAAAAATATTCTTGACTCTCCGGAGAATAGTGAGAGCCGTGCTTATTTTGTTGGCCTGGATCCGAATCACTAGATATTTGATTCGTACCAAACCGGACATTGTCCAATTTTCAAAGATCGAATATTCATTGGATGCCATTTTTATCGCTTACCTGGGCCGCCGTGGATTGGTTTTGAGTCAGATATGTCATGAATTTGAATCGCGTGAAAGTTATGGACGTTCTTCAAGATTATTTCGACGATTGGATTCAAATGCATACACTCAATTTTCGGCAATATTTTTCCTTGCGAAAGAAAGCCAGAGTCGATTTTTATCCGTGTACACCAAAATTCCAGAATCAATAACTCATGTGATACCGCATGGTAATTCAAACTGGTTATTAAATATTCCGCCTCAGCTGAATGTTATTAATAATATTAGAGCGAGGTATGGCTTGGGGGAGGGAGAACAGGCGATTCTTTTTTTTGGGCTGCTTTCTCCCAGCAAAGGGCTGGATGACCTTATTGATGCCTTTGCATTGGTCCGTCAGGCATGTAATGTGAAGTTAATTATTGCTGGTTTTCCCATGAAGCAAATTGATATTAATGCATTGAAGTCCAGAATTGCCGGGTTGGATTTGGAGCCCTCAACAATTCTGGATGCGCGTTACATTCCTCTGGAAGAAATTGGCGCAATTATGGGCATGTCCACAGTTGTCGTTTATCCATATCGCAGCAGCACACAAAGCGGGGCTTTGCAGACCGCTTATACTTTTGGTCGCCCTGTTATTGCCACAAATGTTGGCGGATTGCCTGAGGCCGTGGATGACGGGAAAAGTGGTTTTTTAGTGCCGGCACAATCTCCGCGTGAGTTGGCAGACAAGATTGTTTTATTAATTAATAACCCGGGACTAGCGGCTCAAATGGGAAATTATGCTCGTCATCTATCCAAGACTCGATTTAGCTGGGAGTCCGTCGCCCGACAGATCGCTCCAGTGTATAAACATCTCTTGCACTAGGTTTTAATAAACTTAGTGGGTTATTATTAATTCACCTTACCCATTCAATCTTGAATTCCTGAGCAGAGCAAAAGGTCTCTAAGATAATCGTAGAGGCTCTTCGCTCCGCTCAGAACGACATTGCTAAGGCGATTGGCTGACGAACAGGTGCTATGAAAATCAAAGTGAGGAAATAAAATGTTGTCTTTGTGGCATAAAATCCAAAGGAGGTTCACACTAGATTTCTGGATTAGGCGCTACCTTCTTTTGCGGGAAAAACTGGAGGGTGTAGATTTCTCAGAGGTTATTGAAGTTGAGGAGCTTGGCCTGGACCCAAACCTGGCCAGTCATTCAGCTCCATCAGGAAACGAATATCTTAGAAATGTTTTGAACCAGGTTTCGATTAGCAATAGAGATGCGATTATTGATATTGGGTCTGGTAAAGGCAGTGCAATGAGAATTATGTTGGAGTTCCCATTTCATAAGGTCGATGGTGTCGAATTATCACCGCAAGTTGCGGAAATAGCACAAAAAAACTTCAATAAACTAAAAATTCCCCGTAATCGTTATGAGCTTTTTGTGATGGATGCAACCAATTTCAAGGTACTTGATGGCTACAATTATTTTTATTTTTATAATCCTTTCTCACAGACTGTTTTGGAAAAGGTAATTGAAAATATAGTCTCGTCTATCGAACGAGCGCCTAGAATAGTTTTTATTATATATAACAACCCCAAATATAACTCCGTAATAATTTCAGAGGGGATATTCAATAAAATTGCTGAATATCCGGATGAATGGGGGAATAAAATATTCCTGTATTCGAATCAGGTGGGAGCTTAAACCTTAATTTCTTATTTGCACCTTTCCCTCTGTGCCTATAATAGTGAGACACTTACCCCCAATAATTTAGTGAGCAGGGCGCAGGAGAAAAGCCATGATAGAGGAAGAGAACGGCAAGACCGAAGTAGTCGAAAGCCAAACGCCGCCAGCATTCAGCAGAATACAAATTGCGGATATTGCAAGAGCTGGATGAATGTAAAGGCAAAGGCGAAGCAGGAGCGTTGTTGCGGCGCGAAGGGCTGTATTCATCGTTGGTGAGCAAGTGGCGGGAACAGCGGGAACGCGGCAGCCTGACGGGATTATCAGGACAGCGGCGCGGTCCGAAAGTGGATCCAAACGCGGCTGAACTGGCAGGCTTGCAGCGCGAGAATAAACGCCTGCGAGAGCAGCTGGAACGCGCCGAGTTGATCATTGACGTTCAAAAAAAAGTTGTACAACTGGTTGGCACACCGCTGCCCCCGAAGAACGAGGCAGACTAATGCAGAAAGCCGAAGAACTATCCAAAAAGATCGGGATGAAAGCCGCTTGCGCAGCGCTGGGAATTCCACGCAGCAGCAAATATCGAACGCGCACATCCCGCGGAGAACCAACCAGCCCGAAGATGTCTCCGCGTGCGCTCAGTGCGGCAGAGAAGGAAGAAGTCCGACAGGAACTCAACAGCGAGCGTTTCCAGGACTGTGCGCCGCGCGAAGTGTACGCGGCATTGATGGATGAAGAGCGCTATTTGTGCTCGTGGCGCAGCATGTACCGGATCTTGTCCGAAAATGACGAAGTACGGGAACGCCGCAATCAGTTGCGCCACCCCAGTTACGCCAAGCCAGAACTGCTGGCCACGGCTCCCAATCAACTCTGGAGTTGGGATATTACCAAGTTGCTGGGACCTTCACCGTGGACCTATTACTACCTGTATGTGATTTTGGATGTTTTTAGCCGCTATATAACAGGTTGGATGATCGCAGAGCGTGAATCCGCGGCTTTGGCGGAAGCATTGATTGCCCAAACCTGCGCGCGACAGGGAATCCAACCCGGCCAACTCACCATTCATGCCGATCGAGGCAGTGCGATGACTTCCAAGCCGGTCGCCTTGCTTCTGGCAGATTTGGGCGTGACTAAGACCCATTCGCGTCCGCATGTTTCTAACGACAATCCATACTCCGAGGCGCAGTTCAAGACCTTGAAATATCGTCCCGACTACCCCGCTCGTTTTGGTAGCCAACAGGATGCGCGCGCGTGGGCAAGCAGGTTCTTTGCCTGGTACAACCACGAACATTACCACACTGGTCTTGCCTTACTGACCCCTGCAGATGTGCATTTCAACCGCGCACAGGCGGTCTTGCAAAAACGTCAAAACGTACTGCAAACCGCTTATGAAAAAACGCCAGAGCGCTTTGTCAAAGGACCGCCGCGTCCACAGGCATTGCCGCATGCGGTCTGGATCAACCCGCCCAAGAACCCCCAAGCCCAAAATGAAAACGAGAACAGCCGCTGGAACAGCGCCGTTCCCGTTTTGGTGGGGGTGAGATGATTTTACCCGAACTCCGTCTACAAGAAGCATTCGCTTCCAGAAGTGACTAAATTTTCAATTCTCGTGTCTCAAATCATTGACACATTCCGTTTCGCATAAACTTTGGAGGTTATGAACGATAACGATTTAGGGGATTAAGTAATGTGGCAAACTGGGGGAGTGAGTGATGATTTCCGATAAAAATACGTCGGATGGCGTATGGGTTTTGCCTTGCTTCTAGCTGTGAGGTCGGTCCGTTTAATAATGTAAACGCAGCGCGAAAACCGGCATCCTTTACCAGATTTTCAATGAAAGGATCGAGGTCAGCCCGCTTGCCATTCGGATAGGCGAAACTGAAAATTTGTTTCCCTATTTCATTTTCAATATTAGCTTTCGATCCTTCGATCTCGACCCTTGCTTGATCAAGGGGAATGCGTGAGAGGATCGGGTGATTGATCGTATGACCTCCAAATTCCATCCCGTTGCTCGACATTTCCCGAACCTGGTCCCAGTTCATCATTAATTTTCGGAAATAATTATGTGGAATGGAGACCGCCAGTTTCTCGGGCAAACGCGAAACCCATTCTTGTTTTTGTGTTTCTGGTAACGCTTTCATGGATTCAATCCAGCTGTTGGAGACTTTGGCTCGGTCTATAGGATTTCTCCAGAAGTGCTCTGTATGATCGGGAAATAGAACGTGATCAACCCTTGTATGAAAAAAACAATACGCGGCCAGATCCCAATAAAATGGGACATCAGTATCAATATGTCCTGATGTCAAATAAATCACTGCTGGGAATTCGTGCCGCTTTAGAATAGGATATGCAGTTGTATAGTTATCAAGATAACCATCGTCAAAAGTAATTAGCGCAGCGTACGGCGGCAGTGAGTGGCGGCCAGCAAGCCAATTTATTACATCACGCAAGGAAATCACATTAAACCAACGGTCAAGGTATTCCATTTGATGGTTGAATTCATCTGGGTGCGCGCTGACCGTGGGCAAGAAAGAGGCGAAGCCTTCTCGATGTGGATCATCAATTCGGTGATAATTAAGCACTGTCAGGGATTTTGACCAAAGCTGACGCCCTCCCCTGATTAATCCGGTATCAAAAGCAAGGGCTGTTATCTTTTTTATGATTGACGAGCGAATGGATTTTGTTGTTTTGGTTTGCTCGGAATACATTATTATCTCCTGCGTATTATCTAAAATAAGGACTAAGGTTAGGGTGTGATGTTTTAGCCAAGCTAGCCCCTCTTTGCCTGTTCCCATAAAACAGTCTGTCGGCCGGACAAATACCAATAAAGACCTGTGAGGCTCGCGAAGTTCGTGGCACAGATGAAGTAGGGGAGCATAAATATTTTGGAAAGTTTCGATTTCTTCGCGCCTGTGTCCGGGGTCATTTTCCCAATCAGGGCTGTAAGGTAGAACATTCCTTGAAATATCAAAACGCTGACGGTTAAAATCCTTAGCGCGAATGATAATGATAGTATGACGGGGCGGATAGCCAGAAGAAGGTTTGATGTCAGTGCCAGAATCATAAAATAGGGGATACCCAATCGCAGGAACTTGTGCGATACTACTTGAAAACGAAGCAGCCCTGACATCTGCGGAAAATAATTCCAGCCCATCATGAGAATCTGATAACGGCCGGCGGCTAATCGGCGGCGGCGAATGAACTCATCTCCCATTGCCTTGATAGGGTTTTCCCAGACAATCGCTTTTGGCTCAGAAATAACCCGATATCCCTGGCGGATTGTCATCATCGCCAAATAGAAATCGTCGAGGATTACGTTCGTAGGAATATGCGGCATGATCTTGCGGCGAAGACCCATTAAGTGTCCAGTTGCCGCGACCGTTGAATGAAGATCACTTTCATTCTGGCAGAGGAAGGATTCATAGCGCCAATATAAGCCACCTCCCGTCTGGCCGATTGCTGATTCCGAAGCCTTCGTCAGCGTTTGCGCGACAACACAGCCAACGCTCTCGTCTGCAAAGTTGGCGATCAGTTCGCGCAGAGAATCCTGGCTCAGCATGATGTCTGCGTCGGTGATGGCAAAAATTTCTCCACGAGCGAGCGCCAAACCGCGATTTAAGGCGCTGGCTTTACCGGCTCTGACAGAAATCTCACTCAATTCAAAGCCGTTAGAGGCGAACTTGCGCGTAAGCTCGGCAGTGCGATCACCCGATGCGTCATCGCAGACGATGACTTGAAGCCGGTCGCGCGGGTACTCCAATCCAAGAATATTGTCCAGTTTCTGCGTGATTACAGTTTCTTCGTTGTGCGTTGGAATAACGATTGTGATGGTCGGGAAAATCGTTTTCTTTTGTACCGGGTGTCGCCAAATCCTCGCCAATCCGGCGATTAATATCGGATAACCTAATAAGATATATAGTAATAATCCGGCGCTGAGAGCGAAACAAATAAAGAGGATGTTGACAGGGAAAGTCATTTTACTTCTCAGATTTTGTCTATGAGCTTTGAATTTACGTTGCTCGGACTACGCTGCTGAGATAACCGGATTTTGGACATGCCCGAATGAATGGCGATTTTATAATTTCTCAAATCCGAGCTTGTTCCCCCCGTGATGCATCAAGATATAATGTTAACGAGAAATTTTCAAAAGTTAGGTTGTTTCCCGGTCAACTTGAGGACGAAGTCCGGCAGGTTAGACTTGGATAGACAAGTTCAGAAACCGCGATTTGGCAATAAGGTGAGTAACATTTACCGTGATAAAATTCGCTGCTGGCACTTTACCAAAATATGATTTATAATAAATTGTATCACCAAATTAATCAGCGAATTGGGAGAATTTGTTATGGAAATCCGTTATTATCTCAAGATCATTCAGCGAGGGTGGTGGTTGATATTGGCAACAACCCTGGTGGCAGTCAATATCTCCCTGGTCTATTCTTATTACGTGACGATACCCATGTACGAGGCTGTGGCTCGGTTCATTGTCAGTCCCAACCTCCAAAACACCGACAACCGGGACATGGTAAACAGCATTGAAGCGCTGGATAAACGTTCAATTATCTCCACGTATGCTGAGGTTCTAAACAGCCATCAGGTTGTCAACAGCACCAAAAGCGTGTTAAGTCAAAACCCCACCGATTTTGACGCGTATATCACAACTGTGACGGTTTTGCCCGAGACAAATATCATCCGTTTAAGTGTAAAAGGCCCCAATCCTGAAGTTGCGGCAATGCTGGCAAATAGTATCGGTCAAAATGCCATTGATTTTGTAAAGAATTTATACGTTAAAAATAATATTGATTTCCTCGACAGGGCGTTAATTCCAACCGATCCCTACCAACCCCGACCTGCTCAAAGTGCCGGGCTGGCATTCATTGGGGGGTTGATCTTAGGTGTGGGATTGGCGATTTTCAAAGACCAATTATCAGACACTTTGGATAAATTAAGTCAGCGGAAAATGGTGGATGCCGAGTCTCAGGCGTTTAAGCGCGTCTATTTTGAACGACGGATGCGGCAGGAAATCATCAACCAGCCGGAAACCGTGCTTACATTGGGTGTGATACACCTGATGGGGATTCAGGAAATTTACGATTCTCTGCCGCAGGCTTTCCTCAACCAAATATTACGCAGGGTTACAGAAACATTGAAGAACGAATTGCGCGGTAATGATATTGTTGGCAGGTGGTCTCAGGTGGAATTTGGCATTCTTCTGCCATCTACGAGTGGGCTTTCTGCAACAAGCAAGATAGAACGTATTCGGACGGCATTAAACCAACCTATCTCACTTGAAGGAGATAGTGGAGGTGAAATTATTCTTGATCCTCGAATTGGTTTTGCAGACCGCCAGATTGGCCAATCCATTAATGTTTTGATAAGCCAGGTGGAAAGAGCGGTTGAGCATTCCTTGGAGTCTGATAAAAAAGTAGTCAGGTATAAAGTACAGCCATTTGGATAGGCAAGGTAAGGAATTTGTTGCCCAATTGAAGATTAAAAAAAATAGGTTTGAGAGGTCCACGGTCAAATCAAATCGTGTCATTTCGTTTTACAACCTATGTTTAGCAAATGGAGTTTATATATGAAAAAAAAATTGTTTCTGATACTGGGAATACTCACTATCCTGCTGGCGAGTCCATTTTATGTAGCGGCAAAAGCTGCTGAAGTGACAGCTCATCCCGAACAGTATGACGCGATACAAATTAATGGCAACACTGCCTCTGTCCCATTTAGTGAAGTGGGCTTCCGTGAAAGGACATTAATTAGCCCTCTTGACGTGACCAGTGTTCTTTTTAGCACGCCGCTCACCTGGCAGTTGATTCCCGGCGGTGAAATTGAATTGCATTACGATGTTTTTATAAGTGGCGCAGATATAGATAAGATTGTTGACGAGAAGAATCCGTATGGAGGGAGTTTGCTTGTCACTTTTAATAATCAGCTTATTGGCAGCGCTCCTCTTGATAAGATTGGAAGCAATACTGTCCGTTTGAGTATTCCTGCAAATGCCTTAATTCCCACACGGGAAGACGGCCGGCATCAATTAACGATCTTGCTGGACGCCAGATTAAGTTGTGATTTCGATATCATTGCCAATGTTAGTATTAAACCCACATCATTTTTCAATTTGTTTTTTGAAGAATCAATCCCGGCGTTAGATCTTTCCCAATTACCAGCACCTTTTTACAGAGAAAATTCGATTATTCCTGAAAGTACATTAGTCGTCATTTCTGACAATCCGGGAGCATTTGAAATTCAAGCCGCATTAAATGTTATGGCTGGTTTTGGTTCGATGATTGGCGCCACCTACAACATGGAATTAATTAACATCAGCCAATTGGCAGGCATGGATCCAACCTTGTATAATATGATATTTGTCGGTACCCCTGATCAACTCGATATTCTATCTTTTGCAAATTTTCAAATGCCCATTGAGAATGGTAAATTTGTTAATATGCCGACGCTGTCTGAGCAGGATGGCGTGGTTCAATTGGCTCTTTCGCCTTGGAGTCCGAATAAAATACTTATGATGGTAAGTGGAAATTCAGATGAGGCGGTTGTTAAGGCTAGTCAAGCGGTTAGCTCCGGCGACATATTTATTTATGAAAATCCGACGCTCGCATTTGTTTCCAATGTGCAAATGCTTTCTGAGACACTTCCCGTCGTCGAAAACTTTACTCTTGAGAACCTGGGTTACGCTACAGAGACCTTGACGGGAATTGGTGTGAGAACCCAGGAATATATATTTTATGTGAGCAAGGAGCAGATTTTGTCGAAGGAAGGTTATATTGATCTGGTTTATTACCATTCCGGATTATTAGATTATGGGACCACCTCTTTCTCAATAAATCTAAATGATCAGATCATCGCCAGCACTCCATTTAAAATGGAAACAGAACAAGTCACAAATTTACAGGTCAAAATTCCTCCGGGTGTTTTTCGATTTGGAGAAAATCGCCTGGAAATTATAGCGAATATGGTCATGGTGCCTTCTTGTGATACATCAGGATTTCCTGACCCCTGGTTTACTATATCCAATCAATCTGTTTTTTACATACCAGTAGATACGGGAGCAGGTCTTTCTAAATCATCCTTGAAAGACTTGAAGTTTTTTCCTGAAACATTTGTAACTCACAGTGACCTTGGCGACATTGCCTTTATTCTTCCAAAACCCGATATTGCCAGTTGGAATATCGCAGGAAAACTTGCTTATGTTTTGGGGGAACAATTTAACCCTTTGATAGCAAATTTACAGACGGCTTATGCTGACGACGTACCGCAGAATATTCGTACTAATAATTCTATGATCATCATCGGGCTTGCAAGCGAGGTGCCATTCCTATCTGAATTCAATGATATGTTGCCAGCGCCTTTTGATCTGTCAAACAATACTGCTAATGAGCGTCAAATGCAGGTGATTTATCGAATTCCAGCTGGTGTCAGTGTTGGCTATCTTCAATTAATGCCTTCCCCGTTCAATGCAGAGAATTCCATTCTGGTAGTTTCTGGCAACGATCCCAATGGCGTGACCCTTGCTGGAAATGGTTTGTTGCAGCCAGAATTGCAAAGCCGGTTGGCTGGGGTGTTTGCTGTAACAAACGGAACACAGATTGCTACGGGCAATGCTTCATCACCGTACTCTGTTGTCGGTGATGTTGTTCCGGGTTCCGAGCCGGTTAATGTCAACCCGGTTTCTGATCTACCGCTGGGAGCCCCTGCAAATGTGCGCCCAGTATGGTTGTTGCCTGCCATTCTTACTTCTCTCGCTGGTATTCTTGGAATCTTGATATTTGTTGGAATTGCAGCAATTGTCAGAAATCGCCGAAATCGCATTAAGGTTCCTGAAAAACGGGAGAAAGTTTTTAAGTCAGACGACAATTGGAAATAAGGAAGTGCGTATTCCGTAAGTAGTAGTGTAATCTAAAGCAGGGACACTTAATCATAGTGTTCCTGCTTTAGTTTTAATGGCTCGATTATTACTACGGGGAGGTTCTTCAAAATTGTACAAATCACTTCCACTAATCTCTCGATTGTATACTTTGGAACTAGCCGGCTATTTTTGATTCCCTCCAAAAACATCTCCAACGTCCCGTGAATACTCTAGTGCGGTGTGCCTAAAAAAATGATCACCGAAAATTTTTCCAACAGGGCGGGTTGGTAGCTTTAGTAAATGAATAATATGTATCTCTAAAAGATCGCCTGGTACAACAGCACGATGTCATCCCCTTATAAATTGCCATCTGATCCGTATGTATTTAAGTATCTTTAATTCGAACGGAGGTAAACAAAAAAGGGGTTGTCTAAAAAGGGACAGCCCCTGTTCATTTTAAAGGAAATTTAATACAATCGGGGGATGAACAATGGACAAATCACCTTCAAGCCGTACGCCATGGAGCAGATGAAACTGCTGCCGCCGAGT
>VGXV01000051.1 GCA_016873165.1 Planctomycetota bacterium | reverse complement strand
CTAGGATTTTTTGTGCTTTATGCTTGCCCTTGGAAGTAAGTCTGCCAAGAGCTTCGCGTTCGTCTTTGGCAAGCGTCACGATGTATTTCTTCATATTCAATCCCCCAATGGTTGTGGTTGAAATGAAGATAATATATCACACTATTTGCGACATTGCAAGGTTGACGTGACATTAGTGGAAATGTAACAGTTTGCTTTTTGGGTTTTTTCCTGATTAATGCCATGTAATTTTTCCTTTCTTTTTCATTATCCACCCTCAGAACTAAGCAAAAACATAATAAATCTTTATTGCAATTAAAACAATCTGCAATCATACTTCTGCGCCCCGAAATCCGGAAACTGTTGCACGAACATTCTCTATTATAACGAAAGCTTAACCGTCTTTCAATACGGAGTCAATAATTAAGCATGGTGTCCCCGGAATTGGTCAGCGTTAACCAATCATCAACAATATAATCACAAATCAAGGTGTGACCCCATTCCCGCACATTCCACCGCAGTGGCAACCCTCTGCTCATATTGTATATCGACCTGATATAATATTCAGGATTTCAGAACTTGACATACTGTTATTGTTGAATTAACATAAAAGCCATGATTTCAGTAGATGAAGCAAAAAAAATAATTATAGAAAATGTACACCCTTTAGAGCCGGTACAGGTTCATTTTCAGGATGCATTAGGGTTTTGTCTTGCCGAAGAGGTACTGTCCGATATTGACATGCCCCCTTTCAACCGTTCTGCAATGGATGGGTATGCGGTGGTTGCAGAGGATACGATCGTTGCTCCCGTCATATTGAAAATTATTGAGAATATAGCGGCGGGCGGTATGCCGGAGAAAAAAGTATCCCGCGGATGTGTTTCCAAAATTATGACAGGCGCGTCTGTTCCCGAAGGGGCCGATGCGGTGGTTAAGTTTGAAGATACGGAAGATACAGAAGATGAAAGTCGGGTAAAAATAGTGAAATCCGTAAAGGGCGGAAGCAATATTTCAAAACGTGGCGAGGATATGAAAGTCGGGCAGATAGTTCTTCATGCAGGCATGCCGGTTCGTCCGCAGGAGATCGGAATACTTGCAACGGTGGGAAAGTCTAAGGTGAAAATATATCCGGCGCCGACCGTTGGCATCATTTCTACGGGAAATGAACTGGTAAATGTTGAAGAAAAACCCTCCTCTGTACAAATCAGAAACAGCAATAGTTACTCTCTGGCATCTCAGGCACGACGAATGAATACGGCGGTGGAAATATTCGGCATTGTAAGAGATAGGAAAGAGGAAATCGTAAGGGAAATAAAAAAGGGGCTGCAGAAGGATATTTTGATTCTTTCCGGCGGTGTTTCAATGGGGGAATATGATCTTGTCGGTGACGTATTGAAAGAGTTAGGGGTGTGCATTTATTTTGAAAAGGTGGCGCTGAGGCCGGGCAAGCCTGTAATATTTGGGAAAAAAGACAAAACATGGATATTTGCACTGCCCGGAAATCCTGTGGCCTCGTTGGTGACGTTTGAATTGTTTATCTATCCCGCCATACGAAAATTAATGGGATTTTCTTCCCTTAACCGAATAGTTGTAAAAGCCGTATTGAAAACCGACGTTTCCACAAAAAGAAAACGCCGTGAATTTCGCCCGGCAGTGTATCAATGGAAAGAGAGTGAATTGTCCGCCTCTCCTGTCGAATGGCATGGTTCTGCCGATTTACTGGCAACAACAAAGGCGAATTGCCTGCTTATTATTCCTGAAGAAGTTGAAAAACTTTCCAAAGGACAATTGGTTGATATTATTCTTCTCGATAACAACTATTGAGAAATAAAGCAATTACTCACATTACAGGTCTTTCCTTTTTATCAATTCTTTTTTTCTGCCTTTCTTTTCCGCCTGCAGATATGGGATATTGCGCATGGTTTGCTTTTGTACCGTGGTTTATTCTTATTATCAGGGGAAAGAGGTTTGTATATCTTTCATCGTACTTTATAGGATACCTTTTCTTTTTCACAGAACTTTCATGGCTGCGGTATGTTACCTATGCGGCATGGTTGTTGCTAAGTCTTTATTGTGCTCTTTATTTCCTCTGCTTTGCCTTTTGCATCAGAAGGATTGTTTTAAAATTAAAGTTGCCCTTTGTTTTTATTGCTCCGTGTATTTGGGTATCACTGGAATATATACGATCTTATCTGTTCTCAGGGTTTCCCTGGTTTTTTGCAGGTCATACTCAATACCGTTATTTGCCGGTGATACAAATAGGTGATATTGCCGGTGTTTCCGGGATATCATTTTTGGTTATTATGGGGAATGCATACATTGCATGGCTGATTGCACATTGCTTTATTAAAAATAAAAGTGAACGGGAAAATGCAGCTCTTTGGATAGGACGAAAACAGGATTTTATTTATTTGTCGTATATTTTACCGGTACTGTTGGTCATTGGGGCATTAGTGTACGGAGCCTTTTGGTTAAAAAGTTACAAACCGTATGAAGGACCTGCGATATGTCTGGTGCAGGGGAATATACCGCAGGAGGTTAAAACCGAATCATCGGAAGAGGAAGAGATAGACACGTTAAAGAAATATTATGATTTATCTCTGCGTGTTAAAGGAGAACCGATTGATCTTGTTGTATGGCCTGAAACGATGGTGCCGGGAATATTGAACATAAATCCGGGTGTTACGGGGAGAAAAATTGATTATTTGTCACAGCTTACCGCAGTTCAGTTGGCGCAGGAATTAAATGCGAACCTTCTCCTGGGAGGTATTTCGCTCTTTCTTTTTGAAGACGACCAGAAATATTTTAATAGCGTCTATTTTTATGGAAGAAATGGGAAATTGCTGGAACGATACGATAAGATACATCTTGTTCCGTTTGGGGAATTTACCCCCCTGAAAAAATATTTCCCCTTTTTATCAAAACTTGTGCCGTATTCTGTCGGATTGTCGCATGGGGAGAAAAGCACATTGTTTCATCTTAAGACATTACAGGATCAGGATTTCAATTTTGGAGCATCTATTTGCTATGAAGATACGGTTCCGTCTTTGATAAGAAAACTGAAAAGGCAGGGGGCTGATTTTGTATTTAATGTGACGAATGACGGATGGTTTCATAATAGCGCGGAATTGGAACAACATCTTGCAATTATGGTATTTAGAGCAGTAGAAAATCGTGTGTGTATGGCACGGGCGGCAAATACGGGGATATCTGCTTTTGTAGGACCCGATGGGACGATTTATGATAAATTAACTGATGTGGAAGGACGGCAAAAAGAGATAAGCGGCACCATCTTCAACCGAATTCGGCTTATAAAAAAAAGGAATACTTTTTACACATTATTCGGAGAATGGTTTTCCATTATTTGCGTAACAGGCACTGGCGGCATGATTTTATCTTCTTTTTTTAAAAGACTTTACACTTGACATTTTATAAATAGTAAACGTATAATCACGCCTTTATTGTTAACTATTATATTTTATTATACTTGTGAAAAATAAACATTTTCCGCGGAGGATCATTTTCAGGGAAACAAAATGCATCCATTAGACTTCATTTTAGGCTTCGTTTCAACAGATATGGGAATAGACCTTGGCACTGCAAATACCCTTGTTTGCATACCGGGGCACGGCATTGTATTATCGGAACCTTCTGTGGTTGCGGTGAAGCCGGGCACAAATAAAGTTCTTTTAAACGGAAGAGCGGTGGGAATTGTTGCAAAATCAATGCTGGAAAAGGCCCCGAGCAGTATTTCCGTTATTCGTCCGCTTAAAAACGGAGTTATCGCGGATTTTGATATTACGGAGGCAATGCTTAAATATTTTATCACAAAGGTTCACAAACGCAAATGGGGAGTGCGTCCGCGAATATTGATTGCAATTCCATCCGGGATTACAGCGGTAGAAAAACGTGCAGTGGTGAATTCCGCAGAGAGGGCTGGGGCGCGGGAGGTGTATCTTGTTTCTGAACCAAAGGCTGCCGCGATTGGAGTCGGACTTCCCGTAGGAGAACCTGAAGCAAGTATGGTTGTTGATATTGGCGGAGGCACGACGGAGGTTGCGGTGCTTTCGCTCGGGGATATATTCACCCATGAGAGCCTTAGAATTGCAGGAGACGAGTTGGATGAGTCTATTGTTCAGTATGTGCGAAAGACGTATAATCTTGACATAGGCCATCGGACAGCAGAACAAATAAAGATATCGATAGGATCCGCATATCCGCTGGAAGAGGAATTGACTATGGAAGTTCGCGGGAGAGATGCGATTGCCGGATTGCCAAGGGCGACAAATATTAGCTCCGAGGAGATCAGGGAGGCATTAAGAGAACCTATTGAAAAAATAGTATACGCAGTCAAAGCCACTCTGGAAAGAACCGCCCCGGAACTTGCATCTGATTTAATCACCAATGGTTTAGTGTTAGTGGGGGGGGGCGCTTTAATCAGAAGGCTTGATACATTGCTGGCAGAAGAAACCGGTTTGCCGGTGAAAGTTGCTGCTGATCCATTAACCGCCGTTGCACGGGGGACAGGATATCTCCTTGAAAATTTAGATTTGTTTAAAGCTGTTTTATACGATGAGGACATCCAAACCTAATATTAACGAGCTTTTATCTCATCCGCTTACTATTGCAACCCTTGTTCTCACCATTTCATTAATATTATTATTTTTACCTCTCAAAGTTTCAAACGGAATAAAAATGGCATGTGTGGTGCCCGTTCGTCCATTTCAGTGGGCAACATTCGTATGCAGTAAAACGGCTAGTGGCTTTTTTCATAGAATTGCGTCTGTTTGGAAGGAAAATGAGACGAAAACGCTGCTGGAAAATGAGATTGCTGAACTCAAAAATAAAATTATTGAACTACAGGATACCAATTACAGGTTACAGGATAAATTAATCTCAGTTTCTGAATTTAAAAAAGAACAAAAAAAACCAAAAGCTAAAATCATTCCGGCAGATATTATCGGATACGATACTTCAATTTTCAGGAGAAGTATTACCATTAACATTGGCACAAAACATGGTGTTAAAAATAATAATATTGTAGTAACGGATAATGCGTTAGTCGGATTGATTGCTGCTGCCGGACGAAGAACAAGCCTGGTTCAATTGATTACCGATCCCGCATCACGTATCCCGGGGAGAATACTTCAGACAAGAGATCAGGTTATCGTGGAAGGCAATGCATCTCCATTTTGCCAGTTAAAATATGTGCCAAGGTGGGCAGAGCTAAAAAAAGGGGATAACGTAATTACTTCCAATATCGGGTCATTTTATTTGTCTTCCTTTCCCGTTGGCACGGTGGTAGAGAGTGAGATAAAAGGCGGCGCTCTTTTTCAAAACGTAAAAGTGTTGCCGGCAGTAAATATAACAAAAATTGAAAATGTTTTGGTGATAAAGGAATAATATTCCATGCGCTGGATAACGTTTTTCTGCATATTGTTTTGCATTTCCCTCTTTCAATCAACCCTAATGAATTGGATTAATATTGGCATTGCGGTGCCAGATTTTTATTTTCCGTTAGTTGTTTTTTATTCTTTTTTTATTGATGTGAAACGAAATGTGATTACGAGTTGGTTCACAGGGATATCAAAGGATTTCTTTTCGGAGGGGGTTTTGGGAATCAATTCCATTTTTTTTGTTGCAGTGGGTTTTTTTATCTGGTCAATCAGGGGTATGTTGTTCAGAGGACATTTGCTGACAAAAATATTGGTCACATTTGTTTTTTCTATTGTATATAACATATTTTATGCCTTGCATACGGCGATAACTTACCGTTCACTGAATATTTCCTCAACAATTTGGATGATTTTTATATGTTCACTGTACACCGCCGCAGTTGCGCCATTTTTATTTTTCATTTTCGATAAGTTGCAACCCACCAGAAATTTGTATTTCATGGAAAAATAATCCATGTACCCCATCCGAAATAAAAGCATTTTTGTTATTTTTTTATTATTTGTCTTTTGTATTGTTGCAAGGCTTTTCTATTTGCAAATAATGGAGAGCAGCAAATACAAAGGCATATCAAAAACACGCAGAATCAGAAGCTACCCATTAGAGGCCGTTCGGGGGACGATTTTTGACCGGCATGGAAATGTTTTGGCGATCGATCATCATGCATTTGATATATCGGTTAAATACAGGAACTTGCTGTATTGCCATATTGTATACGGAAAGAATCCTGTCCAACGCATTACAGAGTTGCCGGCGCACAAGAATACGGACAAATCATGCAAAGAATGTCATGAAGATCTGGAGAAGTGGCTGGACGGTTTAGCCCGTGTGTTAAACACTTCGAGAGACAGGTTGTTAAAAAATTCTAAAAAAGCTGTTAAAAAAGTGGAACAGATTAAAAAAAACATGGAGAAGAAATTCGGGAGACCGATTCTTGTGAGAGAAGAAAATGGGTATTATCCTGTTATTTCCGATGTGACGCTGGAAAAGGCCATTCGAATAGAGATTGAAAAGGATATATTTCCCGGTGTGCGTGTCACGCCAAGATCAAAGAGGGTGTATCCGGAACAGGCGACTGCTTCTCATGTCATCGGGTACATGGGAAAACTTACCGGGAAGGAATGGGAGGAACACAGCGAAAAATGGGACAACTTCGTGCTGGATTCCAGCCGTTCGGAGGATGAAAATTCTTTGTTGCTGTATGATGGATACGCAAAAGACGACTTTATCGGAAGAACGGGTGTTGAGGCGATGTATGAAGATGAATTGCGGGGCATGCGCGGAAAAAGATTTGAAGAGATTATTTGTAAAAATACTCAGATAGAAAAGGTTGTTCTGGAAAGGCCGCCCGTTTCCGGGAATGATATCTATTTAACTATTGACAGCAAAATTCAGTCTCATGCGGAAAAAGCGCTAGGAAATAATCGAGGTGTAATTATTGTAATGGAACCGCAGACGGGAGAAATACTCGCTTTGGCAAACAACCCCCGGTATAACCCTAATACGCTTAATAACGATTTTACACGACTTAACAGAGATAGCAAAAAACCTCTGCTTAACAGGACAATACAGGGGGCATTGCCGCCAGGTTCTGTTTTTAAAGTTATTACGGCAATAGCAGCAATGAGCCAGAACACTATAAATTTACACACGAATTTTGAGTGTAATGGCTATACTAATTATAAAAATATAATCTTCCGATGCTGGTCTGACAGCGGGCATGGATCGGTGGCGATAGAAGATGCAATCCCGTTTTCGTGCAACGTTTTCTTCTTTGAGACAGCCAAGAGGCTTGAAAAGGAATTATTGTATGATTGGGCAAAAAAATTTGGCATCGGAGAGAAAACCGGCATTGATCTTTTATTTGAGAAAGCGGGAAATTTGCCGGATATTAAGACTACGGCAACGGCCATGAATGTTGCAATAGGGCAGGGGGCGCTGCTTACCACACCGCTTCAGTTGGTTCGGGTGTATGCCGCCATCGCGAACGGAGGCACGCTTGTTCAGCCGCATATAATGTCAAAAATTAAAAACAAGCAGGGAGAAATACTGAAAACGTTCAGCCCTGACACGGGGAAGAAAATCGATATGCGTCCGGAAATTTTGAGCGTGATACAGAAGGCCCTTCAGGAAGTTGTTACGCGCGGCACTGCAAAAAATAAAGGTTTGGAAGTATACAAGGTTGCAGGGAAAACAGGAACGGCAGAGACCGGCCGTAGAGATAATCATGCGTGGTTTGCCGGTTATGCGCCGTATGACAATCCGCAATATGTCTTTTTGATTCTTGTGGAGCATACTCAGGAACATGGCGGTACGATTGCAGGGCCTATTGCAAAGGAATTGATGTCTTTTTTATATCCGGAACTGGGGCAGTCATCTTAAAGGATAAGCGGGAGTATTCCCAAATTTTTGTAAAATTCCAAAAGAAACCATGGCTCGTTCCAAAGCTCCGGCTTTGGAACGTAATTGCTTGAGAAGATTCGCTTCTCATAACAGGAATCATGAGCTTCCGCCACAATTGTGTTCCCAGTCAGGAACTTGGGAACAAGAATGATGGATTTGCAAAAATTTGGGAATGCTCCCGGATGAAATATTAGGGAATTTTTTTGAGTAATAACACTATTTTATGATAGGCAGTATTCGTACCAAAAATTTTGATTGGATTATTTTTCCTGTGATATGCATCCTGTTGACAATCGGTGTGTTTTTTATTTTGAGCGCATCAAACGAGAGATATGTAATGAAGCAATTAGTATGGATTGGGATAGGATTTGTTCTTTTTTTCATTCTTCTCTATTTTGATTATTTATTGTTTGGATATTATTCTTATATTATTTATATCGGTGTTATTTGTCTTCTGGTGTTATTGCTGGTTACGGGCGATGCAGTGAAGGGGAGCCGCAGGTGGTTTTCCATAGGTTCTTTTTCCGTGCAGCCGTCAGAATTTATGAAAATTACATTAATTCTTGCCCTTGCGAGGTTTCTCCGGTATAAAAAACACGGTCTTGGGTTATTTGATGTTGGCGCTGCGGTTTTATTGACTATTGTGCCTATGGCGCTCATTATAAAACAACCGGATTTAGGGACAGCGCTTACGATGATTCCCGTGTTAATTGCAATTTTATATACTGCGGGCATCAGCATTTTTTATCTTGGGGCGTTATTTTTTCTGTCTTTGGCAGTATCTCCGCTTCTCTGGTTCTTTGTGTTGCAGCCCTATCAAAAGTTGAGGATTTTGGGGTTTCTCTGGCCTGAAAAGACTGCAGATTGGGGGGCGGGGTATCACCGGCTTCAATCCCTGATTGCTATCGGTTCAGGTGGATTGTTGGGCGCAGGATGGGGAAATGGCACCCAGAACAGATTAAAATTTTTACCGGAACGGCATACGGATTTTATTTTTGCAGTGATTGCCGAGGAATGGGGTTTTTTAAGGGCATGTTTTATTTTATTCCTTTACGTGGTTTTTTTTATGTGCGGACTCGGCATTGCCAAGAATACCAGGGAACCGTTTGGGCGTCTTGTTATTGTTGGATTGTTTACCATGTTTGCGACTCAGGCTATCATCAATATTGCAATGAACTTGGGGATAGCTCCTATTGTTGGGATTACATTGCCGTTTGTTAGCTACGGCGGATCTTCGATGCTCACTTCTTTTGTTGCGTTATCCATTATATTTAACATAAAAATTCATTCAAAAATTGATCTTGCCTCTGAATAATCATGAATCCTCTTAGAAACTATATTATAGAAAATATATTGCCGAAAGTTGAAATGCCCGGCCAGTACATTGGAAAAGAATGTAATTCTGTAAGAAAAGAACATTCGGATGTTGACGTGAAGATTGTCCTGGCGTTTCCTGATACGTACAGCATTGGAATGTCTCACGCGGGAATTCAGATTCTTTATGGTTTGCTCAATGATCGTGAAGATACTGTTTGTGAGAGGGCATTTGCGCCACTGTCCGATATGGAGGCTCTTTTGAGAGATCATAAACTGTCTTTATTTTCATTGGAAACATACACGCCGTTGAAAGAGTTTGATATTGTGGGGTTTTCGGTTCAATATGAATTATCGTATACGAATATTCTCAATATGCTGGATATGTCAAACATTTCCGTTATGTCTGCAGACCGCGAGGAAAGCGATCCTTTCGTTATAGCGGGCGGCGCTGTTGCCATTTCCCCTGAGCCATTGGCGGAGTTTATCGATGTTTTTCTTGTCGGAGACGGAGAGGAAAGCCTGCCTCAGCTTATTGAATTATTTAAAGAAATGAAGCATCAAAAGCTTTCCCGAAAGGAGAGGCTTTTTTCTATTGCCCGGAAAATTAAAAATGCGTATGTGCCGTCACAGTATGAAGTTTTTTATAATAGTGACGATACAATAAAAAAAGTGCAACCCAAAGTCTCCGGCATACCTTCCACTGTGCGGTCTGCTGTTGTCGAAGATTTAAATGCGGCATATTATCCGGTGAAACCGGTGATACCTTTTGTAAAGACAATTCACGAGCGGATCAGCATCGAAATTATGCGGGGATGCACACAGGGTTGCAGATTTTGCCAGGCGGGAATGAGCAAAAGGCCTACCCGTCCGAGGACGGTTGAAAATATCCTGCGTCTGGCGGAACAATCCTATGCGAATACAGGGTATAATGAAATATCATTAATGTCCCTTTCGGTGAGTGATTATCCGCACCTGGGGCAACTGATGGAGAGAATGAATCTGGCGTTTACGCCAAGGCACGTAAACATCGCATTTCCCTCTCTTCGGGTGAATGAACAGCTCGCTTTATTGCCGTCAATGCTGAATACGGTGCGGAAATCCGGGCTTACAATAGCATTGGAAGCGGCGAAGCCTTCTTTAAGGCGCGTGATAAACAAAAACATTACGAATGAGGATTTTTTCAGAGGCATCGAAGAGGCGTTTAAACTGGGCTGGAATCTGGTGAAGCTGTATTTCATGATAGGTCTTCCTACGGAAACAGATGACGATATTGAGGCGATTGCTGAATTGGCGTACGATGTTTCTGATGTAATGAAGAAGATACGAGGCAATTACGGTCAGATAAATATAAGCATTGCGCCGTTTATACCAAAGGCTCATACGCCCTATCAATGGCAGCCTATGGTTTCTATGGAGAGGATTAAGGAAATAAGAGAAAAACTGTTTAATAGAATAAAAAGAAAGAGCATTCGCATAAAGTTTCATAAAGCAGAACGCAGTATTATGGAGGGGATATTTGCCCGGGGAGACAGAAGGCTGGGGAAGGTTATTTATACGGCATGGAGGAATGGGTGTAAATTTGATGCATGGGAAGATCATTTTCAGTTTCAGAAGTGGATGGATGCGTTTCATGCGGCAGATATAGATTGGAATTTTTATATTTATCGTGAAAGAAAAATGGATGAGGTTTTTCCATGGGAGCATATAAATTGCGGCGTTATAAGACCGTTTCTCATTCAGGAATCGGAACGGTCTTTACAAAGAGAAATAACGGAGGATTGCAGGCTTTCCAGGTGTCCCGAATGCGGTAGTTGCGCCAGGTCAAAATATTTTTAATAGGGGAGGTTATTCTGGTGGATTCGGCATAAAAGGCAATGCCTTAATCCACCCTTATATGGAGAAAAGGCGCGGAATGGAATAAGGGTGGATTAAGCGATAGCGAATCCACCTTTTCAATAACTATATTTACGCTGAATATAAAAAGTATTTGAATACGGTAATATACTTCAATAGAATTAAACGCTTACAGCTGCATGGCAATGTCATTAAGTTAAGCAACCCTGACAAAAGTAGGGTGGATTAAGCGACAGCGAATCCACCTTCCTGTGCATATTATTGGTGGATTCGGCGTAAAATACAATGCCTTAATCCACCCTTCTTAACTTAATGACATTGAGTTGCATGGATAAATCATAAAGTCGGAGAATATATGGACAGGAATAAGCCGGTGGTAATAATTCCCGCGAGATTTGATTCTTCACGATTACAGGGAAAGTTGATTTTGCAGGAAGTAAAGGATATTACGGGAAAATATATAATAGAGCACGTGTATCAGAATATAAAATCCGCAAAACGCATAGGAAAGGCAATTGTCGCAACTGACAGCAGGCAAATTTATGATATCGTAAAGGGTTTTGGCGGCGAAGCGGAAATGACGCGCGGGGAATACCATTCCGGAACGGATAGAATAGCAGAGGTTGCCGAAAGGCTGGACGCTGAGATTGTCGTAAACGTGCAAGGTGATGAGCCGGAGATGAATGGCGAAATGGTGGATCTGGTTATTGATCTGCTGGAAAAAGATGATAATGCGGCAATGTCAACCCTGGCAAGCAGGGTAATAAGTCCGGAAGAAGTAAAGGATCCGAATTGCGTAAAGGTGGTGCTGGATAACGATGGATATGCGCTTTACTTTTCCCGATCACAAATACCTTTTGTGCGGGATAATTATGAATGTGGCAAAGGAAATGGCATAGAATTTTTAAGACACCTTGGAATATACGGATATCGCAGGGATTTTTTGCTGAGGTACGGCAGTTTATTGCCTTCGGAATTGGAAATGGCGGAAAAACTGGAACAGCTTAGGGCTCTTTCAAACGGATACAAAATAAAAGTAGCAATTACCGATTATGTGTCGTGTGGTATAAATACCAGAAATGATTTGATGAAATTTATAGAAAGACATAAAAATGACTAAACATATTTTTGTTACGGGTGGAGTAGTGTCATCACTCGGAAAGGGTTTGAATGCTGCTTCAATAGGGATGTTACTGGAGAGCAGAGGGTTAAAGGTGAGGTTGCAGAAATTTGATCCTTATGTGAACGTTGATCCGGGCACAATGAGTCCTTATGAGCATGGAGAAGTATATGTAACCGAAGATGGGGCTGAAACGGATCTTGACCTTGGACATTATGAAAGGTTTACCAATGCGGAGACAAATAAATACTGTAATTTTACGACAGGATCAATTTATTATTCCGTTCTTATGAAGGAACGGAGCGGTGAATATCTGGGAAAGACCGTGCAGGTGATTCCTCATATTACGAATGAGGTGATAGAGTGTATAAAGAAACTGGATGGCCCTGACATTGATGTGGTGATTTCCGAGGTAGGTGGAATTGTAGGGGATATTGAAAGTCAGTTGTTTCTTGAAGCAATCAGGCAGTTTGGACAAACGATAGGCAGGGAAAACGTACTCTATATTCACTTAACTCTTGTTCCCTATTTAAGTGCGGCAGATGAAATAAAGACCAAGCCTACGCAGCACAGTGTCGGAATGTTACGGCAGGCAGGCGTGCAGCCGGATATTATTATTTGCAGGACGGAGAAGCACTTAAGCGAAGAAATAAAAGATAAGATATCGCTTTTCTGTAATGTGGAGAAAAATGCGATTATCGAGGAGAGAGATGTAAAGCCCTATTTGTATGAGATACCCCTCATACTTGTGGAGCAGGGGCTCGATAAATTGATTATTCAAAAACTTAATCTGAAAACCAAAGACGGGAATATAGATAAATGGTTGTCAATATTAGAAATACTGAGAAGCCCGAAATATACGACTGAAATAGCGATTGTCGGGAAATATATAGGGCATCAGTCGGCGTATGAATCTATTTATGAATCATTAATTCACGGAGGCATAGAAAATAATGCCCGTGTAAAAGAACGCAGGATTGAATCGGAAGATATTGAGAAATATGGAGCGGAAACATATCTGAAAGGAGTTCATGGAATATTGGTGCCCGGAGGATTCGGCGCAAGGGGAATTGAGGGGAAAGTAAAGGCGATACGATATGCAAGAGAAAACAATATTCCTTTCTTTGGCATTTGCCTCGGAATGCAATGCGCTTCAATAGAGTTTGCAAGGAATGTTTGCCACCTTCCCGGCGCCAACAGCACAGAATTTGATCCCGATACGCCGTATCCTGTGATAAGCCTGCTTGAAGAACAACGCAGCATATCAAGAAAGGGTGGAACAATGAGATTGGGCGCTCAGGCATGTTTCGTTGAAAAAGATACAAAGGCATTTGAAGCGTATAAGAAAACGGAAATTTCCGAAAGACACCGGCATCGGTACGAATTTAACGATGCATATAAAGAAATATTTTCAGCAAAGGGAATGAAATTTACCGGACATTCCCGGGAAGACCGGTTGGTTGAGATTATGGAAATTATAGATCATCCGTGGTTTGTCTGTGTGCAATTCCATCCGGAATTTAAGTCGAAACCTACAAAATCACACCCGCTGTTCAGAGAGTTTATCCGGGCAACGCTAAAAAATTTCCACTGAAAAATCTGTTTTCGAATACATTTCCTTATTATTATGGAAAATTCGCAAAAAAAATCAGATAAATTCTCCCCTGCGAAAAAACAACTTATTGTCATCTTCTTTTTAACAACAATCTTACTTGCAGGGATGGTAATAAAGGCGGGAAGAGATTACCATTGGTGGTTGCCGGAAACGGAAATCGTAAGCACTCTTACCCCGGCAGACATAGAAACAAAGATCGATATTAATGAAGCTTCATGGTATGAATTATTACTGTTGCCGGGAGTCGGAGAGGTGAAAGCAAAGGCGATTATTGCCTGTCGTGAGAAACATGGAAGGTTTAAAAATCTGGACGAATTGCGTCAAATAGACGGCATAGGGGAAAAGATAATAAAATCCTTGAAAGAGTATGTAGTAGTAGGAACTGACAGCGCTCATTTATCAAACAACTTCAAATGAAACGTCCATTCCCATCGGTAACAATGGAACATGGTTCTGTAGAGACGCATTGCATGCGTCTCTTTCCTGTGCGTATCAATAAATGAATTAAACGAGACGCATGCAATGCGTCTCTACAGACGGACTGCAAATAAAAGTTGCCTGCGACCAAAATAGTAAAGGGAAATATTGTTTATGCACAATTTTGAATTGATTTCTTCCTTCAAGCCGAAAGGCGACCAGTCGGCTGCGATTTGCAAACTGGTAGAAAATTACAAAAAAAATGCCACATTTCAAACGCTGCTTGGCGTTACAGGTTCCGGCAAGACATTTACTATGGCAAATGTTATTGCCTCATTAGGAAAACCGACGCTGGTTATGACGCACAATAAAACCCTTGCAGCGCAGCTTTATAGCGAATTTAAGGATTTTTTTCCCAATAATGCGGTGGGTTACTTCGTGAGTTATTATGATTACTATCAACCCGAAGCATATATTCCGCAGCGTGATATTTACATAGAAAAAGAGGCGACAATTAACCAGGAAATAGACCGGCTGCGGCTGGCGGCTACGAGCGCTCTTATGTCCCGCAAGGACGTAATTATCGTTGCAAGTGTTTCCTGTATCTATGGCTTGGGATCGCCGGAAGAATACCGGGAAATGTATATACAACTGAGCAGGGGTGAAGAAGTGGAGAGAAACACCGTTTTGAGGAAACTCATCAGTATTCAATATGAACGGAATGATAGTAATTTTTGCCGCGGGACATTCAGAGTGCGGGGAGATGTTATAGAGGTGTACCCGGCCTATGAAGAGTTTGCGTATCGGATTGAATTGTTTGGCGATGAAGTCGATAAGATTTCCATGATAGATCCTTTAACGGGCAATACGCTGCAAGATATAAAAGAAGTTTCTCTCTATCCCGCGAAGCATTTTGTCATGCCGGAAGACAAAATAGAACGTGTTGTCCAGTCGATTACCTGTGAATTAAATGATCGTCTTAAGGAACTCCGTTCACAGGACAAATTTCCGGAGGCACAGCGCCTTGAAGCGCGTACGCGGTATGATATTGAAATGCTTTTGGAAATAGGATATTGCCATGGAATTGAAAATTATTCAAGGCATATAAGCGGACGTGCGCCGGGGGAACCGCCATACACGCTTTTTGACTATTTTCCGAAAGATTTTCTTCTTATGGTTGACGAGTCACATGTGTCGATACCGCAAATTGCCGGCATGTATCATGGAGACAGGGCACGCAAAGAGACGCTGGTGGAACATGGCTTCCGGCTGCCTTCCGCACTGGATAACCGGCCGTTACGGTTTGATGAGTGGGAATCAAGGATATATCAGATACTTTTCGTTTCCGCGACTCCGGGACCTTACGAACTGAAAAAATCTCAAAAAAATATAATAGAGCAGATTATCCGCCCGACGGGGCTTGTTGATCCGATAATATATGTGAAACCGGCAAAAACACAGGTCGATGATCTGATAAAGGAAATTAAAAAGAGAACGGCAAAAAAAGAGCGTGTGCTTGTCACAACGTTGACAAAGCGACTTGCGGAGGACTTGAGCGAGTATTTAAAGGAAGAGGGGATAAAGGGAATGTATCTGCATTCAGAAATTAACGCCATAGAAAGAGTGACCATTCTCAGAGATTTGAGAATGGGAGCGTTTGATGTCTTGATTGGCGTCAATTTGTTAAGGGAAGGGTTAGACTTGCCGGAGGTTTCGTTGGTTGCTATTCTTGATGCGGATAAGGAAGGGTTCCTACGCTCGGAAACCTCTCTCATACAGACCATCGGCAGAACCGCGCGAAATGTCAATGCGGAAGTGATATTGTATGCGGATGAAATTACGAAATCCATGAAGAGGGCCATTGATGAAACAAACCGGCGACGGGAAATTCAAATGGCATATAATAAGGAACATAGCATTACCCCCAAAACAATACAAAAGGCAATCAAAAAAGGGATAGAGTCCGATATTTCTTCCCATAAAATTGTTTATGAAGCCGTTGCGGAAAGCGAAGAAGAATACATTACCCAGGAATACATGAACGAGCTGGAAGAAGAAATGCTGAAAGCCGCGGAAGAATTGGCATTTGAACGGGCAGCGGAATTACGGGACAAGATACAACACTTGAAAAATGAGGGTCGTATAAGATGATGGGGGCATTCCTGATTTTTTTGTAACGTAGAGACAGGTTTAAAACCTGTCTCTGCTTATATATCTAAATTTCTTACTTCCAGGGCGTGTTTTTCTATAAATTCCCGTCTTCTTTGAACGTCTTTGCCGGCCAGGGTACTGAAAATTGAGTCAGCTTTTGCCGCATCCTCAACTTTTACTTTTAATAACGTCCTTGTGGTAATGTTCATTGTTGTCTCCGCTAATTCATCTGCGTTCATTTCCCCCAGACCTTTATAACGTTGTATTTCCATGCCTTTCCTTGCAATTTCTCTTATTTTTTCAAGTATCTCATTGAGCGAGAATGCAATAATTTCCGATTCGCCGGCAATTAATTTGTATTTTGGCTTCTGTCCGTTTTGGCCGCTAAAATAGTCGTCTATTGAAAACCCGAAACTCTCTATCATGTTTACTGTCTTTTCAATCTCTTTGCTTTCGTGATATTCAATCACCCCGATAGCGCCGTCTTCTTTTCTTCGTTTTATTTCGACCAGATCTTCTTCTTCAAGAATTTCCAGTTCTTTTCCTTCTTTTTGCTGTTTATCCTTTATGTACATTTCCAAATCATCTTCTGTACAAATATACAATGTTTCATCCTTATGCGTTACTCTGTATAACGGAAGGTTTCCCGTTTCTTTATTTCGCAATGACAGGAATTTTTTCAGTGAAATGCCTTTTTTGCTTAACAGCTTGATGTATTCTTCCATTTGAGCGAGAAGCGGTAATAAATTTTCCAGTTTTTGGCTGTCGAGGATTTCTTTTTTTTCACCGATGATTTCCATTGCCGTTCCCTCAATGCCAAAAGTGATTAATTTTTTTTGTAAATCCTTGTCATCATAGATATATTCCTGTTTTTTGTTTTTTACTATTTTATATAAGGGGGGTTGCGCTATGTAAACATGGCCCTTTTCTATCAGATGAATCATTTGGCGGAAAAAAAAGGTAAGCAATAAGGTTCTGATGTGGGCTCCGTCAATATCCGCATCTGTCATAATAATAATTTTTGCGTACCGCAGATTTTCCAGATTGAAATCATCAATCCCGATGCCTGTGCCTAAGGCGGATATGAGGGTTCTGATTTCTTCATTGCTGAGCATTTTGTCGATACGGGCTTTTTCAACGTTCAATATTACGCCCTTTAAGGGGAGAATTGCCTGGAATGTTCTGTCTCTTCCCTGCTTTGCGGTTCCACCTGCGGAAATTCCTTCTACCAAAAAGAGTTCTGATGTTTCAAAATCACGGGAAGAACAGTCGGCTAATTTGCCCGGAAGGTTAGAACTGCTTAAAGCGCCCTTTCTTCGTGTAAGGTCTCTTGCTTTTCGCGCTGCCTCCCTTGCCCTTGCGGCATCGATTCCCTTGTTAATAATGGCCTTTGCCGTTGGCGGGTTTTCTTCAAAATAGATGCTGAGTTGTTCGCTGATGATTGTTTCGACAATTCCCTGAACTTCTCTGTTGCCCAGCTTTGTCTTTGTTTGCCCCTCAAATTGAGGATCAGGCAGTTTGACGCTGATAACCGCAGTAAGCCCTTCTTTGTAATCATCTCCTGTGGGAGCTTTTTCCTCGCTCTGTATTTTCTTGGTTTTCAGGTAATTGTTTAACGTACGGGTAAGCGCAGCCCTGAAACCGCTTAAATGCGTGCCGCCTTCTATCGTATTTATGTTGTTTGCAAATGAATAGACATTTTCATTGTATCCGTCGTTGTATTGAAAGGCAACTTCGGCAACAATATCATTAATTTCCTTTTCCAGATAGATAATATCTTTATGTGCTACCTCTTTGCCGTTATTTAATTCTTTTACAAACGCTTTAATGCCGCCGTCATATTTAAATATTTCGCTTTTATCTGTTTTTTCGTCCGAAAGGGTTATTTGAAGTCCTTTATTGAGAAATGCGTATTCTCGCAACCGCTTTGCGATTGTTTCGTAACAAAACGCGGTGGTTTCAAATATTTCCGGGTCGGGTTTAAAAACTATCTTAGTGCCTCGTTTTTTCGTAACACCCCTTGTTTCCACCGGAGTGATTACTTCGCCCTTTTCATATCGTTGAAAGTATACGTGTCCATTCCTTCTTACTTCTGCTTCGAGCCATTCGCTCAATGCGTTTACTACGGATACCCCTACTCCGTGAAGCCCGCCTGACGTCTTGTAGCTTTTATGTTCAAATTTGCCGCCGGCATGCAGCATGGTCATAACCACTTCCAGCGCGGATTTATTTGTTTCCTTGTGGGTATCTACGGGAATGCCGCGTCCATCGTCGATAATTGTCATACTGCCATCGAGGTTTATTTTTACTGAGATGTTTTCGCAAAAACCGGCAAGGGCCTCATCAACGCTGTTGCATACGATTTCTTCGACCAGATGATGCAATCCTTTGGTGGTGGTGTCTCCGATATACATCGCCGGACGCTTTCTGACGGCTTCAATTCCTCCTAAAGTTTTGATCGAAGTTGCGTCGTAAGCATCGGCATCTAATACTTCTGCTGCAGTGCCATTTTTTTCCATTTATTTTATGTTTCCCACCTTAAAACGAATATCATCTATAGAGTTTTTTCCCAACAAATCATTAATTTTCTGAATTATAGCACGCCGTTCAAAGTTAGTCAAATGGTGAATCATGGCGGTAGATTCTACATTTATATATAAAATCCTGTTTTTTAGACCATCGACCTTGGTGATAAGGAATATTTCATCCCCGACTATATCCCGCCAGGCATTTCTTACATTATTATAGAGACTATGAGAACGGGAAAGAGTTTTTCGGGGAAAAAGCTCCTTGAGCAAATCTCCAATATGTTTTGGCTTGTTTTTATTATTAAAATATCTTTCCGGCAATTCGTCTTTCATAAACTTTTCTGTTTTCTTTCGAAAATAGATTATTGTCACGTAGGGGATGAAGTCTTCAGATCAATGTCATTAAGCATATTATTGGTGGATTCGGCGTAAAATACAACGCCTTCTTAACTTAATGACATTGGTCTTCAGCTCCTACTTCCAATCAACAGACGTCATGACGTTTAATGTCTCATGTCCTGTTCTGAATAATGCGGCGTCGCTGATTTCTCCAAGTTCGATCGTAATGGTTTCGCTATCTGAGATTTTTAAGAAATCCAAAATATAATCCGGGTTAAAGGTATTTGTATAGTCAGGGCCATCGTATTGTGCGGCAATTTCCAATGCTGCTTCCCCGACATTTGCGGCGGTCGAAAAAATTGCCAGTTTGCCTTTTGTTAATGAAAAATCGACCACCCTGTATTCTTCATTAGAGACAAACGACGCCATTCTTACGGCAGATAGCATCTCATCGCGGTTCACCTCAACCTTTTTATCGTTATTTTTTGGGATAACATCTTCGTAGTTTGGGTATTTTCCTTCTATGAGCTGTGATATTACTTCTCCTCTTTCTCCGATAAAATGTATTTGCGATTCTCCTATCCCGACTTTTAAAATACCTTTACATTCCGATACAAAACGCTGCAAAAAGGACAAACATTTTACGGCTACTATTCCCGACATGGCAACGTGAGACGGGTTGTGTATTTTTCGCTTTACCACCGCCAGCCGGCTCATATCTGAACCTACCATAATAATAGTATCGCCGGATATTTTAACAAAAATTCCGCTATAAACGTTTAATGCCTTTATGGAAGATGCTGCATATGCGACTTTTTCCACCATGCCGCCAAGTATTTCGCCGTCTATTTCAACAAACTCGGCGACATCTGTTTTTGATATTTTGGGAAACTGCATGGGGTCGTCTCCTAAAATTTTAAAGCATCCTCCCTTTGATTGCAAAGTGCAGTGGCCGTCATCTACGGAGACGGAAATTTCTTCATTTCCTGACCATTCCCGAAAGATATTATTGGTTCTCGAAGACGGCAAAACTATGCTTCCCTCGCCTTCGCATGCCTTTGCCGGTACGCGATATTTCACAAGCACTTCCAGATCAGTTGCTGTTAATTCCGCTTCCGGTAGTCCGGAACCGGGCGCGGGCACTTCCAGCTTTACCCCTTGCAAAATTTGTTTCATAGCGGAAGAGGGAACAATGCTTGCTGCTAAGCTAAAACCTTTATGTAAGGCGGTTCCTGAAAAGAGAATTTTCATTGTTATGGTTTCCTGTTTTTATTGTGAGAAGAGATAAAAGGAATTTTGTTCAAGCCGTTTCGATGCATATTATAGAGTATTTATTATTACGAGTAAAAATATTTTTGCCGATGACTGTTCAATACTATTAGATTTACGATTGCCGTGAATACGATCAAATCCCAAATCCCAAATGACGATTTTCTTGACAAAACCGCATGTCAGATTTAAGCTTTTGGGTATGAAAAACCTTCCTGTTATCCTTTCATCCATTGTGTTTGTTCTTATTCTTCGGAATAGCCACACACTTGCCATAGAGACCGCGCCTCACATAAGTGACCGGGAAATCGTGGAAAGACTCACACGGCTTGAAGAAGGGCAGAATGTGCTGCGGGCAGAAATCAGGGCAAATGCAGATGCAATAGGGCAACTTCGTGAAGACATGAATAAACAGTTTGATCGTGTAGATGCCCAGTTCGACAGAATAGACAAGCAATTTGACCGGCTGGTCCATATTATGCTTGGCATTTTTGGCGCATTTGCAACATTGTGCGGCGGCACGATATGGCTTGCCCTGTGGGACCGGCGCACCATGATACGCCCCTTTGAAGACAAGGTCAAAAAGACAGAGGACGATATTGCAGAAAACCGCAATAAACTGCACACCCTCCTCGAGGCATTCAGGTCGCTCAGCAAGACCGATGAAAAAGTCGCCAATATTCTAAAGAAATTCAATCTGTTGTAAAACCCTCAAATCGTAAAGGTAAGATATGTTTTTCATACACATGCATAAATCGTGAATCGTAACAGAATGCAAGATATCATGAATTATGTATCGTGGATCATGTATTATGGAATTGCAAAATTCCCGGTCCCAATGCCCATGTCTCAATTCCCGGTTTCTAATCCCTGAGCAATTCACTCTCCAATTTCTGTAAGATAAAAGAAAGATTTTTATCGTGTTTCGTTTTTTTAAGGATAGTTTCATCACCATGGATTACGGTAGAATGATCTCTTCCGCCGAGGTATCCTCCTATTTCTACGAGGGACATGTTGGTCAATTTTCTTGATAAATGCATGGCTATTTGTCTTGGCAGGGCGATGGTTCGGGTGCGGCGCTTTGATAGGAGTTGTGAAACGCTTACATTAAATTTTTTTGAGATAGCTTCAAGAACCGCTTCAATGCTGACAGATTTTCTGCTGCCCAGTATTTCGTGGATAACCTTTCGAACGAGATCAGAGGAAATGGTATTCTTTGTCGGCTTCGCTGCATTGCTCAGGCATGCAATAGCTCCTTCCAGTTCACGGATATTGCCATGTATATTTTCCGCAATGAATACGGCAGATTCGTGAGACACTTTTATATTCCATGAAATGGCTTTTTTTTCAACGATTGCGGTGCGTGTTTCCACTGAAGGGGTGTCAATGCTGCATACGAGTCCCCATTTAAAACGCGATACCAAACGATCTTCCAGGGAATGAATGGATTCGGGCGGAAAGTCGCTGGTAATAACAATTTGTTTTCTGGCGTTATAAAGAGTATTGAAGGTATGAAAAAACTCTTCTCTGCTGCCGCATGAATTTTCAATAAACTGAATATCATCTATCAGAAGCACATCGGCATTTCGGTACAATTTTCTAAACGCTTCCCAGTTGTTGGTTTGTGTTGTGGAAATGTAATGGTTTACAAAATGTTCACAGGATAAATATAATGTTCTTACATTGTCTTTCCGGCGGAGAAGATTATTGATGGCATGCAGTAAATGTGTTTTTCCCAGTCCGCTGGCGCTATGGATAAAAAGGGGATTGTATGCATATCCCGGAGAATCGGCGACAGAAACTGCCGCTGCATGTGCCAAGCGATTACATGATCCCACCACAAAGTTTTCAAAGGTATATTTTTCGGGTATGGGTAAAGGATAAAAGTTGTCCATACGTTTTAAACCTCAAGCCTGTCAGGATTCTGCCTCTTTTCCTTCGAAAATAGATTATTGTCGTGTAGGGGCTGAAAATCTTCAACCCCTGCCATGATTGAAATTGCCAGTCCTCATTTTAAAGTCTTCCTGAGGGTGTTGCAACATGTTTGTTTCATAATTTTTAAATGGCTATTGAGTTAACTCAATAACCATTCACTTTTATAACTTAAAAAAAATATCTCACACAGAGAGCACAGAGGCCACAGAGAAAAGCAGCATGCAGGGCATCATGAAATCCCACTCCCCAAATGGCCAATCCCCAATGACCAGTGACCAATGACTATTTTCTTGACAAACCCGCATGTAAAATTTAAGCTCCTGTTTATGAAAAAGCTGTCTGTTATTATGCTGATCACAATGTCTGTTCTTATTATATGGAACAGCCGCTCATTTGCCATAGAGACCTCGCCGCATATCAGCGACCGGGAGATTGTGGAAAGGCTTGCGCGGCTTGAAGAGGGGCAAAATACCCTGCGGGCAGAAATCAGGGCAAATGCAGATGCAATAGGGAACCTCCGCGAGGATATGAATAAGCAGTTTGACCGCATAGACAAGCAGTTTGACCGTCTGGTACATATTATGCTGGGCATCTTTGGCGCATTTGCAACATTGTGCGGCGGCACGATATGGTTTGCCCTGTGGGACAGGCGCACCATGATACGCCCCTTCGAAGATAAGGTGAAGAAGATAGAGGACGATATAGCGGCAAACCGCAACAAACTGCACACCCTCATCGAGGCATTCAGAACCCTCAGCAAGACCGATGAAAAAGTCGCCGCTATTCTAAAAAAATTCAATCTGCTATAAAATATCCCCAACATCCCAACACCCCGACTCCCCAACTCTTTAACTCTTTAAAATGCTGTGTGTTACTCTTGCAATACTGTGCAAAAAATTTTGATTTTTTTGTTGACTGCAATCTGATTGCGTGCTATATTCTGCAAGACCGGATAGTAGCCTTACCGTTTATACTGTATTGAAATGCGTAGATTTACCCATAAATAGCTAATATTCAATCGTACGAAATTTAAGAAAGGAGGGAAAATGTAAGGAAAAAAGCAGTTGGTTTTTCTGTCGCAGTTTTGTGTTGCAAGCGTAGCGAGAGTTTGAACAGAAAAGGCCGTTGTTGTTTTTCCCATCTCTTATCATTCATACGCGTTCCTTATAGATAAGGAGGTGATATGAGTCTGGAAGGGGTCAAAGTTGATTGGGAGTTTAAAAGTATTTAAAAGATGATAATGTTGTTTTGTATGGGCGATTTTATTTTTTGAAGTAAATCATGTTGGTCTTAGTAAAAGGAGATGTGACGGATATGAAAAGACCTAGAGGAAATGTAAAATTAAATTGGTTTGGTATGGCGGGCATTTTATTTTTAATGCTTGCCCTTGTAGT
>VGXV01000050.1 GCA_016873165.1 Planctomycetota bacterium | reverse complement strand
GTGCTTGTTATTTTCCAGGAGGGCCTTCTTCAATCGGCAATTCCGGGTGTCTAGACCATTCATTCCACGAACCGAAGTAAACCCTAAGGTTTTTAAAACCCGATTCCTTTAAAGCCACGTAGGTATTTGAAGCTCTTGACCCTTTAAAGCAATAAATTACGATATCATCATTTGGAGATATTCCCTGTTTCGCGCAGAGCTTTTGTATTTCCTCTTTGGATTTGAAGGCGGGCACTGCAAGTGTTTGATCCATAAACTCATACCATTCTATCCATTTTGCTCCCGGTATTCTTCCTTTTCTGGGCGCAAAGTCTACGCCGTAAGGGGAAGAACTTTTTCCAAGCCATTCAACCTCATCACGATCATCAAGGAGAGTTACCGATGGATTATGTAAAAGCTTGAGAACGTCGTCCTTTGTTGCCATAATACGGTTATTAAGATTAAGTGAGAAATCTGTTGGTTTTGGTGTGCTTATCTTTTCAGTTACAGGAAATCCCGCTTTTATCCATGCGGATAAACCGCCATCAAGAATTCCTGATTTTAAATGCCCTAAATAACTGAGGAGCCAATAACCTCTGCATGAACCTCCATATCGGTTATTTAAACTGTCTTCATAAACGATTGCGGTTTTTTCTGCCGATAAACCTGCGTTAGAGAAAAGGTCTTTATATTTTTTATGCATATTCGATAAACCTTCCGGAGTGCTTTCGCTAAGGTAGTAAAATATTTCCGGTATGTTTACTGCATCTGGAATATGTCCTTTTTTGAATAGCTCGGCATCCCTTATATCAATGAGGACTGTAGGTTTTCTGGCAATAAGTTCATTTAGTTCTTGTGGAGTGTACAGTATTTTCTGGCTCATTATTAAACCCTTTCAATGGATAAAAGTTACTGATTCAATAAAGAGATATTTGGATCGTATATGTGCTAATATAATCATTATCAAAAATATCGGTAATAATGCAATGATTTATTACTAGTGGAATTATGTTTCCTTATCTATTTATTTTTAAAAACAGTAAGAAAAAAGTGTGGATAATTTATAAAAACAAATGGTTGATCGCATGTTGATAATATGTTTATAATATAGGGTAAATATTGCTTTAAGTATCTTATGCTACAAGTATTAGACAAATTATTATTTTTTTAAATAATGTTTATAATAACCAGGAAAATGTTTCTTTGAAATTACAGTTATTTTGTATTTAAAGAATCATTTTCTGACTCAAAAAATCTTTTTACTGACGTATTAAAAATGATTGAAACAAGAACAAACTCAATAACATTGTGCTCTTTTAAGAATTTAATGAAACAGAAGGAAATTTGCCATTTTGTTACTACCAGAATGAATGGCTGTAGTCTCAATCCTTATGGTTCCCTAAACTTAGGATTTCATGTGGGTGATGATCCCCAGGCCGTGGTTGAAAACCGAAAACAGATAGCAAATTCAATGGGTATTCCGTTAAGTAATTTTATCACATCAAAACAAGTACATGGAGATCATATTGAGATTATATCTGAAAATTCTCGTGGTTGTGGTTCAAGTGATTACGAGACCGCAATAGTTGCGACAGATGCAATGATAACATCTGTTCAAAATATTTGCCTTATGGTATTAGTTGCGGACTGTGTGCCTGTTCTTTTTTTTGATGTGAGAAAAAAAATAATTGGAGCTGTACATGCAGGCTGGAAGGGAACCGTTCTTCGGATATCGCAAAAAACAGTGATGCTGATGAAAGACAAATTTGGGAGTTCAGGGAATGATATCCTTGTAGGTATTGGCCCTTCAATAGGACCATGTTGTTATCAGGTAGATATAGCAACAATCGTTAAGAACAATAACGATTTAAAAGAGAAAGGTGAAATAGTTTTACATGAAAAACATGATGGCAAAGGGTATTTTGACTTATGGGCAACGAACAAATTACAACTTATAAAACTGGGTATTCCGGAGAAAAATATAGAAACAGCCAATATTTGCACTTCCTGTAATAATTCTGTTTTCTATTCATATCGAAAAGAAAACGGGAAAACAGGGAGATTTGGTGTGGGAATTATGCTTAATAATAAATAACAACCCAATCTTTTCTTTCAGGAACATATAATAAAATGCAACGTCTTGTAAGAAAGTTTTACTTACAAAAAATTACGATGAATTAATCTCCGTGGTAAACAGGAATAAAAATAAACTGCTATCGTAGATATTTACCGAAAATAACATCCAATTTCTTTTTTGTTTCTTCCGGAACAAGGTTTTTGTTGGTAACGATAGCGTCTTTTGCTGCAGTAGCGCAGTTGCATGTCCGTTTTTGCTCAATTTTCGGAATAGCGGCTTTGAGTATTTTTTTTGCCATTTCTGCGTTTTTGTTGAGATTTGAAATGACCATCTCTAATGTTACGGCTTCCTCTCCCTCGTGCCAGCAATCATAATCTGTTGCCATTGCAAGCGTACTGTAACATATTTCAGCTTCGCGTGCTAATTTTGCTTCCTGCAAATTTGTCATTCCTATGATACTTGCTCCCCACTGACGGTATACATTTGATTCCGCGCGTGTAGAAAAAAGGGGGCCTTCCATACACAGATATGTTCCACCCTTATGTACTCGTGCATTTACCGATTTAGCAGAGTCATATAAGATTTTAGCAAGGTTGCCGCAAACAGGGTCAGCAAAGCTTACATGCCCCACAATGCCTTCGCCAAAGAAAGTGCTTATTCTGCCGCGGGTTCTGTCAAAAAATTGGTCTGGAATAACGATATCTAATGGTTTTATTTCCTCTTTCATGCTTCCAACAGCGCTTACGGCAATAATATGTTCGACTCCCAGTTTTTTCATTCCATAGATATTTGCCCTAAAATTGAGTTCAGAAGGTAATAAGGTATGTCCTTTCCCATGTCGTGGTAGGAAAGCAACCTTTTTTCCCTCTAAAATTCCTAAAGTGAAGTTATCGGAGGGCTTGCCAAATGGAGTTACAATTGATACAGACTCTACATTCTTAATACCTTCGATGTTGTAAAGTCCGCTTCCACCGATTATTCCAATCATTTGTTCTTGCATTCCGCATTTCTCCTTTATTATTCATTGCTTAAAGTAAAAGTGAGATTATGCGAAAATTATGATGTTTGTGTCAATATATAAATTTATAGAGAACGAACACCAAAATATTATGAGTGTTTTGCGGATAGTATTGTGCTGCATATTTGCGTTAAATAAAATAATAGAAAACACTTGAAACTAAATTTAAAATCTATTAGACTATGAAAGTTTTTATGAATACCGGTACAGATATAGTTATGTATTCACACTTCTTTATTTATTCGGTAACATCTTAACACTATTAATGATACTAAATTGCTTTAATTCTGTGTTTTAAAAGCCAAATTTAAAAATGATTTGATTATGGTTAAAGTAACATTGCCCGACGGGACAAAAAAGGATTTTGAAGACAATATTACTATTGGTGAAGTTGCAAGCAACATAAACAGTAAGATCAAAGAAGGTGCATTGGCAGGCAGGGCCGATGGTGTGCTTGTAGATCTTAATTATCCTATAAAAGATGATATTTCTCTTTCTGTTATCACTGAGGGAACGCAAGAGGGCTTGGAAATACTTCGTCATAGCACTGCCCATATTATGGCGCAGGCCGTTTGCAGGCTTTTTCCAGGGGTGAAACTTGGTATAGGCCCAACCATTGACAATGGTTTTTATTATGATTTTGATTGTTCTCATCATTTTACTACGGAAGATTTGAAAAAGATTGAAGATGAAATGTCAGAAATCATAAAGGAGAATCTCTGTTTTGAGAGAACCGAAGTGTCCCGTGATTATGCGGTAAAAGAAATGGAAAAAAGCGGACAACCTTATAAGGTCGAGCTTATAAAAGATATTGAAGATGATACTGTTTCTTTTTACAGACAAGATGAATTTGTTGACTTATGCCGCGGTCCTCATATTCAAAAGACGAGTAAAGTAAAAGCTTTTAAACTCCTTAGTGTTGCAGGTGCGTATTGGCGCGGGAAAGAAACAAATCCTATGTTACAGCGCATATATGGCACCGCGTTCTTTACCAATGAAGAACTTAAACTATATTTAAAGATGTTGGAGGAGGCTGAAAAGCGTGATCACAGAAAAATTGGGAAAGATTTAGACCTTTTCAGTTTTCATGAAGATGGTGGTGCGGGGCTTACTTTCTGGCACCCAAAAGGCGCAAGAATGAGGAGTATTATTGAGGATTTCTGGAGACAAGAACACTTCAAGAGGGGATACGATATCCTCTACAGTCCGCACATCGCAAAGATTAATTTGTGGAAAACAAGTGGTCATTGGGATTTTTATCGTGAAAGCATGTATTCCCCTATAGATGTAGATGGACACGAATATATTTTAAAACCGATGAATTGTCCTTTTGCTGTGCTTATGTACAAGACAAAACTTCGTAGCTATCGTGATTTGCCATTACGCTGGGGTGAATTAGGGACAGTATACCGGTATGAAAGATCCGGCGTTTTGCATGGCTTATTACGCGTACGGGGTTTTACTCAGGATGATGCACACATATTTTGCACTCCTGATCAGTTAGAGAAGGAGATTTTGAACGTAATTGAGTTGGCGCAATTTATGCTTTCAAGCTTTGGATTCAATGAGTATGAGATAGAATTGAGTGTCCGTGGAAAAGGCGAGAAAGAAAAATATATTGGCAAAGATGATGTGTGGGATCATGCGGAAAATTCTTTAAAAATAGCGCTTGATAAACTGGGTTTAAAATACGTACGTATGGAAGGTGAAGCGAAATTTTATGGTCCCGCAATAGATATAAAGGTAAAAGATGCCATCGGAAGGGGATGGCAAGGTCCTACGATACAGGTCGATTTTAATCTTCCGGAGCGATTTGACGTTAATTATGTCGGATCAGATGGTTATCATCACAGAGTAGTAATGATCCATCGTACTGTTATGGGTGCGATGGAACGATTTGTCGGTTGTTTAATTGAACATTATGCCGGAGATTTTCCTCTTTGGATTGCGCCAATACAGATAAGAATATTATCGATAACTGACGCGCAGATCGAGTATGCGAAGAAATTGCAAACACAATTGCTTTTAAAGAATTTTCGGGTAGAATGCGATACCGGCAGCAATAAAATTGGTTATAAAATCAGAGAAGGTACATTACAAAAAATTCCTTATTTATTGATCGTCGGCAACAAAGAAATGCAAGAAGGTTTGGTAGCAGTTCGTAGCAGGAAAAATGGGGATGAGGGAGTGCTTCCGGTGCAAGACTTTATTAGCAGAGTTGAGGAGGAGGTACGGGAAAAGAAATAATTTTAATTATGGAGGAGAATTTACATTTCACAGAACTTAAGGATTAACGAGCGCATCCGTGTCCAAAAAGTACGGCTGATTGACGAAAATAGCGAGCAAGTAGGCGTTGTTAACACTGATGAAGCGCTTGAACGGGCAAAAAGTGTTGAGCTTGATCTGGTGGAGGTAGCCCCTGATGCAGATCCACCGGTTTGCCGAATTATGAATTACGGCAAATTCAAATATAAGCAAAAAAAGAAAAAGACTCAAAAACAGAAGGTTGTCCAGTTGAAGGAATTAAGAATCAGGCCTAAAACTGGCGAACACGATATACAGACGAAGATTCGGCAGGCACGGAAATTTTTAGAAAATAACGATCGGGTGCTTGTGATTATGCTTTTTAAGGGGCGTGAACGGGCTCATTCCGATATGGGTGATAATGTTCTCAATCAGTTTATTACCGAGTTGGAAGATATTGCTAAAGTAGAGAAAGATCGTATTTCTGATGATAGAAGGATTGGAATTATTTTATCTCCTAAGTAAGATAAAAGAATTTTAAGGGTACAACTGTACCATTATGGAAGTTACAGTGTTTGGATGGAGAAAACAGATGCCAAAACTAAAACCACACAAAGGGCTTAAAAAAAGAGTAAAGGTAACTGCAAAAGGCAAGGTAAAGAGGCCTAAAGCAGGAAAGGGTCATTTAATGTCAGGAAAATCGGGGAGGAGAAGACAGCGGTTAAGAAAAAAGACGGAAGCGTCTCCGGCTTTTAGCAAAAATATAAAGAAAGCTTTATTAGAATAAATTATAAGAATTGTTGAATTTTATTGAAAGAGAAGTAATATGAGAGCTACAAACGGAAGTGCAAAAAAAAGAACAAGAAGAAGACTGTTAAAGAAGACGAAGGGATACTGGGGTGGAAGAGGTAATTTATATAAGAAGGCCATTGAAACATATATCCGTGCGATGGCATACTCCTTCAGAGATAGGAAGGTAAGGAAGAGGGAGTTTAGAAGTCTCTGGATTACGAGAATTAGTGCTGCTGTCAGGGAGCATGGTATTTCTTATAGCCGCTTTATTCGCGGATTAACAATCGCGAAAGTAGATATAAACAGAAAGATGTTGGCAGAGATGGCGATAAACGATAAACCAGCCTTTGCGAACCTGGTAGAGATGGTAAAAGGAAAAGTAGGGGCGGTATAATATTTTTTTTAGGTTTAGTTAATAAATAGCCCTGATAGTTTACAAAACATTGTTTACCGAAATAAATTCTTATTAAAACTATGTAATAGTTAAGGCACGCTTATTCCTCATATTTTATCAAGGAATAAGCGTGCCTGTATTTTTTATGAGGAAAAGGAATTCGTTCGTATGTCAGAAGAATTGCAAAATGTTCAGAAAAAATTCCATGATGAAGTTGTTACGATAAAGACACTGCAAGAGGCGGAACAACTCAAGGTAAAATATCTTGGCAGAACCGGGATAGTGAGTGAATTAATGAAGGTTATACCGAAATTACCTGTGGGAGACCGAGCCTCTTACGGCAAACAAATTAATTCATTAAAGGATGAAATCAGTAGAATTCTGACAGAACATATTGACAAATTATCTATTGGGAAAAAACCTGCGGGCAAGAGAGAGGTTTTTGATCCTACATTACCTGGGAAGATGTATAATCCAGGAAAAAAACATCCTATTACCCAAACGATTGAGGATATCAAGGACGTATTTTCCAGACTTGGGTTCGAGGTGGCTTACGGACCGGAAGTTGAATTGGAGTATTATAATTTTGACGCATTGAACATACCTTCAGACCATCCTTCGCGAACGGATTTTGATACGTTTTATATCAAAGATGATATTCTGTTGAGAAGTCAAACATCCACTGTTCAGATACGTATCATGGAAAAACAAAAACCACCGATTCGCATTATTGCCCCTGGTATCGTTTACAGGCCTGATACTGTTGACGCGCGTCATTCCTTTATGTTTCATCAGGTCGAAGGCTTGTTGGTTGATGAAGGAGTAAGTTTTGCAGACCTTAAAGGAACGTTAAATCAATTCATAAAATCATATTTTGGAAAGAACATTGAAATGAGGCTTCGACCCTCGTTTTTCCCTTTTACCGAACCGAGCGCAGAAGTTGACATCTCCTGCTCTCTATGCAGCGGAAAGGGATGTAGCGTATGTTCCTATAGCGGATGGGTGGAAATTTTAGGGGCTGGAATGGTAGATCCCAATGTGTTTGAGGCTGTTCATTATGATGCAGAGAAATACACAGGGTTTGCTTTTGGGTTGGGTGTAGAAAGGGTCACCATGTTAAAGTATGGTATAAATGACATTCGTCTTTTTTATGAAAACGACCTTCGTTTTCTTTCACAGTTTTAAGCGAAAGTATGCTTTGCCGGTTCACAAATTGTGGTTTCTTAAAGGTTGTGGTTGTAGAGCGAAGAGTATCTTCGCTCTGTATTTCGTAATTTGTGAATATTGCAGCCATCATTGCATTTTTATAAGAGAAAAACATAATTATGAAGATTAGTTACAATTGGTTAAAGGATTATATCTGCTTTGAATTATCTCCTAAAATGCTTGCGGATAAATTAACCGGTGTGGGATTGGTGGTGGCAAGTATAGAATCTGTTGAAGATGATTACTGTATTGAAATAGAAGTTACGGCGAATCGCCCTGATTGTCTCGGAATTGTTGGTATTGCAAGGGAAGTAGCCGCACTGACAAAAGGAAATATTCAATTTCCGGCGACTGATATTTCCGGCAGCAGTGGTGACATATCCCAACTTGTTAAAGTTGAAGTAAAGGAATCAATTTTGTGTCCGGAGTATACAGCGCGTGTAGTGCGTAATATCACCGTAAAACCCTCTCCGGAATGGTTGCAGAAAAGGCTGAAATGTATAGGGCTTCGTCCGGTAAATAATGTGGTGGATGTTACAAATTATGTAATGATGGAAACCGGACAACCACTTCACGCGTTTGATTTGGAAAAGGTCTCCGGCAGGCAAATACGCGTAAGAAGGGCAGAGAATGGAGAAGAAATAGTTGCTATTAATGGCGCGAAGCGCGTGCTTTTCCATGATATGCTGGTTATTGCTGATGAAAAAAGACCTGTTGCGATAGCGGGAGTAATGGGGGGAAAGGATACAGAGGTTACGGATTCCACAAAAAACATTCTGATCGAATGCGCACAATTTGAAACAAGGCAGGTAAGACGCACATCAAAGGCATTAGGAGTTGCTTCTGATTCTTCCTATCGTTTTGAGAGAGGCACTGATCCGTTGGGTCTGGATTATGCATCGAAACGAACCGCAAAACTGATTAGTGAAATTGCAGGTGGTGAAATTTGTAAAGGGGTTGTCGATATTGGCACGGCACGAAATGAGGCAAAAAAAGTAGTGCTTCGTGTTGACAGATTACAAAAGATTTTGGGTGTGGAAATAAACAGTGATGTAATACTTGATATTCTTGCTCGTCTGCAATTTAAAATTCTTAATCATGTGGATAATTTTATTGATATTGAAATTCCCAGTTTTCGCGGTGATGTTTCACGTGAGATCGATCTTATCGAGGAAGTAAGCAGAATTTATGACTATAATAATATTCCCACGAAGACATCAGTACATATTCGTGGCAGTAAAAAGAGTAAACATGAGATAGTGGAGAATTTCATCCGGGATAGTTTGGTAGGGTTAGGATTTTATGAGGCCAAGACATTTAGTATCGTTAATCCTGGTTTTTTGAAGGATGCAAATTTTTGGTCAGGAGAAGAAGCTGTTGAAATCGCAAATCCTTTACGGCAAGAGGAGAGTATATTGCGAACTTCATTGTTACCCAGTTTGGTAAAAGCAAAATTGCATAATGCAAACCACGGAAATGAACGGGTAAAACTCTTTGAAATTGCGAAAGTTTATCTTAAAGGTAAAAAGTTGCCTGACGAAAAAAACTGTTTGTCTTTGCTGGATTTTACAGATTTTTTTGAGGTAAAAGGGATTGTACAATTACTTTTAAAAAATCTAAAAATACGTGCAAAATGTGAATGGGTAGAATTTAATGAAACACGGTTGTTTAATGGTGAAAAAGCAGCCAAAATTTTACTGGAGGGTAAAACCGTCGGTTATCTTGGTGAAGCGAGTAAGGAACTGGGATTTAAAACACCATGTACCTTGCTGGAATTGGATGTTGATGTGCTGGTTAGAAAAGCGGATTTTGATAAGAAGTATTGCCTGCCTTCTCCATATCCGATGATTTTGAGGGACTTCGCAATCGTTGTTGACGAAGAAAAAACATGGGCATCGATAGAAAATTGCATTAATGAGTTGAAGATTCCTCTCTTAAAAGAAGTAAATTATTTTGATAGCTATCGCGGAAAACAAATTCAGGAAGGCAAAAAAAGCATTGCATTTAATGTGAGTTTCCAATCTCATGACAGAACATTAAAAAGTGAAGAAGTTGATAATGCGTCTGCCATAATACTTGATGCTTTAAACAAAAAACTAGGCGCTGAACTGCGTAAACAATAAATGATAGGAAATTGCGGAAAAATGGCAAGACTATCCCTCCCTCCTGTTTAAGGAGAAGTGAACAAGGAAAGGTTTCATTATTAGTAACACTTTAGCTTTTTGAAAAAGACATCGGTTTCCCTTATTTTATAAGGCACCTCTAATATTGGAGCATGGAGCAAATTTTACCTCCATTAACTCCGCACTTTAGTGCGGAGATATCCACAATAAATACACCGGCTTTGGTAGAGACAGGTTTGAAACCTGTCTCTACAACCTGGTACAGTAAAAGATATTGGGCAAACTTTACCTCAGGGCTGAAGCCCATGATTATTTCTCCCCTTAACCCCATGCTGAAGCATGGGGTTAAGACATGGGCAATTTTTCAAAAAACTAAAGTGTTACCATTCTTATCTTTTGGTCTGCAATAAAGTTGAGTATCTTCATTCCTCCTGCAATACTTCTGACAACAAAACGGGTCTGTCTATAGAAACTATACTGATTAATCTACTTGACACATTAAAAGCCTGAGATATACTACCTTTTAAAATTGATTATTATGTATCCAAATAAAACCAGGCGTAAAGATAATAAGGGAAGATAAAAAATTATGAAAACATACACAGCAGTAATAGAACGATGTCTGGATACTGGATTATACATTGGATATGTACCAGGTTTCCCGGGAGCTCATTCTCAGGGAGAAACATTGGATGAACTAAAACAAAATCTTCAGGAAGTTATAGAAATGTTGTTAGAGGATGGGGGGCCAAAGTTAGAAGGCGAGTTCATTGGAATACAAAATATTATGGTTGTCTAATGATGGGGAAATATCCCGTTCTAAAACCTCGTGAAGTTATTACAATTTTAGAAAAATTGGGGTTTGAAGAAGTCCGACAAAAAGGTTCACACAAACAATTCCGTCATATTGATGGAAGGTGTACGACGGTATCTTTACATAAAGGAAGAGACATTTCTCCAATATTATTAAGACAAATAGCAAAAGATATTGGTTTAACAATCGAAGCGTTTTTAAAGTACATATAGGATATAAAATGACAAGTGTTACGTAATAGTATTTTCTGAATGACTATGCAATGAATGAATTCGGTTTGTCCCGTAATGTGCGACATATAAAAATACATATTCTCTGACAAGTATTCTCAAGTCCCAACCCTTATAATGATTTTTCTCGAATTCTTCGAGCAATTTTTCCGAATCTTCAATGCCAATGCCTTCATTTACCGTATAATAATAATTTAAGGCAAGGTCCCATTCAGGATTCTTATAATAGGTAATACCATATTTGTCATTATCCCTGGTTACCGGAGCATATTTGCAAAGGTCGAATGTGCCGAATCCTATAGAATGCACAAATTCTTTATTTCTTTCGAGAAATTGTATTGTTTCCTGCGCGTCTTTATATGTTTCTCCCGGAAAACCGAAAAATCCCATTACATGATTCCAGATACCGGCATCAGAAGACATTTTGAGCATCCGACTGATAATATTTGTTGTTGTTGACTTGTCCATTAGTTTTAATACACGTTCGCTTCCCGATTCAAAACCCAAATGTAAATATTTGCAACCGGAATCAGATGCTGTTTTCCATATTTGCTCATCAATCAGGCTATTTTCGAATCTTAAGTGAGTCATCCATGAAATATGAACATTATTTTTAATCAATTCATGAGAAAGTTTTTTAAATAAAGCCGGAGGGTATGATTCATCCGGAAAGTGAAAATGATTCGAGTGGTATTTGTTTTTAAGATGAAGTATATCATTAATAACCTGAGAGATATTTTTAGCACGATAACCGGCGGTGTATCCTTCGCCATGATCACAAAATTTACAACGCCCCCAGTAACAACCTCTGGTGGCAACATAAGGCAATATCAATTCAGGAACAAAATATTTATCTAACGGTAAGCCTTCAAAATCAGGCGCAGGAAGCCTTGTAATATCTTCTGCTGTTGTTAATGGCGAAACGTGTATACCTGATGCATCACGGAATATTATGTTTGGAACGGATGCAGGATTCTGTGAAGAACCAAGTGTGTCAACTAGTTTAAGTAATGCGGTTTCTCCTTCAAAGACTATTGCACTATCAAAAAGAGCAAATAAATCAGGTTTATTTGGCAGTATATCACGCAGCCTCGTTACCGTGTTTCCGCCAATGGTGACGTGAATATGGGGAAAGTGTTCTTTGATAAGCGCGCAAAAGGTTAATGAAGAAATGAGTTGCTGTTTGAGTACAATTGAAATCCCGATGATGTCGGGGTTTTCATTTTTAATTGACGGATACAAGATGTATTTATAAACGTCTCTGTATATATTTACTTGAGTATCTTTTACTGCCTTGAGAAGTTCGGTGGAAATGAAAGTTTTATAGGGAAAAATTGTCTCCATTGGCGGCATGCAAATACTTGCAGGGGCGTATGCCAGTGAAATTACAGACGTCACTTTGTGGAAAGTGTTGATAGCCCATTCGAGTTTGTCAACATTGAAAAAATCCTTGGATGTGACAATTTTCTTTGCTTCTTCAGCATTTTTTGACAATTCGGCAATACGAACATTTGTGCAATTATTTAGAGCATTTTGAAGCGCTCTATCATTATTATCCAATCCGAACATCGCCGATTTATTCTTTAATCGTTCTAATTGGTTGGGAACTTTTTCTAAGACATGCTGAAGGCAACTATTGCTGAAAAACCAGTCATACATCTCAAGATTAATATCTTTCTGAACAACAGTGTGGCCGGCGGAACGCAATGCGGCAGTAAGTGCGGGAAGACTTAAATATGGTTCTGAGGGAAACCAATCCGGGGGAAACAGCAACATTACTTTCTTTGTTCGATGAGAGGCGGTTTTTGCGTCTATCGAATGTTCGGAATGCATTGCATTTATTTGTGATGTATTTTCCAATTATTTGTCATGGACAATTTCTGCGATAACACTCATCATTGAGCACTGCAACATAAGGTAAATTTCTGTATTTGTTATTGTAATCAAGTCCGTAACCAACAACAAAATCATCTCCCACATTGAAACAACAGTAATCAGGCTTGATTTTGCTTTGGCGTCTTCCGCTTCGGTTCAACAGCACGCAACTTTTCAAAGACGCGGGAGAATATTTTTTAATATCCGCTAATACTTTTTTCAGGGTATTGCCCGTATCAATAATGTCATCTATTACCAAAACGTGCTTGCCTTCGATATCAATTTTAAAATTGTGTATGATATTAACTTCACCTTTCGATATGGTAGAATCGCCATAACTTGAAGCGTCAATGGTGTCCAATCTTACGGAAAAAGGAATAAGCCTGATCAAATCTGCAAGAAATACAAGGCTTCCGTTAAGTACTGCAATAATTGTCCATTCTTTATTTTGATAATCGTTGATCAATGTTTTTGACAATTCAATTAATTTATCCTTGATTTGTTTCTCATCTACCACAACCCGTGCAATATCCTTTTCCACGTCACTTATCCTCCGCGAAATTATTGAATAAATTGTTGAAATATAAGTTGTAACAGCATGCTGCTATGGAGAGAAATCTGGTATTATCGGTTTCGTCGTTCCTGTAATAGCTGTTGTATAATGAGACCTTCCTTTGCAGCTTCATCAGCCATTCCGAGCTTATCGTAAATTACCTGCAGAACACTATGTGCTTTTTCTGCTGCAGGATTCAGTTCTATTGTTTTTTTCAACTCGGCAATAGCTTCATCGTACATATTATTTTTGTAATAGCAAACTCCTAAGAAATAATGTCCGTCTTCCAGTTTTGGGTTAAGCTCTATTGCCCTTTTACATACCGAAAGCGCTTTATCATGGTTTTCTGTTAAACTATAAGCAACAGACAAATAAAGGAGCGCCTCTGATTCTTTTATTGGATCGTTTTTCTTAGAATATAGGTCTACAGACGTTTTATATTCTTGTATTGCTTCCTGTGCCATTTGTTTTGCCAAATAAACAAAGGCAATGTTGTAATGAGCCTTTGGTTCTTCAGGATCAATTTGAATTGCACGTTTTAATTCTGCTAACGACTCGTCAAGCATCCCTTTTGCATAATAAGCAACGCCTAAATTATAATTGGCATCAAAGTGATCGGGATTAAACTCAAGTGCCTTCTTGAATTCGGCAATTGCTTCATCGTATTTTCTCTGATTAAAAAAAGAAAGCCCTTTTTTATTAAATGAGTCTGCTTTATTGCCACACCCGATAATGAAAATGCAAAGTATGCATAATAAATAAAACAATTTACGTAGAAACACGATGTGCATTTTATTAAAAACAAATAAATTGTAGAACATGAAGTGATTTTTTCTCTATGAAACGGTTTCAAAATATATTAAAGAAACATTCTAACCTCAAGATATCTTATTTTAAAGAACATATTTTATATTGTTACAATTTATGGGAAAAAATATATTCACGATTAATAGAAAAAAAGAAAAATCATGTTATTTACAAAGTAATGCACCGGTAATAAACATTATTGGGGAGGGGGTTATTGGGGTAATAAAATGTGGGTGTATTGCCTGAGAAACAAGCAATGTGAGGTGGTGGCATGTAGGAGGGGAGAAGAACAATTGACATGTTATCCACAATAAGTATGTTGATGTCGGACAAAAAAATGAGAAACTTTATCTGAAACAATACGATAAGAGAATTGTTGCGCACAGGGAGAACAAAAGATCGCGGTATCGGTAATCGGTGATATGAAAAAGACTTATGCAAAGGGAAATATAGTGGTGGGAAAAAGTGTGGTGTGCACGTGGGAGAAAAAAAATTTATTTTTATGATTTGAAAAAAGGGGCCATTTTTTTAACTCTATGGTCTGCCGACACGTTGCATTCGTTTTGTTCATATGCCAAAAAAATTGCGAAAAAATAACGCTGCTTTTTTTTTGACACCAAAAAAATCTTCTGATAATATCTCAATCCTTCACGTATGAAAACGTATTCAATTCCAACCGAAACCATCAGCAGAAATTAGGAATCATAATGGAATCTTGTTCGAAGATATGGGATGACGTCCTTGAGAACGTCAGGGAGAAACTGGGCCCATTACGATTCAACCTCTGGTTTAAAAACACCCGTCTTGAATCTATTGACGACAGGCATGCAAGCATTGCCGTTCCCAACATATTCACCCAGATGTGGCTACAGGAAAACTTTTCCGGTTTGTTGAAAGAGGACATAGGGAGGTTTCTGAAGAAAAGAGACCTTGATGTGCGGTTTGTGATTGACAGTGTGCAGGCGAAAGAAAACGTACTGCCGGAAAAGTCTGTTGTTGAGGAGAAGAAAGCGGATGCGGCCGGCAGGAAGTCTCTGGGGGTAAACAAGGGGCTCCTGCTTGAGGATTTTGTGGTAGGTTCCAATAACCGGCTTGCATATACGGCGGCGCTTGAGATGATCAGGGAGGAGTATCCTCCCTTTAATCCCCTTTTTATTCATGGGAGCGTAGGGGTGGGCAAGACGCACCTTCTGGTGGGGATATGGAACCGTGTGAAGAAAGAGCAAACGGTGAATGCGGTGTATATGCCTGCGGAGAAGTGGACGAATGAGTTTATCTATGCATTGCAGAAGGGGAAGATGGAATTATTCCGGCAGAAGTACCGGAATGTGGATGTATTTCTGATAGATGACGTGCAGTTTTTGTCCAATAAGCAGGGGGTGCAGGAGGAGTTTTTACATACGTTTAATGCGTTGTATGATTCGTCGAAGAGGATCATATTTGCGAGTGACGCGCATCCGAGGCAGATATGCCAGTTGAAGGAGAATTTGGCGAGCCGGTTTATGTCGGGGATGGTGGCGCGTGTGGAGAGGCCGGAGTATGCGACGAGGCTGCTGATACTGAGGACGAAGGCGGCGAGGTATGATGTGTATTTTCCGGAGGATGTGCTGGAGTATATAGCGGAGAAATTTGCTGACAATGTGAGGGAGGTGGAGAGTGCGCTGATAACACTGACGGCGCATGCGAAGTTTAATGAACGGAAGATAGACCTGAGTCTTGCCAGAGAGGTGCTCAAAGAGTTCTTTTGTGACGAAGGGAAAGTGGTGAAGGTGGAGGAGATAGAGGGGGTGGTGTTGCGTCATTTTAACATAAGCCGCAGCGATCTCCATTCGAACAAGAAGGCCAAGACGGTGTCGTTTCCGCGTCAGATATGCATGTATTTAATAAAGAATCAGTTGGAGTGGTCGTATCAGCAGATAGGGAGTTATTTTGGCAACAAGAAACACTCGACGGTAATATTTGCGATAAAGAAAATAAATGATGAGTTGAAAAACGACGATCGGTTTAAGTCGTTTCTTGATATGCTTATGGAAAAAATTAGAAAGAATCTGGGATAAAGATCATTGATTAAAGCAAAATAAATACTATCTCGAAAATATTTTCAAATATATAATAAAAAGAAGGGAAAAAGCTGGCAATATCAAATAAATATGAGTAATTTAAACGAGCTAAAGGGGAAAATAGAAAAAGAGGGTGCGGATGGTTTTTTGGTAACGAATGAGATAAATATCAGATATATTACAGGTTTTACTGGTTCTGATAGCATCCTTTTAATAACGCCGGGAAACGTTTATTTATTTACCGATTTTAGATACGTTGAACAAGCACAACAAGATAATCCGGAAATTAAGATAGTAGAAAGAAAGACAACGTTGATAAATTCGATATGTGAAAAGATGAAACAACTTAAAATTAAAAAACTCCTGGTCGAATCGTTACATATTTCGATGGAACAGTTTAATGAGATGAAACAAAAAATAAATAGTATTCGTATGATTGCGACAAAAGGAATAATAGAGGAGTACAGAAAGCAAAAAACAAAAGAGGAACTGGAAAAAATAAAGAAAGCGATAGAAATAGCAGAAAAAGCATATATAAATATTCAAAGTAACATCAGGTATGGCATCACAGAAAAAGAGGTGGCGGATCTTTTAGAGTATGAATTGCGAAAAGAAGGGGCGGAAAAAAGTTCATTTGAAATTATATGTGCTATCAGTAAAAATGCATCAAAACCACATGCCCGTCCCTCAATAACTAGGATTGAAAGAAAGGATACCGTATTAATTGACTGGGGTTCAAGATTTCAGTTTTATAATTCCGACTTGACAAGACTTAAGACCATGGATAGAATAACCACGAAATTCCGCAGAATATATCAAACGGTGTTGGATGCGCAATCTCTGGCAATTGCAGGTATTAGACCGGGTGTAAAGGCAAAAAAAATAGATGCTATTGCGAGAGATTATATTGAGAAAAAAGGGTTTGGAAAGTTCTTTGGACATGGATTGGGACACGGAATAGGGCAAGAAGTTCATGAAAGACCATTTATTAATAAAAAAAGTAATGAAATATTAAAAGAGGGTATGGTTTTTACTGTTGAGCCGGGTATTTATATTCCCGAATGGGGAGGCGTACGCATTGAGGATTTGGTATTGGTTACCCAAACGGGATGTGAAGTATTGAGCAAGTTGCCAAAAAAGCTGTCAGACATAAACAATAATTGAACAAATATCCTGAGAAACTATTTTAAAGAGTTCTTGATTACGATAGAAAAGCTTTCAGTATCGCCCATCTTACAATCATCCTTTTATCTTTTCACACAAACCAGGATTTACATCGATACATGAAATATTTTTGTAATAAGAGACTCCTTTGTTCGCTTTACTATTTGATAATTACTAAATTTTATATAGGGAAAAACAATGGACATTATAGATAAAGTAAAGCAATTAATAAAAATTATGGATGAGAGTGAGTTATCCGAAATTGAAATACAGGAGGAAACTACCAAAATAAAAATAAAAAAAGGGGGCGCAGGGTATTCGCAAACTATTTCTTCCCCGATAATTCCGCCACTGTATCCTGCAAAACCCCAGCAAATAGAACAGCCTCTTGCAATTTCTAATGAAGGTTTTTCAGAGATTTATTCACCTATGGTGGGAACGTTTTACAGGGCTACCGCACCAGGCGAGAGTCCTTGTGTAGGAATAGGTGATTTCGTGAATGAAGAAACCGTTGTTTGTATCATAGAAGCAATGAAGATTATGAATGAAGTAAAAGCGGAAACGGTAGGTGAAATTGTTGAGATATACGTACAAGACGGAGAAGCAGTTGAATACGGACAACCGCTCTTTCGCGTTCGGCAGGCAAAGAAAGCGACATGAGTTGATTTCAAAAATAAGAAATAATTAAGGATAAAGAAGATATGTTTTCTCGGATAATGGTGGCAAATAGAGGCGAAATCGCTTTAAGAATTTTTAGGGCATGTCGCGAAATGGGGATAGAGACAGTTGCTATATGCTCTAAAGCGGATGCAAATGCTTCGTATTTGAAACAAGCTGATATTGTGGTATGTATTGGCCCTGCTGAGGCGGAAGGGAGTTATTTAAATATTCCGAGCATTATTAGCGCTGCCGAAATTACTGATATCGAAGCAATTCATCCGGGATATGGTTTTCTTTCTGAAGTAGGCCACTTTGCAGAAGTTTGCGAATCGTCCAATATTGTCTTTATTGGTCCGAAATCTGATGCGGTAATGAAACTTGGCAATAAAACAGAAGCAAAAAAAATTGCTATAGAGAACAAGGTGCCTGTTGTTCCCGGAAGTCAATCTGTGATAAAAAGTCAGCAGCAGGCATTAAGTATTGCACATGAAATTGGTTTTCCTGTGATCATTAAAGCTTCTTTTGGTGGTGGTGGTCGTGGAATGCGCGTTGCTCATAATGATATAAGCCTCATTAATTCATTAACTATTGCTCAAAGAGAGGCAAAGGCTGCATTTAAAGATGCGTCTATTTATATAGAAAAATATATCGAAGATGCACGTCACGTTGAAGTACAAATATTTGGAGATAATTACGGTAATGTCATACATTTAGGTGAAAGGGACTGTACCTTGCAAAGGAGACATCAAAAACTGGTTGAAGAATCTCCCTCACCCCATATTACCGATCGTGTGCGCGAGGATATATGCAAAGCAGCGATTAAAATAGCAAAGGCAGTTAATTATACGAATGCAGGAACAGTTGAATTTTTAGTAGATAGAGCGGGTAATTATTATTTTATCGAGGTGAATACGCGTTTGCAGGTAGAACATCCGGTCACAGAAATGGTGACGGGAATAGATTTGGTAAAATTACAAATAAAGATTGCCAGTGGAGAGAGATTGAACATAAAACAGAAAAAAATTTGTTGTCAAGGCGTGGCAATAGAATGCAGGATTAACGCTGAAGATCCTTATAATGATTTTCGGCCTCAGCCGGGGAAGATTACAAATTACAACCCTCCAGGAGGAAGAGGCGTAAGGGTTGATTCCCATGTTCACTCTGGATATGAAATACCTCCTTATTATGATTCTTTAATCTCAAAATTAATTGTATATCAAAATACACGGGAAGAAGCGATTGCTTGTATGCGCAGGGCATTAAGCGAATATGCTATAGAAGGAGTTAAGACTACAATACCGTTAAATTTAGATTTAATAACACATCCTCAGTTTGCAAATGGCAATATAAATACAAACTTTGTTGATAATCTTATGGCAAAAAACTAGAGAGTGATTTTTATTAATAGAGGGAACAATTTTTTGTTGACACAATAAAAAAACCATGTTACTGTATGCATCTACGTTCGATAATCCATTTCAAAACATAACTTAATAATAGCTTACTAAAGTATAAGGGGTATAACTATTTGAGATAAAGTTTGGAAATGTTTTTCTGCAAATACCGCAATTCTGTCCATCATTGAGATTTTTTAAATATGGTGCGTTTCAGTTTAATTGTTTAAAATATTTAAATTTAATGAGATTGTTGTGATTGTGTGAAATGGGGGAGTTGTTGTTTAACCATGTACCGTTACGTTACATAGATGAAGTGATCATTTATGTGGATTGACTAAGTATATGGTTAAATAAGTTTTGTGTTTAAAATTTCAAATCTTTAAAGTAATTTCATTGGTTATGCGAAAGGAGTGTTGTAGATGTTAAGAGGAAAGATTTATAAATCGTTGTTTGGTGGTTTAGTAATTTCGTTTTGTTCAATCGCATTTGCCGTATCTGCAAATGCCGGTGAGGCAAAATTTGAAAGCAATGCCGGCTGTAAATGCCATATGTCGAAAGGCTGTTTTGAAGGGGAAGAGTATAAGGAGAGGTTGCATTCTAACACTTGGGAAAAAAGGTTGCAGGGGACTGCTGATGAGGACAATCCGGCATGTTTAAAATGTCATGCAAGTGCAGTAGATGCGAAAATTGGTAAGAAATTTAAGGATAAGAAATATTTACCAAATGTACAGTGTGAGGCGTGTCATGGAGCGGGAGAGAACTATGTAAAGTTGAAGAAGAATTATCAGGGGAAGGGAAAGGACGCATTTAAGGAACTATTGAAGAATGACCCTCTTCTTGCAAGAAAAGAACAGTACAGCGCTGGTTTGATTGTCGCAGGTATAAGCGGACCTTCAACGGTAAAGGAGCAGTGTTTAAAGTGTCATTGGGAAACTGCTGATGATAAGAATAAATGCCCGAAAACCGATAAGGTTATGGACTTTACAGAGTATTTCAAAAAGGACGATCATCGTGACGAAGACAGTATTGATCTTGTCATAAAGAAGCTTTCTGATGCAGACAAAAAGAAATGGGCGGATATATTACCTAAGGACGATACGCTTTATTTGCCCTATAGAAAGCATTGATGTGCTTTCAGTTGTTAATTGAGTTATTATAGCTGAGGAAGGAGTTTCCCTGATGCGGGAAACGGACAGAAAGAGAAAATTATGAAATTAAAAATGATACTACATTTGGTGAAACCACGGTATTTTTTCTATATTATTCTTGCTTCTGTAATGGTTATCAGTTCTCGTGCTGCAGTTATAACTGCAGCCGAGAATGAAACCTGTTATGGGTGTCATGATAAAAATTCTGAAAAGATGGAAAAAACCGAGAAAGCCAGAATTGATCCGGTTACGGGTGAAATTGAAGTTGTTTCGTTGAAGATTGATAGGGAAGCTTTTAGTTTGACAGCGCATGGTGGAGAGGACTTTGCTTGCACTGACTGCCATTCATCATTGGAAGATGCTGAGGATGAGGATTTGGAGGAAAATGGGCATAAACCTAACCTTAAACCTGTGGACTGTGTTACCTTCTGTCATGATGACCCTGCCGCAGAGTTTAACGAAAGCAAGCACGTTAAACTAATGAAGGAAAATAATAAAGATGTGCCTACCTGTAAAGAGTGTCATGGCGGGCTTACTTATCACCTTTCTCCGTACGGTGAAGAAGCTCCTATGTATGTTCTGCGGGCGACTGATCCATTACACAGAAAGTTGACTATTGATGCATGCGGATCTTGCCATGAAGAACATCTTGCCAGCTATAGAAACAATGCGCATGGACAGGTTACTGCGCTTGGGCATACTACGACTGAAGTGCCGGTTTGCTTTGATTGTCACGGAAAGCATACTATTCTCAACTCGTCAGAGCCTGAGTCGAAGGTGGGGCAGGACAACATAATTGAAACATGCGGTAGTTGTCATGCAAATGCAAATGCAAGTTTTGTAAAACACGTTGAACATCCGCAGATTAAAAATCTGAATTATTATAAAACTTTGCTTGCTGCTGTAAAGAATTATCGCAAAGACCCTGAGGCATTGAAAAAAATGGTCAAAAATCCCCAAACGATATTGTGTATTGTGTTTGTGGCGTATCTTGGTATTTTAGCTATGACTTTTACCAAGTTTGGGCTCCATTCATTGTTAGGCTGGTTTGCAACTGTTCGTGACGAGTATAGGGGAAAGGGGCATTCTGATGAAGAACAACACTAATTATTTAAGATTTACACTATTTCATAGATTTTGTCATTTTTTGACAATTATTAGTTTTTTTGGGCTTGTTTTAACTGGACTTCCGCTTGCTTTTCGCGGTTATGGCTGGGCGAGATGGTTATATGAGTTGTTTGGTGGATATCCAACTGCCGGATATATTCACCGGATCAGTGCTTTACTAACCTTTTTTGCCGGATTTTTGCATTTTGCATGGCTGTTTTTTAACATATCAATAAAAAAGAAAAAAGGGTTTTTCTGGGGACCAAATTCAATGCTCTTGCAACCGAGAGATATTTTTGATGTCATTGGTGATATCAAATGGTTTCTTGGAATTGGAAAAAGGCCTAATTTTGACAGATGGATATACTGGGAAAAGTTTGAATATTTATCATTAATGTGGGGGACTATTGTAATGGCCGCTACCGGGTTAATTCTATGGTTCCCGGTTCAATTTACAAAAGTTATCCCGGTCTCCGTTGCGAGCATTGTGGATGTACCAGGTATTGCGTTGATTATCCATAGATATGAAGCAATTTTGGCGGCAGTTTTCATTTTTACCATTCATTTCATTCATACACATTTGTTGCCTGAAAAAATGCCGGTGGACGAATGTATATTTACTGGCAGAATAACCGAAGCTGAATTTAAACACGAACGCCTTGGTGAATATGAAAGATTGAAGAGGCAGAAACAATTGGATAGTTATAAGGTTGCACCTCCGTCCCTTTTTGCAAAATTTTTGTCAAGGTTAGTTGCTGTGCCACTTTTGATTACCGGACTGATATTGGTTAGTCTCATGGTTTCTGCGCTGGTTGTTTGGGCGTTATAGCCGATAAAATATCCGTAGTAAGCAAACACATACTGGTAAGCCCGGATTTGTAAATTACTTGAGAGATTTTCAAGGTGTAATATGACTTACAGGGTCATAATAGCTGATGATGAAGAACGCATGCGGCGTGTGCTCACTATGATATTTGATGAGATGAAGGATGTTAAAGTTGTTACCGGGAATAGTTGTGAGGAGGTGCTTGGTTATTTAGATAAGGAACGATTTCATCTTTTAATTACCGATCTAAAAGTTCCCGATAGCACGAGTATTAATTTTCTCAGGGCAGTAAAAAACAGAGTGTCGGATATACCAATAATAGTGCTTACCGCATATGGATCCGTGGGTTTTGCCATTGATGTTATGAAAGAAGGTGTGTTTGATTATTTGATGGCACCTTTTGAAAATGATATTTTGGAATTGGCCGTAAAAAGGGCACTGAAAGTAAGTTCTCTAACAATCGAAAACAAGAACTTACGTAAAGCTTTGGAATTGCAATATAATTTTGGGAATATAATTGGTAATTCACCCAGTGTAGTAGAAACATTACGGCTGGTTGGTGAAGTTACGCAGACGGATTCTACGGTTTTGGTAACCGGTGAGAGTGGTACGGGAAAGGAACTCGTCGCTCGTGCTATACACTATAATAGCGATAGAAAAGGCGGTCCGTTTGTAGCGTTAAATTGTGCTGCAATTCCTGAAAATTTGTTAGAAAGTGAATTGTTTGGTTACGAAAAAGGTGCATTTACAGGGGCAGAAAAGACAAAAAAAGGAAGGTTTGAATTAGCCGCAGGCGGGACTTTTTTTTTAGATGAAATTTCTGAGATGACGGCAGGCGTACAGGCAAAAGTACTTCGGATTATTGAATCTAAAGAACTTGAACGCCTTGGTGGTACAGATACTATAAAAGTAGATGTCAGAATAATATGTGCGACGAATAGAGACCTCATACATATGGTTAAGGGGGGAAAGTTCCGCGAAGATCTCTATTATCGTATAAGCGTCTTTCCTATAACATTGCCAGCATTAAGAGATAGAAGTGAAGATATTGTTCCGCTTGGCAGGCATTTTATCAATCACTTTTCGGCGAAAATGGGTAAAGCTCCGATTATTCTGAGTACAGAAGTCGAGAAGATGTTAATAAAACATAAATGGGAGGGAAACATCCGGGAATTGCAAAATGTTATAGAGCGCGCAGTAATTCTATGCAAAAATGGCGTAATAAAAACAGAACATCTTCCTATAACCATTGCACGGGGCTACACTCCGTCAGAATCGAACGAAAACATTTCTCAAGATAATTCCATAAATTTTGACATACCGCCTAACGGGCTATCGTTGGATGCGTTAGAAAAACAATTGGTTGCGAAAGCATTAGAAAGAAGTAAAAATAATATTACAAAAGCTGCAAAACTTCTTGGGTTAACTCGAGGGACGTTCCGCTATCGGTTGCAGAAATATGGGATATCAAATTAACAAAAAATCCTCTTCATTCTCCATAGTATGTCAAATTTGCAATACAAGCCAATTCAGTGTGGTTGATAACTGCCAGAAAAAAATTTTAAAATTATACCAATAGTGTATTTTTTATTTACAACTAATTGGTTTAGCAGATAGTTACGAAAAATATGTAAATAGTTTAATTGTTGGTATAGAGTGTGCTAAACACTTTGGGTTGTGTCAGTTTTATTACGTGTATTTATTTTAAACTAAGAGAGGGGGTGAAAGTAAAATGAAGAAAGGCATTATGGTTTTACTGGGTGTTTTTAGTATGATGTTTACTGTTGTTCATTCTAGCTATGCTTTGTGGGATAAACCTTGCGGTAAAAGGCAGATTATGGAAGCATTTTATTGTAAGGATTGCAAAGAGATCCGCGAATTTGACGAATGTTCTGAGATTGGCTACATATGGGATTTCAAAGCTCACAAAGATGCTGGTGATACGAAACATACCGGGTTGCCTGCGGCATGGGGATGTCAGAAGATTGCTTATAGTTGTATAAACACTTCATGTGAAGCATATGGCAAATGCATACCTCATCCGGGAATCTGTGAAGTATGCCAGGATGATATTACCAGCACAAAGGTATGGTCTAGAGCGACATTTAAATGCCCAAAATGCGGTACAGAGCATGCGGAGCCAGGTAAAAATTTCAAGGCGAAAGAAGGTTTGCATCCTACACAACTGGAGACAGGTGGAGAATGTGAAACGTGTAGTGTTGCGCTTGAAATCGTATGTGAGAAGACCGGTACTTGCCCACATGTTGAAAGATAGTTCAGTAATAGAATTTAAGGTTATTTTAACGTTGTGATGAGGAGGAAAATGAATAAGATGATACGAAAGGGAATGATAGGAGCGGTGATGCTGGGAGCGGCGATAGCGTTGGGGGGAGGAGTGACCAATGCGGGCTGGATACAGGGGACGCATGTTAATACGGATTTACCTGGCCCATTTTACA
>VGXV01000049.1 GCA_016873165.1 Planctomycetota bacterium | reverse complement strand
TACCGGAAGTAACGAACAAAATCAAGTGCAAATATTTGTCGCAAAGCATTGAAAAGTCATAAGTTGTGGCCGACTCGACTTACGACTTAAAAATATTTTTTCAGACGCATTCTTTAACAAAATAATGTAATTAATATTTCCTCTGAAAAATCTTGAAAAAATCACTTCTGACCTTACGATGAGCGTGTTTAAGGACATCGGTTTAGTATCATGCAACGGCTGTTTTCTGCTAAAGGAGAGTATCCCTTGTATCAAGTTTGCCGCCCTGTCCGATACGTCAGTTATATTGCGAAGGTATTTCGATACATAGTGGTCATCTCCCATCTCTAATTTTGCCAAATTAGCATAGCCAACTACTGCCATGAGTATATTATTAAATTCGTGAGCAATTCCGCCGGCAAGTCTGCCGATAGCCTCTAATTTTTTGGTGTGATAGAGATGCTCCCGTAATTCTTCCTTTTCTTTTTCTATCCGCTTTATTTCCGTAATATCTTCCTTGATGCCGAGAAATCCGGTAACCTGACCCTCTTTGTCTTTTAACGGGGTTATTTGCGCAAGCTCCCAGTAATATTCGCCATTCTTTTTCCTATTGTAAAATTCTCCCTGCCAACTGGCGCCGGAGGTGATTTTTTCCCATAGCTCTTTATAATCATCACTGCTTGTCTTGTCTGTTTTTAGTATGCGCGGATTTTGTCCAATGACTTCCTCGATGGCATATCCGGTAAGATGGGTAAATTTTGGGTTTACATATTGTATTGTCCCGTGAATATCCGTAATTATGATACAGCATGCACTTTGTTCCACTGCCTGGGATAATTGCGCATTCTTTATCTCCAATTTTTTATACTGTGTAATATTTACCAGTTCATCAGCAATTATCGATACAAACTCCAGCATTTCCTCGTCTTCCTGCTTTTTTTCATTGACAAAGAACGCTACTACCGCCAGTAACTCACCGGCATCGAGTATGGGAATTGCCATACCCGTCTTTATTCCACACTCTTTTGCTATAGCAGCACGCAGAAAATTATCGTTCTCTGTAACATCTATAATCCATGAGGGTTTTTTTGTAACCCACACATGGCCGGGAAGTCCGATACCCGGGGGAAATGTAATTGTTTTGCTGGCTTCCGCAAATTTTTCCAGTGGTTTTAAGGTATAATGACATACGTATCCACATACCAGATAATTGCCCTCCGGAGAAGGAACCCATACTTCTCCGTACGCCCATCCTGTAGTTTCACATACTTCTCGTAAAACGATACGAATTGCTTCACTAAAGCTTTCCGTATGGGGAATTTTAGATAATATATTTTTTAAAAGTTTTATGTAATTTTTCATATGAGTAATATAGTATTCCTTCGGAATAAATGCAATGGGTTTGCTTTGTCCATTCGGCAGGGAGCATTCCCCAATTTTTGCAAAATTCCAAAAGAGACCTTGGCTCGTTCCAAAGCCTTGTGCTGAACAAGGTGAAGCATCTTGCTTTGGAACCTAATTGCTTGAGAAGCTTTGCTTCTCATAACAGGAAGCAGGAGCTTCGTTTACAATTGTGTTCCCAAGCAGGAACTTGGGAACAAGAATAAATTTATGCTTCGACTTCGCTCAGCATGACATTCACGGCCACCCTGGTCCCTTCGCTTATGTCATGCTGAGCGGAGTCGAAGCATCTTTTACCGCTCAGGATAAACTCCGTCGAAGGGTTGAGTTTTCCTGCAAATTGAGGATATTTTTATATCCGGCATAATATACGGTAATTGGTTTTCTCAAAAAACCGGGAATGTTCCCGACGTCACTTACTGCGATGCTCCCAGTATTTCATTTATTTTTTCAAACAATATTTCGGAAGATACGGGTTTTTGCAGGAAATAAACTCCTTTTTCCTGAAGATACTTATTCGACACGATATTTTCCGCATACCCGCTCATGAAAAGAACCTTCATATCCGGTTTCGTTTTTTTGATTGTATCATACGCATCCTTGCCATTCTTCCCGGGCATTGTCACGTCAAACAGCAGCATATCGATATGATCTTTATGCATATAAAATTTATCCACGGCATCATTGCCATCTACTGCAGAAATTACTACAAATCCCAAGCGTTCAAGGAGCATTGTTACTATTTCCCTGACCATATTTTCATCGTCTGCCAAAAGAATGGTTTTTGTAGTTTTTGTGCCTGCAGTAAACATGATCGATGGCTCCTTCCCAGTTGCTCACGCAATACACAGATACGAAAATACTTTTTGCACATCAGAAAATTGTCCGACAACCCTGCGGCGGGGCAGAGGAAACACTCTCTCCAATGTGGGGAGAATGAATACAGCGTCATTTTTAATAGCATCCTTATTCTTGAGCACGTCAACTATCTCCAGTTCTATTTCATATCCACCGTTATAATAGTAATTCGAAAGAGCATGCGCTTCTTCTTTTGCTGTTTTTGCCCTTTCGCTTTCTCCTGATATATAAAGCTTTAAAACATATTTCATGTACTTTATGCCTTCCATAATAAAAATATCGTAACACTTTAGCTTTTTGAAAATTCCGGGAAAAAAGGAGAACCCCGAAGGGGTAATATGATTATAGAAAAAGACGGTAAAACCACGCCTAATCCCGAAGGGATGACATAATCACCACGATCCGGTGTTCATGAAAGATAAAATTATATCCCACCTTCGGGGTTAATTATGGGTTTTTCTTATAATTTCTATAATCATTTCATCCCTTCGGGATTATTGGAATTTTTCAAAGAACTAAATGGGTGCATTCCCGATTTTTTGTAACATTCAGAGTAGGATGGGTGAAGCGCCAGCGCACCCATCAAAATAAAGGAGAATATGATTGATGGGTCTGCTTCGCTTGACCCATCCTACATAAATAATAAGTTTTTTACAAAAAATCGGGAATGCACCCAAATTAAAGCGATACAAAATATCGAAGTTCTTTTTGTGCTGTCAGGAGTTTCCTTCTGACAGCAATCTCCACCGTGTCAAGGCAGCAGGAGGCAACTCCTGCCGCCACTGTTCATAATTTTCAAAAAATTGTTTTGTGCATATTTGTTGCCTACAGAGGCTATTCTTTTGTGCTGACAATTTTTACCTGAGCGTCCTCCAGTGCTTTAAAAACCTCATGATTCAGTAACGATGAATCAAACCCTTCTCTGGAAGTTGCGTATAGCTGGATAGTCACTTCCTTTTTTTCCGCCATTGCCGCCAGGGCGGCGATAGCCGGCATTATTTTAAATAATTGATTGTGTTGAGTAATAAAACGGATATTTATATTGGTCACTGTGGGTGCAAGTATGGGAAGGAATTCATTCAATTGACCGTTTCCCGTTTGCAATTTTCTCTCATGGGAAAAAACATTTTCAATTATTTTCAGCAGATCATCCATTTTAAATGGCTTTCGTAATGTATGAAATGCGCCTACAGTTTTTGCAACATCCAATTGCAGGTCTGAAGTGAAAAAATGGCCTGGTTCTCCTCCCGAAATTGCAATAATTTTTATCTCAGAAGCAATTTTATGCAGATCTTTAATAAACGTTATTCCATCCTTCTCCGGCATGTAAATATCCGAGATTATCAGGTCAAACTGTGTTGATCTGCATAACTCCAGAGCCTTTTTGCCATTTTCAGCTTCAGAAACAAGAAAATTGTGCATTTCCAGGAATTTTCTTAAAAGTATCCGTATTTCTGAATCGTCATCTATAACTAATATGTGTTTCATAGTTTTTCCCTGATTAAATATTGAGGAATTTCAATCGTTGTAGTTGTAGGATGGACATTGTCCAACCGTCTTACGTTGCTTGTAGAGACGCATGGCAATGCGTCTCTACGTTTGGTGGGCGATGCTCACTCTACTAATATTAATTATTCCGATATTATGCTGCGACCTCTGGCAGATCATTTAATTTATGGATATCTGCCGAATCCAATATTTTGTCAATATCAAGGATCATCTTTACGCGGTGTTTAATTTTTGCCAACCCTAAAAAAATATCGTTCTCTACGTTATTGCCAAATTTTGGTGATTTTTCTAATTGTTCGTGCGTAACCACCAGCACCTCGGAAACAGTATCGACAATAATGCCTCTCAGTGAATGTGCGACATCAACTACGATGATGCATGTTTCCTTAGTATGTTCAGCTTCTGTCATTCCGAATTTTGTTCTCAGGTCAATCACCGGTATGACTTTTCCGCGAAGATTTATTACCCCTTTTACATAATTTGGCGACTGGGGAACGGGGGTAATTTTCATAATACCGATAATTTCCCGCACTTTTAAAACTTCCAGGCAATAGTCTTCGTTGTTAACAATAAAGGACAGGTATTTTCCCTCAAGATGTTTAATTGTATCTATTTTTGTAGTATCGTCAGCAGCGAGAGATGTTTCCATAGTAAGGTTCCTTTCCTAAAATGGTTTGGTATATTTTTAAAAACCCTCAAAATTATTTTTCTCCAAAGGGATAATTTGCTCCGGCCTCATTCCGGCATGAAGCGCATTATTTTTCCCGGAACCATTATTTTCTTTATAGGTCTTAGGGGTGTCAGAAAATCTCTTCTGCGCGGTTGCGGGAGCATACAACTGTTTTACTTCCGCTGTTTTCGCGGGGAGGAGGCTTTTCTTTGCTGTCTGACCATCGTTATTATCAATATTAATTTCTATCGCTACCCTTTCTATCAGTGCGTTAAGTCCCTGTGCCTGTTCCGACAATTCATGGCTTGACGCGGCGGTTTCCTCAGCATTTGCGGCATTTTGCTGTACTCCCTGATCCATTTGCTGTACTGCCTTGCTTATTTGCATAACGCCGTTTTTTTGTTCATCTGATGCGGCTGCTATTTCACTTATCAGATCAGTGACTTTTTTTACCTGCTCTGCCACGCCGGCAAATACCTCCTTCGTTTTCCCTACAAGAGATTTTCCCGTTTCCGCCTTTTTAACACTGTCGGTGATCAGCGAGGTAATATCTTTTGCGGCATTTGCGCTTCTTTGTGCCAGGCTTCGCACTTCTTCCGCAACCACGGCAAATCCTCTTCCGTGATCTCCTGCCCTGGCGGCTTCCACTGCCGCGTTTAATGCAAGAAGATTTGTTTGAAAGGCGATTCCATCGATGATTTTAATGATATCGGCAATTTTCGTGCTGCTTTCGCAGATTTCATTCATTGCTTTATCCATGTTACCGACTGTTTCAGTCCCCTGTTTTACATGAGTGTTGCAGACAGAAGAAAGCGTAGATGCTTCCTGAGCGTTGTCCGCATTGCGTGTTGTCATGGAAGATATCTGTTCCATGGTTGCGGAGGTTTCTTCTATGGAAGCCGCCTGCTGGGTGGTTGACTCCGAAAGGCTCTGGCTTGAAGCGGATATCTGGGAAGATGCCGAAGCGACATGCGAAGCGCTTTCGGTCAGGTTTTTGATTACCCCTTTAAAAAGCAGGGTGATTCGCGTTGCTAATTTTTTGTTTAGCATATTAAGCGCCACTGCCGCAATGATGCTTGATGCGCTGATGACTATATAGAGAATGATTCCATTCATTGCCCTTGAAGAGATTTCTGCGGTAATATTTTTTAACTCCTCAGCCTGATAATCTTCTATTGTTTTCAGCACATTGATTCTTCTTGTTGTCGCGTCGAATACCTGGTTTCCCGTTATGCCAAACTCGCCGGTTTTTGCCTTTTCCAGCAGTGTTTTTCTGATATCTGAAACATCTGAGGCAACCTGTCCTGTTAAATTCGATTGAAAGAAATGTAATACGTCTTTTGAAGAGAGATATTCAAAGTTCTGTAAAAGCCTGTCGCTTCCCTTCGATACCGTCATCCATTTTTCCAGATCCCCTGTTTCTATTGGAGTATTGGCGCCTGCAATGCCTCCCATTACTGCCCGTTCTATTCCTGCCAGTTCCTTTGCAGACATGAAATTCACATAAGCGTGCGCAGGCGCTGATATATCTTTATGCGTGGCGAGAAGCGCTACCTGTTCAAACGACTGTATAAAGGAGGTATTTATAGAGGTGTAATAGCTGATGGTGTCATGTTTCGAAACGGATAATCCTGAGATGGATTCTCTTTTTGATACAAGACTATTTAAAAGAGTCATGGCAGTTCCCATTTTTGTACTAAAATCTGAACCAAATTTTTTTTCATCAAAAGTTCTTGTGAATTCCTGCAAGGGGACCAGCGCTTTATCGGTAAGCTGCCGTTGAGATGCGAGTTCCTCTTTCATTTTTTGTCCTTCGCTGGCGACATATATTGCCGATGCGCCGCGTTCTTTTTGCAGTTCATGCACAAGGGCGCTCGCGGTGGTAATATATTCGCTCAGGATGCGGATATTATCCGCGTCTTTTTTGATATTTATCTTATCGGCTAAAACGATATAGATAAAAAAAGCCGTTGCAACTGAAGGAAGTATTCCAAACAACATGATTTTCTGACCTATTGACATTTTCACACATTGCTCCTTTTTTCAAAATGAGAGGTGTTATTCATCGTTTACAGGTAATATGTTTTTTTCTTCATAAACAGGACATAAGGTAAATTCATTATTGCAATATTTAAGCACTTTGCGTATCGAAAGACTGTTTAAGTTTTTGTGGTAGCAATTTTTATTATTCGATTTTAAAAAAAACGGACACATGTTTTTTTCAGGATTGTGTTCCATGCTATTCATTCATCCTATAGTACAATGCTGTCCCAAACAGAAATTCAGGAACAGGAATAAGGTAATATTGTTAGTTTCTTGAAAGAGATATTCTATGGGAGCATTCCAAAATTTTTGCAAATCCATCATTCTTGTTCCCAGGTTCCTGCTTGGGAACACAATTGCGAAGGAAGCTCATGCTTCTCAAGCAATTACGTTCCAAAGCCGGAGCTTTGGAACGAGCCATGGTCTCTTTTGGAATTTTGCAAAAATTTGAATACCCCGAATAATTAATCAAATAACATGCCGTAAAAATGAGCAGATGGCTTGGGCGAAATGATCAAAAAAAGAAACAATCGGTTCTGCGTGATTTGCGGGAAAAATGCTTGGTATCTAATACACCATATTAAAAAATGTTATGTAAATTTTTACAACGTACTTTGTGGTAGAAAAACAAGAGGGAAAAAGGGGATTTTTTATAAAAAAGGGCACGATACTTTTCCTTGTTCAATGGGATAAACTGGGGAATTCCACAGAAGTGGGGACAACAGAAGTGTAGAATGTTTTCCCGTGCTGTCTGGAGTTTCCTCCTGACAGTTCGTAGCGGTTCAGGTTTGCAACCCAATGTCATTAAGTTGAGGTTATTTGATTAAAAACAACCCCCTTTATCCCCCTTTTTTAAGGGGGACTTTCAAAATCCCCCTTAAAAAAGGGGGTTAGGGGGGTTGTTTTTACGGCTTTCATTTAACACCGGCTGAACTGTTGCTTTACCTTATATTCGTATTTATTCGTGTTCTCCAATATTGCAGCAGTGGTTTTCAGGGGGTTCGGTTTTCGGTAATGTTGTATTTGACAATTTTCATATAGAGCGTTTTGCGGTCTATTCCTAAAAGACGCGCGGCTTTTGCCTTATTCCAGTCTGTTTTCTCAAGGGCATGCACTATCTTTGTCCGTTCATCATCGGGATTGTTTTTTGCGGCAGCGCTGTGGCGAAAGTTGTTTACCAAGAAAAATCCTTCAGGAAGGTCATCTGCAGTGATAATGGATTGGCTGCAGAGGACATGCGCACATTCAAGTATATTTTTTAATTCTCTCACGTTTCCAGGCCAGTCGTAAGCCATGAAAATCTTTAATACTTCTGAGGAAAGGGAGGTTATATTTTTTTTCTGGATACGATTAAACATGGTTAAAAAATGATCCGTTAGTAGAGGTATATCCTCACGCCTGTCTCTCAAGGGAGGAATATTCAATTCAATAACCTTCAGCCGGTAATAGAGGTCTTCTCTGAATTGACCAAGGCGCACTTTTTTTTGAAGATCCTGGTTTGTTGCTGCAATCACCCGCGTATTTACTTTTACCGGAAAAGCTTCACCCACCCTTTCAAACTCTTTCTCCTGGAGAAATCTCAATAAACGAAGTTGCATTTTTGCTGAAATGTCTCCTATTTCATCCAGAAAAATAGTGCCACCGTCGGCCATTTGGAATCTGCCGATCCTGTCTTGGGTTGCGCCGGTAAAGGCGCCCTTTACATGGCCAAACAATTCGCTTTCGAGTAATTCATCAGGCAATGCGGCACAGTTTACTGTTATGAAGGGTTTCTCCTTGTTTTTCCCTTTATCGGAATAATGCAATGCTTCAGCTACAAGTTCTTTGCCGGTGCCAGATTCCCCGCAAATCAGGATAGTGGATTGCACCTGAGAAAGGGTTTCGATAAGGGAATATATTTTTTGCAGGGCATTGCTTTTTCCGATGATATTGCAGTATTTTTTCCTTTCATGAATTTCCTGCTCTAAGATTGTCAGACGGGTTTCATCTTTTATGACAATTACTCCGCCTGATAATGCACCAGATGCATCTTTAAGCGGATATGATGATAATGATATGATTTGTGGCAGATGGTTTTTTCTCTGACAGGCAATATGCGAAAGTTCGATGGGGATTCCATTTATAATGGATTGTATTAATGCTTCGATTGTGTTTTTATCGAAATAGCTTAATTGCGATACTATGGGCGTTCCCATATCCGTTTCAAATGAAACGCCGCATATTTCTTTTGCGGCGTTGTTTGCCGCAATAACGGCACATTTTTTGTCTACGACAATAATTGCGTCTTTTATGCTTTTATAGAGCGCCTCCAGATTTGCTTTGTATCGTACCAGTTCCCGTTCTCGAATAATTTCCCGGCTAAGATTAAATACAATTTCTAAAAAGAGATTGTGGTCAATAGGTTTAAGCAGATAATTCTGAATGCCTGCACTGATAAGTTTTAGCAAATACTCTGCATCACTATGTGCAGAAGTGATAATTATGGGTTGATTCCTGTTAATTCTCCTTATGTTCATGGCCATTTCAATTCCATTCATGACGGGCATTTTTATATCACAGATAATGATGTCATGCCTGTTTGCTTTGTAGCATTCCAGCCCTTCCTTTCCATTTTTTGCAGTTTCCACTGTGTGAAACAAATCTCTCAGAAGGTCTGCAAATTCGGTTCGGATATCATCCTCATCTTCAACGTATAATACGGTAAGATTTTTCGTATATTGAACCAGTTCTTTTATGTCGATTATGCTATTCATGCGTGTTTACTGGTAAATTAATGGTAAATAAGGCGCCATTGCCGGCGTTTTTTACCTCAATCGTGCCTTTGCAATGTCTTTCTATAATGAGCTTACACAGATATAAGCCAAGGCCTGTTCCGTATTTTTCGCCCTTTGTGGAAAAATAGGGCAAAAAAATATTTTTAGCAAGGTCGTCCGAAATTCCACCGGCATTATCGGATACTTCAATTACAACAACATCATCTGTTTTATACACATGTATCCATGCCTTTGGGGTATCAATTTTTCTTATCGTAGTAATATCAATAATATTTTGCAATAAATTTAAAAAGACCTGTATTAATTCATTTTGGTACGTTTTTAAGGGCTTCTTATATTCAATGGATACCGTCAGAGCTATGCGGTTTGCTTCCAGTGATTTGCCGATAATAAATAATATTTTCTCAACGATAGCATCAATGGTGACACATTCCGGCAATTTATCAGGAAGGAAGAACGTTCTGAAGTCGTCAATGGTTTCTGAAAGGAACAGAATATGTTTTTGTATGGCTGACAGGGCGGCAATGCTGTCTTCCGGTTTTAATATATTAAGTTGGATACGGTTTTTCATCTTGCTTGTAATGGCGCTGATGGCAGTGAGGGGCTGTCTCCACTGATGGGCAATTATTGAGATCATTTCTCCTATGTGTGCCTGTCTGCTTTTCATGAGCAGTACCTCATCAGTATGCTTTCGTTCCGTTATATCCTCTACCAGGTAAAGGAAGGCATCGGCAACGCCTTCACTGTTGAACAATGAGGATGCGGAAACGGACACCCAGATAACAGCGCCGTCTTTGCGTAAAAAACGCTTTTCCATTTTATAGGTCTTCCCGTTTTTTTGTTGCAAAGTTGTCAACAGATTCGATTCTTTTACAATATCTTCACTATGTGTTATTTCAACCAGGCTCTTTGTTTTGAGCTCTCCGGCAGGATAATATAAGATATAGCATAATGTGTCATTAGCGAGAATAAATTTGAGCGAGTCGAAAGATATCATTGCAATGCCAATTGGCGCTTCATGATAAATGGCATCGAGTACTTTAATTATTTCCAGCAGTGATTGGTCTTTTTTCTTTTGTTCTGAAATATTGGTTCCATATATATTTACGTAGCTACCCTCTTTTACCGGGACAAATGTTAATGAGAAAGTCCCGGCGCCTATGATTTCTTCAATATGCATGCTTTCAGAGGAATGGAGCGCATTTGCTATAAGATTTTGCCACAGCTTGGGTATTTCCGTGGCGGGGAATTGCAGCAGTTGCCGGGCGGCGGTATTTGCAAAGAGAATAGCGCCGGTTTTGGAAATTCGAAACACAGGATTCGGGTTTGCATTGGGAAATTTCTCCATATCCTTTATAGCGGAAAACATTTTATCGAAAGAATCGGAGATTATTTTTGCCTCATCTCCCGAAAGGAGGGCTTTGTTTGATGATTCTATTAACCCAAAGAGTATGATTTTTTTGGAAAGAGCATTTATTGGCTGTATAAATTTCTTCCCCTGGATAAATAGTAGTGTGAATACGATACTGTTAATGCCAAAAGTGATAGCGAGGATTTTATTTAATGTATTTGCATTTCTTTGAAGGCTCATATATTCATATACCACAAATATATCCGCTGTGGCAATCAGCATGGCACATAACAATAATAAAAATAATTTTTTCCCGATGCTCATATTTATGAAGCCTTTCCTTCGAAAATAGTATCACTTTAGTTTTTTGAAAAACTGTGACAACATAAGGTAAATCTTGCTTACCGGTTTAACCCTGACAGGGTTCTGAAACCCTGTCAGGGTTGCAGAATAGCTGAGAAATCATGTTTTTTCGAAAAACTAAAGTGATGCCGGAAAGTTATTGCTGAAGCGCCTTAACGATTGTCTCTCCAAACTTCTTTGCGGATTTCGGGCCGTCTGCCGTTATGATGTTTCCGTCTTTTTCAACGCCGGCGCCGGTATAATTCGCCCCCTGGGATTTGATATCGTTTACGGTGGAAGAATACGTTGTGGCCTTTTTCCCTTTCAGCAACCCTGCCTTTGCAAGCGTTACCGGCGCTATGCAGATTGCCCCCACTATTTTGTTTGCCGTATTTGCGTCTTTTGCAATTTTGTGAGCCGTAGCGTTTTCCCAATATTCGCTCGACCCGCTTCCTCCCACGAAGATTACAGCGTCAAAATCGTCAACGGATATATCGGTGAAAATCATATCAGGTGTTACTTTTGCTCCTAACATTCCCGTTGATTCTTTTAATGAAGAAGATGCGATTGTCACCGACGCGCCGTTTTTTTCAAGAATTGCTTTCGGTTCCAGTAATTCTTCATCTCTGAAATTATTTTTTGCAATAATCATCACCACCTTTTTTCCTTTTATTGGCTGCATGGCATTTGCCTCCGTATTATGAAAGAAACACGATGTAAATAAAATAAATGACATACATAACAATTGATATACAGGGAACGGCTTTTTCATTTTTGTTCCTCCTGAATGAATCATATGATTTTGTCTGTTCTTCATTTTTTGAAATTTCTGCCCGCAATCTGTTCGACCGCTGATATTTTGTGATCAAGCATTTTTTTCTTTGTGTCTCTCCTTTCATCAATTTTTACCGTAGTGTAGACTCTTTGCGAGGCTTCTAACATAGTGTTATGGCATTTCTTGATTAAATCAAAAACCCTACCACTATCTCCCTCAATAACCGTTCCCATTGCGTTGAGTTTATAGTCGAGGCCGCTTTCATCGATTACTTTGAGAACTTTCGCAACATGTTGAGCCAGGTCAATGCCCTGGCCAATAGGCACTACACTGATTTCTGCTATCATTTTTTACCTCCTGTTTCCATGAAATTACTTGTTGTTCTGATTGACAAAAAGGATATTTCATCGCTATACTGCTTTTTATTTTACATGGAAAGTATATTCAGGCAAATAAGTTTTTAAAGAAAAAAAGCCGATGAATATTTCCGAAATAATAATGAGTAAAACGAGCAAACGATGAAAGATACATACGATTCCATAGTGGCAGGCTCAGGCCCGTCTGGGGCAGCCGCGGCAAAAAAGCTCACTGACGGGGGTTTCAAAACGCTTGTATTGGAGAAAAAGAAACTTCCCCGGTATAAAATGTGTTCAGGGATTATCTTTAAAAAATCACAGGAAATAACGGAACAACATTTCGGCACAATTCCTGATTCTGTGTATGCAAAACCAAATATCTTAAAAGGGGTGCGGTTTTGGAGGAATGATGAAAATTATTCGGACTGGCCTTTTTCAAAAAACAGCGAAGGGGCGCCGAATATATGGCGTTCGGAATACGATTACTGGCTCGTGAGCAATTCCGGGGCTGATATTATGGATTGCTGTGAGTTTAAAGGATTTGAGCTCGAAGATGATGTGATCATTGTGCATTATTTTGATTCCCTGAAAAATAAAATGCTCCGGGCAAAATGCCGGTATTTAATAGGCGCCGAGGGGTGCAAATCCAGTATCAGGGCAATGTTAGCGCCTGAATTTGAACGTAATGTAAAATGGTTTATTGCGTATCAGAATTATTATGAGGGGCAATCCCGGTTAGATCCTGATTTTTATCATGGGTTTTTAGATCAAAAATACGGGGAAGTGTATGCCTGGTTTAGCGTAAAGGATGGTTTACAGGTATTCGGAACTTCTGTAAGGAAAGGGGGGAAGATATTCCCTTTCCTGAAAGAATACCAGGGAATGCTGGAGAAAGTACACGGTCTTTCATTGAAAAAACCGGTGCGAAAGGTAAGTTGCCTTGGAAACAACATGTGCACCACGGGGAATTTTTACCTTGGCAAGGGCAATATCCTCCTGGCGGGAGAAGCTGCGGGGTTTTTGAATGCCTTTGGAGAGGGAATTTCATGTGCATTGTCGTCGGGACTTTCTGCCGCAGAAGCAATATGTGCCGGCAGTAATTCAGGCAACGATGTGATTTCCATTTACCATGAATTAACAAAGAAAGAACGAAGGCAAACATCCGTATCATGGAAAATGGGCGCAAAAATAGCGGGAAGGGATCTTATGCCTTTATGAACGGAAGGACATTTGTTTTAAGAGCAGGGAATTTGTTACTACGGACACGGAAGAAAACGCCATTGCAAGACCTGCGTATTCAGGTTTCAGACTTATGCCGAAGAAAGGGTACAGGACTCCGGCGGCAACAGGAATTCCAATGGAATTATAGAAAAATGCCCAAAATAAATTTTGCCGTATTTTTGTAAGTGTTTTTTTCCCAAGCCGGATGGCCCGCACAACGTCCATAATATCGTTTTTTATAAGGATTATATCGCCCGTTTCCTTTGCTACGTCTGTTCCCGCGCCAATAGCAATGCCCACATCCGCCTGCGCCAGAGCAGGGGCATCATTTATGCCGTCGCCGATCATTCCTACGTTCATCCCCTGTCCCTGATAGTTTTTTACGACGTTTCTCTTTTCTTCCGGCGATACCTTCGAACGGTATTCTTTTATATTTACCGCAGAAGATACCGCTTTTGCCACGGGTTCGCTATCTCCCGTCATCATTACGGCAGTGATATTCATTTGCTGTAATGCCGATATTGCATCTTTTGCTTTGGGTTTTATTTTGTCCATAAGCCCCAAAGCACCCAGACAGACGCTGTCGTAGGAAATGTAAAGAATAGACGTTCCCTGTGATTCCAGTTCATTTATTTTGTTTCGTAACGCTTCAATATGAATATTGCTGGATGTCATAAGAGACTCATTGCCTATTAACAAGGTTTTGCCCTTGTATTTGCAAAGCATCCCGTTTCCGGCAAGTTCACGGAAATCCTGAACCGAATCCCATGAAAGATTTCTGGATTTAGCTTCTTCGATAACAGACAAGGAAAGAGGATGATTAGAAAATGCACAACCAGCAGATGCGAGGACTATCAGTTCATTGTCGTTTATTCCTTCCGAAGGAATGATGCCGGTAATCCCAAATTTTCCTTCGGTGATGGTTCCTGTTTTGTCAAATACGAGGGTATTTATGTGCGCAACCTGTTCAAGGGCGCTGGCCCTCTTTATAAGAATGGAATTATTAAGTCCGATGCCGCTTCCCACCATAATAGCAGTGGGTGTCGCAAGCCCAAGGGCACAGGGGCACGCAATTACCAGAACTGCGACTGCCGTTTTTAATGCCCAAACGAAAGGAGGTTGAGAAGGGATGTTGCAGAATACGAAATACCAGCAGAGAAATGTTACTACTGAAATTGCAACGACTACGGGAACGAAGATATTGGAGACATTATCCGCGAATCTCTGGATGGGAGCTTTATCCATCTGAGCGTCTTCAACCATATTGATAATTTGCGACAAAACAGTTTCTTCGCCCACCTTTAGGGTTTTTATGACAAGAACCCCTGTTTTGTTGATTGTTGATCCGATGACGCAATCGCCTTTCTTCTTTGTCACCGGCATTGATTCTCCCGATACCATGGATTCATCAATTGTTGATGTTCCCTCCGTTATTTCGCCATCAACAGGGATAATTTCTCCCGCCCGGACAATAACTGTATCTCCCACCTTAAGGGATGAAGCGCTTACTTCTGTTTCTTTTCCTTCCGGGGATAACAGGCGTGCCTTGTCTGCCTGTAATTTTATGAGTTTTTGCAACGCCATACTCGCCCTGCCCTTCGCACGTTCTTCCATATATTTTCCGATACGGATAAAGGCAATCAGCATTACGGCAGTTTCAAAAAATGCATGATGGGAAGCGTCAAAAATGCCGAAAATGGCAAAAGTACTGTATACAAAGGCAGATACTATGCCCAAAGAGACCAAAACATCCATATTTGCAAAACGATTTTTGATGGACTTATAAGCGCTGATAAAAAAGTCCATCCCTGGTCCAAAAATCGTGATTGTCGCGAGTCCCAACTGCAGGTAGGATACATATTTTTCATTAAGCCCGGGATAATGAATATACATGAATGCCATCATCACAACGGAAGCTGCAATGCTGTAAACAAGCCATACCTTCTGAATGGACTCTTTGGAGGATTGGTCCATTCGTATCCTTTCTTTTGCAGTATAGCCAATATTTTTTATGAATTTTGCAATGTTGTTTTTGTTTATAGCATGAGTGTCGTAGCTGACCAGGCCGGTTGCATTGGAGAAATTAACGCGCACCGATTTAATGCCTTTTACCTCTCTGAGCTTTCGCTCGATAGTTGCAGCACAATTGACGCAATTCATGCCGGAAATATCAAATTTGATTGTCTGTTCAGCCATTTTTATGGTGAACCCCAAGGGAATGGTAGTATGCTAATCGGTACCTGTTTTGAAAGTTTTCAGTTTTTCTATGAAAATTTTTGCAGATTCAATTGCTGTTTCAGCATCCTGCTTCAAGGGCTCTCCATGTGGCAGAAGTCCGCGCTCCGTTGGATACCTCCCCTTATAAATACTATTTAAAAAGATAGCATTATCCACAGATAATCCTGTATTAAATCCTAAAAGTTCCACGTTCTTTAGAAGTTCAACTATATCGTGTATCTTTTCTGGTTTTTCTCCTTTCTCCGGAATTATTGCCTTTAATCCCTTTTCCACACACTGTTGACTATGATAACAGGCGCCACGGTATTTTTCATGGTCATAAAGAATTATTGCTGAATCAAATTCCTCAATAGCATCTTTTATCCAGGCTGCGGTTATTTTCCTCATATAAAGTAGCCTTCCTTTCTCCATTATTTCCTCTATAAAAGGACTTCCAATAGAAAACAAATATCTTACCTCTTGTGATGTATAGACCTCTATATCAAGTGGCAATGTCCTGTTCGTAAAAATCTTTTCGACTTCCATCTGTCTTTCCGCAGGCCTTTTTTCAGTATCTTTTATAATTAAGAGATCAAGATCACTGTGTTTTTTGAAACAGCTTTTACCATATGATCCATACAGTATAATCTTCTCTGGAGAATAATATTTGACAATTTTTTTGGTAATATCTTTTAATTGCATAATATCACGCGTATTAGAAGAAATATCATACAGATAACCTATCACACGTTTTCTATCTACTTTCATCGTATGCCTCATCAAGAACAAAATAATTAGCGCGATACTCGTTTAACATTTTTACTCGTAACAAACAGTGACAAACTCCGGTTCTACCATGCTGCTCAGGATATCGCATCGTGAAATAAGTCCGACAAGCACATTATCTCTTACCACAGGGACTCTGATGATATTATGCTTTGTCATAAGGTCGATGATTTCTTCGATGGAGGCATTTTCCGTTACGCAAATAGGCTTTTTTGTCATTATTTCATCCGCCGTTACCTGTTCCAGTTTTTTCCCCGTACGTGTTGCCTTAAGAAGATCGAATTCACTTACCACTCCTATCACCCTGCCTTTTTCATCTACCACCGGCAATCCGCTATACATTCCGGACAAAAGTTTTAATGCCAAATCCCTGCCAATGGTTCCTTTTTTAGCCGCGACAACGATTTTGTTCATAATATCTTTTGCAAGCATAATTCTCTCCTCCTAAAAATAATTTAAGTCTCACAGAAACCATTACATTATATAACGGTTGAGTGAGAAAGTCTTTATAAAAAATTATACGCTCATTTTTTTGTTTGTCAAACTTCACGGAAAGAGTAATTGCCGTAAAAGAGAAAACCCTTGATAACTTTTTATTTTGTTGATACCATTTGAACTTGAATTATTTCGGAACTTCAATCGTTGGGAAGGTATCTTGAAACCGGTTATTTCATCTACAACAATTTTATCTGTTCGAAAAGACGGGCATGTTGCCATCGGAGGCGACGGGCAGGTTACTATGCATGCCACTGTCGTGAAGCATGACGCAAAAAAAATACGAAGGCTGTACCATGATAAGGTATTGGTTGGTTTTGCCGGTTCGTCCGCGGATTCTTTTGCGCTTATGGAACGTTTTGACGCCAAGCTGGAACAGTATCAGGGCAATGTGCTGCGGAGCGCGCATGAACTGGCAAGGGAATGGAGAACCGATAAAGTATTAAGAAGGCTGGAGTCTCTCCTTATAGTGGTTGACAAACAACATTCTTTCCTCATCTCCGGCAGCGGAGATGTGATAGAGCCTGATGACGGCATCATTGGCATCGGCTCCGGGGGATCATATGCTGTTGCTGCCGCCCGTGCTCTGGTAAAGCACGCCACTCTGTCGGTGAAAGAAATTGTTGAGGAAGCGCTGACTATTGCGGCGGATATTTGTGTCTATACCAACAAAAATATCAAAGTGGAGGAATTATAGAAGTGGAGGAATTAACGCCCCGGAAGATTGTTGAGGAACTTGATAAATATATTATTGGGCAGAAAAGCGCAAAGCGTTCTGTGGCGATTGCAATACGAAACCGGTGGCGCAGGTATCAGCTTTCCGAGGAATTGCGCGAAGAAATCCTGCCTAAAAACATAATAATGATAGGACCGACAGGTGTGGGAAAAACTGAAATAGCACGTCGTATGGCATCTTTGGTAAAAGCCCCTTTTCTCAAAATTGAAGCGTCAAAGTACACTGAAGTCGGATACCATGGGCGTGATGTTGAATCGATGATACGCGATATTACCGAAATCGGCGTTAATATGGTAAAGGCGGAAATGCTGAAAGAAGTTCAGGGCAAAGCGGAAGAACTGGCGGAAGAACGCCTTTTAGACCTGCTGTTGCCGCCGACTCCAAAGAGTGCTGAAAAGCTGGATAAGGAAAAAGAGGAAGCGCGGGAAGATCAGCGAATAAAAACGCGGGAGAAACTCAGAAAGAAGTTCAGGGACGGAGAACTTGCGAACCGGACAGTGGAACTTACCGTTCATGAAAAATCGTTTGTATTGCAAGGGTTTGTCGCCGGAGTGGAAGAAATGGGGATGGATTTTCAAAACATGATGGAAAAAATGATCCCGCCGCGCTCCCAGGTTCGCAAGGTAGCTGTTGCCGAGGCAAAAAGAATTCTTATACACGAGGAAGCGGAAAAGCTGATTGATAAGGAAAAAACGATACAGGAAGCCCTCCGCAGGACAGAACAGTTCGGAATTATCTTTCTGGATGAAATCGATAAAATTGCAGGCCGCGAAACAACCAGAGGTCCGGATGTTTCCCGCGAAGGGGTGCAAAGAGACCTTTTGCCGATTGTAGAAGGCACCACAGTAAATACACGATACGGGATTGTCAAGACCGACCGTATCCTGTTTATAGCGGCAGGAGCGTTTCACGTATCAAAACCTTCCGATTTGATTCCCGAACTGCAGGGAAGATTTCCCATTCGGGTTGAGTTGGAAGATTTGGGAAAGGAAGAGTTTTTGCGCATTTTAACAGAGCCGAAAAATGCATTAATTAAACAATACAAATCGCTCCTTGAAACAGAAGGAATTAAAGTCCACTTCAAAGATGAATCAATCGAGGCAATTGCGGAAATTGCGGTGCAAGTGAATAAACGTACGCAGAATATTGGTGCAAGAAGGTTGCACACCGTTATGGAAAAACTACTGGAAGACGCCTCTTTTGACGCATCCGACATGGAGGGAAAGGAAGTGATTATTGATGATAAGTATGTAAATGATAAATTGCAGGCAATCGTAAAAGATGAAGACCTGAGCCGCTATATATTATAAAAACGCCAGTTATACTTCGTACTTCTGCTTTGTTTTCATTCCAGTACGATACACTCCACTAAAAGACTTTTCCATTGTTCCTCAACGCAGAATTCAGTGACGCGTACCACGGTAAGTCATCAAACAGTAAAAACGACGATTTGTAAATCGAGAATCATCACTCATTTGAAAACGTGTTCTGCGGGAATCGTTCACTGCAATGACGTGTTATCAAACATCATTTTTATTGCGGTCGATACCTTTATACCATTAATCAGTCATAAATCCCATTCTTATATGGAAGCAATATAATTACAGATAACTTAATGACATCAGGTTGTACCATTTCAAAAAATGTAAAGCTGACAATTGTACTAATTGTGTGATAAAATAAATCCAAATCTGAAATCTTTTTATTTGTTGTCCCTGTGAAACTTGTTCTTGTGAAAATGGGGAATGGTTGTTTTACAGTTTAAGCATGCGGATAAAACGTATTATGAAACCAATCATTGCGGTTAATTGTGATTATCGGTGGGAAAAAACACAGCCCCATTCTTTCGTATACAGGAATTATTGTGATGCGATAATTATGGGGGGAGGCATACCTGTATTATTGCCTGTTCTGAAAGACAAAGAGGATGTCGTTTCTGTTTTAAAAAAAGTAGATGGGCTTCTTCTTACCGGGGGAGATGATATTTCGCCGGAATTATATGGCGAAACAAGGCATAAAACTACAGTATGCATCCATCCTGATAAAGAAGCTTCTGACATTGCCATTTTAAAAATTGCCCTTCAAATAAATATCCCTATTCTTGCTATTTGTTATGGCATGCAGTTGATAAATGTCGTTTACGGAGGCTCTCTTATTCAGGATATTCCAAGCGAGTGTGACACGTTTCTGAATCATAAAGAAGCAATCCGTGAAAAACAGAAGCATGTCGTGGCCATAGAAAAAAATACGCTGCTCCATAAGATTGCAGGGGAAGAACACATTGAGGTAAACAGCACGCACCATCAGGCAATAAAACGAGTGGGTGATGGCTTAATAGTTTCCGCCCGTGCGGCAGATGGAATAATAGAAGCGATTGAAAGGAAAGATTCCCCATTTCTTTTAGGGGTGCAATGGCATCCGGAAAATCTGAGTGACAGTTCTTTGCACAAAAAGGCATTGTTTCGTGAATTTATATGTGCCTGTAAAAACTCTGAGGAAGTGAAATTCCGGTAGGTATTGCGGGAAATCGCATCAATGTAATGTTATTCAGCAAATCATGGGGAAAAAATATTTGTGGAAACGAAAAGCGAAGTAGCCGGTAAAAGGGCATCAGTTATGGTGGAAATTTTTGTGGCCGCATTTGTTGCAGACGCCAAAGAAAGATATCTGAAATCCGGAAACAGAGAAATCTTTTCTTAATGAATCGTCAAGCTTTATGTTTGCCGTAAAATCTTCATGAATATCATGTATTTGCCTGCAATCCGAGCAAATAAAATGATGGTGGGTGCTGATGTCCGGGTCATAATGCTTACGGTCTTTATCAATAGTGAGTTCTGTTATTTCGCCAAGATCGCGTAATGTTTCCAGTGTTTTATATATTGTGGTGAAGGATACGGAAGGATAAACTTTTTTTACTTTTTTGTAGATTTCTTCTGCAGAGGGATGGGTGGTGTTGTTTTCCAGCACCTTGAAAATCATCAATCTTTGTGGAGTAATTTTGAGACCGTTATTTTTTAATATGTCCGTTAGTTTTTCTACCGTTTGCATCTTAAACACCGAATCCTAAAAAAGAAATAGTTCTAATAAAGAATAATTATTAATCAATGAGCATATTATTTAAAAAATTATATGATATGTCAACAAAAATTTGTATTTTTTGAAAAAAAACGCAAAAAGTATCCGTTACTGATTATTTTCAATATTTCTTGAAAAAAGAGGGAAGAAGGACAAAATGCTGAGAGATTTGATTGAAAAAAACAGAAGTTACAGGAGATTTTATCAGGAGTTTGCCATAGAGAAGGAATTATTAGAAACTCTGGTTGATTACGCGCGGCTTTCCGCATCGGCAGGGAATAAGCAACCGTTGAAATATATCCTTTCTCATGATGTCCGGAAGAATGCCTTAATATTTCCCCATCTTGCCTGGGCGGGATATCTTCAGGACTGGCCGGGACCTGCAGAAGGGGAAAGGCCTTCCGCTTATATAGTAATACTGGGCGATACGACGATAAGTAAAAATTTTTGGTGCGACCATGGGATTGCAGCGCAAAGTATTCTTCTTGGCGCTACGGAAAAAGGTCTTGGCGGATGTATTATCGGTTCGATACAGAAAGAAGGGTTGCGGGACGCATTGAGTATTCCGGGTGAGCATGAGATTCTTCTTGCATTGGCGCTGGGAAAACCAAGAGAAAAGGTGGTAATTGAATCGGTGGGCAGTTCAGGAGATATAAAGTATTGGCGGGATAAGGATATGATACACCATGTGCCGAAAAGGGCATTGGAGGAAATTATTATGAGTTAGAGAGGGCTGCGACCCTGTTTCCTCCGTCGTTTTTCGCCTGATAAAATGCCTTATTTGCAAGTTTTACCAGAGTTTCCGCTTCTGTTGCGTGTGCAGGGAAAGAGGCGATTCCAATGCTGATCATGACATTAAATGTTTGTTCTGACTCATGATCTTTAAAGTCGGTATATTCTATGCGTTGACGGATTCCGTCTGCCTTTACCAGCGCCCTTGTGGTAAATGTTGCCGGCATAATAATGGCAAATTCATCCAGATCATACCGAGAGATAATGTCAGAATCGCTGACAGAATTACTTAAAATGCCGGTTATTTGCTGAAGGATAAGTCTTCCTGTGTCAGGGCCATATGTTTCGATTATCGATTTGTAGTCATCCAGACCCAGTATGAGAAGGCTTAAATTTTCATGCCTTCTTTTTGCCATAGTAATGTGTTTTGTCAATATTTCTGTAAAATACCGTTTATTGTATATTCCGGTAGTTTCATCCGTTACATTTGTGTGTTTCGCAATATCCAGGAGTTCTAATTTGTGAAGAACAAGCGCTGCCGTTTCGATATAATTTGACATGAGCCTTTGTGTCTTTTCATTCTTCCACATCCCGAACGCTCTTTTTATCATAAGCACCATTCCTGCCGTTTTGCCTCCAACGATGATGGGGAAACAAATATACCCGCCGTTTTTGCCGCTTGTTTCAAGGCATTCACAGGAATATCCGGCAGCAATGTCATATACGATTAACTTTTCTCCGGTACTTATAACCGTGCATAAAGAAGGGTCAAGCATTGCCTCTTTATGGAGTAATTCCTCGCCGGGCATCATTGGTTCGATGATCGGCAGGTAAAGCATGTTTTTTTCTTTATCCAGCATGGCAATTGCTACGATATCTGGCGCAAAATATTTTTGTAAGGCGGAAACAAGATGCTTAAAAACGCCTTCTTCCATTTCTTCATCATTAATGTGTGTAGAGAAAGACATCAAATCTTCCAATTCTTTGATGTGTTGAATTCTCTCTTCTTCTACCAGTTTTCGTTCGGTGATATCTTCTTTTACTACGATAAAATGGGTGATTTTGCCTTCATGGTTTCTTATGGGCGAGATATACGCGTTTTCCCAATATGTTTCACCTGTCTTTTTTTTGTAACAAAACTCCCCTTTCCATTCTTTTCCCGTAAGGAGCGTCTTCCATAATTCCGCGAATTCTTCAGGAGAAATGTTTTCCGGTTTAAGGACTCGTGGGTTTTTCCCTATGACCTCATCGGAAATGTAGCCGGTTGATTCAGTGAACCGGGGATTGACGTATTCTATTATTCCTTTGGAATTTGTTATGATAACAGTAGAAGGACTTTGTTCGATAGCGCGTAAAAATTTGCTTAATTCTTCCTCCGCTTTTATCCGTTCGGTAATGTCTTCCTTTACCGCGATAAAATTAGTGATAATGCCCAATTGATTTTTTACCGGTGAGATATAGGCATATTCCCAATACAAATCTCCGTTCTTTTTTTTATTACAAAATTTTCCATGCCATTCTTTTCCCGAAGTAATTGTCTTCCATAGATGATTAAATTTTTCAGAGGGAATATTGTTTGGTTTTAAAATATTTGGATTTTTTCCAATGACTTCATCCGCTGTGTAACCCGTCAATTGTGTAAATTTAGGATTAACGTATTCAATAATGCCTTTTGCATTGGTAATTAAAACAGTGCACGGGCTCTGCTCTATCGCGCGCGACAACGTTCGAAGTTTTTCTTCAGAACGCATTCTCTCGGTGATATCTTCTTTTACCCCAATAAAATGAGTAATTTCTCCGTTTTGATTTTTTACGGGAGAAATGTAAGCATATTCCCAATAGAGGTCGCCATTTTTCTTTTTGTTACAGAATTCACCCCGCCATTCTCCTCCTGATAAAATCGTTTTCCATAAATGAGTGTATTTTTCGGAGGGAATCTTGTCGGGTTTCAGAATACGCGGGTTTTTCCCTATTACTTCTTCCGGGGTATAACCGGTTAATTGCGTAAACTTAGGATTAACGTATTCGATATTGCCCGCCGCGTTTGTAATCATGACGGTACAGGGACTTTGCTCAATAGCACGTGATAATTTACGCAAATCATCCTCTGCTTTTAAATGTTTGGTTAATTCCTCTTTCAGCCTTTTGTTCTCCTCAACAAATTCTTCATCGGTAGTATTTTCATTAAAAGCAATCGGTTTGCCAGATCCTGAGGGTCTTTGCTGTAATCTTTTTGTCGTATCGAATAAGGCTGTTCTGTATATTGCGGAGCCATTCTCATCTTCGTCTTTTATACTTATCAGTTGCAAGGTATTAGAATACCCTTTTATTGAAATGCTTATCTCGGTTATTACCTGTTCAGCGGAATGCTTGCATTGCTTAAGGTGATTTAAAAAGGTATCTGAAGTTTCTGCGGTTACAAAATCAAGAAAAGAGGTGTTTAATAATCTTTTTTGATCAGAGCCCAGCAACTTTGCTGCCGGTTGATTTATTTCCCGGATAAAACCATTGTTATCCAGAGAAACAAGGCCAATGGGGGATACATTATAAAGGTGTTTATAGTAATTGTGAGAATGATCTTGTTCTGGCATTTTATGGCATGGATGAAACGATTCCGGCATTTTAATTGTGTTGGAAACACATTTGAAACAACGCTAATAATTTCTCATTGGCAATAAGTATGCATAACTATATATAAAAAATGAACGATATGCAAGCCAAAAGGAATTGAATGTTATATCTTCATTCGAAAAAGATTTGCTCTGGCCATGTTGGCCATGTTGGCCTAAATATCATTCAAATTGTAGCACTTTAGTTTTTTGAAAAATTGCCCATGCCTTAACCCAACTTCGACAAGCAAAAATCATATTTCTTTTAATATCAAGACATTACAATATTATCTCTTCATTTTTCGGCACTACATCTTTGGGTATTCATGGGTGATTTTACATATTTCCTGCCCAACGGGGTATGTTTAATGTGAAGTTTATTGTAAATCATGTGCTGTTTTTCCGTGGGCGTTGTGCAGGTTCTGATATCAATAACATGTCCGTCCTTTGTGTTCAGGGTAGTTGTTACCCTTATATGGGTAGCAAGGATATTACGAATCGTATTCCAATTATAATGAATCCCTGCGGTTCTTAGTTTTTTTAATATCCCTGCAAGCATGTGATAAGCCAATACCGTGACATGCACGTGGGCAATGGTTGGGGTATCTGTGTGGTGAAAGTTTGGCCGTAAACCGAGGTTGCCTTTCATAGTTTCAAAACTTTCCCCGACAGTGCTCAGCGATCTATGGAGCTTTGATATCTCTTCCCCGCCAAGATCAAGCCGGTTTGTCCGTACTACATACGTACCTATAGCTTCTTCCTTTGCTTGCGCCTGAGCATTTTTGTCAAAGTGGATATCGGTCGCTTTGCCTTCCGTCTGTTCCACTTTGATCGTATATAAATTGCCCACCTTGTAGCGTTCTTTTAACCGCCCTATTCTCTCTATGACCGTATCATATTTTTTCTGTCTTTTTGGCTTCCCTAATCCCTCTTTTATCGCCGAGAGCGCCTGTTCAAACCTTTGTTCTTTCAGGGAAAGGATGGACTTCTCTTTTGCCTCCTTTGCCTCGCTGTGGCATAAAAGGAATGCCTCTTCTTTCGTACGTACTAATTTCATGCCCAACGTTGTTTTCCCGTCCGACAACATAATCTTCTCATCGTCCATCTCCGGCCAAAAAGAATCTTCAAAAGATTTCTTGCGTGAGACAACCACATATTTATAGCCGTTCTTCCTGATAAGCGCAATGTTGTCTTCCGTTGCTCAGGGTAACGTCAAAGTCAAGATAAAGTAACGCGGAAGGGAAACCAATAGAGAACAAAAGGAGAGAGAGAAGGGGAAAGGAGGTTGAGAGGGAAAGGAGAGGGCAAAGGAGGCAAGAAGATCAGAGA
>VGXV01000048.1 GCA_016873165.1 Planctomycetota bacterium | reverse complement strand
TTTTAAGGTATTTGATACAGTTTTTTAAGGTGGTAACATCTACAATACTACCGGGATATACATTGTAACTTACCGGTAAAGAACGATCTTGGCAGAAAGTTACTCCCATATTTATCTGAGGCAAGCTGCATGCATTCGGCAAAAGGATGGCTTACACAGAGAGTAGTAACGAGGGATGGCGGACGACAGACGAAGGACGTTCATCGTCCCTCTTCCACCGTTTTGTAACCTGAACCCATGTGTTTATGTTGGCGGTGGTGCAATGGGTAATCAATGGAAAAAGTGACCGTATAAAATGTGTGGGTTCAAGTTACAAACTAATGTCATTAAGTTAAGGGTAGATTAAGGCGTTGTTTTTTACGCCGAATCCGCCAATAATATGCACAGGAAAGGTGGATTCGCTGTCGCTTAATCCACCCTTATGTCAGGATGGATTAACTTAATGACATTGAGTTGCAAACCTGAACCCGCGGAAGGAGTAGGGTAGGCATCGCCTACCGGACGTATGTGTTTATCCGGCAGGCAGCACCAGGCCCTACATGATGGATATAGGACAGATCGAATGAAAAAGATACTATTTGTCGATGACGAACCGAAAGTGCTTGAGGCGCTTCAGCGCATGCTGCGCATTATGCGCCATGAATGGGAGATGGAATTTGCAACAAACGGGCAAAAGGCGCTGGAGATACTTGAAAAAGAGCCGCATGATGTAATAGTGACAGATATGCGCATGCCGGGCATGGATGGCGCGCAGCTTTTAAAAGAGGTGAAGGAACGATTCCCTCGTCTCGTGAGAATCATCCTGTCCGGACAAACTGATCAGGAGGCCTTTTTGTCGTCCGCAAGGATTGTGCACCAGTTTCTCTCCAAACCGTGCAACATGGAGCTGTTAAAAACAACGATTGAGCGCACTTGCGCGCTGCAGAATCTGTTGAAAAGCGAATTGCTCAGGCAAGTGGCGCTGCAGATAGAATCGCTGCCAAGCCAATCGAATCTGTATGAGGAGTTGAAAGAAACGCTGCAGTATCCAAACGTTTCTATGGAAACAATTGGCAAAATTATATCCAGGGACATCGGAATGACGGCAAAGATTATTCAGCTTGTCAATTCCGCCTATTACGGAATGCGTCGCCGTATTGCCAATCCTACTGAAGCTGTGATAGTTTTGGGTGTTGATGTTATTAAGTCGCTGGTTCTGATGTATAACATCTTTTCACACTTCAACAATGTACAGTTGCCTGAGTTTTCTGCGGAAATGCTCTGGAAGCACAGTTCGGCAACCGGGGCATTTGCAAGAAAGATTGCCATGATGGAAAACTACAAGCCTGCCGATGATGCCCTCGTGGCGGGACTGCTGCATGACCTTGGCACATTGGCGCTTATTGCTCATCTTCCCTCTCAGTATAAGAAGGCGCTTGAACTGACACGGAAAGAAAATATCCCGATTCCTGAAGCCGAACAAAAAATACTAAACGGAACGCATGCGGAATTTGGGGAATATCTGATTGGACTGTGGGGCATAGCTGATACAATTGTGGAGGCGCTTGCGTTACATCATTCGCCAGGGAGAAGCACTGACAAGTCATTTACTTTAATAACGGCAGTACACGTAGCGGATGTGCTGGCAAATGAAATATATCCGGTGGAAAACAGTGCGAGAATGAAGGTGGATTTTGATTATATTGCCAAAACAGGCATGGCCGACAGGTTTTCAATGTGGCGCGAATCCTGCCTGTCCGCATTTTAAATTAAGCTTTCGGCGACTTTTTCTCGTAAAATATTTTAACGTAGGGGGCTGAAAATCTTCAGCCACTACTAAGATTGACATTTCTTAACATTAAATCAGGCATCCGGCAACTTTCTCAATGTAGAGCAAAGCACCAACTTTGTTCTTAACGGAACAATCGCTTCATATTACAACTTTTAGCCATGTAGCGGCAGGCGCGCTTCGCCGCAACATGAACGGTTTGAAATTCCTTTGTAAAATACCAACTATTGATTTGTTTATTTGTTTGAAAAATTCTGCCGGATTTCCTGCAAAATTTTGTCGCCGCCGTTACCAAGCATTCTCCGCGCAAGCTCGATTCCAACCGCTGCTGCCTGTTTAATAGAACCACTGTGACTGTCCCGTATGGTGCGTTCTCCGTCAAGAGTGCAAATCACTGCCTCGAGATGTACTTCACTATCAATCACTTTCGCATGCGCCCCTATCGGCACCTGACATCCGCCCTGAAGTTTTGCCAATAGAGCTCGTTCCGCTTCTACCGCAATTCTGGTGTGCAGATCATCCATTTTTGACACTATTGTATTTACCTGTTCGTCATTTTTGCGTATTTCTATGCCAAGCGACCCTTGCCCAACGGCAGGCAGCATGATTTCAAACGGAATGATTTCGCTGATCGGCCCGGTATAACCTATTCGTATCAAACCTGCTCGGGCAACGATAATGCCATCCAAATCATTCGCTTCGAGTTTTTTAATACGGGTATCGAGATTGCCGCGCAGATCCACAATTTCAAAATCAGGCCTCAGCGCAAGAAGCTGCGCCTTTCTGCGTAAACTGCTGGTGCCGATACGCGCGTCTCCCGGAAGCCTTTCTAAAGTAACATTCTTCGCGCTGATAAGAACATCACTGGGATCAACACGCTTTGGCATCGCCCCAAGAATTAGTTCTTCGGGTATTTCCGTGGGGATATCTTTGGCGCTGTGAACCGCAAGGTCAATTTTTCCCTTAATCAAAGCGACTTCTAACTCTTTTGTAAAAACGCCCACTCCGCCCAGTCGGGATAAAGGCACATCGGTAATCTTGTCGCCGCTGGTGGAGATTTTTTTAATTTCAAATTCATAACCGGGGTTAAGCCGCTTAAGTTCGGAAATAACCCAATTTGTCTGGATTAATGCAAGCTTACTTCCTCGTGAGCCAACAATAATATGTTTTCCTTTTGGCAATGCAAACCGTCTCCATTAAAAAAAATAGAATAGTAATAAACATGCGCGTACATTTTTTACTGTATTTAACGTTTCGATAATAGCATAATATGACATATGAGTCAAACTACTTTGTTGCAGGAATATTTACTTGTAATATTGATAAACTATCGAAAAATTATCTTTATCAAAAAGGATAATTGAAAAAACAACCAAATCGTTTGTTTTTCATTTTCGATATGGGAGAAATTATGAAAACCAATATGCTGAAAATTCTTCTCTATAGTTTTTTTTTATTTTTCTTGATTCAAAATGTTTCATTCGCAAACTCCATTCCTTTCAGAGTATATGCGACAGTCGTGCAAAATGAAGTTTTTGTCGGGGAACAAGTCCCCGTAACGATTACTATCACAATGGATCCCGGCCATTACATATACAAAGATCAATTAAAAATAATGAGCGGAGAACCTGACCTCTATGATATTTTTTCAACAGAACTTCCTGAAGGAAAAACCAAAACAGACCCCTTTTTGGAGAAAGAGGTAAGTTTTTACGAGGAACAGGTTGCAATAGCAGCATATGTGCAGTTAACGGAAAATGTGCCTGAAGGACTGCATACTATCCAACTGAAGGTTCGCTACCAGGGGTGTTCTGCCACAATCTGTTTTGCTCCAAGGACGGAGACTCTGCAGTTGCCGTTAACCATCAAATCTCCTCCGAATATTACCTTCACGGGAAAAGAAGAAGATACTTCACGCGCGCTGCAGGAAAAGGAGATATCGCCGGATGCAAGAGATATACAAAAAACCATTGAAGACAGGGGCATTTTTTTGTCACTGATTTTTATTTTCCTGGCAGGAATCGGCTTAAGTTTTACTCCGTGCGTGTATCCGATGATTCCCATCACTGTGGCAGTAATCGGGGGACAGTCTTCCGGCGAACAGGAAGGAAAAAGGAATCCCCTGAAGGCATTCTACCTTTCACTCATTTACGTGATGGGCATTTCCATTGTGTATTCCGCGCTGGGGGTAACGGCAGCCTCTACCGGCGCATTGTTCGGCGCTGCCTTGCAAAGTCCATGGGTTATTGGTTTTGTCGTTGTGGTATTTGTAGCCCTTGCAATGAGCATGTTCGGGGTATATTACTTAAGAGTGCCGTCATTTATTTCCGACCGGCTTGGCGGGAAAACGGGAAAGGGCGTTGCCGGTGTTTTTGTCATGGGTTTAATTTCCGGTATCGTAGCATCACCGTGCATCGGGCCGATCCTTGCCAGTTTACTGGTATATATTGCAAGTACCGGAAACAAATTTTTAGGATTCTGGATGCTGTTTGTATTTGCGTGGGGATTGGGTGTTATCCTCATCGTGCTGGGGACGTTTTCGGGTGCGATACGGGCACTCCCCAAATCCGGCTCATGGATGGAAACGGTGGAAAGAATATTCGGACTACTCTTAATCGGAATGGCTCTGTATTACCTGCGGTTTATCATTCCCCAAGGGGCCTTCATTATCATACTCGGAGTTTTCTTAATCGTCACCGCGGTGTTCGCAGGAGGTTTTGACCGATTAACAACCGAAAGCTCTCGTTTTCAACGCGCTAAAAAATCGTTCGGTCTAATAGCATTTATCTTTGGCACGTACTTTTTAGTCGGCCACCTGATAATAAAAGGATTCATCGTGCCGCCGTTATTTACTTCGACACCTATTCAGACTGCCAGCACACATAAAGAGGAAATACAATGGATCACAAACGAGAAAGAGGGACTCGAAAAGGCCCGGAAAGAAGGGAAAGTGGCGATAATCGACTTTTGGGCAACGTGGTGTTCCGCCTGTATGGAATTTGAAAAGATCACGTATGTTGACCCGCGGGTTATAGAGGAGTCAAAGAGATTCGTAAATATTAAAATAGATTCCACAAACTCGGATGATCCTGAGATAAAAAAACTGTGGAAACAATACCAGATTGTCGGCCTGCCGACAATACTATTTGTGGATAAAGATGGCAAGGTGTTGAAAGACAAAACCATCACCGGCTTTGTCAATCCGGAAAAATATCTGCGGATATTGAAAAGTGTGGAATAGAATTTTTGGCTACCGGATTGATTTTATCTTTAAATCTTTTATAATTATCAGCAACTATTCATCTTAATATCCTCTTAAAAGTGAATATTGCAGGATTTCGCTGATATATGTGCGGATAATATCATATACACGAGAACTCGAATATGATGATTTTGTAACGGATTTCAAAACACAAGATGCTGTTATAAGAAACATTGAAATTCTTGGGGAAGCAGTCAAATTATTATCAGCTAACATAAAAGAAAACAATCCTGGTATTCCTTTGAAAAATATTGCGGGGACAAGAGATAAGCGAATACATGATTATTTTGGTGTGAATATAGATATTATCTGTATCATCGCAACAACGGAAATACCTCATCTCTCCCTCCTAATCACTGATATTGTTGAACGCATGGAAGACAAAAGCGACTTATAAAGATGTATGCACGCCTTTAAAGGGAATTTTGCAATATTCATTCAGTTTTCGTTTTCCTGCCGATCTTGTTTTCCGTGCCGCTGATGATTCTCTTGATATTGGATTTATGACGTATGATGAGGAATACCGAGATAAATATGGAAAACAACGTTATAGGCAGTCCGCTCCCGAAGGGTTCCTTATTTATAAGAATTATACAGATTATTAATATGACGGAACTGACCATTGACCCAAGAGAGACGTAGCGGGAAATAAATGTAGTCAACACCCATGCGGCTGCTGAAATGAATAACGGTATGGGCGACAGCCATATAAAAACTCCGCAGCCGGTCGCGGCGGCCTTGCCGCCTTTAAAACCCAGAAAGACCGGAAACGTATGCCCCAGTATCGCTCCAATGGCACACAATAGCGTGAAAACATTACGTCCCTGGCCCGGCGTTACGTAATCAAAAATAAAAACCGGAAGAAACCCTTTCATCATATCAAGAATAAAAACCAGTATTCCATACTTTTTTCCCAGTACCCGCCACACGTTGGTTGCTCCGGGATTGCCGCTTCCCACCTGACGTATGTCAACGCCTTTTGCTAACTTTGCAACGATAAATCCAAATGGAATGCTCCCTATAAAATAGAAAAGAACGGGACATAATATATTTACGATGAACATAGAATAACCTTTTTTGTTGAATTGTTTTTAAGATAATCTCAGTACACGCCACCAGAATTTGTGAAATGTGTGAGATGAGTAATATTGGCGAATGTGCGCCTTCCAATTTCTGCCCATCTCGGTTCCATTTGCCATATATGCTTTGAAAAATCTCATTCTGTCGGTTTTTGATATGGGAAAAAGTTCTTTTCCCGTTTTTTTTCTTTGAAGCCAGTAGTACTTCTCAAGGGAACGATCCAGACGTAACAGATTCTTCATTCTTTTCGAAAGAGTTAACTGCGGTAAAACCGTTGATTTGTCCAGATCGATTATGTATGCCTCAAACGCTCCATCGGGATTTTTTTTAACAAGGATATTTTTCAGATGCAAGTCCGCATGATATATCCCCACATCATGCATTTTCCTTATCAACCCGGCAATCACCAAAATAACAGATTTTTTAGATTCCCGGATGTACTCTGCGGGATGTTCGGCAAGAAAATGCATCAGGTCAACAGCCCCGGAAATTTCCTTTGTTATGAAATCAGCAGAATAAAATCCCCCCAGTATCTTTCTCTTTGCTATCGCAATGGCCTCCGCGGAAGGCACACCATTTTGCAGGGCTACTTCATGAATATTAATTTCATTGAAAGGTCTGTTGCCGTTAAGAAACACATTCCCAAAAATCTTTCCCAATAAACCGCCATGTTTATAGTTTCTGATAATAAGTCTTTCTTCGCCATTTTTTTTAATCGGAACTGATAGATAACGGCCACGGCCTTGTTTTACCATGAAAGAACCTGAATTGTCCGTTTTTGAAGGATGGGTATGGGCTATTATATCTGAAATGAATTCTTTATACTCTTTCTTAACATATAGGGTGGTATTCTTATTTTTCACGATAGAAAAATGTGGGGGTATTTTTGTTATTTGAGGCATACATATATTTTATTAAATTGATGTGCATTAGTTGATGGTTTTTAATTATATACCACGAATTCAATGAATACAAACGCAAAGTTACTGCGCATGAAATGAGGAAAGAGATCACGATGCCATGTTAAATTGGAGTTGCAAATAGCCATTACAGAGAGTACAGTAATCGGAACGTGATACTTCTGCAGTGAAAATCACAAAAGAACGGGATAGCGTTTTTAAGCATTTATTCAGGCCTTCGGCGACTTTTAACAACATAGTAGCAAGGCACGCCTTGCCACTACATGAACAGTTTGAAATTCCAAACAAACATGCACATAGGAAAAAATATCATCAACCCAAAAAACATTTTAGTTATTCGCCTGGGTGCAATGGGGGATATTATCCATGTAATACCCGCGGTAAAAAATGTACGGGAGGCATTGCCCGAATGTAACATTGCGTGGCTTGTCGAGGATAAGATCAAGGATTTGGTAGAAACCGTTCCCGGTGTGGACGAGGTAATCGTTTTTCCAAGGAAACGATGGCAGGCATGGTTGAAACGCCCGGGACGGTATTTTCAAATAATTTCTGAAATGATTGTGTTTTTTAGGCAATTGAGAGCTAAAAAATACGATGTGGTATTGGATTTCCATGGTAATTTTAAAAGCGGGATATTGGGATATTTGAGCGCCTCAAAAATACGGGCAGGTTTTTCCCGAGGATATTGTAAAGAATTCAATTACCTTTTTACGAATGTGCGCATTGCTCCGCAGCAAAAGGCAATGCACAGGATTGAAAAATATCTGTCACTTGTCAGGGGATTAGGCATTAAGGCGCATTATCAAAAGCCGGTATTTTCCCTCTCCGAACAAGACCGCAGCTATATTAACGATTTTATCCTTCAAAACCAACTGGATCAAAAACCCATGGCGATTCTTCATCCGGGAACAAGTTTGTTTGGTAAATACAAGAGATGGTCGCCGGAAAAATATGCCCAATTGTCGGACAAACTGATTGAGGAATTCGGATATGCGGTTGTTTTTACGTGGAGCGGAAAGGAATATGACATAGCGGAGGATATTCGATCCCGCATGCGTTTTCCTGCAACAATCTCCTGCAAGACCGCATCGGTAAAACAATTAATCGCTTTACTACAACGTGCGTCTCTCTATATCGGCGGAGATACCGGGCCAACCCACCTTGCGTCGTGTCTTGGAATTCCAACAATTGCAATTTTTGGCCCAAAAGACCCGGTTATTTACGCCCCGTATGACGACAATTCATTGGTGGTAAGAAAGGATATTGATTGCAGCCCTTGTGAAAAACGCAGGTGTGATCACGTTACGTGTATTCATTCCATAACCCCCGATGATGTGTATGCTAAAGTCTGCGAATTAAGGAAGAAAAGAAGTTTGACTTTTTAAATATTGCCTGATATCATAACGCTTCGCTTCATTATTATTGGCAAGTGATATTAAGGAGAGATTTCGTTTTGGAAACCGAGGATATTTTTGCTTCAATCAAATCCCTCATGGATGAGGTAGAGGCACGATTCTATAAAGAATTACAACCGCAGAACAACTCATTAGCAGACCTTGTTGTACATATAAGTAAATACAAAGGGAAAAGACTTCGCCCCGCATTGACGTTGCTTTCGGGCAAATGCATTAGTGATACGGCGCCTCAGCACATCGACCTTGCTGTTGTTGTGGAAATGGTGCATACCGCAACATTAGTGCATGATGACATCATAGATGAGGCCGCCATGAGAAGACATATCGAAAGCATGAATTCAAAATGGGGACGCGAAATATCCATATTATTCGGGGATTATCTCTTTTCTCGCGGCTTTACTATCCTTTCCGCCCTTGATTCTCAAATAGCAACATTATTGCTTTCTCAAACGGTAAATACCATGTGCGAGGGAGAATTGATTCAGTTAAAAAGGCGGTATGACATGGGGCTCAGCGAAGAAGATTACATCGATATTATTGAAAAGAAAACCGCTTCGTTATGTGCCACAAGCTGCCGCTTAGGGGCCACTTTTGCCGGCGCCAATCACAAGCTTGCGGATATGATGTCAAGTTACGGTTTAAAAATAGGAGCTGCTTTTCAAATTATAGACGATTGTCTCGATTTTATGGGCGATGAAGATGAGGTTGGCAAATCTCTGAATACGGATATTAAGAAAGGAAAACTTACGTTGCCTCTCATCAGGCTGGTAAATCAGCTTTCTGCAAGCGAACGAGAGTCAACAAAGGAATTGATCTTCGAAGGCCATCTGGATGAAAGAAAGAATGCGATCGTTGAACTGCTTACCGAGCACGATGCCGTAGAATATGCGTTTGACAGGGCAAGAGCCATCGTAAAACAGGCGCAGGATGAAATAGCTCCGCTCCCCGATTCTCCGTACAAAACAGCGCTTATCGAATTGGCAGATTATATTATCACCAGAAAAAAATAGGAAAGGATTTCTTTATGTTTTCCATGCCGGGCGGTTGGGAGTGGATTATTATCGGTTTGATTGTTTTTATGCTGTTTGGCAAGCGGCTGCCTGGCATCATGAAAAATGCCGGGAAGGGATTTGCTGAGTTCAGGAAAGGATTCAAAAACGTTGAAGAAGAAATTAATGAAGTAAAAGAAATCAAAAACAACATCGACAATATTACGCATTTCAAAATAAATTAATACCTACGTATCGTATTGAGTGCATTCGCAATGTAATCAATAACGAAAATTTTAACAATTCACAAATATTCCTTCCTCGTGTATTGCTTTAAAAATACAGTATTCCATGGCGTTCCTTGAACAAGATTTTTCCCCTATAAATCTTCCTGTAATTTCCGTGGAAAACAGAAGGAATCTTAATTCTATTTATTTCCATTATTCGTGTATTAAGGTATAATGTTGTAATAATTTTTAGTAAATACTTATTATTAAATAAAACATTGAAAAATCTCTTCTTAAAATAGGTCAAATATTTATGGATAATGTAATTTCAGTAATTTTGGGCGGAGGACGCGGGACAAGACTCTATCCCCTCACAAAAGAAAGATCAAAACCCGCAGTGCCTCTTGCAGGCAAATACCGGTTGATTGATATTCCCATCAGCAATAGTTTAAATTCGGGGCTAAACAAAATTTATGTTTTAACCCAGTTCAATTCTGCTTCCCTGCACCGGCATATCACCCGGGCATATAAATTTGATAACTTTTCAAAAGGATTTATTGAAATCCTTGCGGCAAACCAGACGATTGGCAGTCTGGACTGGTATCAGGGCACTGCTGATGCCGTCCGACAAAACCTTCGTTTCTTTGACCAGCCAAATATTGAATACATTTTGATTCTTTCCGGAGACCAGTTATATCAAATGGATTATCAGCAGTTTATCAAGGAGCATATCAGTTCCGGCGCTGAAGTAACCGTTTCCGCTATTCCTGCGGAAAGAAAGCACGCGCACGCTTTGGGTCTTTTGAAAGTAAATAAACAGGGACGCATTACCGATTTTTTTGAAAAGCCGAAGGACGAAGCAATCATCGATTCGCTTTCTTTGGATGCGTCATTTTTCGAGAAGAGGGGACTCGCGCCAAAAGGCAGGACACTTTTAGCCTCGATGGGTATTTATATATTTAACATCAATGTATTAAAAGAAGTATTACGGGACATTAAAAAACCCGATTTTGGCAAAGAAATTATCCCTGAAATTATAAAGGAAAAATCCGTACACGCCCATTTCTTCGACGGATATTGGGAAGATATCGGAACAATTAAATCGTTTTATGAGGCCAATCTTGAACTAGCAACATTGAACCCGCGATTTAACCTTTACAGCGAGAAAAATCCGATATATACCAATCCGCTATTCCTTCCCGGATCCATCATAAACAATTGCAAGGTCACGCAATCAATTATCGCCGATGGCTGTGTTATCGATGGAGGAGAAATAAGTAATTCTGTAGTAGGATTTCGAACAAAAATCGGGAAAAATACCGCCATCAGAAATTCTGTAATTATGGGTACCGATTATTATGAAACGGAAGCAAATATTCGTGCAAACAGTACAAAGAAAATACCGAACATCGGAATTGGCAATAACACAAAAATAGTGGGCGCTATTGTTGACAAAAATGTTCACATCGGAGAAAACGTTCACATTGAAAATACAAAAAACAGAGAAAATCTTGATGCAGGAAATTATATGATTTGCGATTCTATTATCATTATCCCCAAAGGGAGCGTTATACCATCAAACACAGTGATCAATTGAAACGTTTTTCTCTTAAGAAAATGTATATTTTCTTCCGTTATACTGAAAGCATTCGTAATAGACACATTTTTCATTTTTCTTTGCAGGCACATAACCATGATACTATTCATTAAACATATCGATATTGAAGGCCCTGGGACAATTGGAGATTTTCTGGAAGACAACAAAATCCCTTACATAATAATTGATCTCTCAAACAAAGACAAACTGCCGGAGATTAAAAAAAATCTTCAAATGGTAGTAAGTCTGGGAGGCCCCATGAATGTGTATGAAGAAGAAAAATATCCATTTCTGGCTGAAGAAGATATTTTTCTGAAAAAAGTAATAAAACGGGACATGCCTTTTTTAGGAATTTGCCTGGGATCACAGCTTATTGTCAAGGCAATCGGCGGCAAGGTATCAAAGAACCCACAGAAAGAAATCGGGTTTTACAAGGTTACCATCGACAAAGAAGGATTGCAGGATAATTTATTTAAAAATTTTTCCGGTGAAATAACCGTCTACCAGTGGCACGGCGACACATTCAGCATACCGGAAGGGGGAAAGAGGCTTGCCACCTCGGAATTGTGCGAAAATCAAGCGGTCAAATACGGCAGATGCATGTATGGTATCCAATTTCATATCGAAGTGACAAAAAATATGATTGCCGAATGGGCAGACACATACGATGAAGAACTGAAATCCTTAAAGGGTACCGTTTCCGATAAGAAAAAAATGCTGGAAGATTATGATAATTTAAAAGGCAATTATCTCAAACAGGCAGAACGATTCTATGCAAATCTTTTTTCTACTGCAAATCTCCTGAAAAAAAAGAGCTATTCTGTGCCATAACACTATAATTGTTTCAAAGACAGCAGGGCTAAAGGCATACCCCGGATTGTTTTTGAATTCAATATCGTTAATGGTTGTTTTCGTAATAGCTGCTTTTACGCATCCATTTCTTTCAAATCTTTTAATACCTCCTTTGCATGATCGGTAGGTTTTACCGTTTCATAAATTTTTGCAATGTTTCCCTCCGGATTAATTAAAAAAGACATCCTTATTGTTCCCTCATGCTCTTTCCCCATGAATTTTTTCATTCCCCATACCCCATACGCTTCTACTACTTTTTTATCTTCATCCGCCAGCAGGATAAAGGGTAATTGGTATTTTTTTGCAAATTTTTCATGACTTTCTACGGAATCAGTGCTTATCCCGATAATAACTGCCCCCATCTTTTCGAAGTCCGTGAAACTATCCCGAAAGGCACATGCTTCCTTTGTGCATCCGGGAGTGCTGTCTCTTGGATAGAAATAAATCAATACCCATTGTCCCTTAAATTCAGATAATTTGTGTGTTTTGCCATTTTGGTCAGACAAGGTAAACTCCGGCGCGCGATCATCGTGCTTGAGTGTCATAGTTACTCCCATAAATAAAAAAATATCCTCAAAAATACCCAACAGATACTATTCGTTCTTTCAACCCTCTCTCACCTTTTCACAAAATTTTTCCCATCACTCTGTGCCGACTTTTACTTTCACCTTAGCCTTTAACCCCTCTGCGGTGAATAGCACTTTTGTATTGCCTTTTTTATTTCCGGCAGTAATGGTAAATGCCGCTTCCCCGTTTTCATCCGTTTCCGCTGATTCCGGCGATATTTCTATTAATTTTTTGCCTTTCTTCACCTTTGCATTCATCGTAATACCTTCCGGGATACAGTCATTCTCCCCTTTTATTGTCACCGTAACGTCTTTACTTTCTCCCGCAACAAGGTTTAACTCAGAAACTGACGTCTCAATAGATTTAGCATTACAATCATTCGGGGTTGGAGTGGCTGTTACAGAAGGCGTTGGAATTGGAGTAGCGCTTGCGTTTATGAGTTCCTGTACGGCGGCATATGAAGGTTTCTCGATAAATGTTACTTCACCGGTAGTTATGTCGTCTATGACCTGTGCAAGCAATCCTTCCGCAACGTCTGCCGCTTCCAATTCATCATTATCTCTCAAGGTAACAAACACCTTATCGACTCCGTTATCAAGAATGGTATTAATGGAAGATGCATAGTACTGCGCCTGAGATAGTAATCCGTTATTATAATTTGCATCGGTTTGATAATTAGGATCAGAAGTATATCCATGTTCCGAAACCCATATCGGTCCGTTAAAACCGCTGGATGAAAACATATCTTTGAACTCTTTCACCATATCGGGCAATTTATCAAGGTCGTCCCGAACATGAATGCTGGCAATATCAAATTTCCCCGAAGCATTTTCTGACACTTCCTGAAGCCATTCGGATAAATCATCATGGTTAAGCGGCATGAATACACCGGCAATCAGAACGTATGCGGTGCTATCTGCTGCCTTAATTGCATCGTAGGTTGCCGAAAGCAATTTTGCATATTCCGTAGCGTCTCCGTAAAAAAAACCCTCGCATTCCGTGCTGGTGCACGTATATTCGTTGGGCTCATTCCAGACTTCCCAGTAATGAATATCCTCTTTGTATCGTTCCACAATCTGGGTAATCCAATCTGACCATTGATCATAGTCTGCCGGCGGACAGAAATTAGGGTCGTACGTTACATCTCCCGATGGACAATTCCCTGCCCAGTCAGGCATGGAGTTAAGTGTTCCCAAAATCTGCACATTATATTTCCCCGACAATTCAACGACAATATCCATCGGATTCCAGTCAGGAGGGTCGTTTTCCTCGACAAAAATAGAGGATAACTGTACATCGACTCGTATATAATCGACCCCCAATGCCGAACTCTCGGAAAAGAGTTCTTCTATGTCAACCTCCGGCATATCGGGATAAATCATGGAATGTGCGCCATAATTCTCACTGCTATATGCATATGTTTTGTTTACAAAAGAAAGGCTTAGCATTATAAACAAAAAGAACCTTACTAATATTTTCATTGGCCTGTATTTCTTCACTTTTGCCCCCTTTCTAAAATATTCGACTGTTTAGGCAGTTAGAATACTCGTTTTTATTACCCATAATGCCACATAAATAGTTAAATAATAAACTTTTACAAAAAACCGGGAATGCACCCGTTAATATACTGTACGTCTGTTCTCAAAAAGACAGTACACCGGCCAGCGCCATACTATGACCACGAAATATTGGGAATTATTACACATACCTATGCATGATATAGATATCCACAAAACCATATTCACTGTGCTTAAATGCCGCCGGCACTGTTCCCACAATCTTGAACCCAAGTTTTAACCACAAATGAATCGCCGTAATATTTGTGCTTACTACAAAATTAAACTGAATGGCCAGAAAGCCGAGTTTTTTCGCCTCTGCTATTGAATGTTTTCCCATTGATTTTCCTATGCCCTGACTACGGGCGCCGGGATCTACCATGTAAGCGCAATTGGCAACGTGACCCCCCAAGCCCGGCTGATTCTGTTTCATTATATAAGTTCCCCGAATTGTATTCCCCATTAAAGCGACATAGGTATTGATATGCGGCGCCATCCATAATGACCTGAATACCTCTTTGTCTGATTGCGGATCAAACGAAAACGTATCGCCCCTTTTAACAACCGCGTGAAAAATATCCCACAGAGCAGCGAAATCCGCCTCTTTTGCCTTTCTGATTCTTATCCTTCGATTTTTATTCTGCATATTTTAAAAATCTGTATTTTCATTATCCCACTGTATTCGCATTTCCATGTTTTCATTGTTTTTTTTAAAAAAATATGTTAAAAACCACTGTTATTTTATTCTAATTTGCAAAAATACCTAATAAAATTTTACCTGTGCGCATGAATCAGGGAAATGCCTGACTCTGTAGTCAGCGCAAAATCACAAATAATCCCTGTTATTCCGTCTCGGTTTCACATGTTAAGACGTAATTTCCACAACCCTTTCTCAACGCAAAATAAACCATGAATTCAAAACTGATAAAACTCATAACCGTTTGTCTGCCGATACTTTTTATTTTTGGCTGCAGTGCTTCACAAAAACAAGCCGTTTACGATAAAACACCGTTTCAAACACTGGAAAAAAGAATAGACGATCTCTCTAAATCCGTCACCCTTATTATTAATGATACCAACGTAATACATAATAAAATCGATATACTTGCGGAAAGTCAGGATACTCTTGAGCGGAAAATCGGCAAACTGGAAGATGGCGTCACCTACCTCAGCAAAAAGCTTTCCGACTCTGCAACCACAGGCAGTTACGGTTCCGAACACCATCATATTTTTAATGAAACAACGGGAGCAAAAGAAAGTTGCGATGGACATGACGGGCACAATCACTCTGCTTCAGATAGGCATATCCATGACGATACAATTCGTGCCGTTACCAGAAACATCGCCACGGGATTCTGGGATGCATTAATGGCAAACGATCTTGAAGCCGCTAAATCTTTTGCAACCAGCGCAAGCGGCAACAATTTGAAGCTTTACAATAATACCGACAATAGCAGCAGCCAGATAACATTTGGAAACATCACCATGAATGGTGATAAAACAATGATAGAAACCATCCTGAATACACAGAAAGACGGGTCGCAGATAACCATTCCACTGCAAACAATTCTTATCCAGGAAAATAATCAATGGAAAGTGGACGCAGACCAGACCATGATGTCTATTTTTGGCGGCGCCATGGGAGAGCTTATGGAAGGACTCGGCGAAGCAATGAAAAACAGCATGGAAGGCATGGGCAAAGCATTCACAGAAGACCTCCCCAAAATAAATCAATAACCTCTGACGGTTTTCTTATTATACGGCATATACGGAGAATTGACCCCGGTGGCATACGCTCCCCCTTTCAGAAAAATATACAGATTTTACCGGCATGAATGCTGCCTCCCCTATTCACTCTCCTTTCTATTCATACTAATAATATATTTTATTGATTTCTCTCTTTCCGCACAACCTGCTTTTTGGCCAGGCACAGCTTCTTATTCTATTGTCGTCATATATTATTTTCTTATCCTGAATTGCTATAAGCGAGGCGTTCTTATCTCAGAAGATCCGAAATTTTTCGTTTATTTCCTGACATTCAAAATATCTCTCTGGGGAATATTGTTGTTTGTATTTATATTTATATAATGAAATATTAGTCTTGCAAATATTGATAAATATGCTATCTTATCAACCGCTATGTGCGATAAAAACTGATAAGCAGGCAAAGTATTCCTTGACAAAAAATTAACGTATTAATAATTATCACCCATAGCATACGTGAGATTTTTTAATCTATAAATATTCATCCCCCCTGACGTTTTTGCGGTCATTTTGTCCATACGAACCAACTTGAATATCCGGAGAAATATTCAAGTTGGTTGTGCAAAAGCGGATACAAAAACAATAGAAAGATGCCTTTATCTTATTGAATATAATAAGTTACATTGCTCTTAATTTTTTACTTTCCGGATGTTTTTTCTCGTGAAGCGTATCTGATCAATTGCAGAGAAAGGAATCACCATGGGAATTCTTATTGTTGATGATTCAGAACATGTTCACACACAACTAAGATTTTTTTTAACTTCCAGCGGTTATCAAAAACTCACCTTTGCAGAATCGGCAGCCGAGGCATATGCCTGCCTGGAAATAGACAGTCCGCAGCCTGCGGCAGATAAATTCGATCTCATCCTGATGGATATTATGATGCCCGATATTGACGGCATAGAAGCATGCCGTCGAATAAAGAAATGTGCCGACTTTAAGGATATTCCTATCATTATGGTAACCGGCAAAACTGATATCGAATACCTGCAAATAGCATTTTCCGAAGGGGCCGTAGATTACATCACCAAACCTATTAACAAAGTTGAACTGCTCGCAAGGGTACGTTCCGTTTTAAGACTCAAACATGAAATCGATCACCGAAAATCCCGTGAAAAAGAACTTATTGAGGTAACGCGGCAACTGGAAGCCGCAAACCAAATGCTATTGCAGCTTTCCTTTAGCGACGCGCTTACCGGCGTAGCAAACAGGCGATCTTTTGAAAAAATATACAGCAAAGAGTGGGGACGCGTTGCCAGGCACTCCCGGCCAATCTCCCTGATCATGATAGATATTGATTACTTTAAACTTTATAACGACACGTATGGTCATCCGCAGGGCGATGTTTGTCTGAAGCAAGTAGCTAAAGCATTAAGAGATGCGCTGAAAAGACCCGGAGATGTTGTCGCCAGATATGGCGGAGAAGAATTTGTGATCGTTTTGCCCGATACCGACACAGAGGGCGCCTGCCAAATTGCCGAAAGCATACGGGTAAATATTGACACGCTGCGGTTGGAATTTAAAGAATCGCTGGCAAGCAATCAGGTTACCGTCAGCATGGGCATTTCAACAACGGTTCCTGATATAAATACATTGTCTGACAGTTTAATTAATTCCGCGGATAAGGCGCTATATCAGGCAAAATCGGAAGGACGCAACAGAGTTAAAATTTCCCAGGACAACGTCACATAATTTTCTCACACTCTCTATGATTTAAGGAAATCCGACAAATGAAATATACGAAAGGCAGATATCGTTTGCTTTGTACAAAAAGCAAACCTTCAAAATGGGACGTATCCAATAGTTTAAAGCTGCCGTATGTGAATAATACCTTTGTTATCTTACCGGTTTTCATCTTCTTTTCTTTAATTTTTTCATTATTGTGGACAAACAGACTTTGCACGGCAAACGGTGTTGTGCTCGACAGCATGGGAGTCGTGTCATCCGGAAGGGGCGGCACAAATATCTCTCATGCTGATAACGGAGTGCTGATACACGACAATCCCTCCGCTCTTGTCAATATGCCTGCGGGGAAACTGCTGGATATGAGCAGCGAATTTATTTACCCCGAAATTCGCTATGAAGACCCCTATGACTTTGACTACTCAAAACACGAAGTTTTTATCATCCCCGCATTTTCGTTTGTATACAAAAAAACAGAGGAGAGCAGATTTGCCTTTGGCGGAGGCGTTTTTGTGCCCGCGTGTTTCAGCACTGAATACCGCTTAAAACATTCCATGACCCGCAGCACACCGGAAGGAGATGTTCCTGTCAGTTTCGGCAATCAGCTTTACCGTTCCGAGGCATCACTGATAAAAATGCTGGCCGCCACATCTTTTAAGGTAACTGAAAAACTTTCGCTGGGTGTTTCTCTCGGCTCCGCGTATCAGGCGGCAGAACTTGAATTGCCCTACACCTTTCAGGAAGGACCGCTGGCGGGAGTGAGTGTTTTGGGAGATTTGGACGCACAGGACTACTTTGGGTTTACCTATACACTGGGCTCACAATACAAAATAACCGAAAATACCGTAGTGGGCTTCTCTTTTGTCAGCGAGTCACAAGCCACATTACGGGGCGAAGCGGATGTAACCATTCCTGATGAAGCGCCCGAAAGCGCCTTATTCAGCAATAAACAAGCAGAATATGACATGGAATCCAATTTTGAATGGCCGCGTTCCATAGGCATGGGGGTATCACACAAAATAAACGCATCCAACACATTCTCTTTTGATCTGGTATATCTTGACTGGGCATCGGCGTTTGACAGTTTAAGCCTTGAATTGACTGATGGAGATAATGAGGAATTTAACGCCGCACTTGGCAACAAAATAAGCGACTCATTTCCTATCGACTGGGACAGCACGTTTGCACTGCGCTTTGGATATGAATATTTTTTCAAGGGAAACACCAATGATATTGTCCGCTGCGGTTATATTTACAACGAAAACCCCGTGCCTCAGGACACACAGGTTCCTTTTATTCCCGGTACGCTGAAACATACTTTTTCCGTCGGATATACTCACAAATGGAATCGCTGGGAATTCGACACCGCTTCTCAATTTATGATGTCCGACAGAGACAGCGTTAATTCAAGCGATATTGTAGGGGGAGATTACGACGAAAGTTCAATGAAAACAAAGGCCTATTTGCTGTTTCTCGGCGTCAAATATCATTTTTGACACGAAAAACAGTTTTCCCGTAACACTTTAGCCTTTTGAAAAAATTGTCCATGCCTTAACCCCATGCTTCAGCATGGGGGTTAAGGGGGAAATAATCATGGGCTTCAGCCCTGAGGTAAAGTTAGCCCAATTTCTTTCACTGTGCCAGGTTGTAGAGACAGGTTTCAAACCTGTCTCTACTAAAGCCGGTGTATTTATTGCGGGCGTCTCCGCACTAAAGTGCGGAGTTAATGGATGTCCGGGTGCCAATAGTAGAGGTGTATTATAATCAGGAAATCAAAGTCTTTTTCAAAAAGCTAAAGTGTTACGTTTTCCCTGAAAGTTGGAGACAAAATGGAAAAAGAAATGCATTATGACGCTATAATCGTAGGAGGAGGCCCGGCAGGACTTAGCATCGGATCGGAGCTTTCCAAAAATTATAATATTCTGGTCATAGAAAAAAACACCGCAGGCAAAACAAACAGAAGCTGGTTCGTGCCTCTTGATGTTGTGGACGAAGACATAAAGCCTTATACGTATGGAGGAGTTACCCGTTTTTTAGCAAAGACGTTTTTGGGGGCGAATTTGTCATTTAGGGCAAAATTGTTCGACCGGTATCCCTATATAAACGAAAACACAATCCTGCCGCACTGGGTCAATATAATTAAAGACAATAATTCGCAAATTACCGACAACTGCGAATACAAAAACCACACTATCGATAATGGCATTGTCTCTGTCGAAACAACAAAAGGAGTGTATACCGGCAGATTGCTTATCGACGCGTCCGGGTATAATTCCGGAATAGTGGAAAAATACAAAATAGACCGCAGGAATTTTTATTGGTGGTCGGTCTTCGGGGCTATCGGAGAGCATCCGAACGGACTGGGAGGAATGGAAATCGGCGACTATATGATGTGGCAAACATTCAGGGACACCAATCTGCATATAGATACCTCCCTCGAAAATGGCAGACCGGTCTTCGAATATGAAATTCTGAATGAAAATACCTCTTTCTCGCTTATTCTCTACTTGCGCAAGCAACAAATGTCCCGTGATGAAATGGAAAAGGAATACATGCACGTCATCCGAAATGAAGACAGCACAAAACAATTCCGTGATATCACCATCAAAGAACTGAAATACGGATGGTATCCCTCAGGCACCCTTTCACAACAAATCGCGGAAGACCATGTAGTCTTTGCCGGAGATGCCGGTTGCTGGACAACGCCGTGCGGATGGGGCATGGGTTTTATTCTGGATAATTATAAGTATTTTTCCCAACAAATAAGCAAGGCGCTGGCAACAAATTCTCTGGATAAAAAAAGTTTATTATCAATACCGCATTATAAGGCACACCAAAAATATGAAATCCTGATGAATGCCATCGCCACTCATTTTTTATCCAATGCCTCAGCGTATCAACTGGATAAATTTATCAATTTGTTTTACACCGTAGATCCGATATTGTGCGAAAAGACGTTTACTCTTAAAATGACAGAAAAAGAACTTGTGGAAATGCTCAAGGCTGTTTTGAAAACATTTGATTTGCGGGAATTGATGCACATAATACCAAAACAGGATTACTTGCTCGTCCTTGAGGAAGCAAAATATTTTATGGAAGATTCCGTTGTTAGCGAAATTCACAACCTGTTTGATTGCTTTCAAAAACATAGAATTCAATCAAGACTAAATAATGGTTTTGATTTTGTTCGCTAATTGGAAATCACGGCTAAAGCCGGTATTTTAGTTATACCAATCTCCGCCATAAATGGCGGAGTTAAAAGATGAACAGCTTGGGTGCATTCCCGATTTTTGTAACCGTTTATGGGATCGGTGTGGGTAGGGTGGATAAAGGCGCTGGTTTTTGCGTCGTATCCACCAACGATTATCGCATGAATGGTAGATTCGCTCCGCTTAATCCACCCTTACAAGGCTATGGAAAGAAAGATCAAATGACATAACCCCAGCCTTCAGGCTGGGAGATTGAAGGAACCCAAAACAAAATGGCTTTAGCCCTGAATGGAAGAATAGAATATGTCATTCGTCAAAATATGGATACATGCCGTTTGGGGAACAAAGAATCGTGAATCAATTCTTTCAAAAGAAAACAGAATGGATTTGTTTCAGCATATTAGAGAGAATGCAAAGTCCAAGGAGATATACATTGATTTTATCAACGGACATGTTGACCATGTCCATTGTTTGTTAGCATTGAATGCAGAAATGAGTATTTCAAAAGCATTACAACTTATAAAAGGTGAATCAGCATTTTGGGCAAACAAAAACAACTTGTTAAAGCCAAAACTGGAATGGGCTGATGAATACTTTGCTGTATCAATAAGTGAATCTATGCCAGATAAAGTGAGGGACTACCTCAGACGTCAGGAGGAGCACCATAAGAAGGTTTCATTCATGCAGGAATATGAGAAATTCATCAGAAAATACAACTTCGGAAATCATGGCTAAAGCCGATATTTTAGCTATGCTAATCTCCGCCATAAATGGCGGAGTTAAAAGATAAACAGCTTGGACGCATTCCCTTTCTCCAATGAACTAACCCCAGCCTTCAGGCTGGGGTTAGAAAAAACCAAAACCAAGGGGCTTTAGCCCTGAATGGAAGAAAAGAATATGTCATTCGTCAAAATATAGATATCAAAATCAGAAGAATCCAATGATAACATTACAAGACTATAAGATCACACACGAGCTTTATAAAGGCCATAAGACCGTTGTTTATAAGGGATATCAGCTCAAAGACAACACGCCGGTAATCATTAAAACCGTAGAGGAAGAACATTTTACTCCGGATGATATTGCACGATTAAAACACGAGTATGAAATCAGCAAGGATCTGAACTTTGATGGAATTGTACGAACGTATGGATTGCAAAAATACGGAAATAGTGTTGTGCTGATACTGGAAGATTTCGGCGGTATTCCTCTGAAAAAAATAATAACCTCCCATGGTATCGAAACAGAGGTTTTTTTTAAAATAGCAATTCAGATAGTAAATGCCCTTGCAGAACTTCATAAAAATCAAATTATCCATAAGGATATTAAACCTTCGAATATTATTTTTAACCCTGAAACGGGGTTGGTCAAAATAACCGATTTCGGCATTTCTACGGTGCTTTCCCGAGAATATCAAAAAGTCGTCAACCCCGACATTTTGGAAGGAAGCTTATATTACATGTCGCCGGAGCAAACCGGCCGCATGAACAGGGCCATTGATTATCGCACCGATTTTTACTCGCTGGGTGTTACCTTTTATGAAATCCTTACCGGACAACTTCCCTATCAGGCAAGCACCCCCATAGAATGGATACACTGCCACATAGCAAAAAAACCGGCGCCTCCCCATACAGTAAGCACACAAATTTCCAAAGCCCTCTCGGCAATCATTATGAAACTACTTTCAAAAAATGCCGAGGACCGATACCAGAGCTCTTTCGGTCTGAAAGCTGATCTGGAAAAATGTTGGAGACTGATAGAAACGAAGCAATCGCCCGAAGGCTTTGTTCCTGGCAAAGAAGACAGGCATGAAACCTTACATATCCCTCAAAAACTGTATGGCAGGGATAAGGAAATCGTAATGTTAATTGCAGCTTTCAATCGTGCTTGTTCAGGCAGGACGGAGATGATGCTTGTATCCGGGTACTCAGGTATTGGAAAGTCCAGTCTTGTGGGTGAAATTCACCGCCCGATCGTTGAGCAAAGAGGTTATTTTGTTTCCGGGAAGTTTGACCAGTTTCAGCGCAATATTCCCTATGCATGCCTCATCCAGGCGTTCCAGGATCTCGTTCGGCAATTACTTACGGAAAATAAAGAAAAAATTGCCCATTGGAAGGAAAAGATACTGGACGCACTGGGGCCAAATGCACAGGTGGTCATAAACGTTATACCTGAAATAGCATTGATTCTCGGAAAACAACCCGAACTGCAGGATCTGCCGCCTGCGGAATCCCAAAATCGTTTTAATATGGTCTTCCGAAATTTCGCGCGCGTTTTTGCTCAAAAGAAACATCCGTTGGTTTTATTCATGGATGACTTGCAATGGGCAGATTCTGCTTCGTTAAAGCTGATACAACATCTCACCACCGATACCGAGACACAATATCTTCTGATAGTAGGCGCATACCGGAATAATGAAGTTAGCGCCACTCATCCATTACTCTCGACTATAGAAGAAGTTAAAAAGGCAGGGACAACAGTAAGCAGCATTTGTTTAAATCCTCTTGATACAAATAACGTGAACCAGTTAATCTCCGAAACACTGAAGTGCAGAAAAGAAAACACCCAGGAACTGGCAATGCTCGTTACGGAAAAAACGGCTGGCAACCCATTTTTCATTGATGAATTTTTAAAAACCCTTTACCAGGATAAATTACTTGAGTTCGATAGCAACAGAGGGGAATGGCGGTGGGATGTCAGGCAGATTGATGAAAGAGGAATAACGGAAAATGTGGTTGATCTGATGGCGGGGAAGATACAAACACTTCCCTCGCGGGTGCAGGAAGTCCTGAAATACGCCTCATGCATAGGAAACAACTTTGATTTAAATACCTTATCCATTGTTTGTGAAAGATCGAAGCGAAAAACTGTAACAGAATTGTGGACAGCTATAAAGAAAGGACTCATCATTTCTGATTACAGGCTGCAAGCTGAGAATTGTGACATTCAGAATACCTCATACGATGCAAAAGAAGGCGAACATCATCTTGATTCCATTCAGTTCAAGTTTCTCCACGATCGCGTACAACAGGCTGCGTATTCACTGATGAATGACGAACAAAAAAAGGATACCCACCTGAAGATCGGCAGGCTCATGATTAAGGGCGTCCCCCCTGAAGAAAAAGACGAAAAGATATTCGATATTGTTAATCATTTAAATTACGGAATCAATCTCATAACGCTTTCGGGTGAAAGGATTCAATTGGCCCGGCTCAATCTGGAAGCCGGAAAAAAGGCAAAGACGTCCACTGCATACGAAGACGCGTTAAAATATGTGACAACCGGCATGCAATTACTTGATGAAAATAGCTGGCAAACCCATTATGACTTAACAAACGAACTCTCTATGGAGCGCGCAGAATGTGAATACCTGTGCGGCAACTTCGTTGAAGCAGAAAATCTATTTAACGTTATCTTGAAGAAACTAAAAACGAACAGGGAAAAAGTGACGGTATATAGTAAAAAAATAACCCTCTACACCAATCAGGGCAGGTTTAAGGACGCAATAGACTTAGGCAGAGAGGGGCTTCGTTTATATGGCATCATTTTGCCTGTTAAACCGGGAAAGGGAATAATCCTTCAGGAATATTTGAAATCCAAATATCTCCGTTATCAAAAAAAATGGCATGGCATGAAAAACATACGCGACTTAATCCTTCTGCCCGATATGCTTGACCAGGAAAAACTCGCAGCCATGAGTATTCTCAAGCACCTGCCCGATCCTGCATACTTACTGGATATGAACATGCTTGTATTTCTCAGTATTAAGATGGTTAACTTGTCTTTCCAATATGGCAATACCGATGTTTCTTCCTTTGCTTACAGTCTGTACGGCACTGTCCTTGCCGGCGCTTTAGGCGATATCGAAGGCGGGTATGAATTTGGGCAGATGTCCCTCCGACTAAATCAAAAATATGAAAGCAGAACGACACGGCAAAAAACTCTTTTTACCTTTCACGCATTTGTCAGCCATTGGAAGGTACATCTGAAAAAAGATGAAATTCCCATGAAGGAAGTTTTTCATCTTTGTCTTGAGGTTGGCGATCTTGTTTTTGCATGTTACACACTCGCTTTTTTTTCCATAAAACTAACAATACGGGGATATATACTTGACGACTTAATAGGGATAGCAAGAGATAATCTTGGTTTTATTAACAGGATAAAAGAAAAATCTTCCGGCATTTATGTGACTGCTGCATTACAAATGGCCCTATGCCTGAAGGGAAACACCAGAGAACGAGGCAGTTTTTCAGATGATACCTATAATGAAGACCTTCACGTCCAGAAAATGAAGGAGGAAAATAATCTTACTCCCTTAAGCGTATATTACATCTTTAAGATGCAGACGCTTTATATCTTTGGGGAATATGCCGGCGCCCTTACAGTCGCCAAAGAGTCAGATAGGATAATTGAGGCCTCACTGGCTCAGCCGCAATTCCCTGAACATTATTTTTATGGGTCATCGTGGAAACGAGTGGGTAGATTTTAGGGATTTTCATATCTCAGGAAGCATACATGTCAGAATTTTTAAGCGTAGATATTCTTCGTCTCTTAGGCCGTAAGCCCGTCTTTGTATAACCCTG
>VGXV01000047.1 GCA_016873165.1 Planctomycetota bacterium | reverse complement strand
TTTTTGGAACAGTCATGAATGAGGGTGCGACAAAAGGGATATTAGTGTCTACCGCTGACTACGGGCCTGATGCGTATGAATTTGCCAAAGGAAAACCACTTACATTACTAAACGGCAGCAATCTTTTGCATTTGCTTGGGAAGCACGGTCACAAGGCAAAGATAGATTTGAAAGAAGCCAAGAAAATATTGGCAGAACAAGAGAAGCAGAAAAACTATTTAAATATTAAATAATTTGGCGAGATTGATAAAAAATAGAGAAAAAATGTTACAGTGTCCTTCATGGTAAACAGGGACAGCGACTATTTATTTTCATAAAAATGGTAGCTGTCCCTATTATCGTTAATCAATTCCAACATATCCTTGTGATCAAAACTGTTAAATGTATAATCTTTTTAAAGGGAAAAACTCTTTATTGTCAATAGATTAGGTTTGACCCCATGTTTTTGTTATCCTTGTCCATAAATGGGTAAGTTTCTCCACAGACAATGCACTGCTATGGAAGAAATCCGGAAGGTTGTTATAACAGGCGCCTTTTAATCCGAGTCCTCGTATAATGCTCGAAACACCAAATAAATCAGGCCGAACGGTAATCCCTGCCAAGACAGCAGCAAACCACAGAAAGTTTCTCAATCGTGTGCTGGCGGGGCGTAGTTGCAGTACGATATTCTGCCATGTGATCCAAAGCGCCATAATCTTCCTCCTCTTAAAATATATATTGACAATATAGAATAGCATATATATGCTATACATATGTCAGCAAAAAAACTACAAAAAATTGAAGAAAGAATTAAAAAAATCAAGGAAAGGCTTCTGTCAATTGATGAAATGAGACCGGGGACTCTGACGAAACAGTATAAAGACCCCTTGAGTAAAAAAGGAGCATACTATCAGATCAGTTATACATACAGAATGAAAAGCCGGACGGAATATGTAAAGCCTTTGCTTGTCAAAGATATTCGTCAGCAGGTAAAAACCTATAAAGAGTTTAAAAAAGTGGTAAACCTATGGATAGACCTTTCCCTGGAACACTCACGCCTTAAAATGAAAATGATGAACCGTGATATATCTCTATTCGCTTAGTTTGATCTGTAAATTTTCAATGAGTATTGATATGATTTAGTAGTTTTGAAACTGTGAAAATTCGATACTCTCAAATATAATACTGCTCTTTTTTTCTTGTCAATGGACTTTTTTCTCAAATTTTCATCTTTTGAAAAATACTGTTAAAATGGTATACTTTTATCTTAAAAAAAGGCACTAATTTGCAATTGTATTTGATCTCTCCGTGCTTTACCTTATATTTTATTTTAAGGAATTTCAAGGTTTGTATTATAGTGTGCCAGACAACCCCCCGTATCCCCCTTTTCTAAGGGGGACGAAAGGAAATCCCGCTAAATAAAAGGGGCGAGGGGGTTGTTTTTCACCGGTATTTGTAGTGAATATCTCAAAAGTCGCTGCCAAAGACAGCCTAACCTATAAGGTGAAACAGTGAATGAAAAAAATAACGCACTGAAGCAGATACTCGAAACCGCAATCGTACAGGAAAACAAATCAAAAAAGTTTTATTTGAAAGTGCGGGAACAAATACAAAATGAGGATGCGAAAAAGCGCTTGAAGCTGATGGCAGACGCAGAACAGGAACATGAAGAAATACTTAAATCATGGTTTGAGGATGCATACGGAGAAACTTTCGATCCGGATAAAATTATTTCAACCAGGCATCCTCTTGACATACAAAAATACGATACGAACGCGACGCTTATGGATATTGTAAAACTTATTGCAAATGCCGAAAATAAGGCATACAAGTTTTACAAAAACGCGGCGCTTGAGGCAAAAACTCCGGAAGAAAAAAGATTGTTTGAAAAGCTTGCCAGCCTTGAACAGATGCATGCCGATCAATCTTTGACCGAACTGGATATGCTTACCAACGAGGAAATTCTTTTTTCAGATGATGATATTCCCTGGAAAGTATAAAATTTCAGCAACTTAGCAGAAAAGGTTTTTACCTATGCCCAGAGATATTCCTGTAGGAAACGGGTCATTATTGGTAACTTTTGATTCCGGCTATACGATTCGTGATTTCTATTTTCCTTACGTTGGAAAGGAAAACCATACAAGAGGATACCCATGCCGGTTTGGGGTATGGACACAGGAAGGTTTTTCGTGGATGAATGCAAATGAGTGGAAGATATCCATGGAATATCTTGATGAGACGTTGGCAACGTCGGTGCATGCCCACCATGAAAGGTTGCGTCTTCAGCTTCAATGCAACGATGTAGTCGATTTTGAGAAAAACATCTATTTGCGCAAAATCATCATTAAAAATACCTCACCCGTCAGAAGAGAGGTACGCCTTTTTTTCCATCAGGATTTAAGTGTAATGGAGAGTGAAATTGGCGATACGGTATTTTATGACGCGAAACAGAACTGTCTTATTCATTACAAGGGGTCCCGTTATTTTTTAATCAATTGCTCGGCAGGAGACGTATGGGGAGTTCGTGAATTTGCTACCGGAATAAAACGGCATCAAGGAGCGGAAGGCACATGGCGTGACGCGGAAGACGGCATTTTGGGCGGCAATCCCATTGCCCAGGGATCGGTGGACTCTACAATCGGTGTTTATGTAAAAATTCCTCCTCTCGGAGAATCGGTTGTTTACTATTGGATCGCGGCAGGCTGTACCTATGCCGAGGCAGAGTCATTGAATAACATTCTGTTAAGTGAAAAACCTCAATCCATACTTGACCGCACGACAAGCTACTGGAAACATTGGGTCAATAAAGAAGAATTTAACTTTGGAAACATCCCTCCTGATGTAATCAAACTCTTTAAACGAAGTTTGCTGGTGCTCAAAACCCAGATTGATAATGGCGGAGCAATCATTGCTGCAAACGACTCGGATATCAGACAATTCGCGAAAGACACCTATAGCTACATGTGGCCGAGAGATGGCGCGCTGGTTGCCTATGCGCTCATGAGCGCCGGTTATACGACTGTTTGCAGAAAATTTTTTGACTTTTGCGCGAATGTGGTCGCCCCCTATAACTTTTGCGCAAGCGTTATGATCGAAGACGGATTTTTACTGCATAAATACAACCCGGACGGATCATTCGGCAGTTCATGGCACCCGTGGATAAGGGGGGAGGAAATACATGTGCCTATCCAGGAGGATGAAACCGCCCTTCTTCTCTGGGCAATCGGGCAGTTCTATGATTTATACAGAAAAATAGACGTAATACGTCCCCTGTACCATTCTTTTATTGAAAAGGCGGCTGATTTTCTCGTAAGTTACCGGGATGAAGAAACGGGACTCCCCCTCCCTTCGTATGATCTGTGGGAAGAGAGGAGGGGCATCCTTTCATTTACCGCAGCCACGGTATACGGAGGTCTGATTGCCGCATCGAAACTCTCCGAAATATTCGGCTATACGGGAAAAACGAAGACATACCGGCAGGCGGCTGAACACATTAAAAAGGCGATTGACCAATACCTCTACAGCGAAAAACATAATAGATTTTTACGGATGATTGTCCCGAAAAGAGAGGGCGGATACGAAATAGACGCCACAATTGACGCCAGTCTTTACGGCATGTTCGCTTTTGGCGTGTATTCGCCGGATGACAGTAAAGTACGAAACACCATGGATGCGATTAAAGATGCCCTATGGGTAAAAACGGGAATAGGGGGGATTGCCCGATATGAGCGGGATTTCTATCAGCGTGTCGGAAACGATAATTCAATTCCCGGAAACCCATGGATCATATGCACTATGTGGATGGCACAATATTATATTTCAATCGCAAAATCGGTGAAAGACCTTGATCCGGCAATGTACTACCTGAAATGGGTGGTTTCACGAGCGCTTCCCTCCGGTGTTCTTGCCGAACAGATCAACCCTTTTACCGGTGAGCCGGTATCCGTTTCTCCTCTAACATGGAGCCACGCGACCGTCGTTCAAACAGTCATGGATTATCTGAAAAAACTTCAGGAACTGCATATCTGCGATCAATGCGGCAGGTCAATATTCCGGCACGAAAGGGACGGCAGGCAGCAAATTAAAAAACATCTCTCGGGAAATCTTATGCCTCTTGAAGAACAAGAGGGGCGAAAATATCCCGACCATATGAAATTGAAGAAAAATGGCACAACTATTTCTATTACGATAGATCAAAGACAATGTGTCGGCTGCGGAATCTGCGTGGTGAGTTCTGGTGAGGCGATCATACTGATACATGACAAGGCAAAGCTTGTTCCGGAGAGAGCAAGCACATGGGATGTTGAAGAAGGATTTGGACAGTGCTGCCCGTTAGGGGCTATCAGCATTACGAAAGAACTATGAAGATACGACATAAACTGGTAATCATTTTAGCCGCTTCCCTGATCTCTCTGAACGGTCTTGTTGGTTTCTTTATTTACAAACGGACGCGTCAGGAATTTATAAAAGAGATACGTGAAAAAGCGCGAATGCTGGTGATAGAACTGGAAACTTCGAGAAACTATCTCGCCTCTGTACTGTATACCTCCGGGCTGGAAATCAATGAACAGACAAAGAATTTTATCCCTGCTATCTCCACGAACGCAATCAGCAAAAAATTCGCGGAAAAAACCGGGTATATTATTAAACAGACCAGTTTGCGGTATCGAAACGCGGAAAACAAACCTGATGAATTCGAAGAAAAAATACTCAAAAAAATGGAAGAAGACCCATCTATGGTGGAATATTGGGCAGACGATCTGATAGAGGGCAAAAGAGTCGAGCGCTATATTTACCCCTTATACGTGAAAAAAGAATGCCTTCTTTGTCATGGGGCAAAAGAAAATGCGCCGAAAGTTGTGCAGGATAATTATAATACGGGCTACGATTACAAACTCGGAGAAATACGAGGAGGGCTCAGCGTCATTATCCCAAAAGAAATCGCGGAACAACGGTATGCCTCTGATTTTATATTCTTTATTATCATTGGAGCCACCAGCATAATGCTGGTGGTGGTTATTATATTTTTTACGACAAACAAATTCCTGAAACCCGTGGAAAAATTAACCGTTGCTGCCACCACTATCAGTAAAACAGGTGATTTAACAACAAAAGTGAACATTACTACCAATGATGAAGTCGGTCAGATGGGAGAGGCTTTTAATGACATGTCAGGCAAGTTGAATGCCTCGTATGCCCTGCTGGAGCAGCGTATTGCGGAGAAAACCGAGCATTTGCAGCGGGCCGTTTCCGCGTTGAAACGCGCGAATAGGATGAAATCGGAGTTTTTAGCCAACATGTCACACGAACTCCGCACGCCTCTTAACGCGATAATCGGTTTTGCGGAAGTGCTGAAAGATAAGCTATGCGGCGATTTGAATGCGGAACAGGAAGATTTTGTTAAAGATATACACAGCAGCGGACAACATCTTCTGCAGATGATCAACGACATATTGGATCTGTCAAAAATTGAAGCCGGCAAGATGGAATTGCAGTATGAAGTATTTCTTGTGCCCGATGCTATCGAAGATGTGTATACTATTTTAAAAGGTCTTGCCAAGAAAAAACAGATCAAATTGGAAACTCTTATAGCAGATGATGCAAAAGATATCGAAGCGGATCGTGTAAAATTCAAACAGATCCTCTATAATCTTCTTTCTAACGCCATAAAATTTACGTCACAAGACGGCACAATTATCACAAAGGCAAGCATCACTGATGGAAAATTACAGGTTTCAGTAACCGATTCAGGCATCGGGATTAAACCTGAGGAACAGAGAAAAGTTTTTAAGGAATTTTGGCAGGCCGACAGCACATATTCGCGCAAATATGAAGGAACCGGACTGGGGCTTGCCCTCACGAAAAGAATCGTGGAAATGCATCAGGGAAAAATCTGGTTTGAAAGCACCTATGGAAAAGGAAGCACGTTTTATTTTGAACTGCCTTTGACAAAACCATGTGAATCAGACCGGGAACCTGTTCAGACAGAAAAACAGAAAATTCCGGCAATTACGGAACAACAATCAAGGACTATTCTGGTTGTGGAAGATAATCGCATGTCGGCAGACCTTCTTTCCGTGTATCTGAAAAATGCGGGCTATTCGGTTGTCATTGCGAAAACCGGAGAAGAAGCAATAAAAAAGGCAAAGGAAATTCGTCCCTTTTTAATTACCCTGGATATTCTTCTGCCGGGAGTCGATGGATGGGATGTGCTTTCACAGCTTAAGAGCATGGAGGAAACCGCACAGATACCTGTAATCATTGTCTCTATTATTGACAACAAGGAACTTGGTTATAGTTTGGGAGCGGCTGAATATCTGATTAAGCCCATCGACAGGAAAAGGCTTGTCGATGCGGTAACCACTGCTATTCATTCATTACAACCCGCGGGAAAACCCATGAAGGTATTGGTAGTGGATGACGACGAAAAAGCAGTCAAATATATCAGCGCCATTCTGGAAGAAAAAGGTTTTGGAATTTTAAAGGCATACAATGGTGAATCCGGGATAGAACTGGCTATCAGTAACACGCCGGATCTCATTATTCTGGATCTGATGATGCCGGGGATCAGCGGATTTGATGTTGTGGAGAAACTCAAAGCTCATCCGTCCGCAAAAGAGATTCCTATTATTATTTGTTCTGCAAAGGAAATCACCCCTGAAGAAAAACGGGAATTAAACGGAAATATTCTCGTCATCGTGCAGAAAGGACACCATACGAAAGAAGATCTCCTTGCGGCAATTAAGAAGATAGAACAGGCACATGAAAAATCGTGAAGGGAATAATGTATGGCAAATGAAAAAGTAATGGTAGTTGAAGATAATGAGAAAAACAGAAAATTAATGCGTGTCGTACTTAAAGCAAAAGGATATAATGTGATCGAAGCGAGTACCGGAGAAGAGGCTTTAAGTATGTTAAAAGAACAAACGCCCGATATTATTCTTATGGATATCCAGCTTCCCGGGATTGACGGTCTTACGCTGATTCGGCAAATTAAGGCGGATGAAAGCAAAAAAGATATACCCATTATAGCAGTAACCGCGCATGCAATGAGAGGGGATGAACAAAAGATTCTGGATACCGGTTGTAACGCATATGTAAGCAAACCCATTGATACCAGAGAATTGCCGATTACTGTGGAAAAATATTTAAAAAAGTAGTTGGAAACAAAATACCAAAACCCTAAAAAGAGATACAAAAAATTATCGATAAGGGGAAATGATTTTACATGAAATACACTATTCCGCCGGATCAACGGTAAGATACAGAGAGGTAGTGCCTCTTTTTATATGCAGAAGTAATTTCTCCCCCGTGTTTGCGATGATCAGGGCTCTTTTAAATTCAGAGACGTTGGAGATTGTGTTTCTGTTTATTTCTGTGATGATGTCTCCTTTTTTGATATCATGCTTTGCCGCAGGGCCTTCCGGCTGCACCTCCGCAACCAGTACTCCGCTATCGTGCGTTAGATTTTTATCTTCGGGTAAATTCTCTGCTATTATGCCAATATCCTTTTCCGGAGGCACTTCTTCCGGTGTTGGTGTAGAAGCGATTTTTTGCGGTTGTTCACTAAGAATAACATTCAGCGCCATTTCCTGGCTGTCCCGTAATATCTTCATGGTAACGTTTTTGCCCGCTCCTGTTTGTTCCACCACAAAGCTCAGGTGGTTTGCGTGCCGCATTTTTACCCCCTCAAACTCAATAATGATGTCTCCGCTTTGGAGTCCGGCAGCTTCCGCGGGGGAGTTGCTTAACGCCTCTGTTACAATGACCCCTTCAGTGGTGTCAACGCCAAAAGCCTCCGCGAGTGCAGGATCAATGTCCTGAATTGTTGCGCCCATCCATCCGGGATGAAAAGGCATTTCATTTTTCTTTTCATGTTCTTGCTCCAGTGTCTGCACCGGCGCCTGTTCCTGATGGATCGTATCATATATTTCGGTATTTTTCGGAACGAGGGGTGTCTGATAGGTTATGTTTGGTTGAAAAAACCTTTCTTTGTTTAACATAAAGGCAATTACTCCCGCCGCAATTATCATGGAAATTCCTCCAAGGACGGCCGCTATTGTCTTGCCTTTTCCATGCTTTGCTTTTCCAACGGGTTTTTTTCTGTTGCCGAATAATTCCCGGTCGTATCTTTGCCTTCGGCCATGATCGAGCAGTATATCGATGGCCTCTTGTAAAAGCATCTTTCTTCGCAGGGCAAAATCTCTGAATTTGGGATTAGAACTCAGGCTTTCCCAAAGATACACCTTTCGTTTATATGCTTCCCGTATTTCCTGGTCTCCGGCAGTTGCTTTTATTTCCAGAACACTATAGTAGTTCGGGAGTTCCTGTCGGGAAGCGCCGGATTTCCCGGTGGCAATAATGGGCATGGAAGGAGCAGAAGCCTGGTATTGTGCTCCCTTTTTTTTCAGTTCCGAGGCAATCATATCGGAAGCGGCAGACTGGCTGAGTCCCAATGATTCTGCGTAGTTAAGAAGTATCTTTCGTCCTTCCTGCGTGAGTGTGTTGTCGGTTGTGACAATATGGATCATTTTTGCCAATTCGTCTTTTGCCTTTTTACTGCTGTCGCTTGACAATTGTTTATCGTACGCTGATTTTTTTGAAGGATTGGATAATACCTCATATGCCTCCTGCAGTTTTTCCATTGCTTCGGCAGAGGCTGGCCCCGTTTCTTTCGTTTTTGTATTGGCAGGGTTGGCGTTGTACCGTTTATTTACTTCACGCCACCAGTCATATCTTTGTTGAAATGATTTTGTTATAGTTTGGGAGGAATGGCTTTCGCCGGATGTTAAACCTAAACGTTCATAATGGTTTTTCGCGGGGTCGAGAGCGCTTTTCCATTCATTGTTATGAAAATATTTGTCAGGATCGAACAATGCCGCCATAGTCTGTTTTCCGGATAATCACCATGCCTGTTTATTTAACTCGTTATTGTGGCTTTTTCAATATTGGCGCTTGCGGTTTTTATTTCCTGATCAGTCAGGCCGCCGGTGTGTTCTACTTTTATTACCACTTCCTTTTTCGACGGGAGATGAACACCGTGCACTTCCAGTATTCCCATATCATTATATTTATAGGCTACCTCGATGGAGCTTCCTTTTGGCGAAGGGGGGATATCGCGTATCGAACCCTTTGCGATCATAGTGCAGTCGAGGGGGTCGCATGTATCGTCTTCGCCCATGATTCCGCCTTCCATGATTCTTAGAAGGACAGAGCCCTGGTTATCGGTGAGTGTCTTAAAAATATCCTTCTTTTCAAAAGGCAGGGGAGTAAACCGTGGTATCATGAGAAAATTCCGCTCATTCCCTTCTCCGTCCAGTGCGATGATCCCCAGATTATGCGAAGCCACTTTTTGCACTTCCACGCCGGCAAGTCTTTTTACAATTTCACCGGGGATATTGCCGCCGGGAATGCTCAGTATTGCCGCATGCCAGGCAGCGCCAAGGGCTACACATTCATCGGGGTTTAATTCGTCGGTCGGCGTTTTTCCGCTTATTTCCGTAATCATATTTCGTATCATGGGCATTCTTGTGGAGCCGCCCACCAGCAGAATCGTTCCGATATTCTGCCATGACATGTTTGCATCGCTCAATACTATCTCACATAATACCTTGCAGCGGTTTACGAGTGATTTCGTAATTTCTTCGAATTTTTCTCTGGTTAATTCTGCCATGAGGGTATTGCCCGCATGGACGCACATAATTTTAGCCTTTTCACGTTTCGATAGTTCTTCTTTTGCCTTAATTGCACGCAATTGCAAATCCTGATACGACGAAAGATCGTCCAGGGGGTCTGATCCGTATTTTTCCTTAAAAATCTTTGCTACATACCGGATGATTTCATCGTCCCAGTCTTTGCCTCCGAGCAAGTGATCGCCGTTCACAACGACCTCACGGATTTTCCCTTGTTTTATTTCAAGGATAACCACGTCAAAAGTTCCGCCGCCCAGGTCGAAGACAAAAACATTTTGATCTTTTTCGAGTTTGTCAAGTCCGTAAGAAAGCGCGGCGGCTACCGGTTCATCGATTACTGCCAGCACATTAAATCCTGCAATGATCCCTGCTTCCTTTGTTGCTGCCCTTTCAGGGTCGCCAAAATAGGCGGGACACGTAATTACCGCATCCGTTATTGTTGTTCCCATCCGTGCCTCAGCGTCATTTTTCAGTTTTTTCAGAACAAATGCGGAAATCTCCTGTGCGCTGTATTTCTTCCCTCCATGTTCAAAACACCAGCCCTTTGCCACAACATTTCCCTGTCCATCCTTTTTATCTTCTTTTGGCTTTCCCATTTGTCTTTTTACAAATTCAACGACCTTGTTGGGTTCCGCCACGGCATTGTGTTTTGCTATTTCTCCCACAATAATATCATTTTCGTTTTCGATAAGCACAACTGAAGGGGTGATACGGTCCTGCTCGGGACTGGTAATAATCTCGGCTTTGTTGGTATCTTCATTAATATGTGCGATGGCAGAAAAAGTAGTGCCCAGATCGATTCCAACTACTTTTGTTTTTTCAGACGACATGGTTATCATCTCCTGTATTTTTTAATTATCACTTCCTCCGGCCTCAGTACCTTGTCATTCCAGCAAAATCCTGGTTTTACAACCTTTTCCACCTTATTGTTTTCGGCTTCGGTGGTTGTTGGCACAGTGCCTGTCGTTTTGTGAAGTTTATAGTCAAGAAAGTCCGGATGTTCGCGGTACGGTGTCACGTCTCTGCGGTACAGAATTTCCAGCAATTCTTCCTTTATCGTATGCAGATTCTGTTTCAGTATTGAAAAAGCTTCCTTTGTCATATCCTGCTTTCCATCCAGAACGGCGAGCAATTGCATGAAATTGTCATAAAGCATGATCAGGTCAATGAAAACAGGTTTTTGCGACTGGAAGATAAAATTGTCACGATAGAGCTTCAGTTCCTCATGGAGCTTCTCAATGGTTTTTTCTTTCGTTGCATCATAAGACAAGCGGGCTTCAAGGAGTGATTTCATTTCTTCCAGTAATGCTTTGTGAGAGGCGATCATTTCTGCAATAGATGCTTGTTCCGTGCCATTCGTTCGATGTGTGCTTTCTGTGTGGGATGTCTCCTTTCCTCCGGGATGTTTAACGTTGTCGTGTTGCGATACCGGAGGATTGTTAATTTCTTTATTTCCTTGTGTTTCTTCTTCTCGAACATTCATTTGCCATACACCTCTTTTTATAAAGCATGTCTCACAGGAAATAGGAAGCCGGTGGAAAACATCATTAAGTATTTATTTATAAAGATTTATAACATTTCGAAAGTAATATATCAATAGTAAACAGGTTCATCTGTTGAAAAAAGATTATGATGTGCTAATTGAGAGGTTGAATTAACCGGGATTAAGAATTTGTCCTTGAGCGGGGTTTCATGTATGACAATAAAATAATGAGGTTCTGGGTTATTAAAGCTCTTTTCTGTGAAGTAGTAGACAGAACAGAGTTGTATTGCAGACTCGATTTGTATATCGGGCGGGATATCAATCAGGGATTTGCTCCCATTGGTTTTTAATTTCCATTTGTTCGTTTACATAATTCAACATTTCTTCTTTATCGTCCGTATTCATAACAAATAAGTTCTTACCTTCTAATGGTGCTAAATGCTTGCTTCCATGCATTGCATCTTTAAAGAAGTCTTCGTAATCCATGTTAAATACTGAACCCATACCTGACTCCAACTTCTTTTCAAACCTTTTCCATTCCGGGTATGCATGGGAAACTTCCGCAAGCTGAAATTGGCCGAGATGTCCGAAATGTTTTATTGCAAACACCAGCGCCTCAATATCAGAATCTGAGAAGACATTTATATCTATATCATGTACAGATCGAATATCATACATGCCTTGTTTTTCGATATATTGTTTATTGACAAGCAGTTTATGTTCTGATAACTTAAGCCAAAGCGGGTAAATCCTATAATGTGCCTCTGGTGCTCCCTTCCATCGGTTGGCAATGAGCCAGAGGAAATAGGCATTATAGGGGCCGCTTTTTTTATTATTACCGCAAATACTCTGTTTCAAACCTGACCTTGTGCTGATAGACGTTATACCATTCTGCGTCGTTATTTTCGTACTTCCGAAAAATTCCCCAGCTAAATAAGTCAACTGCCTGTAACCCTGTGCTTTCCTGAGATGTAAGATGCGAAATGTTTAAATCGGTATTCAAGGGGAGTAAAGCTTCAAGCTGATTCACAAGATATTGATTGAAGTCCCTCACTTCCTTTTTATTTCCAGTGTGGTATTTATCCCTTTAAGTTCCGTTATTTGTCGTGAATTTTTCTTTTTCTGATTCAATTTGTTTTTGAGAGTACGCATTACAGCCTTTGTAAACTCCTTTCGTGCCGCGTCAGAATTACAAACTAAAAGAGTAATGACAAATTTTTTAGTTGTCTTTCTCTTCCTGAAATCAAAACCAAGATCACCAGACTCGTCGAGAAAAATTATCACCTATTTTTATCCTCGACAGGAATATCTTCGGGCTGGATCCAAACAACCTTTCCGTCTTTCCATGACGCAACGGGATTGCCCGCTATTTTGTGCTTTAAGAGTGCTTCTTTTACAGCTCGTTGTAAAGCTTTGTCTATTTCACTGCCATCGTAAAAATATTCATCAATATTCTTTTTTGTTTTACTCATAATCTTTCTCTAATGGTATTCCACAAATCCGCATTATAAACTTTTTCTTCGGTCTTTTCTCCTGTTGCAATCAAGTCAGGGCCTGATGGATATGAATTATTGTATAGTCTCCAAGTATCAGCCAGTGGCTTGTAAAGGCTGAAAAAATTCCTCATGCCTTTTGCATATCGCCTTCTTATCGTTTCTTCAGGTACATTATGTCCACCAATCCGGACCCTTTCAGCTACCCGTGCTATTGCAAACTCCTCATTGGGAAGCCAGAGAAAGACAAGGTGAAAAATATAACGTGTCTTTTTAAGGTTGTCTATTCACGGAGTAATTGCAAAAAAAATATTGACATATTAACATGAGGATTGTAGCCTATGATTAGCTCATCTACCATGTGTGGAAGGAGTAACAAGGTCGTCTCCGCAAGGAGGCGGCCTTAGCATTTTAAGATATTTGATTCCTCCAGTATTCCTCAAATTCTTTCTGGAGTTTCTGCCTCCTGTGATCCTTATCTACCATATAAGCCGTCCACAGTAAGACGTAATCTTTTCTGTCAGCCAGAATCACTAAATATTCCAAAGATTCCAGCCACAAGCATATTCTGATTTCCCGTCCTCTGATATTCTTCCAAACCTTTACACCGTTCTCGTGTGAATGCTCTATTACAGGTCTTGGCCAGCGGATACGTTCGCACCTTCGCATGTCCGGCAATCTGTTTTCCTCAATATTACCCTCAGAAATTATATGCCAAAAAGTTGCCGCTTTTCCCTGTGACTCAGGATGGCGCTTCATCCCTACTCGCCTGTCTTCAAAAGTTGGTTTGCTTTCAATGAAATCTTTTCTAAAGAAATCGTATAAGGCATTTAAATAACGATGCCAATCGCCTCCATAATTTCCGTCATCTTTTTTTCCCTGTCAGTTCGAATTTTTATATCCAGATGTTTATGGCAGTCAGCGCAAGTTTGTTGCAATAGTCCAACTTACAGCCTTTGTAAACTCCATTCGTGCCGCGTCAGAATTACAAACTAAAAGAGTAATGACAAATTTTTTAGTTGTCTTTCTCTTCCTGAAATCAAAACCAAGATCACCGGATTCATCGAGAAAAATTATCACCTATTTTTATCCTCGACAGGAATATCTTCGGGCTGGATCCAAACAACCTTTCCGTCTTTCCATGACGCAACGGGATTGCCCGCTATTTTGTGCTTTAAGAGTGCTTCTTTTACAGCTCGTTGTAAAGCTTTGTCTATTTCACTGCCATCGTAAAAATATTCATCAATATTCTTTTTTGTTTTACTCATAATCTTTCTCTAATGGTATTCCACAAACCCGCATTATAAACTTTTTCTTCGGTCTTTTCTCCTGTTGCAATCAATTCAGGGCCTGATGGATATGAATTATTGTACAGTCTCCAAGTATCAGCCAGTGGCTTGTAAAGGCTGAAAAAATTCCTCATGCCTTTTGCATATCGCCTTCTTATCGTTTCTTCAGGTACACTATGTCCGCCAATCCGGACCCTTTCAGCTACCCGTGCTATTGCAAACTCCTCATTGGGAAGCCAGAGAAAGACAAGGTGAAAAATATAACCCGTTTGCTTGAGTCCTTGTATCCAGGGTGCAAAAGTACGACTCGCAAGGGTTGTCTCAAATGCAAAGTCTACCCGTTCTTTTGCAAGAAAACGTATCCGCTCCAGCATAATACGGCCCGCATGAAACGCTGCGCCTTCAGGTTGAAAGGCGGAAAGCCCCTCGGCAATTGTGTCGGCATTTACAAATTCAGTGACTCCAAGCGTGCCTTTCAGCAATGCCGGAGCAGTCGTTGATTTACCAGCCCCGTTAGGCCCAGCGATAACAATAATATGCGGTCGGTGTTCTGCCATAAGATATTAAGAAGTTGTGTTGCAAGGCGCTCCCAATAAAAGCGAGTTAATCCCTTACCAAAGGGGGAAAGAGGGGGTTGTGTTTTTTCTTCGAATGAGAATTATTTACAACCCCCTTTTTCCTCGTTTCCAAAGGGAGATTTTTATGATACTACCGTCCTTAAAACTGCATGAACAAAATGAAAATTCCTTACCTTCTAATGGTGCTAAATGCTTGCTTCCAGGCATTGCATCTTTAAAGAAGTCTTCGTAATCCATGTTAAATACTGAACCCATACCTGACTTTAACTTCTTTTCAAACCTTTTCCATTCCGGGTATGCATGGGAAACTTCTGCAATCTGAAATTGGTCGAGATGTCCGAAATGTTTTATTGCAAACTCCAGCGCCTCAATATCAGAATCTGAGAAAACATTTACATCTACATCATGTACAGACCGAATATCATACATGCCTTGTTTTTCGATATATTGTTTATTATATTCGCTCTCAATGGTATCCAGAAAAGAGGTATTTTCAGCAATATCTTTCGTTTTAGAGCCTACCGGACCATATCCCATTGCAACATATTCGTCGTTTGTTACGGGCCGACCATATTTACGCAAATGATACCTATCGGCAAAATAAATAAGCTTTATGGCCTTCATTTTATTTATCTTTCCGCCGGACTTTTTTGCAAGGTAGTTCAAAGACTGAGCGGCTTTTTTGAAATCAAAATTGAAATGGATACACATACCTCAAATCTTGTCCTCATGTAAATGAGGATAGGATAGAATTATAATGGGATACAGGGTTTGTTGCGATTAATTATAGGTCATTGGGGAAATTTATCAATAATGTTTCAGGCGTAATGTGTTATTTTTATTGCCGGTTATCAAGGCAGGGCGTTGGGTTTCGTTTCATTCAATCCATTCTACCGGAATCAATTTTTTCCCATATCGCCATTCCTCGACTTCATGGACACCTTCAATTCCGCCATATATACTATTATCTGCATGATCAAGAATAATGCATTGCCATGCACCTTCTTTATCTAAAACCGATTTGGCGAGAGTTTTGAACATGCTCTTTACTGCGGCAACATCTTCATCACCCTCATATTTAGGATCATTTTCCACATTCTCAACACCTCTCTTTACTTTGGGGAAATATACCTGGCTGGGTTGATCAAAAATTACGAAACTAGGAACACACGATGTCGCTCGCTCCAAAAAATATTCTTGCAAAGAACACATTAAAGCAATATGAAAAGACACCCAGTTTGAAGCACTACCAATTTCAGCAAGAAAATGCCAATGATCATCATCACTCAGTACTGAAATATTTAAATCTTTAACACTAAATTTAGGAGCAATCTTTCGATACTTATCCTCTACATCCAAAGACTTTAAATGGTTAAGAATCCCCTGAGAGATGTGGGCCGTTGCGTTGTCAATACGTTGTTGTACGCCTTTGGGGTCGACCAAATTTATCAGACTTTTATATTCCTCTTCCAAGATGGATATATCTTTTTGAAATTCACCACCATCTGCAAGGCTTTCAAATGTTTCCATAGAAGCTTTTAAATGTCCGAGAAATAGAAACATATTTTTCCTGCGCTGAAATTCTTCCTGCGCTTTTTTATCCCGTGCCATCAACAAATCAAATCGTTTCTGATGCTTTTTCATTTGATCTAAAAGGTTCTCCAATTCTAATTTGATTCGCTCTTCTTCTCTTGCAAATGAAGTAGGCACTGCCGCTACGCTTTTTGCTTCATCTTCATACTTCTTGAATGCAGAGGAAATCCTAAAGAGTTCAGAGGTGCTATTAGGGTGTTCAGAACTCCCGCAGGCGGGACATCCCTTCGATTCTGATGCTATATTTTCCAACCATTGTGAAATATGTAATCTATCGACCCTCTTTCGCACAGAATTCCCATAATCGAGTAAGCCAGATTTCAAGCGTTGAATATCATTAAGTCTTTTTTTGGAAACACCAATCTCGGCGCTTATCCGTTCCTCTTCAAGTTCCAATTCTAAGACTTCTTTATTCGCTTTTTCAATATTTTCAAATTTTGTCTGCGAATGTTCAGGAATATGCTCAAAGATACGTTTTGCTGCCGCTAGCAAATCTTCCGGGCTAGTCGCATCTGAAACATTTTCTTCCAGTATTCCATATTCCTTTGCTACTTTTATATGACCAAGCATATTAGCCATCCATGCAGTAGATATTGCCTTAGATTTTTCAAACTCTCTTCTCAATTGATCGAGCCGCTTTTCGACAATCTGAAGACGTTGTCTTGCCGTTAAAATTTCAATATTCTCAGCACCCAAAATGAAAGGAAACCAATTCCTCAACCGTTCCCGATGTTCATGCGCATGAGTTTTATAAAACAGTATGTTTTGATTAGCCACAATGTCCTGGTTTTGAAAAACCAATGCCATCATATCTCGAAACCCTAATCGAGATTGATAACCTTTTTCCCCATCCTCACCATCCAAACGAAGATAGGGTACAGATGAAATGGTGTTCAAAATATGCTTTACACCTTCAGTATTTTCGTTTGCCTCTTTGATTGCAGGCGGGATGCTTTCTATTGGTCCACGCAAAAGATAAAAATCATTTGAAACTTTATTGCCATGAGGAATTTTTCGAGAAATCAGAATTTGTTCTGTTTCTGTTTGGAAAACAACCCCATACCAAGATGCATAATTACGAATAGTATCTATAGGTATAAAACAGTCACTAGAAGCTAAACAATAATCAATAATTGGAATAATCGCAGATTTCCCTGTACGTGATGCCCCAGTTATGACGTTCACTTTTCCCGGTTTGAAGTCTACAATTCTTGGTGGAAATGCATCAGACTTTGGCCAAATGATTAATTTTAAAAGTTGAAATTTCATCAGAATACCGCCTTAAGATAAGCTGCAATGGTAGACAGATCGTGTTTAGAAAACCATTTCCCAAGAATCTCAGCCTTATTCCCATCGTCCCTAATTTGTCCTTTCAAACTTTTTTTGCGACCAGGGCGTTTTGTTAAATCGCGAGGATACAATTTGCCACTATCAGCATCCCAGACCATTAGTCCTTCAGCAATAGCAATATCAATTGCCGCCAAAGTATATTCACGCTTCTCTCTTGCCCGCTCCTGTATGGTTAACAATATGTCTGAGTCTTTTGAGACTTCAAAGCTACGAGCAAATGATTGTAGATCATTTCTTCTATTGCTTATTGGTTTAAGAAGTGTCTTATTCGTCAGTATGGCACTAGCCACAAAATGTAAAAGCCCAATTGGAGCATCCCCGTGCGGATGTCCATTGCAGTATCCTTGAGTAAACCTCCAAAGCAAATAGGCGCCTACCAGAGGAGTGTTCCAGAGTTTTACTTCCTCCACTAATTGTCCCATAATCAAGCCTCCTTTTGTTTTGGAAATAGTTTTTCCCAATTAGGATGCCAGCCAAGAACTGGTTTATTAGCCAGAGCATGATATGTCCCAGCGATCGTTGAGCATGGAGGCGACATATCTCTGATTGTTTCCTTCCTTGACTTGCAATCCCCTAAAAGCAATTGTCCTTTATCTTCTTCAGTTAAACTATTTTCAGTAATGTCTATTCTTTTTCTTTGGTTTTTCCAAAAGTTAATTAACTTTGTCTCAAAATCAGAAGCAACGTTTTCGTCAATGATTCCGCTCTCTATCCACCGTTCACGATTTACATCTGCTCTCAAAAAATCTGACACGGCCTCTAATATATCATCATCAGTAGTGCCGATTGCATCAAGCTGTTTCAGATATATCGGATGAACCTTTACCTGATTTTGGATATCTTCATTCTTTGGGGGATACTGCAATGTAAAATCAAGAAGTTCTCGACGACGAGTACGATCAAACAGAACTGAAAACTGGCGATCAAATTCTTCCCAACTTATGATTACTAGTTCCCGTGCTGCAATTTTTTCAGTAACCACTTTCTGTAACCAACCACTGATTTGATGCATAAAAAATTCAATCTGGCTTTCTGGAACATGCTTGCGCTTAATTTCGTAGCGCACGTTATCATAACCAGCATCACTTCCGATTTGAAGTTCAAATCTTTCCACTACTTCTGCCAGCAAAGACTCGTTTTGATTAACCACGAAATCATAGTATTCCCAAATATCGTGGTCCTTTTTTATATCATTAAGTACTTTTTTTGCGTCATCAATTGCAGATTGCGCTTCTTGTTTGTTTTGCGCTGAACTAAATTTACCGACAATACCTTTTCTTCCAGACTGATTACAATACAGGATAAATTTCATTTTTCCTACATCTAGGTCTCTACTTATGATTGCTTCTATCCAATTTGAAAATGTTTTCCACAAATCGGTCGATTTGTTGGTCAGGGGATTTCCAACTATTGAAGATTTGTCTTCCTCGGCAATTACCCCACCATCTGGTTTAAGAGTTGCTACATCGCCCAGAACCTCAACACAAACAGCATCACCTGGACCACTTATAAGAAGGTGGTACAATGCACGTGGAAACTGAATTGTATACCCTAGTAACTGACCTGGTGCATTTGATTTCATTCGTATCCGCCTATTAGCATTCCAGAGAAGTCTCTGTCATTTCACGAGAATCACCCCTAGAAAATTAGGAACAGGCCTATTTATTTCTGCTTTTGTTTCTTTGGCCTGCCTCCTGGCAAAACATTTAATATTCTACCTAACTACATAAAGCAGTATGTCCTTAAAATCTAACGTCTATTTTTGTCTTTAATTCTATAATTGCCAGCATATTATCGTATGATATACAGCATGTCAAGCCATTATCGGCATAATTATGGTGAATGTTATGAAGACATTTTCAATAGAAAATTTGTTTGAGAAAAACCCTATTTGCGAATGATTGTCTTCTTGACCCGACTGTCATAACAACAAATCAACTTAATCCTCTTTTATCGTCAAAGCAAACTTCAACTCACGTTTTTTCTTGCCCGTGACGACTTTGTGCCGCACTTGTTACTTTTATCGGTATATTTCATCATGCGTACCGATATCAAGAAGGGTTATCTCTTTTTCTGCAATGACAATCGTCAAAGATATTCTCTATTTGTCAGTTATGCTTACGGCCTGAATGCCTTTGAGCTTTCCGCCGAGACGATGGTATTTCAGGTGGGGTTGAAAAGGGTCTTTTTCGGGGTCGCGCAGGACACTGGCAAGTTTTGTTTTCAGTTCAGGATGGCGCTTTTTGAACTTTTCCGCTGAGCGCGTGAAATGGGCAGTCCATACTCACCGGTACATGCTCAATCTTCGAGCCCCAGTTCCCTGATCAGTTCTTCGGCAGTGCCCCTTTTTGCCCTGCCTACCTTTACATCCTCAAGCGACGCACGCACGCGGGCAATATATGCCTCATCTTCCGCCTCAATCAATTCCCGATAGCGTTTCCCGGAAAGCACAACATACCGGGGTTGATTGTTTTTGATCACATGGACAGGACCTTTTTTCAAGGCATCTTCAACTGCACTGATTCCCCGTCTTTTAATATCCTGCGCTGCAATAGTATTCATATTTGGACTCCTTTCAGTACCCCAATTATACAAATTAATTACACCCGGTGGCAATACATAGAATAGTTATCTTGAGAACTAATATTTCCATAGAAAATTTCGTTTGAGAAAAAATCCTGTTTGCGAATGATTGGCTTCTTGCCCCGACTGCCGGGAACAATGAATCAGGTATTTAAGGAATGCAATGAAATCCCTGCTCTTCAAAATGGGAATCGAAGGTAAAAATAGTTTTAATTCTTGAATTGCGCATAATTTCAAAACTTATGCAATCAACAGATAGCCTCATTTGCCGAATGCCTCTGCAAGATATATATCGTGCTTCCTTGAGATATCACGCTTGCCGGAACTGAATCTGCCCGCGATGTCAATAGCCCTTTTCCGCCTTTCTTCGATGTCAACCATTGTATTAGTACGGATAACGGTATCAACCGCCTGCCTTATGATCTCTGCAATAGATAGATGCCGGGATAGTGCAATTTTTTTTAATGCCTTTACCTGTTCTTCTGTCAATTGAATTTGAGTACGTACCATATTAGCCTCCAGTGATTACAGTTTTGGTTCAATGATAGCAGATTTAACCAGACATGTCAAAAGGGCATATTTTTACTTTTAAAAGGAATGCATGATCTATCATTAGGCCGAAAATACTGTATTTGCCGTGCAAAATCAAGGGGAATATAGGGAATAGACAGGGTTCATTTGAAATATATTTTTCCTTAATATTGTGCTTGTCTTTTCAGTCGGGTGGGGTATGGCATTGCCAGCACCTCATTCAATTCATAAAAAACCACAAACTGCCGAAGCAATAAATTAATCATCTTCCGTCATCGAAGCAAACTTAATCTCGTCTTTTTTCAGTACCGGACTCTTTAATGCCGCGAAATAATATTCCAGGTCACCCTTCAGTTCCTCCAAAGTTTCTCCTTCAGGCACAATGGGGTCTTCTGAGATGGCTGTTATATCACCGGCATCATTGTAATAAACCTCGTGAATCCTGAATACTTCTTTATCCGCTATAACTCTATAATTCCACGTCATAACCATTTCCCTCTCACACAGCCCAGTCCACAACCTTTAAACCCTTTATACGCTTAAATTCCCTGATATTGTTCGTAACAAGGGGCACGCCAATACTCAGGGCATGCACCCCAATCAGCGTATCCAGAGAGCCGATAGGTTTACCGGTCTTTTCAAGCTGCGAACGGATGAGACCATACGTTTCTGCGTTTCAGGCTGAGTTCTTTCTGTCATAAAATCATCAGAAAATTTTTCGAGACTCCTGATAAGTGTGTCCCATGTCTTTTTTTCAGGAATAAATACCTGATCACCCTTGAATCTGAAGTCATGACATGTGTATACGACTTGCCAGACCACCATGGGTTAAACCCGTAAAGAACACTAAGAGCCTCTGCTTGATTAAAAAATTGCCTCACAATTTACCTCTAAAGCGATACAATAGTTAAAATATATAAAATATACTATGCTTATGATCGTATATATATCGCTTTTTTCAATTGTAAAAGTTGTACCGCTAATAACGAACTATTCCGGTCACACTTTGGGCTTTTAAAAAAAATGGCGTATGTCTTTTCAACCCAAAATCGTACGAAAATTCTAAATTATTACATGAATGATAATTATTTACGGAATAATTTTTTTTAAATTCTAAAGTATTACTTTTTCTGCTGTTTTATTATTCCAAATACTATCATCATTTTGCCCTTATCTTCTTTCCTCGTGTATCAAACCAAGCAATGTGTGTATTTCTTTGTGATTTGGGTTTAATGCTAAAACATTTTCTGTGGTTTCAAGCGCCTTGTCCGGCTGTCCGTTTTGGAAATAGGCAACGCTGAGATTGTAATATGCGTCTACGTTGCGGTTATCATATTTTACTGCATTGATCAGCGCCGTAATAGCTTCTTCATTTAATCCTTTTCTGATATAGGTAACCCCGATGTTGTTTAATGCTTCGGAGTAGTCGGGTTTGTTGTGAATGGCTTTCTTAAATTCATCAATTGCCGTATCCAATAGATTCGCTTTGGCGTAAATAAGGCCAAGGTTGTTGTGGGGGAATGGGTATGATGGGTTTATTTTCAATGCTGCCTTATATTCCTCAATGGCCTCCTTTATCAAGCCCTTTTTTTCGTACGTAATGCCAAGATTATTATGTGCCTGGATATAGCCGGTATTCAGCGTTAGGGCATACTTAAATTCACGGATAGATTCGTCCAGCATGCCTGTTTCCCGATAATGATTGCCAATGTTGTTGTGTGCCCTGAAACTTGCCGGGGTTGTTTTTGCAGTGTTTGCCCATAAGGCTGTGTTATTGAACCACGTAGTATTTCTTTTTATGGTAATAATCGAAAATGCAATAAAAAGGGATATTGCGATAGATAGTGTGCAATAAGGTCTTCGTATAAAACGCAACTTCCTGTGACAATTTTTTATGAAATGTCCGGTTATCATGCAGAAACCCAGCGATGGCAGGTAGAGATAGCGGTCTGCCATAATGTTTTCGATGGGGATAATGTTTAATACCGGCAATAACGTGGCAAGGAACCATATGAGGGAATAAAATACGGTTCTTGAGTAATAAAAAGATTTACCGACAATGATGGTAAATGCTGAAAGGAAAAGAATCGATAGCAATGTGGAAATACCGGTATGTGATGAGAAGTAAGGAACAACATAATCCGCGCTTAAATTGGCGGGGATAAAGAGTAGTTTTATGTACGATGCGAATACTTTGGGCATGATGAATATATTTTCAACGATACTATTATTGGGATATGAGACGTGGGTTTCCATCGGATTGCGAAGGAGCACAAATCTTACAAGAATATAAAAGAGAATAGCCCCGATATAGCCGGAATAGTATCGGGTAAATTTATATTTTAACTGTATGTTTTTTGCGAGTGTCACATCATAAAGGAAAATGAGGAATGGCAGAGTGATTGCCATTTCTTTTGAAAATATGCCAAGAAGAAAACATATCACGGAAGCAAAATAGGGAAAGGGGGAAGAATTTTCTCTTGTTTTAATATAGAGGAGAAAGGCAGCTAAAGAGAATGTGGCAGCAAGAAGATCATCCCGGTAGCCGATGGCATTGACCGTTTCGGAAAGAACCGGGTGGCAGAGAAATATAAGTGTGCACAGGAAGGCTGTGGTTTTGTCTTTAAAAATCCTGTTGAACAGAAAAAATGACAGTGCAACGTTAATGGTATGCAAGATAAGGTTGGTAAGGTGAAAACCGAACGGAAGCAATTTCCACACGGTATAATCGAAAAAATACGATGCCGTGGTTACCGGCCGGTAACTCAATTCGCCGGAAGATTTAAAATAATTTGCGTTGAAAAGATTGGGGAGGTTGCTTAATGTTTTTACAAAGTAATTCGTTGCCAGGATGGTTTCGTCGTCGTAAACGAATTGATTGGATAGGGAGTTTAAATAAATAAGTATCGGGAGGCATATAATAAGGGAGATGGGAAGGTACGTGACAGGGTACGCGGTGTTTTTTTGATTTTCAGGCGACATAGGGAATGGTTGATGTATTTCGTCTGAAAAAGTTCTGACGATCTCCTGAAAAGCATGGGAAATTAGATAGCGCTAAGACCAAACGTTTTGGGAAAAAAGAAAATCAAGTTCTTATTTAGAAATCGCCATTAATGTATTTTCATTCACAATAGTCTCGAAATGTAAGCGCGTTGATGAAGAAAAAACGTCATTAAGGGCATCCGTTATCTTTTTTTAATAACCTTTGTTATGTGTCGTAAAAGAACCAATCGTGATACAATTCCCACGACTTTGCCGTTTCTTAGCACGGGAACGGCATGTATTTTTCTGTTCAGCATGGCAGCCGCGACTTTTATTATGGTGTCGTCCTCGCTTGCGGTGGCCGCTGCAATTGGTTTTGACATGATCTTGGTGATATCCATGTCTTTGCATTCAAGACATCTTTTGTCAAAATAATCTTCACCCATAATTGAAAATAATGCATCATCAGAATTTAAATATTTTGGCATGAGAACCTTTAAGAGGTCTGTTTCGGTTACTACTCCGACAAGTTTTTCATTATCGTCTACCACGAATATGACGTGAAATCTGATCTTTCCAAGCATTTCCATAAGATTGAGAAATGTGCCCGACGCAGGCACTACCGTTGGATCCGTTACCATAATATCCCTGATTTTCATATTATATAGTCCCCTTCTGTGAAAAAGAATATTTAATAATTTTGCTAATAATTATAGTTTCTGTTTTGGCGCTGCTGCTAATTAATTATCTGTAAGTATTCGCAGAGAGTTTATCTGCCCTTTAGTGATGAAGAATATAATTTATATCAGATAGTAAAATACGATTACAATAAAATTTTTGGAAATGAATTTTTTATGTTTTTAATTGAAGTTATTTATGATATTCTGTTTTCTTTTATGTTTTTAAACGTGATAATCAATTGTTTTGGTTAAATCATAAGGAATCAAAATTATGGTCTTCTGGATTGCTACTCTCATATTTGTTGTATCTTTTGGACTGATTGTTTCGGAAAAACTCGATAAAACAAAAGTAGCGTTAATTGGCGCGGGTTTGATGATTATCCTTAAAATTGTCAGTCAGCACGAAGCCTTTTATGAGGAACATTATGCGATAGACTATAATGTAATATTTTTGTTAATAAGCATGATGATTATCGTAAATATCCTGAAAAAAACAGGAATATTCCAATTTGTCGCGATTAAATCGGCAAAACTCGCAAAAGGAAAGCCGTTCCTGATTCTCGTTTTTTTTGCGTGTATAACGGCGTTTGCATCCGCGCTGCTTGATAACGTTACGACAGTTTTGCTGCTCGTTCCTGTTACGTTGTTTATAGCGGAAGAATTGAAATTGGATCCTTTCCCTTTTCTGCTTTCCGAGGTTATGGCCTGCAATATTGGTGGCACGGCAACGCTCATCGGAGACCCTCCGAATATTATGATTGCCAGCAAGGTTCATTTGACGTTTATGGATTTTATTTATCATTTAACACCTGCGGTGCTATTCGTATTTGCCGGGTTTCTCCTCACCATTCGATTCCTTTTTGCAAAAAAATTACATGTCACGGAAGAAGTGCGGCAGAGGATTCTTGCTATGGACGAATATGCATTGATTAAGGATGCCGGTTTGTTAAAAAAATCCCTTTGTATTCTGGGGTTGGTTATCCTTGGATTTATCTTTCATGGTGTATTTCACTATGAACCGGCGACAATAGCGCTTGTTGGCGCCGCAGTGCTGCTGATTATTTCCAAAGAAGATGTGCATCATGCATTCCGGGATCTGGAGTGGTCAACACTTTTCTTTTTTATGGGGTTGTTTATTATTGTTGGAGGAGTTGTAAAGGTCGGTCTTATTTCAAAACTTTCCGAGGGTTTGATTGCGCTGACAAAACCGAGTGCGGAAGGGATGTTTACTTTGTCGATTGTCTTATTGTGGTTTTCGGCGATAGGTTCTGCGATTGTCGATAATATCCCTTTTGTTGCCAGTATGATTCCGCTGGTAAAAGGTACGGCAGAGGCCGTGCTGCCACAAGACTGGAATATTACGCCGCTTCTTCACCATTCAACCCTTATGCCTGTCTGGTGGTCGTTGGCATTAGGGTCTTGTCTTGGGGGGAACGGCACTCCGATTGGCGCTTCTGCAAATGTTATTACCATAGGCCTTTCGGGAAAAGCAGGATACCCCATAACTTTCAAAAAATTTCTTGTCTATTCAGTGCCAATTACTTTGGAAACAATAGTCTTATCTACTGTCTATATCGTAGCAAGATATTACGTATTTTCCTAATGCCCAAGGGTTTATTACATTGTGTTTCCCTTCTGGCGATATCCATTTCTCTTTTGGTTTAATAAAAAACATGGTTTGGTGACAATGATATGACAGCATGTGTCCATTTATGGACACTGTTTATGTTATTTGTTATTGGATAGATGAGACTTATTATTGATATAGAGATATTTAACGATGACCATTTGCAGTCTTTCGATGGCTTTTTAGGATAATGAAAAATTTTGTATTTTATAATCATAAGATATTTTGTCATAGCAGATTATGTTATTTGTAAATTCTTGTTTTCCTATTATTGTGTGAAATGGCGTATTTATTGCATACGTTGGTTATCAGACAATATTTCTATATTGTGTTTACTCAATTCAGATTCTTTTATTTTCAGAAGGAGGTGAATGGACAAGCAAGTATAAGGGTAAAATTAGTAGTGTTTGTGAGTTAGGATTTGGCAGTTGCTATGAATTTTGAAGGAGGTAAACAAGGAATTATGATACGAAAGGGAATGATAGGAGCGGTGATGCTGGGAGCGGCGATAGCGTTGGGGGGAGGAGTGACCAATGCGGGCTGGATACAGGGGACGCATGTTAATACGGATTTACCTGGCCCATTTTACA
>VGXV01000046.1 GCA_016873165.1 Planctomycetota bacterium | reverse complement strand
TACCGGAAGTAACGAACAAAATCAAGTGCAAATATTTGTCGCAAAGCATTGAAAAGTCATAAGTTGTGGCCGACTCGACTTACGACTTAAAAATATTTTTTCAGACGCATTCTTTAACAAAATAATGTACGTAATTATTATTGTTGTGAAGTCCTCTTATATATTTTCCGTACCGTCATTCTTCGTATATTTGTACCATGTTTTTAAAAAATACAATATGATGTGCGTCACATTACCGATATTTTTTATGAAAAAATTTGTTTCCGGGGAAAAATCATGAAAAAAATAGCCCGGTATGTATAGTAATGCATACCGGGCGAAGGCACTGACTTTTTGACACATAGTTTATGTGAGTACGTAATGCGTTTATATAATTTGTACTGCATCCTCCGGATATATTGATTCCTTTATCTTCTGTCATGGTTATGTCAATTTTGAATTTAACGGATAAAAAAAGTTTAACGGACGGGTTTATTGTTCAGGATGCATAAGTATGTATTCTATTTTAAGATATTCTTCTTTTGCTTCGTCCTGGGCGGCAATGCGTGCGGAATTAATTTCATTAAAGTGTAAAAGCAGCACCGAAACGATATTTGGGTCAAGTTTCAATTCTTCTCCCATCTTCTTAAGTTCTTCCTGTATTGTCTCGTGAGAAAACTTTTTTCTGTACGGTCTGATTTCCGTAAGGGATGCAAATACATTGGCAACTGCCAGGATTCGCGCTCCCAGTTGAAGATTGTCTTCTTTAACATGAAAGGGGTAGCCTGTTCCGGATAATGTTTCGTGGTGGTAAGATGCCCACGAAATAATGTCTTTAAAAGCCGCGATGCGCTTCAGTATCCGATTCGTATAAAAAGAATGCTTTCGAATAATGCTAAGCTCTTCTTTTGTCAGCGGTTCCTCCTTTTCCAGTATTTCTATTGGCACCACAAGCATTCCGATATCGTGCACATATCCGGCAATTTTCATCCATTGACATTCTTGTTTTGAAAACCCGGCAAATCTGGCCAATATTTCAGCCGTAGCTGCAACGCCGCTTGAATGCGTTGCAAAAAAAGCGCTTCTGAAATCTACAATTCTTGAAAATAACTTCGAGAAGGAAACAAGATGTTCCATATCCAGAGAAATAGACGGCATTTTTACCCGACCGGACAGGATGATATCGAGAAGCGGCGAGCTAACTTCAAGCCAGAAATACTCCTTTTCCGCTAATTTTAGAAAAGTATCTACCAGTTCAGGCATGAGCATTTTTCCTGACTGGACCTTTATCTTTTCACAGATACTGTCGACCTGTCCGAGTATTTCTTCCTGCTTATTTATCATAACGGAAATCCTATCCGCGATATGTAATATGTAACTGCCGAAAGGAACCTTTTTTTTCGACTTTTGTATTTTATTTTTTTTATCCCAACGGACATGATGAAACCGCACAAGATTTGCGATGGAGTTAAAGGGCTTAAATCCGTGAAGAAAGAGGTATCCTAACTCTTCATGCTCGTGGGGAATTTCTGCCTCAAATTTGAGAAGGTCTATCCTTTCCGCAAGGCAGTAACATCCGATATCATGTAACGCCCCTGCTAATACGAGGTCGCTTTTTTCTTCCATGGATAAATTCAGTTCTTCGCTGAGGCTAAAAGCGATGTAAGCAACTTGCATATGATGGTTTACCAATGCAGGATTAACCAAATCCACCGTTTCTGATAATCCTGTGGTTAAATCAAATAATGATATCCTGGCTTCTTTTGCCATAGTTTTTTCCTAACAATGGTTTTTAAAATATTTAAAAAACCACAGCGAAGAGGTTTATTGTAATAAACGCTTTCACTGCTACCGATTACAATAGTTTCAATATACTATCAACTAGATTCTTCAAGTCAATATTAAACCATTAAAACGGAAAAGAAAATATTAAAAAACTGCGCGCATGAGGGAACACAGCAAATACCTTTCGCTTGCATTTTAACCATCGCAAAGTAAAATAAAAATTTTATACTTTCCTTTTATTGTATTTCGGTAAGTGATGTATTTTCTGCGCAGGTGCAACGTATGAAAGCTGTTGTCTTCCATGAACATGGCGATGTTGATAAACTGGTATACGGCGAAGCAAACGACCCGAAAATTTCTCCGTATGAAGTGCTGGTAAAAGTAAAGGCATGCGCGTTAAATCATTTAGATATATGGGTAAGGCAGGGTTTACGGGGCATTGAAATTCCTATGCCGCATATTTTGGGCAGTGACATAGCGGGAGAGATTGCGGAAGTCGGAACAGAGGTAAAAAAATTCAGGGCGGGAGACCGGGTAGTGATTGCGCCCGGTGTTCGTTGCAGAAAGTGTGTTTATTGCAATACGAACAGAGACAGCATGTGTGAAAAATTCAAGATAATGGGGTTTCAGGTGCAGGGCGGATATGCCGAACTTGCAAAAGCGCATGTAGACAACATCATTCCCGTGTCGGAAAAACTATCATTTGAAGAATGGGCGGCTGTTCCATTGGTATTCTTGACCGCATGGCATATGATTATCAGCAAGGCGAAAATCAAACCGGGAGAATGTGTTCTGATTCATGCCGCCGGCAGCGGAATAGGAAGCGCCGCGATACAGATTGCTCGTTTGGCGGGAGCAAGCGTAATTGCCACGGCACGGGGAGCAGAAAAAAGGGAAAAGGCAAAACAACTGGGCGCAGACGAGATAATCGATTATTCAAAAGAAGATTACGCGGAAAAAGCAAAGTCCCTTACCCATAATAAGGGCGTGGATGTTATTTTTGAACATATAGGCACCGATACGTGGGAGAAGAATCTACAGTGTCTTGCCAAAGGAGGAAGGATGTCCGTGTGCGGCATTACCAGCGGTCCTACAGCGACCATAGATATCCGTTCATTGTTTATGCGGCAGCATGTCATTTATGGATGCTATATGGGCAGTAAAAAAGAGCTTCTGGACGTATTGAATCTGGTGGAATCCGGCAGGCTGAAACCGGTAATCGATTCTGTTTTTCCGCTGCAAAAGGCAAAAGAAGCCCATCAACGGATGCTGAACAGAGACAATTTCGGAAAGATTATATTAGAAATCTGATTTTTAAAGAGAGGCAGTGCCCTACCATAGGGTGAGCTTCGATAAAAATGAATAGTGATGAAAATTTATTTGTATTGGAAATGAAATATGAGCGTTGAAGCCGGAAAAAAATCAGGATACGTATTTAAGGCTCCCAGGGGCACCGAAGACATTTTGCCGGGAAACTGGTCGTTATGGAAAAAACTGGAGGAAGTCGGACGGCAGGAGTTCGAACTCTGCGGATACTACGAAATCCGCACCCCTGTTTTTGAAGATACCCGCCTTTTTGTCAGAAGCCTCGGGGAGGCAACGGATATTGTGGAAAAAGAGATGTATACTTTTTCGGACAGTGAGGATTCGAGTATAACATTGCGTCCCGAAAATACCGCTCCTGTTATGCGGGCATATCTGGAATATGAGATGCATAAAACAAAAAAGTTTCAGAAGTATTATTACATTGGCCCTCAATTCAGAAAGGAACGCCCTCAGGCTGGCAGACTTCGTCAATTTCACCAGATGGGGATAGAAGCAGTTGGGGCGAATGATCCTTTGCTTGATGTGGAAACGATTGGCGTTGCGGTGAGGATATTTGATCGCATAGGGCTTAAAGGCTACAATGTAAAAATCAATTCCATCGGTTGTGAAAAATGCAGGCCGATATTCAGAAATATTTTGAAAGATAAACTCTGCGAGCACGAGACTGCGTTGTGTGAACTGTGCCGGTCGAGGCTCCACAGGAATGTGTTTCGTATCCTCGACTGCAAAAATGAGAAATGCAAGGAAATAACACATCATTTGCCGCCCGTCAGCGACTATTTATGTGAGGAATGCAGGATTCATGCAAATACCGTGCGGGAAGCGCTTGTGGAAATAGGCATTCCGTATATCGCGGACGCACATCTGGTGAGAGGATTGGATTACTATACGAAAACGGTGTATGAGATTACCCATTCTTCGCTGGGAGCTCGTGACGCAATATGCGCCGGCGGCAGGTATGATAATCTTGTGTCGGATATCGGAGGGCCCTCCATTGGCGCTGTCGGGTTTGCGATAGGAATGGAAGCAACTATTCTGGCAATGCAAAATGTATTAAACAAAAAAAATACATCTGTTCCTCAGGAGGTCAGCGGGCCTGCGCCTTCCGTATACATTGTTTATATTGGCAATGAGGTTAAAAAACATTGCTTTTACCTGCTTAACCTTCTCCGAAAATCCAATATTTCCGCTGATTTTGATTACGAAGGGAGAAGTCCGAAGGCGCAAATGCGTGTCGCAAACAAGCTGGGGGTAAAATACGTTCTGGTGTTGGGACCTGAAGAACTGGCAAGAGGTAATGTTACGATTAAAATAATGGAAACGGGTGAAGAAGTTATCATACGGCAGGATGAACTGCTCGATTGGTTCCTTCAGAAATTATAAAGGAGGCAGCAAACACATGTCTAAACTGAAGCGAACGTGCACGTGTGGACAGTTACGCTTAAAAGAGGTAAATTCAACCGTAGTTTTGAAGGGATGGGTAGATAGCGTCCGGGATCATGGGGGAGTTATTTTTATAGATCTGAGGGACAGGGACGGCATTACCCAAGTGGTGTTTAATCCTGATGCTGCGGCAGAATCGTATAAACTCGCGCATCAGTTACGATCGGAATACGTTATTGCAATAAAGGGAAAAGTTGTTGCCCGGCCTGCCGGCACCATCAACCCTGATATAGCTACCGGAGAGATAGAAGTTTTTGCCGATGAACTTGAAATTTACAATAAATCTGAAACACCGCCGTTTGAAATCATTGATTGTTCCAATGTTTCTTTAGAACTGCGGTTGAAACACCGGTATTTGGACCTGAGGCGTCCTGAAATGCAAAGGCATTTGATTTTCCGCCATAAGATTTGCCAGGTGATGCGTGAATACTTTAACGGACTTGGTTTTATTGATATCGAGACTCCTGTGCTGACAAAGAGCACTCCCGAGGGCGCCAGGGACTATCTGGTGCCGAGCAGGGTGAACCAGGGTAAGGTCTATGCTTTGCCGCAATCTCCGCAACTTTTTAAGCAGGTTCTTATGGTTGCAGGATTTGACCGTTATTTCCAGATTGTCCGGTGTTTTCGGGATGAAGACCTTCGTGCTCAGCGGCAGCCGGAATTTACGCAAATCGATATGGAAATGTCCTTTGTGGATGAGGATGATATTATAGAAGTCATAGAAGGGCTGATTGCTACAATTTTTGAAAAGGTTATGGGGAAAACTATTAACAAACCGTTTCCCCGGTTATCCTATCACGAGGCGATGGCATCGTATGGATGCGATGCCCCCGACTTACGCTTCGGCATGAAAATACAAGACGTTTCTCACATTGTCAAAGAGTCAAACTTTAAGGTTTTTTTAGATGCAATTCAGTCCGGGGGACAGGTACGCGCGATAAACGCGGCAGGGTGCGGAAATTATTCGAGAAAGGAAATAGACGAATTAACGGAATTTGTCGCTCAGTTTGGCGCAAAGGGACTTGCATGGTTCAAAGTGGAAGAAACAGGACTGGTTTCCTCGATAACAAAATTTTTTCCTCCTGAGATATTGCAGAAAATACGGCAACACATGAACGCGAAAACAGGCGATCTGCTCCTGTTTGTCGCTGATAAGGAAAAGGTGGTTTCCCAGTCCCTTGCGCATCTCAGAGTGCATCTTGGCCATAAAAACAATCTTATCGATCCTGCGGAATTTAATTTTGCATGGATTGTCAATTTTCCGTTGTTCGAATATAGCGAGGATGCGAAACGCTACGTGGCGCTCCATCATCCCTTTACTTCTCCTCAGCCAGAAGATCTTCCGCTTATGGAGGAAAAACCTTTGCAGGTGAAGGCAAGGGCATATGATCTCGTGCTGAATGGTGTGGAGCTTGGCGGAGGCAGCATACGTATTCATTCGCCGGAAATACAGAAAAGAGTGTTTCGCCTGCTGGGGATAAATGACGAGGATGCATATCTGAAATTCGGTTTTTTGCTGGATGCGTTAAAATACGGAGCGCCGCCCCATGGAGGAATTGCGCTAGGCGTAGACCGCATGATTGCGTTATTACTGCACCTTGATGATATCCGGGAGGTGATTGCATTTCCAAAAACACAAAAAGCCACTTGTCCTATGACGGAAGCTCCCTCAGAAGTCGATCCGTTGCAATTAAGAGAATTGGGCATACGTCTTGGATAATTTTTTACCGGGAATAAAATAGTTATGAAACAGAAAATGCTTGTTTTTATTCTTTGCGCGTCATTTGTGGTTCTGTTGACTTCTGTTGGCTTATATATATATTTAAAGCGTCAGCACCAATCTTTGTCATACATACAGACTGTCGGTGAATATGTGCAGCAGGGAAAATATGACGAGGCCATTCATTTGCTGAAAGAGTCCATACATAAAAATCCGCGTGTTGCGGAGGCTCATGCCGCATTGGGTATGATCTATAACAAAAAGGACATGCTAGAAGAATCTTTGCAGGAATTAAAAACTGCGCTTGTGATGAAACCCGACCTTATAAGCATTTATCAGGAAATGTATAAGGTTTACAAGAAAAAGGGCATGGAGGAAGAAGCACAAAAGGCTCTGGAATCCTATGAAAAACTGAAGGGAAGCGAATAAAATTTAATTTGTATAGTTTTTGCAAAAGTGTTAATATTTTTCTATGAAAAATTATTTACGACTATTTCCATTATTTATTCTCCTTAGTATTTTCAACGTTCACTTTGTTTTTGCCGATGCGAATAGCGATGCGAACAAGTTTTACCTGGATGCGTACAATATGTACAAACTAGGAAAACTGGATGAGTCTCTGGAACTGCTGGAAAAAGTAACCTCTTTGAATCCCAATCATCCCGAAGCGTATTTTGGAAAGGGAAGTATTTACTTTCGCCAGGAAAAATTCCAGAAGGCCATTGATGAATTTACAAAGGTGACGGAAATCAAACCTAATTATGTAGAGGCATATCAAAGACTCTGGCTGGCATATAAAAAAATCGGCATGAGCGATAAAGCAGAGCAGGAACTCCTGAAATATCGCAAACTGATAGAAGATCGTATGCAGTCTATGACGGGCAGTGGTCCTCAGGTGGTAAAACCAACATCTCCTCCCAAAAAGAAACACGTGCAAAAACAGGAACAGGAAGCAGTAAAGGAAGAACAACCGGTTCCGCCTAAAGAGGCAAAAGTGACACAGGCCGAACCGGAAAAAGCAGCAGCCACAGTTGAAAAAACTACATCGCCGGAAGTGCGTGTTGCTGAGTCCAAACCCCCGCAGGAAGTTGTGGCAAAAGCGGAAAAAGAAACTGCTGAAAAAAAACCTGTGACTGAAGTTGCAAAAGTGGAAGAGAAAAAACAGCCGGAGGCTGTGGCAGTAGCGCCTGTGGCACCGCCCAAAAGTAAAGTGCAATCGCCTATTCTTCCGCAGGAACCGCCGCCGGTTGTATTGGAAACAAGGCCTTCAAGATCGCAAAGTCCGCTTGTGGAAATGCAATATAAGCCGCATCTCGATACAAGATATGATGGTTCCAAATATAAAAAGGTATATAAAGGAGATGATCCTACCTTTAAGGGTTTTATGAGAAAATTAAAATCTGCCGCGTCTTTTTTAACAAAAAACCCTTTCAAGAGAAGCGATGGCACACCGGTAAAATCTTATTTTGCAAGGCTGATGAAAGGCTTCGCTTATTACGTCATGCTTATTCAAATTTGGCTCTGCGTTGCCGCGGCAATATGCATTTATTTCTCAAAATCGAACAATAACAAGAAAGTGAATAGTTGATTTGACAAGGATACCATTATGAAAAAGTGCCCTTTTTGCGCAGAGGAAATTAAGGAAGAAGCGATTAAGTGCCGTTATTGTGGTGAGTTTTTGGCTCCTTCTCCGGAAGAAAGCAATGAGTCAATCAACAAAATAGAGCCAAAAGCAGGAAATTCTCCCGCAGCGGAAACATTCCGCAAAAAAAGGAACAAACAGACGGATAAGAAAAGTTATCAGCCTCAGCAACCCATTACGGTGAAAGAAGAAAACCCGGCAACTCTCCAGCAGCAAAGGCAAACGCCTCATCAAACGGCTTCTGTTTCGCCTGCGGTTGAAATAAAAGAAGCGATAAAAGAAAAACCTCCCGCTATCTCTCAGGAAAAAGCTGTTGAAGAAAAAAAGAAGAAGAAAGATTGGGTATTAATAATTGCTATTATTGTATTTGGCATTTTGCTTTTGATCATACAATTCAGCAAGCAGTTGGGAATCGAGGGGTTCCCGTAATCTTCTTTTTCAATCGCTTTTTTGTTGTTTTCCTATCTGAACGACGGTATCTCTTCCGATTCGGAAAGAATCGATGCGACCGTCATCGTTATATTGCGAAGTTCATTTCCGATGTAACGGATTTTCCCTCTCCTGTCCAGCACAAACAGCAACGGTAAATTTTGGACATTATACAATCTCGCTAATTCACCTTTAAAGAGTTCTCCGTCAAATATCTGAGGCCAATCAAACTTTTGCTGATGCATATAACTCATAAGATTGCCGAGGTCGTCGTCAAGGCTGATTCCTATAAATTTTATTCCCTGACTTCCCAGGTTGGTATACATCCTCATAATCTTGGGAAATTCCTGAATGCAGGTTTCTGCCCATGTTGCCCAGAAAAAGAGAACAACAACTTCTCCTTTGTAATCCTCCAGATTGACGGAATTTCCGTTTACATCCTTAACATTAAACGTTGGGGCATCCATTCCTATCTGTGAAACATTGCTCAGGTCTGCGCTAAAATTGGCGGCAGCCCTTGGCTCTATTTCTTTTAATGCCACAATGGTTTTTTGAGCATTTACCACATCGCCTTTTCCCAAATGAGCCTGTGCTTTAAAATAAAGCGCACGCGCCTTGAAATTTTTATCGAGTCCTTCCTGATTTAATACAATATCAAAGTATTTTACTGCTTCATCAAAATTCTTCATCATATTGTGCACATTGCCGATAAAAAAAGCTGCTTCCACGCTTTCCCATGTTCCTTCATATTTTTTTTCAATATTTTTTAATTCCTTAAGGGCTTCTTTGTAATAATTTTCAGCATCTTTTAACTTCATTTCCGTTAAGCCGCTCAAATTTTTTCTGATCAATTCCAGTTCTTTTGCCGCTTCTTCACTATGCGTAAGTTCCTTTGCATACGACGTATTATGACATACCCAGGAAAAAAATAGTGTCGCAAGAATCGTCACAACAAGAAGACCTCTTTTTTTCATTGCTCTATACTCCTAAGTTTCAATGCGTAATTGTGATGATGTCAATAAGGTGAGGAAAAATTTTACATGTCCGTATCAACACATCACGAATTCGAAAAGTTCCCGTAATAGTTATTACAAAATAAATGAACACAATCGCGGGGTTATGTTAACATAGAACGCATCCTTTATTCAAGATTCATTTCGACAAATTTATTTATAAAGAATGATTGTGTTAAAATTTCCGTAAAAGAAAAGTGAAGTTTTAAAATTTACATTGCAAAAAAGTCGGCTTTCATTTTAGAATGAATGAACTGTTTTTCTTCATGCAATATCGTCAGATATGCAACAAAAAGATTTTCTTCAGGGGCTACGGGTTTTAAAAGCCGGTATTTAAGATACCTTCTCTATTTTTTATCAATGAATAACGGGAGTATATATAAAATGACACGAATGAAGCGCGTAATATCTTTTACTCTGATAAACTTTCTGGCAATCTTTCTTTGTTTATGGAAACTGCATGCAAATCCGCTTGAATTAAACGTAAAGGAACACGTTCTCAGGAACGGATTAAAATTGCTTATGATGGAGAAACACAATGTGCCTATTGTCTGTCTTCGGATTAATTTTCGTGTGGGTTCCGTGGATGAAAGACCTGGCATCACGGGTGTTTCACATCTTTTTGAGCACATGATGTTTAAAGGAACAAAAATATTTGGAACGAAGGATTATGCCGCGGAAAAACCGTTGCTCGATAAAGAAGATGCGCTTGTCGCTGAAATTGCATGGGAGAAAGGAATGGAAACCCAGGACAGGGAAAAAATTGCCGCATTGGAAAAGGAATTGGAGACGACAAGAGAAAAACTGAGGGATATGGTGGTAAAGGATGAGATATTTTCTCTGTATTTGCGGCATGGCGCTGTTGGACTGAATGCCGCGACATCTTCTGACGGTACGTTCTATATTTGTGATATACCCGCAAATAAATTGGAACTGTGGGCGTTTATCGAATCCGATCGGATGAAAAACCGCGTATTAAGGGAATTCTATTCCGAGCGTGACGTTGTCATGGAAGAACGGAGATTGAGGGTCGAAACAAGCCCGTTTGGCGCATTGATTGAACAACTTAATGCGGTAACATTCATTGCTCATCCCTATCGTTTGCCTACCATAGGATGGCGTTCTGATATTCAGAACGTAACAAAAGCGGAAACTGCGGAATATTTTGAAAGGTACTACTCCCCGAATAACGCAGTCATTGTGATAGTGGGTGATTTTCAGCCGGAAAATGCAATAAAACTGGTAGAAAAATATTTTGGTGACATCCCCCGCCAGCCGGATCCTCCGAAAGTAAAGACTATAGAACCTGAACAAAAAGGAGAGAGGAGGATCGAAGTAGAGTTTGATTCGAATCCTTACATGGCTATTTCCTATCATATTCCCGGAATCGGACACCAGGATATTTATGCATTGGATGTGCTGAGTTCCCTTCTTTCCGAAGGAAGGACATCGCGATTGTATAAATCCATGATCGAAGGAAAACGAATCGCGGTAATGGCAAACGCGGGTATCGGCATCGGGAGGTTTCCGGAAACTTTTACCTTTTACGCGGCGCCGCGCGCCCCTCACACCGTTGAGGAAGTAGAGAAGGCATTTTATGAAGAAGTAGAATTGCTGAAAACCAAGCCGCCTTCCGAATGGGAACTGCAAAAGATTAAAAATCAACTGGAGGCGAGTTTTATACGAAGCCTGGATAGCTCTTCCGGCCTTGCCGGTCAGATAGGACATTATGAGATTCTTTCTGATTGGAGGTATATTAACACATTTCTGGAAAAAGTAAGTGAAGTTACTGCCGAAGATGTAATGAGAGTCGCAAAGAAATATTTAAATAAGAGAAACCGTACCGTTGCTATGTTGGTGAAGAAAGAAAATGGAAATGGGGAGAGTGCAAAGTGAGTATAAAAAGATATTATCATCTTATTGTATGTGTGGTTTGCCTTACAGGCGTTTTTTCTGTCAACAATTCCCTGACGCTTCATGCAGAACCGCAGAAAGAGGTTATTCCTTCCTCCGGCGAACCAAAGTCCGAAGGGGCAGGGATGCTCTCAAAATTTAAATTTGCGCCTCTTGACTTTAATCCTCCGAAGGCGGAAAGAATAGCGCTGGAAAACGGCATGATTCTTTACTTGCTGGAAGATCATGATTTGCCCATTGTAAATATTGCCGCACAAATCAGAACAGGATCGGTGTATGAGCCTGAGGAAAAGGCCGGTTTGGCAAGTTTGACGGGAGAAGTTATGCGAAGCGGGGGAACGGTATCTATGCCGCCTGACAAAATGAATGAAGAACTGGAATTTATGGCGGCCTCTGTGGAAACTTCCATTGGCAGAGAATCGGGAAGCGCAAGCCTTTCCGTGCTTAAAAAAGACTTGGATAAAGGTCTCAATATTTTTGCCGATGTGCTCAGAAATCCCGCATTTCCGGAAGATAAAATAAGGATGAAAAAAGACGAGGCAATAGAGTCCATCCGGAGGGAAAACGACCGGCCGCAGCAGATAGCAGGGAGAGAATTTCGGAAGGTTATCTATGAGGGCAGCCATCCTTATAGCAGAAGGGTTGATGGCACACTGGAATCTATAGAAAAAATCACGAGAAATGACATGGCTGCTTTTCATAAAAAATTTTTCCGCCCAAATAATATAATACTCGGTATTTCAGGCGATTTTGACAGGAAAATGATGATAGAGAAGCTGAATGAGATATTTAAGGGATGGAAAAAAGAAGATAATAATATTCCTGATGTGCCGAAGGTGAAGAATGAATTAAGCAAATCGGTGCATTATGTATACAAGGATATTAATCAGGCAAACGTTATTATGGGACATCTGGGAATACACAGGAAAAGCCCCGACTATTTTCCTGTCAGGATTATGAATTTTATTTTGGGAGGCTCTGGATTTACTGCCCGAATAACCAGCAGAATACGTTCCGATGAAGGACTTGCCTATTCCGCATTCAGTGATTTCCAGACTTCGCAGGATTTAGGCATGTTTTATGTGATGTGTCAGACCAAACTGAAATCCACTCATCGCGCTATTACGATTGCATTGGAGGAAATTGAAAAAATGCGCGCAGTTCCGGTAGATAATGAAGAATTGACACATGCCAAGGAAACCATCTTAAACCAGTTTGTTTTCCGTTTTACTACCAGCGCCAGCATTGTTGCGCAAATGATTGATATTGAATACGAAGGTCTGCCGCTCGATTATTTGGAAACGTATGTGGATAATATTCAGGCAGTGACTATTGAAGATATACAGCGGGTGGCACAAAAGTATTTACATCCGGATAAAATCAAAATACTTGTTGTCGGGAACAAGGATAAATTTGACAAGCCCCTTGATACTTTTGGCAAGGTCAACGAGATTGCATTGGAGCAATATCAGGAAATACCCGTTAATAATGCAAAAAGCGGGGTGAGATAAGCTGTGGTAGAGACGATGTCGATAACGATGGAAATGCCGGAAGGGGCAAATATCATAATTGGCCAGACCCATTTTATCAAGACGGCGGAGGATATTTATGAAATCCTTATAAACGCCGTGCCGGGAATAAAATGTGGCATTGCGTTCTGTGAGGCCTCCGCCCAACGGCTGATCAGAATCGAGGGCAATGATGACAAACTGAAAGAGGCTGCCACGAAAAATGCAAAAAACATTGCCGCAGGCCATACGTTTGTCATCCTTATTAAGGAGGCATATCCCATAAATGTGTTAAATGCCGTGAAATTATGCCCGGAGGTATGTACTGTTTTTTGCGCTACTGCCAATCCCCTTCAGGTTATTGTGGCAAAAACCGCCCAAGGCAATGGAATAATTGGCGTAATTGACGGATACAGCCCAAAGGGTGTCGAGAGCGGGAATGATATTCGTGACCGAAGGCAATTATTGCGCAAAATAGGTTATAAACTGTCTTGAATTGGTTTCTCATTTCTCTTTTTTGCGCATTTTGTGTGGCAACTGCCGATGCCCTGAGCAAGAAAGTTTTAAGGGATAAAAACGAGTACATTGTAGTATGGGCGCGCATTGGATTTGCCTCTCCGTTTTTACTGTGTCTCCTGCCTTTCATAGAAATACCAAAACCGGATCATACCTTTTTTCTTATTCTTATCTTTCTTGTTCCGTTGGAAGCAACCGCCCTCATATTGTATATGAAGGCGATAAAAATCTCACCGTTGTCAATGACATTGCCTTTCCTCGCGTTAACTCCGGGTTTTTTAATAGTATCATCAAATATCATCCTTGGAGAAAGGCTGGACAGTCATGGTATTACCGGTGTGCTGCTTACCACATTAGGAGCGTATTTGCTGAATGTAAAAATGACCCGGCAGGGAATATTGCAGCCGTTTAAGGCTATATTGAGGGAACGCGGCTCTGTTTACATGATCATTGTTGCCTTTATCTATAGCATTACCTCCAATCTGGGGAAATTGGCGATCCAGCATTCCAGCCCCTTATTCTTTTCAGCAACCTACTTTCCCTTCCTGTCGGTAATTCTTTTTCCTCTCCTGCTGTGGAAAAACAATGGTAAAATAAGACAACCGCTGAGTTCTCATTTTTCTCTCTTTATTTTAATAGGACTGTTGATTGTATTTTCAACGGTCAGCCATTTCTTTGCGGTGACATTAATAGAAGTACCCTATTTCATCTCGGTGAAAAGAACAAGCCTTCTTTTTGGCATTCTCTATGGCGCGATTTTGTTTAAAGAAAAAAACATGGTCGAACGGCTTGTTGGCGGAATGGTAATGATTGCCGGAGTGATTGTTATTACTTTATTTTAGGATCGCAACAGATGGCACGTAAGAGAAAATTATGCTTAAATGTCTTCAAATCTGCATGGCATCGTGGTTTTACGGCTTTACAGCAAACAACTCCGTATGCCGCCCCCGAATAATATTACTCCTCCACGAGCCCCGCGGCATCTTTATACTTCGGCTTCCCGATCATCTTTTTCATATTTATCAGCGTTTGGAGCACGCATTTATTATTCCCTTTATTTGCAAGTTTGGGAGGTATCTTGCCGCCCGGCTCTTTGTATAGTTGGTAAGAAACCTCTACCTCTTCCCCGGACAATGGCATTAATGTCCATGATTCCTGTATTTTCTGAATCCGCACAAATGAAGTTTGTTCAGGAAGGTAGTCATGTTTCCCTTCAAGAGTTATGGTTACTATTTTTGTTGCCGGATCCTGAATTCTAACGCTGCGCATGATGGCATCACGGTTGGGAAAAATAACAGGTGTGGAAAATTCTGTGCGAATATATCTCTCCGCGGGACTAACCTTCCCGATCACCTCTTCCTTCGCACACCTGTACTTCCATTCCGGGGCAGCCTCCGCATCTTCAAGAAGGCTCACAAGAGTGTTCAACGTTGTTTTTAAGACAACTGTGCCTCTGTATGTATTAAACTCCGTATTATTGTTTTTACGCGAAAATAACGTTACCCCCTTACTCTCTTTCTCTAAAATCCACTGATGTGTTTCCGGGGTTTCTGAGGCACATACCATCGAAAATATCATCAATGGATAAATAAACAGAGCAAGGAACTGCCACTTTCTGATTCTATATTGCCTGCCTGCTTTTTTAATCATACACATTATCTTTCTGTAAAAAAGAATTTTGATTTGACGGCAACACCCAACAGAAACTGCATTACATTAATTTGGGTCTTTCTCCAAACGTTTTTTAATATCTTCATAGCCACCTTCATTTATAACATTGGTATACCTCATTTTCTCCAAAACATCTTTTGCAATGCCAGCCCGCCTTCCGCCTTTGCAATAAAGGTGAATTTTCTGGCTCTTATCCTTTACAACCGATTCAATTTTCCCTCCGATTTCTTCATGGGGAATGTTTATTGCTCCCTCAATATGCCCTGACTCGTATTCTTCGACAGTTCTTACATCAATCCAGATTTCTTTCATATCTTTTATTTGTCCCCCAATTGCACAATTCATCATGCCAATAAGAAAACATAAAAGCAAACCTAATTTTTTCATAGTATCTCCTTTGTGAAATAATGCAAATATTCTTCGAATATATTCAGTAGTTTTTTCTGATGCGTACTTTTATGATTATCCGTTAACAGCAGGCACACCTGTTTTTTAATATTTCTTAGTAATGCCATATTGCGGTAAAGAAGAGAAGCGACTTTTTGAATTTCCAGATACAATTCAAGCAAATCCCCCCTTGGATGGCGAATAAAACACCGGTCATCCCAGCCAAGCCATTCCCAGTCGCATACAAAATCCAGTTTTTTTTTAACAAATGTATTAAATAGCGCCTGGAACCAGAGACGGTGATATTTTCCGTTACATTTTATATACGCGGGATCACCCCAATGTCCTTCGCATGAAGACCATGTCGATATCCCGATAAATGACACCGCCTTTGCAAGACGTGCGATAAATGGCTCCAGATCGGAAACGCGTATCTTTGGAAGTTGTTCACACGTCTTGAATTGATCAAACCTGCCATACCGGTCTCGTTCCCAGTTTAAACGATAAATATCAACAGGAATCTTATTCATAAAGAGTTCTGTTATATACCGGGGATTATTTATATCAAAGAGGTGGGTGTCAATGTGGTCAAAATACGCATGGCGTTCTTTTCCAACGTCTTTGTTGCTATCAGGAGTAATAGCATCCTGATGTGCTGTTTTGTATATTTGCTTATATCCAATGTTCTGAAGTACTTCGAGAAATTCTCCATCTTCGCTGTGGGAATTGTCGCTTAGCCGAACCTTTCCCGTGGTATCATCAAATTCCAGTGAAAACCCCCTGGCTGAAAATATTTCGTAAAAACGCCCCGCATGTTCATTTTTGCCGCGCGTTATCTCTTCTACGAATTTTTCTATGAGGGATGTTTTCGTTTTTTCATCCGAAACACAATCATGCATAATCTATTCCCCTTAAATGTGCCTTCCTCCTGTATCGGAAAATTTCTACAGTTCATCTACCAAATATGCTAGTAAAGCCAGTGATAAAAAGTCAACAAATATTTGATTCTTACTCTCCTTTACAAAATCATGGTTTTTTCGATCATGCAAAATTACTTCATTTAAATAAACATATTTGGTATGCTTTTCGTTTTATGGAATATCATGAATAAATAACTATCCAACTTCACTTTTTACTGCAAGAAACACAGTTATAAGGAGTTATGCAATGCCATCAAAAGAGGAATTGCTTGCAAAGGCAAAAAAACCTGCGGAAGACGCCATGCGTCTCCACCCGTTCTATAAGGGTAAAGTGCAGATACTGCCGAAATGCCCCGTGCGCGATCTTAGGGATTTTGCGGTGTGGTATACTCCCGGCGTGGCGGCGCCGTGCCAGGCCATCAATAAAAACCCGGAACTCGTATATGAACATACCAACAAGGCCAATAGCATTGCCGTCATATCTGACGGAACAAGGGTACTTGGACTGGGAGATATCGGCCCGGAAGCGGGTCTTCCCGTGATGGAAGGAAAGGCATTGCTCTTTAAATATCTCGGAGGCGTTGATGCAGTGCCCCTTTGTCTCCGTACAAAAAATCCCGAAGAAATCATTCAAACGGTAAAATTCCTTGAACCTTCATTTGGCGGCATAAATCTTGAGGACATCAGCCAGCCGAAGTGTTTCTCTGTTTTAGACACACTACGGAAAGAATTAGCAATACCGGTATGGCATGACGACCAGCAAGGCACGGCCACTGTGCTCTTTGCGGGACTTATCAATGCCTTAAAGGTAGTAAATAAGGATATTCGGGATATCAGGATCGTGTTTGTCGGCGTGGGAGCGGCCAACGTGTCAACATATCGCCTCCTCAAAACAGTCGGGATAGTTCCGGAACAAATCATTGCCTGCGACAGCAAAGGCATTTTGCATAAAAACAGAAAAGATATTGAAGAAAAAAAGGATATATTTTCCGATAAATGGCTAATGTGCTCAGAAACCAACCCCGGCGGAATTACCGGCGGCATTCGCGAGGCATTGCGGAGTGCGGATGTTTGTATCGCATTTTCAAGTCCCGGTCCTGGAATTATCCAGCCTGAATGGTTAAAAAAAATGAACTCAAACGCAATCGTATTTGCCTGTGCCAATCCGATTCCTGAAATTTGGCCGTGGGAAGCAAAAGAGGCCGGAGCAAGAATCGTCGCGACGGGAAGAAGCGATTTCCCGAATCAGGTGAACAATTCATTGGGCTTCCCCGGAATCTTTCGGGGCGTTCTTGATGTGCGCGCGCGAACAATTTCTGATGAAATGGCCATTGCGGCAGCGCTTGCCCTTGCAAAATTCGCAGACGACAGGGGCATAAACGAAGATACTATTCTCCCGAAAATGGACGAATGGGAGGTTTTTTTGCATGTGTCGGTTGCAACGGCAACAAAGGCACAGGAGCAGGGCATAGCACGGTTATCGAAGACCGGAGAAGAACTGTATCAGGAAGCTTTTAACATTATCAAAAACGCACGAGAATCAACCCGGCTTCTCATGGACAATGGTCTCATCAGAACCGCCCCTGAAAACACGTTAAAGTGAGAGGTTAAAATAATATTCATCGACAGAAAAAGAAAATTTTATCCAATGGAAAATATTAATAACACGATAAAAACTGCCTGGATCAGGCAATTGAATGAAGACTGGAAAACGGCCAATTACAATTATTTCAAAAATTCCATGCGCCCCCCCCACTTTGAACTTTCGCACTCGGAACAAATGTTAGGAAAGTGGAAGGGTGGACATTACCGGCGGCTCAGCATCAGCATTTTTTTAATTCAATCCTACACGTGGGAATACATTCAGGAGGTGCTTTATCATGAAATGGCTCACCAGTATGTGGAGGAAGTTCTTGGAATAAGGGACGACCTGCCCCATGGAGAGGCGTTTAAGAGGATTTGCCGGGAAAACGGCATTGATCCGACAGCTACAGGCGATATGCACACATGGATAGAAAAACGAAAACGCTGTTCTTCTGTAAATCCCGAAAATCACACGATACTTGACAAGGTACACAAACTTCTTGCGTTAGCCCAGAGCAAAAACGAACACGAGGCGCAGATTGCCATGACGAAGGCACACGAACTGCTGTTAAAACACAATCTCTCGTTATTGGACGCACATGCCGGACATCATTACATTCATAAACAAATCGGAGAGGTGGGAAAGAGAGACACCATCAAATCCATAATAAGCTCCATCCTGTGCAAATATTTTTTCGTGGAGGCGATCTGGACATTCGGATACGATCAGCATAAAAACAGGAATGGCAGGATTCTCGAAATATACGGAACACCGGAAAATGTGGAAATGGCCGAATACGTGTACGATTATCTTCAAAACATCTCCGAATTATTATGGACCGGATATAAAGAACAAAAAAAACTCGAAGGGAACAAACACAGAAGAACGTTTATCTACGGTCTTTTGGAAGGTTTTTATCATAAACTGGAAGGAAATACTGCGGAAAAACATTCCAATAAGCTTGTCTGGAAGGGTGACCCCCGCCTTAAAGAGTTTTACCGCAGAAGAAACCCAAAACGTGTACGCGCATCTTCCCGATATTCCAGAAGCTGTCAGGATGCCTATGCGTCTGGCATCAGTCAGGGGAAAAAACTGGTAATTCATAAAGGAGTTCATGGGAAAAGCAACGGGGAAATTAAGCATTTACGCTGACCCTTCGGAAAACACACGCTTAAAAATTCCGTTTTTATCATAATTTTTTTATTAAAAAAACCGGTTTTTACCGTCAAAAATAGAGCAAACGAAGATCCATGCCTGAAAATTAATTTTTATATGCTTGACACTGAAAACATGGCATAATAAAATTCAGTAAACATGTTTGTGTTAAACACAATCATGCTCAAATCTTCAGAGTTTTTTATCTTTTGTAATTTAAATCTTCACTTTAATAATAGAATCTTGCTATCCTAACCATTTTATATAATTAGTGTTAAGTCGTTAATTAAAGACAACGAACTATTACAAAACAAAAAAGCTTGTTGGACAAATAGATGAGCAGAACGGACACTCCTATTTTTAGAATCCCGCTTAAAAGCATTGAAGGATTTGTATCAGATAAAATAATCTTTCGGGATGCAAAGGCAAGAACTCCACACCCTAATCTGGAATTAAAGAAAGACGGCATTGATGGGCAACAACTCCTGGTGTGGGGAAAATTTTTAATCAAACATGAATACCAAATCCCGAAAAAAGACGGCGAGCTTTTTGTTGACGTTACAAATGATAAAAATCTCATTCATAGGAAGGGGAATATAGTGCCTGGCGCAATGACGGTTTCAAAAATAATTCTCCCTTTGGAAATTCTTTTCGCAGATATGGAAATATCCTCTGTTAACATAAAATTTACCAGTTCTGCTTTTTATGACATGAAAACCTGTAGCCTGTTCCTGTGGCAGTTTATCAACAATAATCACGTACAGATTGAGGTAAGAACGTATCAGCAGAATACGATTATTGCAAATACCATTATACTGGGAAGGCCAAAAATCCAGAACAAACAAATACAGGAAGTAGACGAACTCCAGGTGAATAAGTCGTGTTTTGCGAAAGTAGAAGCTTATTTTAAGAGCCTGGGTATCCGGAGCAATTCTTATATTGAAAAAGGAAAATATAAAGATTACACCTATCCTTTGGCATATATTGCCTCACTGCCTTCTGCCGAAATTGTAAATCAGTTGTCGGGACAGGGGGGAATGATCAATGTGCTGCGTATGGACTTTGGGAATTATGAAAGGATACCTATTACCGGAGATAAAGGGCCGGAAGTAAAACTCGCAAGGGCAAAGAAACGAAGTTCGTTTAACAAAATTATGACCGAGGTGGCAGAGGGACTCATCACCTACTATAAAGGGCTTGCAATCGTAAATCCCATTGCTAAATTTCAAAATTCTTCTGAACCGGTTATTGGAACAATTAACAAGCTCATTAATAAACAGGAAAAAACAAAAACTTCGCTTGGCCATAAAGAGACCTGAAAGTAATTATCCCTTTCCCAATTGTAGCCCATAAAAATACATCTTCCGTCTCGTTTTTCTGAAAAATCATGAATTCTTTTTTCTTCCCCGGCCATTATGTAATGAAAGATTATGCCAATTTACTTCAGGCTGCACATTTTCTGTCGTTAAAGTGAGGCATCAGCGATGAAAATAGCATACATGATACTATTTATGTTGTTTTGTTGGTCGTTCGTGGTAACCGCAGAACCATACGGGACCGGCACACAAATCCCAACACTAAACCTTTCCGATCAGTATGATCAAAAACTTACGCTGGATACAATGACAAGATTAATTGTATTTACCAATAATAAGGCTGGCAGCGATATAGTCAGTGATGCTTTGAACGGAGTGGATAAAGACTATTTGATTACCCACAAAACGATTTACATCGCTGATATTAGCGGGATGCCCGGACTGGTGAGAAAGTTGTTTGCATTTCCCAAAATGAAAAAACAACCCTATTCGATTTATCTGGATGACGGCCCTTCATTTACAAAGGATTTTCCGTCAGAGGAAAATAAGGTTACTTTGCTGTATCTCAATGACCTGAAAATCCAGTCAATTGAGTTCATTAGTTTGCCTGATACAGTAAAAACCGCTATTGAAAAAGGCAAGGATAATTAAAGGTTTTTTAAATAAAAATAACAATAATCCGGGAGAATTCGTTCAAAATCATACATGCCTAGAACTTTTTTTAATACTATATTACAACGGTACGTCATAAAAGAATGGTTTCAGACATTCTGGCCTTCTTTTCTGTGTTTTGAGTTCCTCATATTCATGGGATTTGTAATTCAGGTATTACACAAAGGGCTTGACATCATCGCCCTGAAATCACTTATCCCCCACATATTTATCCAAGCGGCGCCTTATTCCATTCCCTCTGCGCTGCTTACCGCCACCACCTTAACATATGGAAGATTGAGCGCCGACAGAGAAATTATTGCCATACAAGCAAGCGGCATCCATTTGCGGAAAATGATCACTCCGGTTTTGACAATAGGCATTATTTTCAGTTTTTTTACCCTGGCGTTATCGGCGGAAATTATGCCAAGATCCCTTTATCAGATAAAATTATTACAAGAAAGAGCCATAAACAACATTCTTGCCGGAAGACTGGCAACCTTTCAAAAAAAGGTGCTCCTGGAGCCCTATCAAATATACATTGGAAGCGTGGTAGACAGTATTAACAAGGACATTACCGTTATTAAATATGTGGATGATTATGTTACGGATATCATTCTCGCTGAAGAGGGAGGCATCGAGGTAAATAGCGAAAAAAATAAAATTTTTCTTACATTGCGCCAGGGAGAATTCATCAAGCCAAATTACAAAAAGGCGGAAGATGTTCCTCGTCTGGGCGTGTTTGCGGAGACTACATTTGAAATCCCTATGGGAGGAGACAAGAATGATTTTTCCACAAAACATATGACAATATTTCAGCTTTTCAGGTACAACAATGAACTTGACAGTGAATTGGCAAACAGCAAGGAAATTCCCGCCAATTTTGAAGAGGCCAGGATAGAAGCATCGAAAAAACTTACCGAACACCAGAGTCAATTGCGGCAATTAAATAAAAAGCATAAACAACTGCACTCCGAATTAAAAAAATCAAATCAAAATTTGTCACGACAGAAATCCAAGATCGATGGTCTGGCAAACGAGAGTAAACTGGCAAATAATTATATCCTCGTCGCAACCGAAAATCTGATCCAGATAAAGAAAGAAAGCAAGGCAGGTTATTACATAATAGATGATATGGACGAGAAAATTCTGGAAATAAAAGAAACTATAGAAAGGGAAAAGCAAAGAATTAACTCCATAGAACAAAAAATGATCGAAACCAGGGAAATACAAAATAACGAAATAAAAAACATCGCCGCTCTCACAAAATCTCTTGAAGAGACGGAAGAAAAAATAAATGTCCTGTTGAGAAAAATTACAACCTTTGAAAGCGACCTGACCGTAGCGTCAAAAAAGAAATTAAGACGCAAAAATGATATTTCCATACATAAAAGAATCTCGCAGGCGATTTCATGTATTAGTTTTATTGTTATCGGCATTCCTCTGGGCATCAAACTGCGAAGCTCTCATCTTATGATAGGCTTCGGAGCAAGCTTTATGATTATTTTGTTTATCTATTACCCTCTCGTGGTAACAGGTTCAGTGCTTGCGGAAGATACATTATTGCCCGTTGTGCCTGTTTTGTGGGGAGCCAATAGCGTTCTTCTTATCAGTGGTATAATTATTTACCGAAAACTTTTCGCACAGAACAGGTTTTAACATACAGTTGGTATGCAACAGACATCAATTCTTGACTTTTTTCACGAGAGGGCTTAGTATAATTGTATTATTTGCCATGTGGCGTTTTAAGAGAGATCATACGTAATGTATTATAGAAGAAACTCTTTCGGATTAAATATTGGAAGCAAATGGACCCGCCTGGTTATGATGCTCATCATTGCCAATGTCGGGGTGTTTATGTTCCAATTACTCTTTTCCACCATAAGCACTCAGTGGTCTCCCCAGCCGGTAAATTCACTATCAGAAATACCCACCCTGCCATGGTATTATCCCGCTTCAGACAAGTTCACGAAATTGTTCTGGCTCTACCCGCCGGATACCATAGGGAATTTGTGGCTCTGGCAATTTTTTTCGTATATGTTTTTGCACAGCACAACAGATCCGTGGCATCTGATCTTTAATATGCTGGTGCTCTGGATGTTCGGCAGCGAGGTAGAAAAGGTTCTTGGACCGAGAAAATTCTTAACGCTTTACTTCACCGCGGGAATCTTTGCAGGAATTTGCTGCTGTATCTTCACTCCCGGAGTTCCTATCGTTGGGGCTTCCGGTGCTATCTTCGCCATCGAAGTCGCCTTTGCGATGTATTTCCCCAATAGCATGGTTATTTTCTATTTCTTTCCCATACGGGCAAAATATCTGGTGATGATATTTGCCGCTATTACGGTATTCAATTGTATCACTCCGAGGGGCGGCAATATTGCTCATTTTGCCCATTTAGGAGGACTTGTGTATGGGTTTTTGTTCGTCCGGTACTCAAGTCGCGTTGTCGACTATTTAAGAAGATGCCAGATACGGCAGCAGGAAAAGGAAATGAAAAAAGACCTTGAGTTGCGCGAAAAGGTGGATGAAATACTTGATAAAGTAAACCGTGAAGGGTTGCATAATTTAACGTGGCGGGAAAGAAATATACTTAAGACCGCCAGTAGGAAATACAAAAAGAATAAACATTGATTATTATAGAGGGAAAATAAATTGATTAAGATTGCGGTAAACGGCGCATGCGGCAGAATGGGCACAAGAATCTGTGCCCTTATCTTTGAAGACAAAGAATCGGATTTGACTGCGGCAATTGACCGCCCCGGGCACGTGCACATAGGAAAAGACATCGGCCTCGTCGCAGGTTTTGGAGAGTCGGGGATTAAGGTTGCAACATCACTGGAAACTTCTGCGGATGTATTGATAGATTTTTCCTCGCCCGAATCTACCATTAACATAGCGGAATGGTGCGCGAAAAAAAACGTGGCGCTTGTCATAGGCACTACAGGATTAACCCCTCAGCAGCTTCAAAAATTACAGGAAATATCGAAAAAAATTCCCTGTCTGATTTCCCCTAATATGAGCGTGGGGGTAAACGTTATGTTCACTGTCGCGGCTCAAATGGCAAAAATGCTGGGCAAGGATTTTGACATCGAAATCATTGAAACACATCACCGGTTCAAGAAGGATTCCCCCAGCGGCACAGCCCTGAGACTCGCGGAAAAAATCTGCGACGCGACCGGACTGAATAAAGAAAAAAACGTCATCTATGGCCGCCAGGGAATTATCGGAGAACGACCTTCAAATCAAATAGGCATACATGCCGTTCGGAGCGGTGACGTCATAGGAGATCATACGGTAGTCTTTGGCGCGCTCGGTGAGCGGTTGGAAATCACCCATAAGGCGCACACGAGAGATACGTTTGCGCGGGGCGCGGTTCATACGGCAAAGATTATCGCGAAAAAACAACCAGGCATGTATACCATGGCAGACGTGCTGTAAAGAGCAAAATATGAGACTTGATAAATTCACGATTAAAGCACAGGAAGCCATTCAGGAAGCACAGGAATTGGCAGAATCAAAGAGACAGCAGCAAATCCTGTCTGCTCATGTATTGGAGGTTTTGCTGACACAGGAACAGGGCATTGTTGTTCCTCTCCTGCAAAAACTGGGAGTGGATGCAAACAACATTCTTGACAAGACAATGGAAGCGGTCAACAAACTGCCGCAAATAAGCGGCACAGGAGCGCCGGGACAGGCATACGTAAGCGCGGAACTGCGCGATATGATAAATTTCGCATGGGAAGAAGCAGGCAAGCTGAAGGACGAGTATTTAAGCACGGAACACATGCTGCTGGCGCTGGTACGGCAAAAAAACACCTCTGCCGGAAAAATATTAAACGATGCGGGCATTAACAGGGAAAATATTCTTAACGCCTTAAAAGAAATCCGGGGCAGCCAGAGGGTAACCGATCAGACGCCCGAAGATAAATACCGTGCCCTTGAACGTTACAGCAAAGACCTCGTTGATCTCGCGCAAAAGGGAAAGCTCGACCCCGTTATTGGCCGTGATGATGAAATACGCAGGGTAATACAGGTATTATCCCGAAGGACAAAAAATAATCCCGTCCTTATCGGCGAACCCGGAGTAGGCAAAACCGCAATTGTCGAAGGACTTGCCCAGCGTATTGTAAACGGCGATATTCCGGAAAGTTTGAAAAACAAACGGGTAATGTCCCTCGATATGGGCGCCCTTATTGCCGGAGCAAAATACCGGGGAGAGTTTGAAGACCGCCTCAAGGCCGTCCTGAAAGAAATAAGCGAGAAGGAGGGGCAGATAATACTCTTCATTGATGAATTGCACACCGTGGTTGGAGCAGGAGCCGCAGAAGGGGCAATGGACGCCTCGAACCTTCTTAAACCCGCATTGGCACGCGGAGAACTCCGCTGCGTGGGGGCTACCACCCTCGATGAATACAGAAAACATATCGAAAAAGACGCCGCCCTTGAACGACGTTTCCAGCAGGTATATGTGGGAGAACCAACCGTGGAAGACACTATCGCAATCCTGCGGGGATTAAAGGAACGGTACGAAGTGCACCACGGTGTTCGTATAACCGACTCGGCAATTATCGCCGCGGCGACACTTTCCAACCGGTATATTTCAGACAGATTTCTCCCCGACAAGGCAATTGACCTTATTGACGAAGCCGCGTCAAAACTAAGGATAGAAATCGACAGCATGCCCGTTGAGCTTGACGAGATTGAACGCAAGATTTTGCAACTGGAAATTGAAAAAGAGGCGTTAAAAAAAGAAAAAGACGAAGCCTCAAAGCAGCGCATGGAAAAAATAGAAAAACAATTATCCGACCTGAAAGAAGAATCACGCGCCTTTCGCGCACACTGGGAAAACGAGAAAAAGGTCATCAGGGACATACAGGAAATTAACGCAAAGATCGATCAGGCGCGTATCGAAGAACAGGCTGCGCAAAGAGAAGGAAATCTGGAAAAGGTCGCGGAAATACGTTACGGACGTATCATTGAATGCGAAAAGAAATTAAAGGAAAAACATCAGGAATTGCAGGAATTACAAAAATCGAAGTCGCTGCTGAACGAGGAAGTAGGAGAGGATGATATTGCCATCGTCGTCGCCAAGTGGACAGGGATTCCCGTGTCCCGCATGCTGGAAAGTGAAAAGGAAAAACTTTTGAAGATGGAAGATCGCCTGAAAGAGAGGGTAGTCGGCCAGGATGAGGCAATTTCCGCGGTATCAAACGGCATCCGTCGCGCACGCGCCGGTCTCCAGGACCCGAACCGTCCGATTGGCACCTTTCTGTTCCTTGGTCCTACCGGAGTAGGAAAAACAGAACTCTGTAAGGCGCTGGCAGCCTTTTTGTTTGATAACGAAGACGCGATGGTCCGCATCGACATGTCTGAATTTATGGAACAACACTCGGTTGCCCGGCTCATAGGCGCCCCTCCCGGCTATGTGGGATACGAAGAAGGCGGGAGGTTAACCGAGGCGATACGAAGAAGACCTTACGCTGTGGTGCTTTTTGATGAAATAGAAAAAGCGCATCGTGACGTATTTAACGTTCTGCTTCAGGTATTTGACGATGGGAGGCTCACGGACGGGCACGGCAGAACCGTTGATTTTAAAAACACCATCATTGTCATGACGTCAAATATCGCAAGCCAGTGGATACAGGATTTAACCGGCCCGGAAAATGAGGAAGCGTTGAAAAGAGAGGTAAAGCAGGCGTTGAAAGAAACCTTTCGCCCGGAATTCCTCAACCGTATCGATGAAACCATCATCTTTCACGGCCTCTCCAAAGAACAGATCAGGCAGATTGCCGATATACAATTAAACGAACTCGGAAAACGCCTTGCGAGAAACAACCTCAAACTGACCGTTACAAATCGGGTAAAAGAGAAAATGATCGAAGAAGGGTATGACCCCCATTTCGGCGCACGGCCGTTAAAACGCACCATCCAGCAACTCATCGAAAACCCGCTCTCCATGGAAATTTTGGAAGGAAAATTCCCCGACGGTTCTGAGATCAGAGTAGATATGCAGGACGGAAAGGCTGTTTTTACAAATAAGTGATTTGTTCTGTTTCTGTATTTTTTGTTTTACAAAGTTTTTTTGCTTGTGAACTTGTGGCAAATGAATTTCTTATTGCATATTAAAAATATAATTGCTAACAGCATGAATGCCGTGCTTCATGATAGTGATTGACGATTTGCATTCCCTGCTTTTTCTTCAATGGTAGGATAAAGGTTGCTCCTGTCGTTTGCGACAAGGAAAACGTCGTAATTCTCTACAAAAATCTTTTGCAGTTATTTAGCCCGAAAATCATACCGCAGCACGTCGTACTTCTCCTCAAACTGCTTGTCCCACTGCCCTTTGAGAAACCCAAACAACTCATCTCGATGCCCAAGCAACAAGTCCCCAAGCCCATATATTTAATTTTTGGGTCATCGTGGAAATGAGTGGGTAGATTTTAGGGAAAAAAGGACGAGAAGAGTCATAAAATAAGGGGAAAAAGGGGTTGAAGAGGATAGGAAAAGATGTCATGATTATTTGATGAGAAAAAAGAAG
>VGXV01000045.1 GCA_016873165.1 Planctomycetota bacterium | reverse complement strand
AAACCACATAGTCAATGGCTTATGAGTGTCTTGGAAAATGGTTCCTGCTATGACAGACATTTGATAATTGCAGCCTCCACATTGAAACAATACTATTCCAATACTCCATGCTTTCTCATGGCCGCAACGTGGGCAACGAAATCCATTTTGCCAACGCAATTGAAAAAGATAATCACGGCAAGCTTCTTCTTTAGAGAAGCGTGCCTCGAACTCGTCAAGGGTCTTTTGGATAATTTTCCATGACTCAAAATACTACATGTTGGGAGTACCTTAGTCAAGTGAATACCCCAGTTTCCTTTATTTGAATATCATCATAAATCTTTCTCAGTTTACTGAGAAATTTATCTTCGATCAGCAGGTGAAATATTAAGCGGTTATTGTCTGATGTGCTGTTGAGAATGTGGGCATTTTCATGAAGGCTTGCTATTAATTTGCCATTTTCCGGACTGCATGAAAGTTCTATGTTGAGAAATTTCGTTTCCAGTATTTCGGTAATCTTTTGTTTCAGTTCCGGTATGCCCTGATTTGTTTTCGCGGAAATGACAATACAATTCTTATAACGATCCATCAGGAGAGGGATAACAGATTCATCTTTCAGCGCATCAATTTTATTTAGCACAATAATTGTTGGTTTTGCTTCACACCCTATTTCCCTGAGCACCGTATTTACGGATTCTATTTGTTTTTCAATTAACGGAGAACTAATATCGGCTACATGCAATAAAAGGTCTGCGCTGAGAGTTTCTTCGAGAGTTGCCTTGAAGGATGAAACGAGATAATGCGGCAGTTTTTGTATGAACCCGACAGTATCACTGATGAGAACATTTTTGGAATTTTCGAGTTTGCATAGACCTGTTTTTGTATCGAGGGTGGCAAAGAGTTTGTCTTCTACAAGGGTGTCAACATTGGTTAAGGCATTCATCAGGGTGGATTTTCCGGCATTTGTGTATCCGACAATGGATACAGTAAAGAACTCTTTTCTTGAAGCAACTACTCTCTGTTGCCGTTTTTCTATATCCCCCAATCGTTTTTTAAGGTCCTGTATCTTTTTTGAAACGATACGGTTATCCACTTCGAGCTGTTTTTCTCCGGGACCTCTCGTGCCAATTCCACCTTCAATTCGCGAGAGATGTGTCCACATCCGTTTAAGACGAGGTTTTGTGTATTCCAGTTGGGCTAATTCTACCTGAAGTTTTGCCTGGTGTGTTTTTGCCCTTGTGGCGAATATATCTAAAATCAATTCACTGCGGTCTATTACTTTCTTCCCGATGACTTTTTCCAGATTTTTTACCTGCGCGGGAGTCAGGTTGTCATCGCAAATGAGTACGTCTGCATCCATTTCCACCGCTAAGTTTTGTAACTCGTGTGCCTTTCCTTTCCCGACATAATACAAAGGATCGATATGCGACCTTTTTTGGATTAAGGTATGAATGACGTTCGCTCCTGCTGTTTTTGCCAGTCTGCTTAATTCTTCCAAAGGTTCTTCGTTAACATCGATAATATTGGGATAAGTAAGCGCTCTAAAGAGGATGGCGCGTTCCGCCCTTACAGAAAAACTTGTATCTTTTAATTTCACGTAAAAAGTCTACTCCTTTTTTGATAAAATAATTCTCGCATCAACGGTTTTTGTTCCTTTCGGATAAACAAGGACGGGGTTCAGGTCTATCTCCTTAATCTCTTTTTGAGAAACCATAATGTCCGATACTTTAATAATAATTTGACATATTTCTTTGATGTCCAGCGGCGCAGTGTTTCTGAATCCGCTTAAAAGTTTTGCGCCTTTTACTTCGTGAATCATATCGAGCGCCTCGTATTCTTCTACGGGGGCGATACGAAAAGAAACGTCCTTGAAAAGTTCTACAAAGGTGCCGCCCATTCCGAACATTACGGCAGGTCCAAATTGCAGATCTCTCAGACCTCCCACAATAATTTCGGCAGAGGGAGTTGCCATTTCTTCCACGAGGATTCCCTGTATTCTCGCATTCGGAAAGTTCTTTTTTATATTTTGGGTGATTTTCCCGTAAGCATCTTCTACTTCTTTTTCATTTTTGATGTTTAATAGTACTCCGCCCGCATCTGTTTTATGACTTATGTCAGGAGATATGATTTTAAGTACTACAGGGTATTTTATAGAATTCGCGGCGCGGATGGCTTCTGACGCAGACGTGGTTACTGAATACTTTGTAGTTACGATTCCGTATGTTTCAATAAGTTGTTTTGCTTCCGGTTCCAGTAATTCATACCGGTTTTGTGCCAATGCATTTTGTATTATTGTTTGTGTGTTGTGTGTAGAATACGATAAGGAATTATTCATCCTTTGTGATTATAAAGATAAAAGTCTTGAATTTTAGCCGTGAAAACAATAGATTTTATTATTATAACGAAAGAAAGACAATGTTCAAAGAATATATATCCTACACAGAAAGCAACAATCAATGGCTGCTACGTGATCAGTATGCTTATCTCACGCCTTATCTTCAACAAATCAAAACACCCATCGACCACACCCTGATCAATGTTAAAAGGGAAGATAGATTTAAAATACTTGCTGAGTTCGAAGTAAGCAATTCAGGTGAGGTATGCCGGTTTATACTTAAGGTCTATAAATATCCTTCATTCTTTCAGCAATTGAGGCAATTGCTGAAACGCACCAAGGCATTCAGGGAGTTTCGTATGACGTACCTTGCCGGTTTCAATAGTGTTCCTGTCGAGGTTCCTGTTGCGTTTGGTGAGCAAAAAAGCCTTTTTATTAAAGAATCGTATCTTATTATAAGAAAAATTGAACATTCCGTTACGTTAAATGATTATTTTAGAAACAATGATTGTTACGCAGAGCGAAGGTCTGTTTTAAGGGAATTTGGGAAACTAGCAAGAACGATTCATGACTCCGGGGTAAAGCAGGATGATTTTTCTTTAAATAATTTTCTGATGTCTGAACATGATGGACATATAAAAATTATCTTAATTGATTTTGAAAGGGTATCAATACAACCGGAGAGTCTTCAGGAAAAACAAAGTATTTTGTATCTGGCAAAGCTGAATAGGACAAAAGGTTTGTTTTGCAATACGGATCGTCTTCGTTTCCTTATGTCATACACGAATGGTGATTATGCATACGGTAAAAAACTGGCAAAACAGATTGAATCGATGACTATCCTATTACAAAAGAAAGATTCAAAAAAATTTGTGCGGCAATGTGTTTGTAAAAACAGGAAATTCGGTGTTTTTAGCGATACAAAATTTCAGGGATGGCACAGAAAGGCATATTCTCAGGAAACGATAAAAACGTTATTAGCGGCTACAGACCGGATGGATAATGCTGGCATGCAAATCGATCAATATCAAATAACGCGATATGCAAAAATGCCTCCTTTTCACAATGCTATGGATTTATGGAAACACGCAAATGCCTTATTTGCTCTGAGAATCAACCTCCCTGTTCCTGTTGGCATGTTTAAGAGAATATCTCCTGGGCGAGCAAGAGATGAGTTTTTCATTTTTCAATTACCGGATAATTGGGAATCGATAGACCGGTATCTTACTTCCAACAAAAATCCTGATATCGTAATGCGGACGATAAAAGTATTTATAGAAGAAATATCACCGTTTGGCGCTGTCAGTCAAAATCTTAAAGCTCAGGATATCATTCTTCAAACGGATAAGCATCATCGACAAAAATGTTTCTTGAAGGATTGTTCCTTATTTTTTGTAAATAAAAAAACATTTCAGCAAAATAAATCTTTTAATACCAAAGTTTTTGAACAGGTGTTAATGGGATATGATAATCAGTTGCAATAAATGTAACCCATGCGAAGTATAGGGGTTAAAGAAGATATTTTACTTGCAACTTAATAGCGAAAAATATAAATTCTCACTTTCTGAAACATCTTAATCCGGAATTAAGTGTGTTGATTGCCTGTAGTGATAAAGATGGGACAAAAGTTTTTTCTATTAATAAAAATCAGGGATACGATATTAAATGGCACATAAAACCTATGATACTTTTGAGGATGTCATGAGTTTGCTGCGTTTTAAAGCGGCGGGTATTGAAATGTGTATTGCATTGAGAAATGTCACGAAAGTGCTTCCCATCATGGAATTGCAAATGATACCCGATGCTCCTGGCTATTTTAAAGGTTTAATGAATTTACACGGTTGTTGTATACCAATTATCGATTTTGCGGAACGACTCGGCATTACGGGAAAGGCTGCATTGTATACTATTGAAACTCCTATAATTTTATGTGAGGTAATGAATAGAAAAGTCGGCTTGATCGTAGATGAAATTTCCGGTGTGACAATGGTAAATAAAAGCAAATTACAATTACACTCCGAGTTTCAGGAGGGGATGCATCATTTCCTCGCGGTCGTAAACGAGGGAAACAGACCCGCGCTTCTCGTTAATACTGAGAGCATAATCAAGACGGGATTTTTGGCAGAAAACACGGAATTTTCTCTGGATATTGCTTCTTTGAACAGATATCTGCGGAAATAGAAGGAGAAATAAGGGATTAAAACATTGTCAGAAAACGTGAAAGAAACAAAATTATCTGGAAAAAAAGAACAGGGACGTTTTGCTTCAAGTGTGCTATCTGGAACGCAATGGATGGAAGCCTTTTGTGAGTTTCTCAAATTACGTACCGGAATTATTATTCAGGATCACCAGCTTCAGAATCTCAGTAATTCGGTTTCTTTAGCATGCAAACAATTTGGTTATTTGACAGCAGAGGACTATCTTGATGCAATGAAGATGAGTGCTGCAGTTCTTCCTGAACTGGAGTTTCTGATATCAGCAGTGACGGTGCAGGAGAGTTATTTTTTTCGTGATCAGGAACAGGTAAACTTTCTGAAAGATACCTGGTTTCCCGAAATAATTGAGAGAAAACAGGAATCGGGAGAAAAAACACTTCGTATCTGGAGTGCGGGATGCTCAGGCGGCCAGGAGATTTATACCATTGCCATCCTGCTAAATGAAATAATTCACAATATAAATGAATGGGAAATATTCCTGCTTGGTACGGATATCAACACAAACGTTCTTTCAAACGCCGGTTTCGGTCGTTACCTTGAATGGTCGTTGAGGTCCACGCCAAAATACCTGGTTCAAAAATATTTTCTCCATGAGGGGAATGATTATGTGCTCAACCCTGAAATATGCAAAATGGTAAAATTCTCTTATCTCAATCTGGCAGAGGAGAATTTTTCTTCCGTTATGAAGAGTATTGCTGCCTTTGATATGATCATGTGCCGCAACGTTTTTATATACATGGATAAGGTGAATATAGAGAAGATACTGAAAAAATTTTCCGGATTACTTTCTCCGGAGGGAATTTTACTCCTTGGCGCATCTGACTTGATAGATGGTAGCACAACGGACTTGAAATTGCACCATCGCAATAATGTTTTTCATTACCGAAAAGAACATATAGCGGCAATAGCGCCGCAACGGCAATTCCGTCCCGCCAAAATGAAGATATTGCAGAGAAAGGGGAAAAACAAAACTGTAGCTCCACAGAAAAAGGCATTCACGAAACAAAAACCTGCACCGGACAAACAACATTCTATTGATCAGGAAGTTATGGAACTTGACAAATCTGGCCGTTGGTCTGAGATACCGCCATTGGTGGATTCTTATTGTGCGTTGAATGGTGAAAAGGCTTTCCTTGTGAGTATGAAGGCAAAGGCGCTGGCAAGTCTTGGAGACTTCAATAGCGCAGTTACTTTGTGTAAACGCAGTATAGAACTGGATAGGACATGTAAATGTAGTTATTATATAATGGCAACAGTGATGAACGAACTGGGAGATATTGAAAATACGCAAAATGCATTTCGAAAGGCAATTTACCTTGATCATAATTTTCCGGAAGCTCACTTTCAGCTTGGGCAAACGCTGATGCGTTTGCATAAATATAAGGCAGGATTAAAAAGCTTGAAAAATGCCCTTGAGTTGGCAGAAAAGATGGATCCGAATGACAGTATGTTTCTCGAATCAGAACTTAATTACGGTCAATTGGTGGAAATACTAAAGGATCAAATAGGTTTTTACGAGAATCAGTGTAAAAAGAATGAGAAATAAAAAGAAAAGTTGAATTTGTTTTGTCGCCTTTGAATTATGCAGGAGTATATAGTCAGGCAAAAACAGTTCGGCACAAATTCCTGATCATAATAATTATTATCGAAAGATTTCCGATCTTTACGGAGTGATGAAATGACAATGCCCGAAAGCGATTTTTTGCGTTTTTTTTCTGAAAAAGACCGCAAGATATTAAAAGAACGCTCATTGATTTTTTCGCGCGAAGAAACGGTGCGGGAAGATACCTTTCCGGATACGTATGTACATTTTCGTCTGGGGACAACCGAACAGTATGGAATTCCTTATGGATTCGCAGAAGAAATAATGTACAGTACGGGTCTTGTGCGTGTTCCTTGCGTACCGGCGTTTATTGCGGGGATTGTAAACAGGAGGGGGAAAATGCTTACGGTGCTGGATATTAAGCAATTTTTTCGTGTAAACGGGAAAGAATATGGCGGCGATTCTCGCGTTATTGTTATTAAAGGCGGCGGCTTGACCGTTGGAGTGCTTGCGGATGAATTATATGGCAATAAAGAGTATAGTCCGGCAAAACTCATGGCGCCATTGCCATCAGACGGCATTTCCAACGTTAAATATGTATTGGGTATCGACGGGGGAAATGTGACGTTATTAAATATTCCGGAAATATTGAGTGATCCCGCAATAAAAATAAATGAGAGCGTTGTGCTATGAAAGGTTCAGAGGTTAACAATTTTCTTCCAGATAGGTGTAGTAAAATTGAGCAACTCATATTTTAAACAATACAAGACCACTTTCTTCTGCAAACAATAAATGAGGAATCGACGCAATGAATATCCTGAATAACATGAAGATAAAAAATAAATTGATTGTCATGATTATCTTTCCGGTGTTAGGTTTGTTGTATTTTTCCATTACCGAATTAATTAACAAGGTATTTATTTTAAAAGAGATGGATTCCGTTTTGGTGTTATCTGATTTTTCCGTTCGTATAAGTGGAGTGATACATGAACTACAGAAAGAAAGAGGGAGAACTGGCCCTTTTCTTTTAAGCGGGGGGGAAACTTTTGCTGATGAATTAAAGTCGCAGAGGAGTGTCGTTGATGACAAATGGTCTGCAATGAGAAACGATCTGGAAACGCAACGCTTTGGCAAGTTCAAAAATAATATGGGAGAAGCGATATCATTAATTTCATCATTGAATGGAAAGAGAGAAACAATCGATGCATTAAAAATAACACGGGAGGAGTCTTTTGATTTTTATAACGGGGTTGTTGAAAATTTAATGGATGTTATTAATTCCCTGGCAGCGATAAGTACCAATGCTAACGTTGCAAATCAGTTAATAGCATATCAGGCCCTTATACAGACAAAAGAACATGTAGGGCTTAAAAGAGAAATTCTTGGCAGTGTATTCTATTTAAATATATTTAATGAAGAACTTAAAAAAGTGTATTATGCTACCCTTGAGTCTGAAGGTACGCACACAAGGCAGTTTTTTTCACATGCTACGCCTGCTCAAAGAGATTTCTTTAGAAATAAAATGAACTCAGATGCGGTCAGGGAGGTTGCAAGAATTCAAAAACTCGCTGAGAAAAAAATAAGTGAGGGGAATTTTGGGATAGAATCGGCATATTGGTTTACTACTGCGACAGGAGTGATAGATATTCTGAAAGAGATAGAAGATGAAGTTTACGGCAATCTGAATGAGTGTGCGAATAATTTGTGGTCAGGAGCGCAATTGGATGTGATTATCTATTCGATAATTATTTTTGTTTCACTTCTTTTTACATTTTTATTGGTGTTTTACATTACCAGGAGAATAACGGTTCAAGTTAAAAATTTGGTAAATACAATGAATATTCTTGCCAGAGGAGAGTTAAGTAAGCGTGTTGTCATTGAATCTCATGATGAAATCGGAAAACTTGGAATTGTTTTCAATGATATGGGACAAAAAATTCAGGATAGTGCAGAACGTGAAAGACGGGAAGCTGAAGAATTGAGAGAAAAAGTCGAGAAGTTCCGGAATGGCGTTGAGAAAATTGCTACGGGAGATTTAACGTTACGTTTCGATGTAATGGATGGAAACACCCTTTCGCAATTGGGAGGCCATTTAAATTCAATGGTGGAAAGTCTTGCGGGAATGGCAAGCCAAATAACCGAGGCGAGTGCCAGTATGAATGTAACGATAACTGAGGTGCAGAGCGCTGTTAATTTGCAGTCATCCGGGGCGTCCCAACAAGCTGCTTCCATCAATGAAACGACGTCTACACTGGAAGAAATCAGAGCAACATCACGTCAGACACAGGAAAAAGCGGAAGTTCTTGGAGAAGCTGCGGAAAGAACCAGGCAGGAAGGTGAAAATGGGATGCATGCCGTAGCGGAAACAATTTCTGCAATGCAGTCAATAAGAGAAAAGGTGGAGACTATTGCGGAAAATATACTTGCGTTGAGTGAACAAACCCAGCAAATCGGGGAAATTACCTCTACCGTGAATAATCTTGCGCAACAGTTGAAGATGTTGTCGTTAAACGCATCCATTGAGGCAAATAAAGCAGGGGAGGCTGGAAGAGGATTTGCCGTTGTTGCTGCGGAAGTCAAGGACCTTGCCGAACAATCACAACAGGCTACGGCGCAGGTTCACAAAATATTGCAGGATATACAGCGTGCTACGGAAAAAGCGGTAATGGTGACGGAAGAAGGAACGAAGGGGGTTGATCATGGTGTACAGCTTGTTGAACAGACAGGTAACACGGTAAAAAACCTTACAGAGGTAATAGAAGAAACGGCGCTTGCAGGTCAGCAGATTGTGGCGGCTGTTCGACAAGGGGCTGTAGGCATTGATCAGATATTCACTGCCATGTCTGATATCAATAAAGCAGTTGCTCAGTTTGTGGTATCTACAAAACAAACGAAGGAAGCGGCAAACCATCTTGTTGAAATATCTTCCCAACTGAACGCAAAAGCAAGTCTTTATAAATACTGAGAAGAATTATGGATATCGAACAGCTTGATCCGGAAACATTTAAGCTTTTATGTGAAACCTTCAGCGCAGAGTTGGCGGAAAGGCTGCAGATAATCACCGAAGATCTCCTTAAACTTGAAAAGGGTTTAAAAGATGATTTGCGCCGTAAAACCCTCGATGCGGTATTTCGGGAGGCGCATAATATTAAAGGAGCAGCGCGCGGAGTCGGCGCTGAATTGGTAGGAACAATTGCCCATCTCATGGAATCGTTGTTTAGCGTTTTAATGCAGGAAAATATCGACCCTGTTCCGGAAGATATTGATCTATGCTTAGAGGCGGTTGACAATATGCGCGGCGCAATGTCTTCTTTTTCAGAGGGGATACCGGCAGGTTTTGACGTAAAAGAATTTACTAACCGGTTGGAGTGTGCGGTTAGGAAAAATAATACGGGAACTGCATTGCCGGAAAAACAGATATGTATCGAAACAATGGCTGTGTCCGGGGAAAAAGAAGCATCTGACAATGTAACCGGAGTTTCTGTTTCTGATACTTGCGATAATGGTGGAGAGCAAAAACAGGAAAATAATATTGCTTTAGGTACGAAACCGGATGCGGATATTATACGGGTTGCTGTTGAAAAAATAGAGAGGATAACATCGCTTTCCGAGGAATTACTTGCGGCAAAACTGGAGACTGAGGATCATTTGTCGGATATGCAGGCGTTGCGTGGCGAGGTTGAACAGTTAACAAAAACCTTTTCTCATTTCCAGTCGATGATGCGGTTTAATGGGGATTCTCTGTATAAAAATGTCATTGATGAATCGATGAATAATATAGCGGGAATAAAAAAGATTGCTAATCGATTGCAAAAAGGAATACGTTCGGTGGTGAATGAAATGAATTCAATATCTTCATCACTGCAAAATGATACCCGCAAACTCCGGCTTGTTCCTGCCTCCACATTAATAAAATCTGCTGTGCGAACAGTACGTGATGTTGCCCGTGAACTGGGCAAAAAGGCGGATATAAAAATAACCGGTGACGATATTGAAATGGACAGAGTGGTGCTGGAGCATATTCGTGACCCGTTGATTCATTTGCTTCGAAATGCTATTGATCATGGCATAGAAACGCCCGGGGAGCGGAAAATTGCCAATAAACCGGAGACGGGAAAACTTGTGCTTACCGTAAGCAGTGAAGGAAATCAGATAGTGATATCACTTGAAGATGATGGCTCGGGAATAAATTATGAAAAAATTAAAAGCGCTGCGCTGAAGAAAAAAATTGTTAATCAGACAAAACTGGAAGGCATGACCCGTGAGGAAGTGCTTGATATTATTTTTCATCCTGGTTTTTCTTCTAAAGAAATAATAACAAATATATCAGGAAGGGGAGTGGGACTCGATGTTGTCCGTACCAACCTGCAGAGAATTAAGGGAAGTGTCCGGGTAGAGACTGCTGAAGGGAAAGGAACAAAATTTATTCTTCGGATGCCTCTTACTTTGTCTACAGACCATGGAGTGCTGGTATGTTCCTGCGGGCAAATATTTGCGATTCAGGCAACTTACGTGGAACGTGTCATAGAGATACGTCCCGATGAGATTGTTGATGTTGAAGCGAGCCAAACGGTGTTATATGAAGGGACTCCTATTCCTCTTCGAAAGCTTTCGGATATACTTGAAATGAAGGCAATGGAGCCGGCTTCTCAGGAATCATTGCCTGTTGTTATTGTTTCGAAAGGTAAGAGAAAGATTGCTTTTCTTGTGGAAGAAGTGATGAGTGACCGGGAGATTGTGATAAAACAGTTGCAACCTCCTCTTATCGCCGTCCGCAACGTCGCGGGCGCCACAATGACGGGGAACGGGGTTATTGTGATAGTGCTAAATGCGAGTGATCTGGTGGATTCGGCATTTCGTTCAGGAATACACTCAAAAATACTTATTTCGGAAGATGAGGGAAAAGTGAAAAAAGAACCTCAAATCCTTCTGGTCGACGATTCCATTACTACGCGCACACTGGTAAGGAGCATATTGGAGAATAATGGATATATGGTCACTACTGCGGTCAACGGAAAAGAAGCGTGGCAGATGATACAGGCAAGAAGTTTTGATCTGGTAGTAACGGACATTCAGATGCCGGTTATGGATGGTTTTGAGTTGACTGCTCATATCAAAGGAAACGTAAAATTCAAAGATATTCCGGTAATCATAATATCATCACTTGCCAGCGAAAGTGATAAAAAACGGGGAATTGAAGTTGGAGCGGATGCGTATATCGTAAAAGGACAATTTGAAAGCAAGGCGCTTCTCGATGTGGTGAAACAGATGATCATTTGAAGGCATTTGTTTTTTGCTGCAGGGTAATAAATGAGGACGATTAAAATATATGATAAAGATATTGATAACAGATGACTCAATGACTGTAGCGACGATCCTGAAGGCTATCTTTGAAAACGAGCCGGATATGCAGGTAGTTGGATATGCGAAGGATGGCAGGCAGGCAGTGGATATGTCCCGGGAATTAAAACCGGATATTATTACCATGGATATACGAATGCCGGTGATGGACGGCCTTATGGCGACGCGCATGATTATGGAAAATAATCCAACCCCCATTGTGGTGATAAGTTCCGATATAAACGATGAATTGCAAATATGCTTTCGTGCAATAGAGGAAGGAGCATTGGCAGTTATTGAAAAACCACACGCGATGAACACAAAGGATTTTGATCCTCTTCGCCGCAAATTGATCCAAACAATAAGAGCCATGTCTGAGGTTAAAATGGTCAGACGTATTGCCAGAAAAAATAAAGGACCATTTGAGATACAGAAAATACATTCAAAATTTCAGGATACTGCGTATGAACTTATTGCCATCGGATGTTCGACCGGCGGACCGCAAGCGTTGAATTGTATTTTTTCTTCAATTTCTGCGGAGATTTCTGTGCCTGTTGCGGTTGTTCAGCATATGTCGCAGGGATTTATTAAAGGGTTGGTCGAATGGTTGCAGAGAGTCACTTCCCTTACGGTTAAAATTGCTGAGGACGGAGAAATGCTTTTGCCGTCAACGGTATATTTTGCTCCGGAAGATAAACACTTATTGTTTCAACGGAAGGGGAATAATCTTCATGCTGTTTTTTCCGACGAGCCGCCAATTGGTCAATTCCGCCCTTCTGTCACTGCCACATTTCGGTCTGCCGCCGGTGTTTGCGGGAAAAATGCCATCGGGATACTTTTAAGCGGCATGGGAAATGACGGGGCTGCGGGGATGCTTGATATGAGAAAGGCAGGCGCCCATACGATTATTCAGGATCAGAATAGTTGTGTAGTATTTGGAATGCCGCGCGAGGCCCTTGCTCTTGATGCGGTGGATAAAATTATGGAACCGGAGGATATAGCGTTCTATCTGGAGAGTATTACTAAAAATACATGGAGCAAGCTAAACGTGGCAAGTAAATAATGGTTTTATTTAATTAGGTATTTGATTATGAAGAAAATACTCATTGTTGATGACAGTATGACTTCGCGGCTTCTGTTCAAGACATATTTTCCGAAAGATTATACTGCTACGATTGAAGAGGCGAATTCGTGTGAAACGGCGCTTGCAAAAGCGAAGGAACTCAATCCCGATATGATATTTCTTGATTATAATATGCCTGGCAGACACGGAATTGATATTGCCCAAGCATTGATAGACGCGGGAATAACCGCTAAATTAATTTTGTGCACTGCGAATCTCCAGGCTAAAGTAGTGGATACGGCGAAGAAATTGGGATTTTCGGCAATAATGGAAAAGCCTATTACAACAGAGAGGATTATTTCGGTTCTTGGACAGGATAATATATGAAACTTACCGAATCCCAGTTGGATACCCTGAAAGAAATTTCAAATATCGGTGTAAGCAGGGCAGCGACACAGCTTTCTACCTTGCTCAATGATGAAATTGTTATGCGGGTGCCGGAAATATATTTTTTGCCTGTTGACGAAGCGGTGAGATTAATGCCGGAATACGAAAATGTATCAGTTGTTTATCAGGATTTGAAGGGAGACTTTTCCGGAAGGGCACACCTGGTTTTTCATAATGATGAAAGCAGGCTTCTGGTGCATGCTCTTATAGGGACTGCTTTTACTCAGGGGAGTGAGGATATGCGGCGATTATATGAAACTGAAACGATGATGGAGATAGGGAATATTGTTATTTCCACATGTATTTCAACATTTGCGAACCTCCTGAAAAATGAGATCGTTCTTACCACACCAACCTATACAGAACTTCATGTATCAAAATTATTTGACCGGTGGCCGGAAGATACGGTATCAATGATTATCGAAACAACTCTTTGCGCCTCAAAACGCGACGTTACCGGGACACTGCTGATTATGCTTACGATAGGATCTGCAAAAAATTTGTTAATCAGGATAGCCGATTTTTGTCAAAATATAGAATAGCGCCATTACATGCTTGAATTTACCTCCTATAAAGATATATGCGATAATACCCCTCTTGGCATTATAGTGCTTGATAGAGTCAAAAAGATTCATTACTGGAATGAATGGCTTGAAAATATGACAACTATCCGGGCGGAAAATGCGATAGGAAAGGCATTGTGCGATCTTTATCCCGATTTCTGTCATAATCGTTTCAATTGGGCGGTAGACTATGTAATTGCCAACAAATCGCCGCAAATATTATCACAGGCATTAAATCATTTTGTTTTGCCCATTTCTATCAGGAGCCGGGGGAGGCATGGTCTCCCGGTGATGCAGCAATATGTTCAAATCTTTCCGATGAATGGGAAAAATGGAGAAATGCATGCAATAGTATTTATTCAGGATGTTACGGAATCTGTTATCCGGTCTTCGGAATATGCCGAATTGATGCAAAAACTCAGAGAAGACAGCTTCAGGGATCCGCTCACCGGAATTTTCAACAGGCGATTTATGTGGGATTGGCTATTGTTGCAATTGAAACGTAATGAGCGGGAAAAAAAGCCGCTTGCCTGTATGATGCTGGATCTCGATCATTTTAAAAGGATAAATGATACGTATGGTCATGAAAAAGGAGACGAGGTGTTGAAGTCTTTTGTAGAAGTCACGAGACGATGCCTTCGCAATTCTGATGTTTTTGTACGTTACGGCGGCGAAGAGTTTGTTGCTTTTTTGCCGGACAACGAGTTGCTGCAGGGGATTCATACGGCGCAAAGAGTGCGCGAGTCGATTGCCGCCTCAGGGTTGGCATCGTTTAAACCGGGGGAGATAACGTGCAGCATCGGCGTTTCTTCCTGGAATTACGATAATCCTTGTACCGGTGAAGATTTGCTGAGAAACGCTGACAAACATCTGTACAAGGCAAAGAATAACGGGCGTAACCAGGTAGTTCCGGTTTTATAACAGGGAAATTCTAGAGTTGCGTTTACAGGGCAGGTTTTTTATATTCCGAAAGATAGTATTATGATTGTATCGGCGTTTTTAGCCTCTTATTTTAAAGATAAAGCAGCATTGATTGTCGATGACGATGATGCTATTTGTCAGTTATTTATGAAATCACTTATTGAAGTGGGTTTTCTCGAACAGTATCTTTATTGCGCGAAGAACATTGATGACGCTTTCGGTGAGATAGATACGTATGACCCGGAAATAATAATATGTTCGCTAAATGTGCAAGGCAGAAACGGGCTTGAGATATTGAAGAAAACAAAAATGGCCGCAGAGCGAAGCCCAGAAGGCGAAAAAATGTTTTTTGTGATAAAAAAATCTGTGGAGGAAGATGTCGCTATACAGGCAATGGGGGAGTATATTGACGAAGTATTCTTGAAACCATATAACGCGGAGAATGTAACGAAGGGCTTCTTTAGCGCAATATTAAAATACAGCAGACCCGTGCCTTATATAACCATTATTAAACTGGCGGAAAAATTAATAGAAATGGGAAAGATTGACGAATCAATTCCGGTATTGGAAATAGCAAAAACAATGGATCCGCGGCCTGCGCTGCAATGCTACGTGTCGGGGCAGGCATATGAGAAGAAAAACGACAGAGAGACTGCGATAAAATGTTATGTGAAAGGATTGCGGTATAATAAGTTTCATTATAAATGCCTGGATGCTCTTTATAACAGTCTAATAGCGCAGGGTAAGGAGAAAGATGCATATCTCGTGTTAAAAAGAATCTCTACCTATTTTCCGCTGCCGGAGGAGAAAATAAAGAGCCTTGTCCAGTATGCATGGGAAAATGAACTTCTTGCCGATTTGGAAGAATACAATAATTCTTTTTTAAAACAAAGGGTTGCAGACTATAGTAATCCGGATAAAAAACTGATAACTAACTGATTTCGCCGGATGCGGATAAATATACCGATAATAGTAGAGAGAGGTAAGAAAAATAGTATGTGGAAAATTCTTATTTTTCATTTTTTAACAGATGAAAACATTAACCCGGATAGAAAAAGAGTGACAGAATGAAGGTGGTAATAGCAGACGATAGCATGACAATCAGAAGCATAACAAGAGATCATCTCGAAAAAATGGGAATTCCGAAACAGAATATTTATGAGGCACGAAATGGAAAACTTGCCCTTGAATTGGTGATAAACGAAAATCCCGATTTGCTTTTGCTCGATATGGTAATGCCTGAAATGACAGGCATGGAAGTGCTTGAAGAGTTGCATAAGAGAAATGTTTCAACGGTTGTGGGAGTTGTGAGTTCTTTCGGCACAAATTATTATGTGGAAAAGGCAAAAAGTCTCGGTGCGAAATTCTTTATTAATAAACCGTTAGTTTATGAAAAGCTGGTTGAAGAATTAAAGAAGGTGGGTATATTGTAATGGAAACTGTTATGCAGGCAAATGAATGGCTGGATGCATTATATGATTCATTTTGTGAACTTGCCGGTCATCAGCTTTCTTTTTCACGCGTGAATAAGGAGGGACATTTTGATTATTTGCCTGACATCATATACGGAGCGTCGCTTACGCTGAAGGGGAGGGATCTTTCTGTATGTATGTGCCTTGCGACAAATGTGGAAGGTTGCCACGCCGTAGGGGAGAGAATGTTAAGCGCGTTAAGCAAGAGTGACGCTATTCTTCCGGATATCGATTACGCGGACGCCTTTTGTGAACTGTTAAATATTATTTCCGGCAGTGTGATAAGAAAATATTTTGCAGAGGACGATTCTCTTGTTCTTAGCGTTCCGGTTTTTGTAAATGACAATTTGCAGATGCCAAAAAATTCGGTAATCAACGGTTTATCGTTGAAAGCTGATGGGATACCGTTTTCCTTTATCATTATTATGGCTGGGACATAATTTTATCAGAGTCTGTGCCGCAAATAAGACAGTAATTCTCTTTCAAAACCCTTCCGGCGATAAATATTTCGTTAATTTGATTATTGCAGTGAATACATTTCTTTCCATTTTTTTGAGAGGGTTTTCTGCCATAATATCCCAATGCCTCAATGTGTGTTCGAACGAACTCTCTCCTTCTTTCAAAGCCGTAACATTCCTCAAGAAACGATTTGAAGTCAAAACGGTCGGTAACGATCATGATGAGATGAAATCCTTCTTCAATCTGGCCGGAAACGGCATTTTTGTTTATTTTGGCAAGCATTACGGATGATTTTTTTCTGCTCTTTTCGTCTACCCTGAACAGGGCGCAGCCTTCCTTTTTTAATCGTGTGTGTTTTACATAGGTATCGTGAAGGTATTTTCCCAGTCTTTGTTCAATGTGTGATTCCGATATGTCCCGGGGAAATTGTATTCTGTAAAGAATGAATTTTACGTCTGATTCATCCGTTGGCCCCGGCATGATTTCACGAACTATGAAACCGGAACAATATTTTTGGATATCCTCAATCTTTTGGAGCAACGATTCCCTTTGCAATAGTTTTTTTGTAAAAGCATTTGAGAGAAAAGACAGATGATAAATGTTTATTCCGTAAGCAAAATCTGCCGCAGGGCTATCATCCATAAAATTTCTTATATGACCGGATAATGAGTGATAATACGGGGTGATATCCGGCAATGCCATCATAAGGGCACGCGCAAGGCAGACGCCGGTAAATCGTTTTGTAACTAAACGCATAGTATGTTGTATTTCTACTATAACTTGTAATGTGAGTATATTGTTTTTGCCATGTGCAATTTGTGTTATTTCGTCAACGAAAAAAGGAGGGTTTGTTTTATGGTGCGTCAGGGATTTTATGTGGTCAGCGGTAGGACACGCGCCGCAGCCAAGGCATTTCGCTTCAATGCATTCGCGTCCTAAACAGTAGTCTCGTTCCGTAAACTGAATGGAACGCTCGTATTCTTTCCACAAAAAATGTTTTGCAATGCCTGTGTCAATTTCATCCCAGGAGAGTATCTGGTTTTCAGTCTTTTCCCGGAAGAAGTCTTTTTCTGATAATCCCATCTCGGTTAAATACACGTTCCAGTTCTTTCTTACTTGTTTTGAAACCGTAGTATAATAAACAAAATCATCGGCAAGAGAAGAACGAATAAGGGCGGGCGTTAATCTCCTGTCTCCCATTGCCAGGAGTTGCATGAGCCATGTATCTTCGTGAGAGGCGCTTTCGCGAAATTCCATAGCATTTGCCTTGCATATATTTTCTATTGTAATAAATAGTTTTTTATTTTCTTCCAGCGCCGTCTGGCAGCGGTGGAATTGTAAAGGTGTGTGAGGGGGATAGTACAAACGTGTCAGGCTGAAAATAATCCGGGTATTGCAATGAGAGAGGCTCCTTACATCTGCCAGACTTTTTACAAATCTGCTGAATTCGGCAATATCTTCTTCTGTTTCCAGTCCCGTGTAAATCAAAAATATCTTCAGTTCCCTCATCCCGTTTTCGAATAAAAATTCACATGCGGTGTAAATCTGATCTTCCGTGAGATTTTTGTGCAGATAACGGCGCAATCGTTCGCTGATGCCTTCCATGCCGCAGCTAACGGTAGTCTTGCCAATAATTCTTTGCACCTCTGCAAGAAATTTATCTGTTGAAAGAAGGTCGAATCGCTGGCTTTTCAGATTAACATTGGCCATTTCCCGGTAAAATGAAAGAATCATAGGATAAAGTTCCGCATGGGTATTAAAATTAAAGCTCATGAGATTTATAGTATCGAGCCCCTGAGTCGCCTTTGCTTTTTTCATGCTTTCCCGCAGCTTTGCCAGCGACCGTTCCCTGTACGGTTTTCTCTCCCAGCTCTCTGCGCAAAACGAGCAAAAGCACGGGCATCCATGACTGATTTGTATGCTGCTGCTTCCCAGATTTTCCGGTTCATACCATATCGGGCCTGATTCCAGAGTTCGTGCCTGATTGAGGTCATATACTATTGCGCTCTTTACCGGATATGCCACACAATGTTCTTTTGGAGCAATTTCTGATAATTCGCGCAATGATATATTGTTTTGCACGGTTGTTTTGTACAGGTGGTCATATTTGTCCGGTTCGTAAAACCCGTCTACTTTGCCGTGGCATTCTCTTAAAATTTTTTCCTTCTCCCAGCCAAGCGACTTCCCTTTCTTCATTATTTCAAGAAATTGTTGTATGGCATACTCTCCTTCGCCGATAAATACTGCGTCAACAAGTCCGTAATGGGCATCGCTTCCCTGCTCAGTTATGGGGCCGTGCAATACCTGAGTGACTGCGGCGTTTGCTCCGCCGAGAACAACAAGGGGAATTGAGCTTTGTTTCATCCGTTCGGTTTTATACAGGGGAATACCGGAAAAGAACAGCAATTTCGGCAAATTAAGCATTTCAAGGACAAATGAGTTGCTGATTCCGATGACGTCAAACGCGCAAGGAGGTTCCTTTGTGGTAGTTCCCACCCAGAGCGGGATTTTTGCATCGATCATTATTTGCAGGTCTTTCGGAGGCGGGAGAAAGGCAAAGTCGGTAAAAACTCCCTCCACTTCCTGTGCGATTTGCGCTACCAATGCGTGGGAGATAGACGTCGCCACATCGCGATAGGTCGAAAGACGGCATATCAGAAATTTCACTTCCGATGCTGAGAAGAGAGACGGGGGCATGGTATTTGGTTCCCCGCCTTTCAGCCAAAGGCCGGAAAGAGAGAGGGTATAATATTTATCTTCATACCATTGTCGGATGGCAGAGGAAGATTTCAGGCAATCTGCGGGTGTTTCATGAACCATAACGGACTCTAGGGGAAAAATAAAAATTTTTGATAAACAGAAATGAACTGTTTTGGTTTATTTATTCTGCTTTTATTCATTCATAATGCTAAAGGTATTGTCCGGAATTTCAAGGGATTTGTAAAAAATTATAATACGTTTCCGTCTATTGGTGTGTATGTCTTCCGTTTATTTCTCATATACCGGACTTAAGATGTATTTAACATGAATTGCTGATCGAAATTACTCCTTATGGCTCGGAGATTTCCTGTAACAATTACAATAGGTATCTGTAAAAGTTACAAAAAAATGAAAAATTCATTTGATATGGTAATGATGAAATAAACGATATGTTTGTTTTAAGCAATAATGTTTCAGATACTTATAATCAATGCAAATTCTTGCGAAATGGTATGGTATTCCAGTTGCTTTAGGCATGTAATGTCACAGGATTTTTTTATTAAAAGACAAAACAATCGGAATACTGCCGTCAATTAACTAAGAAATCACAAAACAACGAAGAGAAATATATTGCGCAAAGATGGGGAGCATTGTGTTGCGGGAAGTGTGATTTTTTACGGTATTTGTTACTTGGTTTAATTTTTTTGGGAAGATCGTTTTATGAACAAAAATTTTGTGAAATCTATTTACTGTATTTTGGCAATAATTGTTTTTCAAATATATGTGATTACAATATCATTTGCAGATATTTTGAATAAAAATACCGGGGTCTATTTATTACAAAAGGGCAATGATGCTGATCATAAAATAAGCAATGATGAAGACGAGGATGAAGACGATGATGATGATGATGATGATGATGATGACGAAGATGAAGATGAAGATGAAGATGAAGACGAAGACGAGAACGAGGAGTCTCACAATGCAGGAAGGAATTGTTTGACAAGCGGTTGCCATACAGGAGGCAGAGAACATACGTTTTCTATTGGAGGAACGATTTACGATGATGCCGAAGGTACAAATGCGAGAAAGGGTGCAAAAATAAAAATAACAGATGCAAATGGTCAAAAAGTACGCTTACGGTCAGATCAGTTAGGAAATTTTTACTCAGAGAAGGATTTGACAGCGCCGTTTACCATATCTGTATCGTATCTTGGCCGCACGGTATCAATGCCTGTCACTGCGGAAACTGGCGGTTGCAATGCGGATGGTTGTCATACTACACAAGCGGAGGGTCGTGTATTTATTAGTACAAATGACCTTGATCTTGCCGGTATGGTAACCATTGATAATACCGGAGGTGGCTCTACGGAGATCAGTTATGAGGGTGACGTCAAGTCGATTCTTGATGCCAAATGTATTTCGTGTCATAAAGAGGGTGGTTCTAAAAGCGATATACCCCTGACAACGTATGAAGAAGTAACCGACCCGGGATTGGTTACGCCAGGTGATGAGGATTCGCTTTTATTGAGAAAACTCGATAAAAATTCCAGCGAGGGCACTATGTGGCCGAAACTTAACAGCAGCAGTGAATATGACACAATAAAGGATTGGATCGTTGCATATAATGCCCGGGAGTATTCGTCAGGTGTGACGGATGTAGCCGGAGAGCCTGTTGCCGGCGCTAAAGTACGCCTTAGCAAGAATGGCAGGATAAAATATCAAACGAAAACAGACGAAGGAGGTGAATTTATTCTTGAAAAAGTGAAGGCAGGTTCGTATTCCCTGAAAGTGTATAAGAAAGGTTATGATGCCTACAATCAATCCTATCAAATGAATCAAACAGATGTAACACCATTGGAGATTACCTTAACAGAGAAATAGTATCTGTGTGAATAAAAATATTTATTATAAGGAGTCGTAATGTGAAAATAGTAAAATATTCTCTTTTTTGTTTGGCGCTGAATGTATCGTTATTTAATGTGTTTTCAAATGCAGTATTTGCCTCGGCGAGCGGTCCTGATGCATACCGTACCGGAGCCCCTGACGATGCCGGTACCTGTAATGCAAGTGGTTGCCATGACACCTATGCTACTGACTCAGGGGACGCTGAATTTTCCATTTCCGGTCCTTCTGAATATACTCCCGGAAAAACGATAAAACTAAAGGTGGCTTTTAGCAGCTCCAGCGGAAGCAAAAGAGGATTTGAAATGACGGCTATTGATGCAAACGGAAACAGAGTGGGAAAATTCAAGAAGATCGGAAATACCACACAGGTTATTCCGGTGGATGATTATCGGGGACTTGACAAAGCTGATAAGGATAAATATATAGAACATACGTATAAAGGAACGAATAAAAAGAACTGGAAAGTAAAATGGACTGCTCCTTCCGATGCCACTGATCCGATAACATTTTACGCGGCAGGCATTGACGCTGACGGCAAAGGGAGTGAGGCGGACGATTACGTCTATACTACTACTATGGAAATAAGCGCAAAGTAGTCTCTGTTTCCGGATATGAAAATATCCTCAACTTACTGAGAACTCAACCCTTTGACTCCGCTCAGAGTGACATTTCCCTGACGGGGTTTATACTGAGGGTGCGAATGTGCTCAGGGTGACAGTTCGAGTCATCTATGAGCGGAGCCGAAGCATACTATAAATGATGAGTTGCAAAAAACCGGGAATGCTCCCGAAAGGTGTAACAAGGAATTTCAATCCTGGCAGTGGATGAAGATGTAAGGGTTAAAGATGAGAGGGGCTGAATATCTCCAGCCCCTCTCATGGACGCTATGTTGAAATGTTTTATCCATAAAACCGCAGAATGATTTTTTATAAGCCAAACGGACACTTCGGCTTTTTCCTTCACTTCTCTTGCCTTAAATTTTGCCTTTGCATTGCAATTATCCTTCAGGTTGCATCATAACTGCTGAATGAGAATTTCTTTGTGACCGATACGGAGGAATTTGGAAATTCAAATGCAAGTGCTATTTTGCATGGTTAGAACGCGTTTTCTTTTTCATGTTTTCCCCTTCCTCCTTGCGAAATATCCTAACTTTTACTACAGTATCCTTTACTTAACCTTTTTCTCAATTTCTTTACTTTGAAATGAAAAAACAAGCGCTTCCGTTATTTAAAGTACTCACCATAGCCGGTTCAGACAGTATCGGTGGGGCGGGGATACAGGCAGATTTGAAAACCATTACCGCTTTGGGCGGTTACGCGACCACCGCTATCACTGCATTAACCGCGCAAAACACTCTGGGGGTACATTCTGTTTATGCAGTTCCTGCTCCTTTTGTGGGGCAGCAAATTGACGCGGTGTTATCCGATACAGGAGCAGACGCGGTGAAAACGGGAATGTTGCTCAATAAAGATATCGTTGAAACAGTCGCCGCCAAACTCAAATATTACGCTATTGCCTTTGTTGTCGTCGATCCGGTTATGTTGTCAAAAAATGGCGCAGCGCTATTGGCGGAAGATGCCATTCATGCCTTGACTTCTCAGCTATTTCCCCTGTCTTTCGTTGTCACACCCAATCTCCCTGAGGCAGAAAAGCTTTCCGGCTTAAAAATTCAAAATATTTCTGACGCGGAAAAGGCAGCGAAGCATATTCAAAAACTTGGCCCCGCAAACGTGCTTATAAAAGGCGGTCATGCTTTGCATTCGAGTGATATGAAGAACGGCAGCAAAGTAATTGATCTTTTGTATAACGGGAAATCCTTTGAATATATTGAAGGTGAATATATTCCCGCGAAACCCGTTCACGGCACCGGATGTGTCTACGCCTCCGCAATTGCCGCGTATCTGGCGAAAGGCTGCGACATCACAGCGGCTGTTTCACATGCTAAAGAGTTTGTTGCCCTCTGCATCAAAAAATCATTTTCTCCGGGCAGGGGATATGCGGTTATCGACCAGTTTGGGGCATTACAATTCCCTTGAATTCGCTCAGTGTGCCTGTTATAATTTTTAACTATGGTATAGCCATTCCTGTTTTGAATTACAATAGATACCGTCTTTTAAAGTCCGTATTTGTTGGTAATTGAGGAAGCAATAGTATGCAGCAAGCCGTTGCATTAGAATCAAGCGTACTCGTATTAAACAAGTTTTTCCTGGCTCTCCATGTAATCTCCGCGAAACGGGCGTTTACATTGCTGTGTAAACAAATCGCGGAGGTTATTTTGGTGGATGAGGGAAAATATAGTTCTTACAATTTCGAAAGCTGGAAGGATGTTTCTGCTTACAAGGCCACGCTCGGGTTAACGGATGATGATAAAACGAGTTGGGTAAAAACCGTTTCTTTTTCAATTGAGGTACCAAAGATTATCCGGCTTTTGTCTTGCGATAAATTCCCCCGATCTTCTTTGAAATTTAACCGAAGGAATATTTTCGCAAGAGACGAAAACAAATGCCAGTACTGTGGCAAACGTTTTCCTGTTTCCGAGTTGAGTTTTGATCATGTGGTGCCCAGGACATACGATGGAAAAACCACATGGGAAAACGTAGTGTGCGCGTGTACCGAGTGCAACAAGCGAAAAGGCGGCAGAACTCCGGAACAGGCAGGAATGAAGTTGATCAGAAAACCTGTCAAACCAAAACAAAGCCCCATTTTGCGATTGAAGCTCCGGTCGGAAAAATATGAATCATGGAAACAGTTTTTGGACGAAGCGTATTGGTCGGTCCCATTAAAATAGAACCGCTTTCAACTCCTTCATAGTATGAGCTGTCGCGACTTCGCGGTAGAAATTAACCCAGCTTGCCTTGTCCACATCAACGATAAAAAATTATTATTTACGTATAATCCGGAAAGACCTTTCCGGCATAGCGCCTGAGACTTTTCGGCAAATACTCAACGTGTTATCTAAAATATACGGGTTTTCTATGAAAACTCGTATTTTTTTTTACACGACTGGCATTTTAAAAAAACACCGGTTGCCGGTGCCGGTAATCAGCGTCGGGAATATTACCACGGGCGGAACGGGGAAAACGCCTGTTGTTGAATATCTGGCAAAATATATAGGCAAAAAAGGAAAAAAGGTGGTGATTATCAGCCGTGGATATGCATCAAAGCTAGAACAGAAAAAAGGCACAGGAAAAAACGAAAGGTGCAATGATGAATTTCTCTTGTTTCAGGAAAATATACCCGGCATTGCGAACATATTGGGAAAAGACAGGGTCAAAAGCGGATGGGAAGCCGTAAACCGTCATCGTGCAGCATATTTATTGCTGGACGACGGGTTTCAACATTTACGTCTGGCAAGGAATCTGAATATTGTTCTTATCGACGCGCTTGAACCATTTGGATACGAACATGTGCTGCCCCGGGGATTATTGAGAGAACCATTACATGGTTTAAGAAGAGCGGATATATTCCTCTTAACGCACACTGATCAAATCAGTGAAGAAAAGAAAGAAAACATTGTCCACCGGCTGCATGATATTAACCGAAATATTCCTATAATTGAATCGATTCATAAGCCCGTGTGTCTGGAGTCAGAAAACGATGAAACATCACTCGATATTACGTGGCTAAAGGGGAAAAAAGTTTTTGCTTTCTGTGCTATCGGAAATCCATTATCATTCAGGAAAAGCCTTGAGAGTTTAGGAGCGGTATTGCTTGGTTTCCATGAATTTCCGGATCATCATGCGTATACTCCTTCGGATATAAAGGCTTTGAACGACGAAGCAATGCACATTGGCCCGGATGTATTCGTCGTTACGCAAAAAGACCGGGTAAAGCTAGGGGAAAACGTTAATAGTTGGGCATTCCCTCTGTTAACACTGAGGATGGAAATTTGTATTACAAAAGGGAATGAATTGTTAGATACAGCATTAAATAAAATAATAAACTGAAAGGAAAAAACAGATGGCTCATAAAATAAATGAAGAATGTATCAACTGTGGCGCATGTGAAAGCGAATGTCCCGTAGAGGCCATTTCGGAGTCTGGAGATGTGAGGGTAATCGACGAAAACGCCTGCACTGATTGCGGAAATTGTGTCAGCGTGTGTCCTGTAGATGCAATCATAGCGCCATAAATTTAATTCTATAAATAATTAATCAGGCCTTCGGCAACTTCCAATTACATATTTTCACAATACGTTGGTACACCCCCTTCACCCCCGCCAGCGGGGGATAGTTATTGTCCCCCTCAATGAGGGAGATTAAGGGGAGGAGAAAAAGATTGAAATTCCTATACGTTAAATTATGTTGGGGTTTTAAAAACGAAACCCAACGACTTTATTTACCCACTCCTAAATCCCCTCCTAAAAGGGGATTCTCATGATTCCCCTCTTGAGAGGGGTGGCAGCGAAGCTGCCGGGGTGTGTTCTCGTTTTCGCATTAAAAATTTTGAAATTCTTATGTGTTTAATCAGGCCTTCGGGATTTTTAATTATGTTGCAGTGGCAAGGCGCGTCTTGCCACTGCATGAACAGTTTGAAATTCTATGCGTAAAAATCTTGTTGCTTTGACTCGTTAATACCGGAAACTCTGTCATGGAAAACCAACATAATAGTGAAAACAAAAAATACACCCCTATGGATCTCGGAAAGATCAATACCTATTCGATAAAGGAACGGCAAAATCTTTCCAATATCCATCTTTTTGCAAAGCCGTCGGTACCTTCTGACGGGATAAAATCATTTTTCGAATCTTTGCCGGAAATTCTTGCTTCGGCAAACCTGCGCAAGGTCATCGATGCCATTGTTCTGGCGCACCGGAATAAACGCCCTGTCGTGATGTCCTTCGGTGCACATGTAATTAAATGCGGTTTATCTCCGCTCATTATTGACCTGATGAAGCGAAATATTATTACCGCCCTTGCCATGAACGGCGCCGCGGCTATTCACGACTATGAAGTTTCCCTTATAGGCGCCACTTCGGAAGACGTTGCCGAAAGCCTGAAAGACGGCAGCTTTGGAATGACAAAAGAAACTCCCGCGGCATTTCAAATCGCTTCGTCAAAGGGGGCAAAAGAAGGCACCGGATTGGGAAGGGCTATGGGAGAGAAAATAATTGCAGACAAAAATACCTACACCGACCTGAGCGTATTGGCATGGTGTGCAAAATTAAACATACCGGCTACTGTACACGCTGCGCTGGGCACCGATACTATTTATATGCATCCGAATATTTCCGGCAAAGACATGGGAGAATCCAGCCACACGGACTTCAGGATTCTCGCTTCAATAGTCTCCGATCTGGAGGGCGGCGTCTGGCTTAACGTAGGGTCTGCCGTCATCATGCCGGAGGTCTTTCTTAAAGTGCTTACCGTGGCAAGAAACGTCGGAAACAAAGTGGAAAACTTTGTAACGGTAAACATGGATATGATCCAGCATTACCGGCCACAAACCAATGTATTGAAAAGACCGACAAGGACCGGGTATGCAATCACCGGACACCATGAAATCATGTTCCCGTTGCTCAGAATGGGCATTCTTTCAAAACTTGGCGCTGAGAATGAGTAAGAAGAATACTCTTTTGAAAATATACCGGAAAATGTTCGATTCTCTGGGGCCGCAGCAATGGTGGCCGGGAGAAACGCAATTCGAAATCATCATTGGCGCAATATTGACCCAGAATACCAATTGGTCGAACGTGGAAAAGGCTATTAACAATCTGAAAAAAGCAAAGAAACTCACTCCAAAGGAAATATATTCACTAAGCCTGCCGGAACTTGCGGAACTTGTAAGACCTTCGGGGTTTTTTAATGTCAAGGCAAAACGCATTAAAACATTTGTCGACTGGCTGTTTTCAAAATATAAGGGAAATCTCGCTGCCATGTTTAATCATGACCGCCGCACACTTCGGGAAGAATTGCTTGCCATTAACGGCATAGGGCCGGAAACGGCGGATTCTATTCTGCTCTATGCGGGAAATATGACTACTTTTGTCATAGACGCCTATACGCACAGAATATTTTCGCGACACGGCCTTATCCCCGAAGAAAGCACGTACGATGAAATGAAGTCATTCTTTGAAGACAATCTTCCGGAGGATACAAAATTATATAATGAATATCACGCCCTGATCGTGAATATCGGCAAATTGTTCTGCAAACCAAAAAGGGTGTGTGAGCAGTGCCCTTTGCTTGAATTTTTGTAACTATTCGGCGTAAACATTACGTCTACCGACCTAAATCGCTGGCGGGCTATTGCCCGTCCAGTGGATTTGATTGTTAGCGGAAGTGTCTATACAGTTTCGTATTGAAGAACTTTTAATTGATCCGGGTTTATTCTAACACTGAGATTTAGTATTTCAACACCCACTACTTTGCCATCGGCATTGAAGTCTAGAATAACACCGGGATGCACTTCCTCCGATTCAACGATGGATGATTCATCCAACCTAAAGTAAAGAGCATCGCTTTCTTTGTCTACCTTTAATCTCATTTTTGCCTCCTTGCTCTGCGGTCAAAAAATACTGTTACTACTCTTTGTGGCGAAACATGATGATTTACAACGACATGGAGAATTCACCCCTCATGTTCTGAAATGCTTTTAAAATAATGTACATTGTGATCTTCACCTATGTTTTTCCAATCAGATTTATCGTAACACTTTAGCTTTTTGAAAAAGACTTCGATTCCCTTTATTTTATAAGGCATCTCTAATATTGACGTATGGAGCAAATTTCACCTCCATTAACTCCGCACTTTAGTGCGGAGATATCCACAATAA
>VGXV01000044.1 GCA_016873165.1 Planctomycetota bacterium | reverse complement strand
CTTCTTTTTTCTCATCAAATAATCATGACATCTTTTCCTATCCTCTTCAACCCCTTTTTCCCCTTATTTTATGACTCTTCTCGTCCTTTTTTCCCTAAAATCTACCCACTCATTTCCACGATGACCCTTTTTGATAAAGTGGTTGATAAGGAGCGGGATATCCGGTTTCCTTTCCCGCAACGGAGGCATCACGATGTTTATCACATTCAGGCGATAATATAAGTCCTCCCGGAATTCCCCGTTTTTCACCGATTCCAGCAACTCCTTGTTTGTTGCGGCTATGATGCGCACGTTTGCCTTCTTTGTCTCGGTGCTTCCCAGGGGGATATATTCTCTTTCCTGCAATACGCGCAATATTTTCGCCTGAATCGATTTTGAAATATCGCCCACTTCATCCATAAAGAGTGTTCCGCCGTCTGCCTTTTCAAACAATCCGATTTTGTCTTTAATCGCTCCGGTATAAGAACCCTTCACGTGACCGAACAATGCGCTTTCCAGGAATTCATCCGTCAGTGTGGCGCAATTTATTGCCACAAATTCCTTATCCTTCCTGCTGCTGTTCATATAAATCGCTTTGGCGATAAGCTCCTTTCCTGTGCCGCTCTCTCCGGTTATTAATATGGTTGCGTCGGTGTTCGCCGCTTTTAACGCCATGTTCATCAGATCGCACATTTTTCTTGAGCTGCCGACGATGCCGGCATTTTTGCTTAATTCCTCAAGACCGGAAGGCAGCAGATGGTCGGAAATGATTTTCTGCTGCAGGATCATGCGGTCGATGTTTTTCAGGATATCTTCGACCTCGAAGGGTTTTGTGATATAGTCGAAGGCTCCCAATTTCATTGCCTCAACTGCCATTTCTATCTCGCCAAAAGCAGTGATCATTAACACCGATGGGTTGTATAATTCCTTTGAGTCTCTCAGGATATCCATCCCGCTGATTTTTCCGGAAAGTCGTATATCCGATATGATAAGAGGAAATCTGTGCTGTTTTATGAGTTCCCATGCTTCTTCCCCCGATTCAACTGCTTGAACTTCCTTGTAGTGTTCCCTCATGGCATTGCATAATACTTTTCGATAAATTTCTTCGTCCTCTATAACCAAAATATTTACTTTTGTCATATTTTTCCTTTACGGAACACTAAATTATCACTTTCAGTCAATATTTTAACTCTTCACACCATATTGTTATTATTTGAATCTCTGAGTTCGTTACTAAAAGATTACGCACATTTCAGTTTCTTTCCCATTCTTTCTTATTGTTCATAAGTTTATCTGGATAAGATGAAAAATTTGTTTGCCATAACATTAGACGACAATATACATGGCATATAACAAATAAAAACATACTTACTGTTTTTTATAATCGTAACAATGCTTCTCATGACATAATTCAATTTTCCAGACACAGCAATCATATCAGTTTATTTGAAAACATACTATGACATTGATCACACAAATTTTTTAGCAAAAAAAGACCAGGGAGAGGTTAAATCTCTTACATCCTGGTCTTTTGTTAATGATGAAAACAAGTTCGTTTTTTGTCCTTGCAATATGCTGATTTTATAAAATATAATAAGTTCTTATGAAACATACGATGAATCTTAATACTGATTGGAGTTACTGTCTTGAAGTGTAAAAGTTCCAGTTTTAAAGTAATCGCAACGGTAGTAGAAAAGGGAAGTTGTAACTATTATAAAAAAGGAGATTCTTTTCCATTAACGGGATTCACCCCAAAAGGAGTTTGTGATTGCGCATATGCAGTTCTTTCAAGAGACGCTCAATCACTGCGCTATGGCGCAAGATTGCCCTGGCAGACAAGCGAAGATACCTTATTGACTCATTGTCCCGATCCAACGGGCGCTGTGTGGGAATTAAAAAAAATTCCACGTGAAAAAACGGATACGGAACCTACTCATTAAACAATGGACAACAAAAATTCAATGGAAAATGAAGAAGCAAAGATTCGTAAGATGTTAACCGATTACGTATCCGCTAGCCCTTACAAATTTAATCCTGATACAAAAATCGTTGACAGGGTAATTAAAGGTCTTGTGATGCGGAAATCGAAATACGGGCATGCCTATTGTCCATGTCGTATAGTCACCGGCAATATGGAAAAAGACAAAAAGGCTATATGTCCTTGCGTTTATCATAAAGAAGAAATCGAACGTGACGGAGAATGCCACTGTAATCTTTTTGTGCGTGGCAATTGAAAATAAACCATGTATAGAAGAGGAGAATGAATTATGGCAGAAGGTTTAATCGAAATAACGGATTCAAATTTTGATGATGAGGTTCTCAAAGCAAAAACCCCGGTACTCGTTGATTTTTGGGCATCATGGTGCGGTCCATGCAGACAACTTGCTCCCGTTATTGATGAACTGGCAAAAGAATATAGCGGTAAGGTAAAGGTGGGAAAACTTAACACGGAAGATAATAATAGCATCCCTGCCAAATTTGGCATTACGGCAATTCCTACGATTATAATATTTAAGAATGGAAAGGCAGCGAATAAAATGGTGGGTGTAAAATCCAAAAACGATTTAAAAAAGGCGCTCGACGCTCAGTTATAATTACGCTACGTACCTAACAAATCGCGTATTTTTGCCGGGATATTATCGCTTTTCATTAACGTTTCTCCAATCAGAACTGCGTGAATGCCGTTTTCCCGCAATTTTATCATGTCAGATCGTGATTTAATTCCACTCTCGCTTACTACGATTTTATCTTCAGGAATCTGCGCTTTTAGCCGGAACGTAATTTCCAGGTCGGTAGTGAAGGTTTTTAAATCACGATTATTAATGCCGATAATAGCTGCTTTCGTTCGCAGGACTTTTTCCAATTCGTCCCCCGAATGCACTTCAACAAGGCAATCCATTCCCAGTTTTTCCGCATCTTCCAAAAAGGATTGTATTTGATCTTCCGAAAGAAGCGCTGCAATGAGAAGTATTGCGTCAGCGCCAGCGGCGCGAGCTTCATATATTTGATACGAATCAATAATAAAATCCTTCCGCAAGATTGGTAAGCGTACGGTATTTTTAATGTCGGTTAAATATCTCAGAGATCCCTGAAAAAATTTCTCATCCGTTAAGACTGATATGGCGGCAGCCCCGCTTGCTTCATACATTTTGGCAATCTCAACCGGGTGGAAATCTTTTCTGATAACACCAAGGGAAGGGGAGGCTTTTTTCACCTCGGCAATAATATTTATTTTTCCGTTTGTTTTTAATGCATGGCCAAAGGGTTTAGCGGGAGTTTTTTTCTGTATGTTTTCCTTCAGCAGTTCAACGGGAACATGTTTCTTGTTTGCCGCTACTTCAGATAATTTATAATGGTAAATTTCATCCAAAATTGTCATTTTTCTTCTGTCTTGATAGAAATCCAATAAAACGATTGGTTTTGTCGGGAAATGCATTCGTTTCAACAAGTATTCTCATTGACGAAACTGACTGGAGAAGCCGGTAAGAAACCCACGCACTCAGCAATAACCGCAACAAAATATATGTTGTATGATGAACAACAAATCTGTAAAGAAAATTGCATGAAAGCGCCACAAACAAGATCAAAGCAGCATGCAAACAATATTTATAACGGTATCTAATTCCGTAACCAAGTCCGATCATAAACATCCCTATCAGAATATAAAGTGTTCCATATCCCCGTTGTGCAAGCCCATTACTAATAGTTAAAGCAACAATACTTAAAATAACACCTAATATTCCAAGAAAAATAACAAGGTTAGCGACTTTACCCACTTTTTGTGCCTGAGAAATCGTATTTTTTCCTTCCATGTCACATTTTACCAAATAAAATCAGAACACCTACAATAATAAAAGTAATTGCTGCTCCCATTTTAATATAGTTAAGTGGCAACATTTTTGCCAATACCGACCCTATGGTGACACCAAGTATTGTCACCAATGCAAAGGCGAACATTGTGCCAATAAATACCAATAACGGCTTATCCGTTTTGCTTGACATAAGGATAGAAGCAATTTGCGTTTTATCTCCAAGCTCTGCCAAAAAAATAGTGATAAATGTTGTAATGATAATTTTCCAGTGCACGGAATTAACTCTCCTTACTAAGATATGCAGATACGCAACAAAAACGAATTGAATCCTAACAATACATCATAGTGGATAAAGTTGTCAATGGATTCTCTACTATTGGCGAATGTATACTACCAGAAAAATCTTTGATATCATTATTGAAAATACTATAAAAACAAAAAACCTCCTGCGTTTGATAAAACGCAGGAGGTCTATGTAAAGAGCCCTTCAATTGAAGAACTCTTAGTGGGCTCCTACCACGAATTCCTCTTCATCATTGTAAGAATCTTTCCTATGCCCAAACATCGAAACCACCGTTCCGGTTGCAAGTCCGGTAATAGCGGCCACAATAAGGGTGATAACAACCCCTTTTATCTGCAAGCCGGGAACAGCGCTGCCTACCATAAAAATTGCCGCCAGGCCACCTAAAATTCCAGGCATACCATGAAGGTTATGAACACCGCAGGTATCTATCCCCTTGATTATTTTCTGAACGCGAGGCTGTATAATGGCAAATCCAATAACACTCAAAATACCCGCAATAAAGCCTAAAATCAAGGATGCTTTTGGCGTTGTCATTGCACATGAAGAACCGATAGCAACACCACCGGCAAGGGCTGCATTTGCCATGTCTTCAATAACAATTTTCTTGCGAAGCAACGTTGTCGCAAGGTAAGTTGAAATTGTCGCGGCACATAAGGAGAGAATGGTGTTTATCGCTGCGGTAACCATTTGTGACGCCTCTGCAGCCGCTGCACAAAACGATGGCCAGAAAATCCAAAGCACCATACTTCCAAGCATCGAATACTGGTTGCTTATTTTATCAGAATCGATGCTTTTGGGAAAATCTTCTTTCGTGGTCATCTTCATTATCACACCTAACCCGAAATATGCTCCAAACTGATGAATAACTATTGATCCTCCCGTGTCAATGAGTTTTCCTTTCGGTATTAAACCCATTCCATGATCTAACATAATCCATTCGTTAAACATATAGGAAGGAACGAAAAGTATGGCCGCAATAATGTATTGAGACATTTTTAATCTTCCCAAATATGCCCCCATTGCAATAAGCATTGATGCCGCACAAAATTCCGCAAGGATTAAACGGTCGATTTGGAATTCAGCCGCTTCACCAAACAACCCTTTTGATTTTAAAAACATGTAATACGGAATAACAAAACTTACGGCAATATAGGTAGCGGTAACAGAACCCCAGCCGTACTTTTTCACGAAAACCATTAAAAATCCGAAACCTACCATCAACATTGCCATAATGTGGATGGATTTACCGTATTTACTTACTTCAAGCAACTCCTCCACCGCAGAAGCGGCCTCTCCTCCCACCGCGCAAATCTTAAATAGGTCAAAGTCTGCATTAACCGTCGTTTTTTGTTGCGCATTATAGCCCACTAAACCAACTTGCGGATGTTTAAAATGGATGCCGGAAATATGATCTACTGTAGTCCAGCTTTCACCATTTATGCTAAAAGCGCCGGAAAGGCCTTCACTGGATTTTGTTAATTTCAGATATATCGTTGTCAGTGAAGTAGCAGAAGATTTGGAGCCTTCCGTTTTTGAAATTGACCTGCTCATCGCAACGTTATGAACATCGTCTTTCTGACGGGTAAGCATGACATAATTTTCTTCATCCTCATAAATAATAATTCCCGCCTGCTGAAACTTATCTTTCGGATCGTAAGTCATCTTGGTGACAATCTCAAAGTCGCCATGAGGGCCGCGGCGAAGAAGTTTTATTTTATTATTTACATTTATTTGCCAAAGATCCTCAGCCTTTGATATGATCCTTAAATGCCCAGGATTTTCAGAAAGACTGATATCACTCTGATTTTCACGAATAATAGTCCATAAATTTTCTAATGTGCTGCTGTCAAATTCATCTTCAAATAATTCACTTGCATGGCTAGTCTTTGTTCCCCCTATTAACGGAAAACATATCAGGCCGATGAATAAAATATACAAAAATAACATTCGCTTTTTTATCACTTGTTTATCCCCCTTTCTTAAAATAAATTTTCCCCTATCCTATAAAATATTACATCCTTTTTTCAAATAAACATCAAACGAACGTAAAATTTCAGCCAGTTTTTCAAATCATTTCCACCAGTTTTTCAGATGCTTGTACTCGTGAAACGTTAAAGCTATTGATCGAATCCTTCCGATTCCAAGCAGTATAATTAAGAAAATATTAGTTGCTTCTTATTGATATTTTTCGGGATATATATATTTTATTTATAAAAAAATATCAAGCGAAAAAGTATAGGCGTCATAAATTAATATATTGAAAGCAGCGTTAGATCTGTTAAACAATAAACTAAGTGCGAAATGTATGCCAGAGACATGTTTGAGTGATGCGTTACGACATTTTGATGAAAATAATTTTGTGTGAATAATACGATATCTTAGCAGAAGGAAATAATAAAGTCCGGTTAATTGCCTGTCAGTTGAGCTTTCTTAAATTCGTAATCTTCTTTGGTAATTATTCCCTGTTCCATTAGTTCCTGGAGTTCCGATAATTTTTCATTGTTAACTTCTTCATCTGCAAGATCATATGAGAAGTTATCCCTTCCTGTTAATTCTTTATATTTGTGTTTATAATCATCCTCTGTAATAAGTCCTTTATGATATAAATCTTCCAGTTCCTGCACCTTTTCATTATCGGCGTTTTCTTCAACGGCAAAGGAAGGGGTTTTTTCTTCCGTATTTAATTCATTATACTTATGTCTGTAGTCTTCCTCTGATATCAGTCCCTCTTTGTATAACTCTTTCAGCTCGTTAAGTTTCTCTTCTGTTGTGGAATATGTTTGAGTGGGCGGAGAAAGCGGAAGGGCGTTCTCTTCTGTGGTAAGAACAAGCTCTTTTTTTTTGCTTTGAAAATCTTCTTCGGAAATCAGTCCTTCCAACCTCATTTCATGCAACAGTTTTAATTTATGATCTGCCGGCAACGCTTCAAGTTCTGAAGCAGGCCCATAATCCTCTTGTCCATTTTCATTTCCGGTTTGTTCATCCTGTTCTTGCCTATCGAAACCATCGTCATTACGATTATCAAATGGATTTGGCAATGTGTATTGATTACTACTATCATATGCATTTTCCGCCAGGTGTGCATATTTATCCGCCTCTTTTAAGATAGTTTCCTCTTTCGTTAGCGTATTTCTTTTCATTGAGCGCTTTGGATCGGGAAGTGTTTCTATATTTCCGCCCATTATCAGCGCGTCTTTCTTTTTTTCGTATTCTTCCGCAGAAAGAGTACCTTCATCCTTTAACTGCAGGAGTTTCGTTAGTTTTTCATGCAAACTTAATATGTCAACTTCAGAAGGTTCGGCGGATACTGTTTTTTTTGATTTTCCCCCAACCCTCTCTTTCGATGTAAGATAGCTGTCCGGAGCGATACCTTCCTTTTTTATTTGAAAATCATCCTCATCGTGTGAAGATAAAGCAGCTTTTTTTTTTCTCCGTTCATCAGCTTTTGCAACTTTTTCCGTTTCTTCTTCAGTGTCTTCTATAGTTTCTTCTCCGACACCTTCTTCCAATGAGCTGACTTCCTCTTCTCCCTCTGCATCCCTTATTTTAGCATCAGCAAGCCTTTTTTCTTCTTTTACACCCCGGTCTGTTCTTTTTTCTTTTTTGATAAATTTTTGATCCCTTCCATCGAAAGGGGGCGAAAAAATAGAAACAGCCATGAATGTTTCATCGCCGGTATTTACAATTTTATGTACTGTTTTGCTTGGAATTTGCAAAATGGAACCCGGTTTTACCAGATATCTCGTGCCATCAAGTATTGCTATACCGCTCCCTTTTTTTACATAAACAACTTCGTCATGACGTTTATGGTAGTGTGCAGAAATCTCTGCGGTTGTACGCACTTGAAACAAATGCATACTGGAATTTTTGTTTTCGCCAACATCAGTAATTTTCACGTTTTCACCATCCTGAAGCGGGTTCTTTTCCACAATCTCTTCGATATTTTGAACAGTAAAATCAAAAACATCGGGAAATTTGGTCGGATGTTTCAGAGATTCTACAAAATTGGAAGGATAATACTTAACTGTTGTGCAGCTTATACCAGGGATGAAAAGGAAAAGAAGAATGAAGAGAAAATATTTACTTTTTATGTATGCCATTATCGTATGTTTAGTATAATAATTATAGTTTGTAATGGTTTTCTAAAATTTTCGCAATTTTAGGTTATTAAAGCATAAAGATATGGCGCAAAGCAAGTTCTTATTATATGAATATTACCTGAAAAATATTTAAGGAAAAGTAAAATGTCTGTTAAGAATGCCGAAAGAAGATTGTTTCTCAAAAAAGCATTATCGATGGGAGGCGGATTTTGCGCATCGTCAATCTTTGGAAAATACCTGACATATTACTCCTCATTTCTTACCTATGGAAGTGACATCCAAACAACCATTCTCCCGGATGTAGTTATCGGACGGGATGATGCTATTTTTTCAGAAAATGGCAACGTAAAAGAATCGAAAATAACGCACATCCTCAATAAATCCGTCATGCAATTGACCGGCGTCTCATCGAAAGAGAACGCATGGCAGAAACTTTTTAATCCTTCCGATATCGTGGGAATAAAACTTAATTGCCTTTCAGGCCGCATCATGTCGCCGCGTGTCGCAATAGCCGATTCCATTCTCCAAGGGTTGAAATTGGCGGGGGTAAAAGAGGAAAACATCATTGTGTTTGAACGGTATAACAGGGAACTCGAAGCCGCCGGCTTTCGGGTAAGACGTGCAACACAGGGCGTGCAATGTTTCGGAACCGATGAATTACCGCAGGGAGGTTACGATTCAGAACCTCAAACCGCAGGAAGCGTAGGAACATGTTTCAGCAAAATAGTCTCTCAAATGTGCACTGCCATTATTAATGTGCCTGTCCTGAAAGACCATGACCTGGCAGGCATTAGTGTTGCCATGAAAAATTTTTTCGGTGTAATACATAATCCGAACAAATATCACAGCAACAACTGCAATCCCTATATTGCAGAATTAAGCAGCCATCCCTATATTGCAAATAAAGTCAGGCTTATTGTATGTGACGCCATATTGGCTCAGTACAATGGAGGACCGAGTTATAAACCTCAATGGACATGGAATTATAACGGCATTATCGTGGGAAGAGACCCTGTTGCTTTTGACCGGATATGCCACACTATCATCGAAGAACAGAGGAAAAAGATGAAGCTTCCCTCTTTGCAGCAAGCCGGCAGGGAACCGAAATATATCTCCACTGCCGCCATGATCGGGTTAGGAACAGATGATATATCAACGATAAACATTGTCCATATTTAACAGGTTTCCCTTTTGTACCGGAACCCCCTGACTTCCCTAAAATGTATTGATTTGAGGGATAGCATGTGTTATTATTTGACATCAAAAGTACTTAAGATGTGTTAAATTCAATGGATACAGAACAGAGGTCATGTCTTGATGCATGGCCTTTTTTATATGCGTAATGAATAATAATACATTAGCAAGCAAATACGTTAGGAAGACAACATGTCATCATCATTTACTGAAGAACAGATAGAACGATATTCCCGTCACATTATTCTCCCCGAAGTCGGAGGCAAAGGTCAGCAGAAATTATTAAACGCGAAAGTATTCCTCGTGGGTGCGGGAGGACTTGGCTCTCCGGCTGCATTTTACCTTGCCGCTGCCGGAATCGGCAAAATAGGCATTGCCGACAGTGATTGTGTTGATTACTCAAACCTTCAACGGCAAATATTACATTCAACAAAAGATGTTGGGCGTTCCAAAGCTATTTCCGCAAAAGAAACCATGGAGGCTTTAAATCCCGACATCGAAGTAATTCCCTATACAGAACGTTTAACTTCCGGCAACATAATGGATATTATAAAGGAATATGACATCATTCTTGACGGCTCCGATAACTTTCCTACAAGATATCTTGTGAATGATGCCTGTGTTTTTCTCAGCAAGCCGCTTTCACACGGTTCCATTTTCAGATTTGAAGGACAGGTTACGACTATTCTGCCATTTGACGGACCTTGTTACCGTTGTCTTTATGAAGCGCCCCCTCCCCCCGGCTTGGTGCCTTCCTGCAAGGAAGCAGGCGTATTGGGAATATTGGCCGGTGTGGTGGGTACTATTCAGGCTACGGAAGCCATTAAGTTTATCCTGGGAAAAGGACAACTGCTAAAAGGCAAACTGCTTATTTACGATTCGTTAAACATGGAATTCAAAAAAGTGAACGTGAGAAAGAATCCCAATTGTCCGGTATGCAGCGACAAAGCAACGATCAAAGAACTTATTGATTACGAAGAGTTTTGCCGGTTAAACGCTTAAGATGTTAAAACAAATCGTCTATTTTGAAAAACCAGGAAAAGAAAACACGGAAAAATGCATAGAAATAGCCGCATCCGCTGTTGCTGAAGGATATAAACATATCGTTGTCGCAACTTCCGTCGGAGAAACCGGCGTTGCAATGGCAAAAAAACTTTATGGCAAAGAAACAAACCTTGTGGTTGTCACTCATTCTGCCGGTTTCCAGGAACCCAATCATCTTGAATTGCTTCCTGAAAATCGTGATCAAATCGTATCCCTCGGAGGCAAAATATATACCGGTACCATTCTTACCCACTCAATAGAGACCGCCTTTTCACAAAAATTCAACGGACTTTATCCAACAATGATTGTTGCCCAATCGTTACGAAGATTCGGCGAAGGGCTGAAGGTATGCTGCGAGATCGTTATGGAGGCATGCGATGCGGGACTTATTCCTGAACGGGAAGAGGTTGTTGCGGTTGCCGGAACAGTAAGAGGCGCCGATACGGTATGTATAATAAAATCCGCCTCCTCAAAAAGATTTCTCGAACTAAAAGTGCTTGAAATCCTTGCCAAACCGCGTTGTTAATAACGATATCCTTTTCCGGTTTAACAAGTTCTTTTTTTAAACCCAAAGTTTTGGATAACTAACAATGGAAGTATCTGAGAATTTCCTGCAAACAGCCATTGACGGCATTCGCGCATATATCAATATTGTTGATAAAGACTACCGTATTATATTTGTTAATGATGCCATAACAAAAAAACTGCAAAAACCCCGGCAGTCAATCGTTGGGAAAAAATGCCATGAACAATTGTGGAAAAAGGACGGGCCCTGCGAGAACTGCGTGACTCCAAAAGTTTTTGAAACAGGTCAGCCTCAGCAAATATTAAGCTGGGACACAAACGTTGATGGGGAAAAACGCTGCATCGAACATTTCGTATTTCCCATACCAAACAAACAAGGCCATGTAGAATATGCGGTAGAAATTTTTATGGATGTCACCGAAAAAAAACTCATGGAAAAAGAACGGGAAGAACAACGTCTGGAATTAGGCAAAAGAATACGCGAGCTTCGCCACGCCTACGAGGAACTGAAATCTTTACAAAACCAGCTATTACAGGCTGAAAAAATGGCTTCGATAGGACTTCTTGCCTCCAGCCTTGCGCATGAGCTTGATACTCCCCTTGCCACAATATCAGGATACTGTGAATTACTAATGGAGGACGTTCATGATGAAAAAGCGCTCGGCAAAATCAAAACCATTTCCGATCAAATTGCCAAATGCCAAAATACTGTAAGAAATTTGCTGGTCTTTTCCAGAAAATCAGATAGTGAAAAAAAGGAATATAATATAAATACGCTGATAACCACTATACTGGCGCTGGTCGAACACCGGTTGAAAATCAATAAAATAAATATCCACCGGACATTTGATAATCAATTGCCTCCTTTATTCATAGAAGGGAATCAAATTCAGCAGGTTATCTTAAACCTCGTGAACAATTCTGTGGACGCCTTGCCGAATGGCGGAGACCTGTTTATCAAAACGAGAAAAAATATTGAAGAAAAATCTGTGGAAATTGTATTTGAAGACACCGGAACGGGAATTCCCGAAGAATACCATAGCCGTATTTTTGAGCCATTTTTCACCACAAAAGAACAGGGAAAAGGCACCGGACTGGGATTGTCGATCTGCAAGGATATCATTTCCGCCCATAACGGCAGTATACGACTTGACAGGAATTCAGACAAAGGAGCAAGATTCATTATCTCGCTCCCTTGCAAATAGCTTTTCATAAGGAATCATACTCTGAAAAAAATATTAGTGGTAGACGATGACCTGGCATTGGGAGAAATGTGCACGGAACTCCTGAAAAGCAAAGGATACGCAGCGGACTCCGTTACAAGCAGCGTTGATGCCATTGAAAGAATTTCGAAAAATCCGGAGTATACCATTGTCCTTACGGACTTCTTAATGCCGGAAATGGACGGTATACAACTGCTCACAAAAATAAAACAACTCAATTCCGCTATTGATGTAATCGTAATGACCAGTTATGGCACCGTCTCAAACGCCGTAGAAGCAATGAAACACGGAGCGTCGGATTACATAACAAAGCCTTTTAAACGAGACGAACTCATTCTGGTGATTGAGAAAATATTCCGGATGCAGCGTCTCGAAGGAGAGGTGGATAGATTACGGTCTGAGTTAGGAGAAAAGTACACCTTCAGCAATATCATCGGGGAAAGCCCTAAATTAAAAAAAATATATGATATCATCTCCCATGTCTCCGGCACTGAGGCAAACATCCTTATTCAGGGCGAAACGGGAACCGGAAAAGAGCTGGTGGCAAAGGCGATACATTATAACAGCGCCAGGAATAATCACCGGTTTGTAAAAGTCGATTGTTCCGCATTAACGGAAACCTTATTGGAAAGCGAACTTTTCGGGCACGAAAAAGGAGCCTTCACCGGAGCGACAAAAGACAGGGTTGGCCGTTTCAGAAAAGCGGATCATGGCACGATATTCTTGGATGAAATAGGCAATATCTCCCTTGCAGTTCAGGCAAAGTTGCTGCGGGTGCTGCAGGATAGCGAATTTGAAGCCGTCGGGAGCGATGATCCCGTAAAAGTTGATGTGCGCATCGTTGCCGCGACGAATGCCGACCTTGAAGACTATGTTGAGAAAGGACTGTTCCGCAGGGATCTTTTTTACCGGCTTAACGTGATACAGATATTTCTCCCGCCGTTGAGAGAACGAACGGATGACATTCCTTTGCTCGCCTCTCATTTCCTCTCTGTGCACAATAAAAAAAACCGGAAAAACGTGGAAGGGTTTTCCCGTGATGCGTTAAACATACTCATGACATATTCATGGCCGGGCAACATCAGAGAACTGGAAAACGTGATCGAACGCGCGGTAATTCTCTGCAAAAAGAACATAATCACTCCCGAAGACGTTCCCCTGTATCAGGAGAAACCCGGGCCGCGCCTTGATCTTTCAGGGAAACCGCTTCATGAATTATTGGAACAGGCCGAACGCCAGATAATTATAAATACATTAGAAGTCAATAATGCCGATAAAGAAAAAACCGCAAAAATCCTGAAAATCTCACGTGCAAGCCTCTACAATAAACTCAGCAAATACAAAATAACCGGAGATTCCCCGAAATAATAGCGACTTGCACTGCTACATCCTCAACAAATTTGAATTAACTTGCGTTTACATTTCATGGTATATTGCCTCTTATGCAACGTCGCGTTCGCGCTTCTTTTTGGACTTTTGCCTGGCGGGTATCACATCAGGCATATCAACCCTCTTTTCTTGCTCCTCCTTCTTTTTGGCTTTCGGCTCGTCATCCCAGCCGATTTTTTCAAGGAAGTCATCATATTTCCCCAAAAAAAGCTGCGCATTCTCTCCGTTGAAAATGATCAACTTTGTGGCGATGTCACGAAGGATCATTTCGCTATGCGTAACAATGATGACCGCCCCTTCGTATTCGTCGAGCTGTTCGGTAAGTTCTTCTATCGATTCCATATCGAGGTGGTTGGTCGGTTCATCGAGAAGCAGAAAGTTCGTCGGATTGGCCAATATCTTACCCAGCAAAACACGGCTTCGTTCACCGCCGGAAAGCACTTTGATCTTCTTTTCCGCAGCATCACCGGAAAACATCATAGCGCCGGCGAGGCTTCGAAGACGCTGGTTATTGAGCGAAGGGTTCGACATGATCAATTCATCCAGGACGTTGCATTCAAGGTCAAGCCGCTGAATATTCGTCTGCCCGAAATGGCCTGTTTTTATACTGGGGTGCGTAATCATACTGCCGGTGAGAGGTTTCAGCTCGCCGGCGAGCAGGTTCAGCAGCGTTGATTTCCCCTTGCCGTTTTTTCCAATGATGGCGATACGATCCTGTGTCTCCACCGTGAATGTCAGATCCTTAAAGAGTGCGTTATTCAGATTTCCGTCGTAGGAGAATGACAGGTTGTGCGCTTCCATTACAACTTTGCCGGGACACTTTACGTGATTAAAACGAAATGCCAGCATTGCATCATGGTCAAGCTTTTCGATGCGCTCTATCTTGTCCAGCAACTTCAGGCGGGACTGTGCGCGACCTGCCGTGCTGGCACGCGCCATATTGCGCGCCACGAACTCTTCGATCTCCTTTATCCGTTTCTCCTGGTGAATGCGTGCCTTTTCGTGAATTTCGTCCTCATGGGCAAGTGTTTCAAAAAAGGTGACCGTATCCCCTTTCAGCTTGCGGAGTTGCCTTCTGACAATCCCCATCGTGTGGGTAGTCACTTCATCCATAAAACCACGGTCATGCGTGATGATAATGGCCTCTCCCTGGAATGACCTGAGCCAGCCTTTGAGCCAGCGAAGACTAACGATATCAAGGTAATTTGTCGGTTCATCCAGCAAAAGCATGTGGGGGTTTTGCACCAGCAGCTTCGCAAGGTTCATCCGTATCTGGTAGCCGCCGGAAAAACTCTCCGGCGGTTTTTCCATATCCGGCCCGGAAAAACCCAGGCCGAACAGTATTTTTTCCACTTTCCAGTGGTCATATATTTCGTCTTCCGAAAGAGCGGTTGCCACCTCTTCCAGCACCGTTTTCCTGGTGAATTTGAGGTGCTGCTCCAATGTTCCGATTTTATAACCTTTTGGCTTGCTGATGATGCCGCTGTCAGGCTGCTCCTCACCAAGGATGAGACGAAAGAGAGTTGATTTCCCACTACCATTACGCCCAACAAAGCCTACTTTTTCGCGCGAGCTGATGCTCAGGGTAACGTTGCTGTACAGCTCCTGCTTGCCGTAGGATTTTGTCAGGTTGCTTATTTGTATCATGTCATTATCCGCCTAAGAATAAATTCCGCTTTAATTAAATTTTTGATATTATCAGATGCCAGACGAAGATGAAAGACAATTAAGGGAGGTATACAAAATGCGCAGAATTTCTATCAGTTTTACATAGCATCATTATTAATCAGATACGAAAGAGAAATGATAAAAGCAACGATATTTGATATGGATGGTCTGATGTTCGATACTGAATCGGCATACTCTATTGTGCAAAGTTCTCTGTCGAAAAAGAGGGGAAAGGTGTTCACTCATGAAATAAAGAGAACATTGATGGGGAAAAAGGCAGATGAAGTTATGCACCTATTAAATACCTTTTGGGGAAAGAACGAAAGGATCGAAGACCTGCTCAAAGAACAGGATAAAGAATTAATAAATGTTTATAAAGGTTTTGTTGAAAAACGAGATGGTCTTGACGAACTCATTGCGTTTTTAGATCAAAATCATATAAGAAAATGCATTGCCACTTCATCACGCAGGTTCCTTGCAGATATCTTGCTGGAAAAGCACAAACTCACAGATACTTTTGAGTTTATAGTTTCCGGAGATATGATAGAAAAAGGCAAACCCGATCCTGAAATATACCATCAATGCCTTGCAAAACTTAATGTGTCAGGCAGAGAATGTCTTGTATTGGAGGACTCCTTAAACGGAATAAAGGCAGCAATTGCAGCGGGGTGTAATACGTGTGCAGTAGTGTCGGAATATACAAAAGACATAGACTTCTTATCTGCGACGCTTGTATGTAGTTCTCTGAGAGATCAAGCAATAAGAAACTTTATTCTTCGATAGAGCAGAAGAGTAATAAAATAAAATGAACAAAAACCTAACCGGGCAATACTGTCATTCAATATAACTTCATTTTTGTACTTCTCTTTATTTTTTTGAAGAATAAATTTATCACAATTTTTTCAGAGTACTTCATGGGGGATTTTGTGTCATAAGATACTACATAATATCTTATCTCGGCGCGGTTTAAGTTGACATGTATTGGATATTGATATAATATTTGAAATCGAATAATCGATTATTACATTACAAATCAAGTAAGTACATTTATTGATTTATAATCTTCAAAAAGATACTTCATCAACATTTCTAATTAGAGGTATTAAGACTGATTACTTTAATCCATAATACATCTAAATTTTATCAAAAAATCCTTGCCCACGAACTTACCCTCAAAAGCCCCTCCCACGAATTAAAAAAATTAAATCAAACCCTTGCTTCTTCTACCGTTGACCTTAATCCCCACCAGATAGACGCCGCATTATTTGCCTTCAATTGCCCTCTTTCAAGAGGAGCAATTCTTTGTGACGAAGTTGGTCTTGGAAAGACTATAGAGGCAGGGCTGATAATAAGTCAACTCTGGGCTGAGGGGAAAAGGAAAATTATTATCGTTGTTCCCGCATCACTGAGAAAACAATGGCAAAATGAACTCTTTGAGAAATTTACCGTTCCATGTGTTATTGTCGATGGTTCAGAATATAAAATATCAAAACAAAATACACTAAACCCATTTGATCGTAAGAATCTTGTAACTATAGTTTCTTTACCTTTTGCCTTCTCTAAAAGAGATGAAATAAAAGCCGTCGGGAAATGGGATTTGGTGATTATAGATGAAGCTCACAGGTTAAGAAATGTGTATAAAAAAGGCAATAAGATTGCTCAGGGATTGAGAGAATTATTTCAGGGACAACCGAAGGTTCTTCTTACCGCAACACCACTTCAAAACTCACTTTTGGAACTTTACGGCCTTACAACTTTTATAGATGACAAACTTCTTGGTACGGAATATTCTTTCAAGACCAAGTATATGAGTGACAGACGTGGTCTTGAAGCAAACAACCTCGATGAACTTAAATCCCGCCTTTCTTCCCTTTACATAAGGACGCTCAGAAGACACGTTCAGGAATACATTCCCTATACCAACCGTATCAGTATGGTAGAAGACTTTACCCCCACCGTTGAAGAACAGCACCTTTACGAGAAAGTCTCTGAATATTTACAAAGACCGGAAGTAGCAGCCATCAAGCACAGCCAGCGTGCCCTCATGGTGCTTGTTTACCGGAAAATACTTGCAAGTTCAAGTTTTGCTATTGCCCAAACTCTTGAGAGTCTCATGGACAACCTTGACAGGCAGTTAAAGGGTATGCAGCCAGAATCTATTGAAAACCTTGTGAAAGATATCGATGGCTATGAAGAAGAATTAGAGGAAATTGCTAAAAGAGAAGATGGTGAAACTATAGAAGACGAAAGAGAGGAACAGGTTAAGGCAGAGAAAGAAAGAAGTTTTGCACAAGAAGAAATCGAAGCTGAAAAGAAAGAACTATCTGAATCAAAAAAACTTGCAGAAGGTATACAGAAAAACTCAAAAGGTGAGGCATTGATTACTGCCCTTAAAAAGGCATTCGAACATAATAAGAAAATGGGATGGCCTGAAAAAGCAGTCATTTTTACTGAATCAAAAAGGACACAGAAATATCTGTTTAACTTACTTTCAAATAATGGATATACAGACAAAATAACACTTTTTAGCGGAACAAATGAAGGTTCTATTGGAAAACGGGCCTACGAGAGATGGGAAAAGGATAGGATTCGTCACGATAAAGAAATAAAACTCTCAAAAGAGGCCGCAATTCGTGACGCCCTTATCCATGAGTTTAGAAATTATACAAACATACTGATTGCAACTGAGGCGGGTTCTGAAGGCATAAACCTTCAATTCTGCAATATTGTTGTTAATTATGATCTTCCATGGAATCCGCAAAGAATAGAACAAAGAATCGGACGTTGCCACAGGTACGGGCAAAAATACGATGTAGTGGTATTAAATTTTTTGAACAGAAAAAATGCCGCTGATAATCGCGTCTTCGAACTCCTCGATAAAAAACTCAAACTCTTTGACGGAATTTTCGGCGCTTCAGATGAAATACTTGGCGCTATCGGGTCGGGGGTTGATTTTGAAAAACGCATTCTTGAAATTTATCAATCGTGCAGAACAGAGGAAGAAATACATAGGGCATTTGACGTATTACAATCAGAATTTTCAAGGCAGATTAATGAAACCATGCTGCAGGCGAGATCAAAACTCCTGGAACACTTTGACGATGAGGTAAGGGCAAGACTCCGAACAAGAGACGAAGAAATAAAGAAAGAGATAACGGCCTTTGATGAAATGCTTTTAAAATTTATGGTTGGCAGTCTTAACCTCTCCGATTATACTCTTGATGACAATACCTATTTCCTTACTATCTCTTATTTTCCGCCAAAGATAACATTGAAGATACCGGGGAATGTAACACCGGGAACCTTTTTTATCGGGGAAGGAACGTCTGAAACCGCAGAAAAGTTGCATCTCGATCATCCCCTTGTAAAAGCTTCACTTATAGCAGCAAAAGAAACACCGGTAGAAAAGATTTACTCGGTTACATTTTCATATACGGTTGGTAAACATAAAATTACCACATTAGAATCTTATATCGGTAAATCAGGATTTTGCGTTTCCTGCAAATTAACATTTCGAGGTCTTGAAGAGGAAGACCATTTGAAGCATTTATTTTTTGTGAAGGATGGCAATAACTGGAAACCTATGAATACGGATCTCAGTGAGAAGATGATGACCATAACAATGCTTGAGTGTGACGTTATAGAATATGAAAAACCTCCGGAGGAGCTAATTAATAAGTCATTCGAAAATATTGAAGATTGTCTTATGAAAGAAATTGGCACACGTAATGAAGAGTATTATGAGAGAGAAATGGACAAGCTGGAACTGTACTCAGAGGAGGCAGTCTTAAAAATGCAGGATGATTTAAAGAAGATTGAGGATGCATGGAAAGAGGCAAAGAGTAAAAGGCAGAGGTCTCTGTCCTTTGAAGATCGTATGTCTGCAAGAAAAGAAGTGCAGCGTCTTGAACATGAATACAGTAAAATGGCGGACAAAATAGCCATCGAGAAAAAAAGGCTGTTTGAGGAAAAGGACAAAGAACTTAAAAATCTGGAGAAGAAATTGAAAATCAGCGTTGAAAAAGAATTAATAGCACAGGCATGCTGGAGGATGAAGTAATGTCTCAGCAAGAAAAATTGGTGTGGAATAATCAAAACCTGTTTTCAAATAACTATCTTGAACATCGCTTGTTATCAACTTCTTTCCTGGAAGATAAAGAAAAGGAAATTAATAAGGTATTTGAAGCGGTAAAAAATGCCTACGAAAGAAGCACGGTATTAAATTTGGGGACCGGGGAAGAGGCAAGTCTTGAAGATAAATTTATAAGACCGATGCTTAAAATCCTGGGGTACGAATGGGATGTCCAGCCAACAACGGAAAGGGGAGCCAAAAAGAGGCGTCCCGACTATGCCCTGTTTAAAGATAAACCCTCTCTTGAAGGTGCCCGTAAAGAAAAGGAAAATATAACACGCTTTTTTTCATATCCATTAACTATTTTAGAAGCAAAATACTGGGGAAGACGCCTTAATGATGCCGATCCTAAGGATACCCTCGACCGCCGCGATCCTACCGCTCAAACGGTAAAATACCTTGATGACGTTTACCATGCCACAGGAGGCCGCATCCAATGGGCAATGCTTACCAATGGTAAGCATTGGCGACTTTTTTTCTACCGCGCAGCTTCAAGGTCAGGGAATTTTTACGAAGTAGATTTAGAAGAAATCATACGAAGCAACAGCCTTAATAACTTCAAATACTTTTATCTCTTCTTTGCAAGGGATGCTTTTATTCCTGAACCAGTAACAGGAAAAACATGGCTCGACCAGCATCTGAAAGGAAGCGAGGACTACGCTACACGGGTTAGTGAAAACCTTAAAGAACGCATATTTGACAGCATTTTTGAATGTCTTGCCACAGGTTTTATCGAGTATCGCCGTACAGAGTTAGGAATCAAAAAAGAAACCGATGAAACGCTGAAAGAGATATTTAACGGATGCCTGACACTCCTCTATCGACTCTTATTCTTGCTGTACGCAGAATCAAGGTCACTTTTACCGGTAAATGACCAGGATCGTTATTACAAAAAGAGCCTGAAAAAACTCAAAGAGGATATCGCAAAAGATTTGGAAACAACAGGCCTCGAAGGCATGAGCCATAAGGCTTATGATTACTGGTCACGGCTTGAGTCCCTTTGCAGAATCATTGATACAGGTGATAAGGCATTAAATATTCCCATCTATAATGGCGGTCTTTTTGAACCCCGTGATTTTTTAACAACAAATAAGATTTCCGACCCATATATTGCTGAGGCAATTGAACTACTTACCGTAGATCAGGAAGGTGAATATACGCCAGGCCAAAGGCCCTTTATTGATTATTCGTCCTTAAGCGTTCGTCATCTTGGGGATATCTATGAAGGGTTGTTAGAATTTCACGTGAGGATTGCGGCGGAGCAAATGGTTGAGGTGAAAGAAAAAGGCAAATTACTCTGGAAAAAGGCATCTGAAACTGATGAAAGCGTTAAAAAATCTAAGAAAAAGCAAAAAGGGGAGATTTACATAGAAAACTCAAAGCACGAGCGCAAGGCAACCGGTTCATATTACACCCCTCACTATATTGTGGAATATATTGTGAAGAATACGGTAGACCCTGTGTTAAATGAGAGGCTTGAGAAGGCAAGGGAAATCCTTTCTGAATTGGAAGCTCTTTATGATAAACAGAGGAAACAACTAAAAAAGCCGAAAGACTGGAAACACTGGGAATACCCCGGAGAGCCAAAGGGGAATCATATTGATGAAATTAAGCAACGTGAACAAGATATCTTCGAAACCATATTTGACATCAAGGTGCTTGACCCTGCTATGGGAAGCGGACACTTCCTTGTTCATACGGTGGACTTTATCACAGACAGGATCATTACCTTTCTGGCTGATTACCCTGAAAACCCGGTAATCAGAAAAATTAGTGAAATGAAAGGGGAAATACTTGAAGAAATTGCCCGTCAGGGGGTGAAGATTGACGAAACCAGGCTCACCGAGGTGAATCTCATCAAGCGAACAGTAATGAAACGCTGCATTTATGGCGTTGACCTGAATGAGATGGCCGTGGAGCTTGCAAAACTATCTCTCTGGCTAGACTCGTTTACCCTTGGTGCACCGCTCTCCTTCCTTGATCACCATCTAAAATGTGGTAATTCTCTTATAGGCACAAATCTTGAAGCCCTGGAAAACGCAACAAAGAGCACATTGATTAAGGTAAATATGGAGCCTTTAAACAGGGCTATCAGAAACATGCTCTTTGTATCCAGTCTTTCAGACGCCACATACCAGCAGGTAAAAGATTCAGAGCAAAAGTATCGGGATGCAGATAAAAATATCGTGGGATACAGGATTCTCCTGGACATCCTTGTTGCCGAATACTTTGGTATTGATTTCGGCAAAGGAAAATATAAAGAACTTTTATTAACAAACTGTAGTAAAATGGACTTTGATAAAGCAGAGAAATCCATTAATTTACTGGACAATTTTGACAAAGAAAAAGTTTTTTCTGTTCGTACAATTGCAAGAGCAAAACGGTTTTTTCACTGGCAGATTGAGTTCCCGGAGGTCTTCTTTGAGCGTGTTGGGGTACTGGAACAGAAGGTAGAGAAGAAAGAAAATCCAGGGTTTGATTGTGTGATTGGAAATCCACCGTATGTACGACAGGAAGAACTTGGGAGTCTAAAGACCGATTACCTGAAACCCAATTATAAGGTATTCCATGGTGTTGCTGACCTTTATACATACTTTTTTGAGAGAGGAATTGAACTTCTTGAAACTGGCGGAAAATTCGGGATGATTACATCGAATAAGTTTATGAGGTCAAATTACGGCGGGCCTTTGCGCAAATATTTGAAAGGTAGTGCAAGGTTGATGGAAATTGTAGATTTTGGGGAACTCCCTGTATTTGCAGAAGCGGCAACATTTCCAGCAATATTTATTATAGAACGTGTAGGGACTGGCTTCAAACCTGCCCCTACGAAATACGCACCTATTCGCACATTGTCCTTTGAATCGCTTGAGTCAGAGGTGGCAAAATTAGCGAAAAAGCTTGGGCATGAGGCTTTTGAAGGCGAGAACTGGACATTAGAAGGTAGAGAAGCCCTTTCTATTCTTAAGAAAATGGAGGCTGTGGGAATCCCTCTTGGGGAGTATTGTGAAGGTGAAACAAGACGTGGGATTCTTACAGGTCTAAATGAAGCGTTTATCATAGATAATGAAACTAGGAACAGCCTAATAAAGGCTGATCCTAAAAGTAATGGGTTTATAAAACCGGTAATTGTTGGAGATGACGTAAGAAAGTATGAGATAAATTATAAAGATACATATATGATTGTCATACCAGCCATGTTTACAAGGGCTTCTATTCTCAAAGAAATAATTACTAAAAGGGGCTTTGTTATTGATGATATGTCTGATATGTACATGTTATTAAGGTGTATTGAGGATAAAGAAAAATGGAGACTAAAATGTGACGAATTACATATTGAATGTGGGGGAGATAAGGTTAGAAGAGAACTATTAGCCAATTTAGAAAGTAAAACAAAAAATGCTTTTGAATGGTTTTACGAAAACAACACTGCGATTGCCGATTATTTGAAACAATTTGAAGAAAAGGCGAAAAATCGTTGGGATAAAGGAGATTTTTGGTGGGAACTAAGGCCGTGTGACTACTACGAAGACTTTGAAAAATGTAAAATTATTTACCCTGATATCGGAATGTCACAAAGATTTACAATTGACAATGAAGGATTTTACCCAGAGGCAACATCGTTTGAAATACCTACAGAAGATTATTACTTGCTGTCTTTGCTCAATTCACAATTACTTTTTTATTATATTAAATCGTTAACTCCAGTTCTTGGCGATAGGGATAAGAAAGGAAGGTTTCGTTTTAAAACAGTCTACTTAAAAAGTCTTCCAATTTACCGTATTTCCTTTACATCAACAGAAAAAACGAGAAGAGAAGCGGTTGAAAGGTTTATGTCTCTTTATTTATCCAACAAATATGACGATATCATTACAGATGTCGAAACCTGTCTGCCTGAAAAGTTAGATGTTGTCCACGACCTTTTTGCCTATCTTGCTGAGCAAATGATTGAAATGAATAAAAGGAAGAATGATGAAATCAAAGGTTTCTTAAAGTGGCTCGAACGTGAAATTGGCGCTGAGATTGATAAGCTTGCAAATAAGACGGCCATAAAAGAATATCACGAACATGAATTCAATCAACTTCTCGAAGTCCTCAAAAAGAATAGAAACAAGTTATCCCTAGACCCATCAGACCGAAAGAAGCAGGAATTGCTGGAAAAGCAATTTGATCATAGCAATTCGATCCTCGAACCGTTGAAAACCAGAATTAAGGCGACAGACGAATTAATAGATAAAATAGTGTATAGGCTGTATGGATTAACAGAATACGAAATAAAGATTGTTAAAGGGGAGGTTTAAAGGAGTATGGTGGGAAATAACAGCAATCATGAACCTATAATCCCATCGGGGGAAGAGGCTATCAAAGAGTTTTTCGATAAATTAGCCTCTATTCCGAAAGTAAACCCTACAATAGCAGAAGTACTCAAAAAATTGCATAACGATGATAATCTATCAAAACAAACCATCATCGATGCCCTCAAGTCTCTTCGGGAAGGTGAATCATGACCATAAAGCTGAAAAAGATAGAACTAAATGGCTTCAGAGGATCACTACACACCGTTTCCATTAGTTTTCCTAATAATGGAGATGGGAGTATCATATTGTACGGGGAAGGCGGTTCTGGCAAAACTACCTTCACAGAAGGAGTTGAATGGTTTTACAAAGATAAAATAGATAGTTTAGAAAGAGAATTCTGTGGAAAAGAATGCTATTTTAATTTGCGGTTAGATAATGCCCAGAATGCAACTGTAAATATTGAATTTAATCAGATTGTCTTTAACAGCACGAAGACTCTTTATCGTACAAGTCATAACACTTATAGTAATAGGAATTCTGAGTTCAAAACCTATCTGGAAGCTAGTTCTAGAGAAAATTTTATTTTGAGACATCATGATCTAAAAGATTTCGTAGACGAAAAAACTAAAGCAAAAAAACTTGAATATTTTGCAAAACTTATAGGATTTGAAAAAGTTACTGAAACAAGAACAATCCTAGTGCAAGCATTTAATGCCTTAAAAGCTTCATCAGAAATTAATGTGATTTCTGGTCAACTTAAGGAAGCAAAGAAATTTTTAGTTGATAAACTCAGAACTGAGATCGTCACTGAAGAAGCAGTTTTAGCTTATGTACGGGAACAGTTGAAATTACATAAGCCCGAACTTCAAGTATTAAAACTGGATGAAATCCCAGATATAGCCAAAAAGCTTTATGCATTAGCGGATACTTCTGCTATAGGAAAAAGAAAGCACATATTAGAGTTGTTGAACGACCAATTTAACAATTCAGAAAAAGAATGTGGCTCAATACTGGGTGATATAACAGTGTGGATGAAAGACTATAAGACGTATCTCAAAGATATAGAGTCAATTCAAAAGGAATCTCTATTAAATCTTTATACGATTGGTAAGAGAATAATAACGAGTAGAGACTGGCTCGAAAAAGAGAAATGTCCGCTATGCGGGAGTGTAATAGATGATAAAGCCTTAATTGAACATCTCTCAGCAGAAATCGTAAAAATTGAGTCATCCCTCGAAAAGAAAAAAGAACTCGAGAAAAACTTTAAAGTCCTAAGTTCAAAAGTATCAAGTGTCATATCTAAGCTAAAATCCGACATTGAGAATTTTACCACAAATAAAGACAATGAGAAGTTGATAGAAGATAATAAAACAAGTGTGGTTTCATTATTAACTAAAGTAATGGAGTGTTATCAAGATATAGCAAAGCAGCTCAGTGATGACTTTAAAAACCTTCGTGATGTATCCTATGAATTTGGAGTTGTTCTGGCTTTAACTGATGACCTTAAAACTAAATACAAAGAGTTCATAAGCTTATTGCAGCAAGAAATAAACTCTCTTGTTGTAAAGCCTGAAATACAGCGTTACATAGACACAGCAAAACTCCTTGAAAACTTTTATGCTCAATTTGAACGTTCGATGAAACTGTCTCTTGAGGTTGAAAAAATAAATGAACAAGCGGACAGCTTGCAAGCAATTCAAGAGGCATTTGAAGAAAAAGAGAAAGAAGTATTTCAAAAGATTATTTCAGTTCTTAGTAAAGATATTGATACATATTATGGAATATTAAATCCAGGTGAAGGCGTTGACAAAATAACTTTATTTCCGACAGAGGATAAAGGGGCAGGCAGGGGACTTGAGATAAGCTATAAATTTCATGGTACGGAACAGTACCCAGCCAAAAAATATCTCAGCGAGAGTCATAGAAATTCTCTGGGTATTAGTATATTCCTTGCTTCTGCAAAGCATTTCAACAAAATTAACAAATTCTTGATACTAGATGATATTTACACAAGTCTTGATGTTAATCACCGGGAAAGATTGGTTAGTCTCTTCACTCATTCAAGTCTTTCAGATAAACAGTTTTTAATTACGACCCATGATTTGATATGGTTTAAAACCATGCAAAGAACGTTACAAAGTAACTCAAATTGGAAATTTATGGAAATAAGAAAGTGGAGAATAGATACCGGAATCGAAATAGTAGAAGCCCCTGAATCGATAAGGAAAAGAATACTTGATTTTCTAAATAAAGGCGAGATTTTCCCGGCTTGTAAGTCTATAAGAAGTTACTTTGAAGAAACATTGAAAAGGATAGCAAAGAAACTTGAAATTCGAGTGCCTTACAGGGAAGATGCGAGATGGGAGCCTAGCGAATTTTATTCAGGTATCAGAGAGCGAATAAGTAGTTCTTCCTTGTCAAAAGAAGCTAAGGTTACTTCAGCCGATCCAGCCTTGTTTATTGCCAACCTTGCCACTCATGAAAACGATGTAAATATAACTTCTGGTACAATAAAATCTCTTGTGAAATTAATAGATGATTTCGAAAAGGCTTTCCATTGTGATAAATGTCAGAAAAATATTTGGCATGCAAAACGGTCAAATAGCGGCTTTCAATGCCAGTGTGGCAAACTTCAGTGCTGATAGGATAAAATATTATTTTAAAGAAAATTGATCAATAGGGATGTTCGGTCAAATAGGATGTATTAATCGGCGCGAACCCATCAATGCCTTTTTTTGTTGGGTGTGCTTCGCTTCAGCCAACCTTTTCAAGGATTAGAGGTTTTTTGATTTGAACTGAAGATATGGCCAAATACAATATTTACAAAATCGAGAAGGCCAAGGAACTAAGCTTGCTTGAAAAACTACAAACCGTTGGCCTCTCCCTTGCTGGGCAGAAAAGTGTTAGCGGCTTTACGCTTTCTTTTTATTTCTCAAAAGAACCTGAGGACATTGATATTTGGTGGGTTGATCTGTACGAAGATTATTTTGGATCAAATAGTAAACCAAAGAACAAAGTTTATTTTGGAGTATTTTTGATCTCGAATACGTCATTGTCTTATGCAATCAGCATGGGAAAATCACACTTTTATCTCAAGGATTTTTGCGATACGGATTTTGGGATCAATCTTGCCGAGAGGATAGCAGATAACAATCTCAAGCTCAAAAACTCAAAACTGTTTGGCGGCAAGAAAAGTAAAACAATCATATCTTATCAGGAAAATAGCGAGTTTGAATATGACAGTGGAGAATCTATACACTATGTCAAGGCCAGGACGATTGATAAGGATAAATGGGGAGAGGTTGCGAGTTTTGGCAATTCTGCACAGTTGCATTTAGAACTCCCGCCAGATGATTTGCCTGGATTAGTCCAAGCTATTGAGGAGGAATTACAGAAAAGCCCTAAGATCATTTTGCCCAGAGCAACAGCTATTGCAGATAAGACAAAAATAGCCGAGCTGGATCAAAAACTTGTACAAGAAATTCTAAACAGTACGAACGCTGGTTTACAGCCAGCAGAGGCCACCGTTTCGGGTGTTGATTTTGTTTTTCTGGGTAAAAACCAGTATCGTTTTATATTTGACAGACGAGGGCAGGATATAGAAGGAGAGCCTAGCCTTTCCGCTCTTCACGATTTCATAAACCAACACAATGTGACCTGGCGACTAATATTAACGAAGTCAAAATCAAAGTTTCAGACGAGCATAACAAGGGTTATACAAAACCATTGAAATATTTTCTTGATTATGTCGATGACGAGAGGCATTTTCTCCGTGATGGCGGTTGGCATGTTTTTAACCAAAACTATATTGATTTTCTGAAGAAACAAATTGATGATAGAATCACCTTTGAAAACCCAAATATCAACTTCTCTAATTCGGTGTTTGAGCAGTGGCGAAACGGCCTTTCTGAGGAAGAAAGGGTCGCTCATGGTTACGCCGAATATCATTTCAATTCTTTGAGAGAAAATGATGGTTATCTGATGTTAGATAGGCATATAACCACTTTACAACTGTACAAAATAGAAAAACTGGATTTGTTCAAAGACAATACAGCGTTTTTTGTTAAAATCGGCACTCCGCAAAAGTTTGCCTATGCAATAGATCAGGCAGTTGCGACAGTTAAAATTTTACAAACTCGAACCTCCTCAATCCAAATCGATGGACAAGACATCAAACCAAAAAAGATATGCCTTTGGCTTATTTATGAACGACAAACGCCGCTCACAAAGATTTCCGAACTCAAATCATTGATTTTTCTGATGAAACTTGCCGAGTGGCAAAGACAATGTTCTAACGCTGGATATGAGGCGATTGTTCGTGTAGGATATAGGCAGCACTAGGCTGCCATCGAATTAGCTTAGTAGGATAGTCGAAGCGGAGCGAAGTCATCAATGCTTTTTTTGTCAGAAAAGCCTTTGGCATGCAAAACGGTCAAATAGCGGCTTTCAATGCCAGTGTGGCATACTTCAGTGCTGATAAATAAATTTACGAATCGTTTTTCTCAAAATTATTTGATAAAATAATACCAATTAAGAAAAGAAATAATGAGGTAACGAAATATGAAATTTGATCGCATTACGATTGATCCCAACGTTTGCACAGGTACGCCATGTATCCGTGGTCTTCGTTTCCCTGTTTCACGTCTCCTGGGGCTTCTTGCATCTGGAGAAACAAAAGAAACCATTCTTAAAGCATATCCCTATTTAGAGGCCGGAGATATTGATGAGGCTTTACGCTTCGCTGCATTTCTTGCAGAAGAGGAGACGGTAGAACTTTCACAATGAAGTTTCTTGTTGATATGCCATTATCTCCAGAACTGGCAGTTTGGCTTTCACAACAAGGCCACAATGCCGTTCACGCCCTTGATTTAGGTTTAGGACGTGCTTCTGATATAATAATTTTAGAACGTGCTCGAATTGAAAAACGTATAGTAATTACGGCTGACTTGGATTATTCACGTCTTTTAGCATCGACAAAATATGAAGAGCTATATAACTGCGCATAATTAAAATGACATTAATTCGATAAAACCCTTATTTTGTAGCAATCTTACGGAACAATGTTTTGACAAGCCTTTGCAAAAGGTTTATTATTATGGGGG
>VGXV01000043.1 GCA_016873165.1 Planctomycetota bacterium | reverse complement strand
AAGTAAAAAAATTACAAACCCCATTCCCTGTTCCATGGCTTGGAGGAAAATCTATTGAAATTGTCTGGATGGCATGATTAGGGTGCTTTTATGATGGTTTTAATGCCTGTGAAAATCGGTGTTTAATGACACCGGAAAAGAACACCAGGGGATTATACATCGATGCCGTATTTGATTCGTGCCAAGGGAAAATCTGGACGTCTGATATGAGAAAAGTCCAAATGGCGTGGGTTGTCAGGTTCGACTCGGGATATTGCGACTACGCCTATACGGATACCAATATAAAATATCATGTTCGCGCAGTTCGGTAGAAGGTAAATAATAATATTGTCACACTTAATCAAATACGATGTCACCTCCAGCCAGCCGGATAGCTATTACGGCAACTTTGCCAGTTGAACAAGAACAGATTCATGAATTTTATCAATCACGCTGAGGGGCGAAGAGAAGTTGTTGCAAATGAGGGAAAATGATACGAGCTTTCCCGACCGCAAACGTATATAGCCGGAATGCGCCCGCACCCCGTTGATGTATCCTGTCTTGATCCTTGCGTTGAGGGCTACCGGAGTGCCTATGCCAAATTGTTTTACGTATCCGATATCTTTGGCATCTCCCGCAAGAGAAAGAGAGTGATAAAAGGCGTCGAAACATTTTTCCCTGGTCATTGCGGATAAAAACGTTCCCATTATTCGTGTCGTTGCCAGATTGTTCCGGGACAACCCGCATCCGTCAAAAATAGAAAATCCTTCCATATTGATTCCAAGTGACTTCATAACTGCCTCAATCGTTGAAACCCCGTCTTTTATGCTTCCGATGCCAGTCTCCCGCACGGCGATCATTTTTAATAATTGTTCGGCGTAAAGATTAACGCTCTCTTTGTTTGTTGTCGTAATAATATCAGACAATACAGGGGAAAGTGTTGTGAAAATCCTGTTTTCCTCGTGTAATTCCTGCCGATCATGGGTAACTACAGCGGAACCGTATACTTTTATCCCTTCCTTTACGAGAGATTCCATCAAATAGTGAGCGGCAAACAAGGGAGGGTCGGGGATGGAACCCTTGATCGCGAATTCTTTGACGCCGGCAGGAATCGTTCCGCGAAGCGTGGCAGTAAACTGCTTTGGAGCGCAATAGATAAATCCGTTATCTCCGGAACCCGGTTTGCCTGTGCGCATATGATTGACAAAAACCAGATCAGGCACCGCTGGTTTCGTGCGTATTACTTCGGCCTTATCTCCAACACGGCGACCCGGTTTAAAATAAAGGTAGTAGAGATTATCATGGAGGCACAGCGCGCTTGTCCCTGCGGCGAAATAGTTGCCGGTATCACTCCAGGGCCAAAAGTCAGGAACGGATTGTTCATCAAAAAGTGACACATCCGCAACAATATTCCCCTCTATCTGCAGTATGCCCTTCTTTTTCACCGCGTTTATCCATTGTTGCATCAAATTGTCAAGGCCTGGAGAGCCTTTTACCTTTTCTGAGCCAAGGGTAGGGTCGCCGCCTCCTTTTATATAAAGATTTCCTTGTAATGTCCCCGTATCAGAAATTTTTCCGTCGTAATAAAGACTTGTGGCAAACTGAAATTTCTCTCCCAGCACAATCAGAGCAATGCCTGTGGTTATGACTTTCAAATTAGAGGCGGGCGCAAGGCTTTTATCGCTGTCGTAAGCAATTATTTCCTTACCCGTATCGGCATACTCCGCATAGACACTCCATTGCGCGTGTTTGAGAGCGGAACTATTCACCTGTTTTTCTACCGCAGAACACACATCATCTTTTGCGTAAACAAAAGCATTTGCAAGAACGCAGCATAACAAGAAAAGAACAGGTATGCCTGCGTTTCTCGGTAGAGTTTGATTTATGTACGAAATGGTTTTATGCATTCTTAAATTCCATTCATTAAAAAAATTTGTATTTAAAAAATACAGATGCCAGGACATTAGCAAATGAAACAAAAAAATACTGTTTTAAAGTACAATAAATAATATTTTAGTTGCAAATAATTAATAAAATTATCATTATGATTGATAGTTCTATACATATTATTAGAAAAAGCTTTTCGCAAGGCTTTACTAGTGATTATTTTGCAAATTACAAGATATCCTCAACAAAACTTTAATACAGTTCGCAAGTACAAAATAATATTTTTAACGTAAATCATAATAACATTATGGGAAAACATTTACCAAATAACCCATTAATTGAAGCAATATTTGAATTTCGATGGTTACTGCATAAAGACACTGCAAAAAATATTGAATACGATGAAAATTATAATTTTTTAATAGGTTTGTTTTATAATGGAATCAAAGATGTTTTTCCAATAAGAGAGAATTTACCTTCATCGCAAATGCCAGCAGAAATAATTCCTTATGTACCACAATTTCGTTTCAGCAAAAAAGAAAAATCATGGCCATTGGTACAATTAGGGCCTGGCATATTAACAGTGAATGATACTGATTCTTATGCTTGGGAAAATAATTTTGAAGATTTGTGCTGCAAGACAATACAAAATATTTATAGATGCTATCCCGATACTAATAATTTAAACTTAAAGGGACTAACGCTGCGGTACATAAATGCATTAAAAATCGATAATGTCAACATATTGGAATATATGCACAATTTTCTCAAATTAAAAATTAATTTTCCACAAAGTCTATTTGAAACAACAGAAATACATTCAATACCTAATTCTTTAAGTACGGTTTTTTCTTTTCCAATATCAAAACCGGAAGGAATAGTAATGTATAAATTCGCAAAAGGGAAAAAAGATAATAGCGATGCTTTAATTTGGGAGATTTCAATAATATCAAAAGATGAGGAAAAAATAAATTTACCTACAGAAATTGGCAAATGGCTTTCAGAGGCTCATAGTATTGCAGAAAAGAGTTTTTTTGCTTTTTCTGAAGGAGAACTTTACAGGAGATTTGAAAATGTTTGAATACGATGATCTAGAACAAAAGAGTATTGAAGGTTCAAGCAGCAAATATCTCAAACCAACTATTCATAGTTGTAATATTCCTTATAATAAGTATCTATTGGCAGGGATATTCGCATATACTTTGATCACTGCAAATATCACTATGGACGAAATGTCAAAATTAGAAATAACTAAGGATATGACCTCATCAAACATCACGATATTAGATGAGCAAATTTACGATCATGATTTTGAAATATTTCAAACCGATACAGCATCACTTGAATTGCCCAAAGTATGTTCTTTAAAAGTGAAAATTGGCAAAATTAAACCCATGCAATTTTCTTCTCCGGAAGATGAAAATGGTTTTATTTGAAGAAAATCAAAAATATCCCTGGTACCAAATTATTAAAGGAGGTGATGAAATAACGCAGGGGGATATAATCAAGAATTGTTATATCCCAATACCAGGTGAATCTTTTTATGAAGCAATCCTTGCCGAATCAAGTGAGCCAAGCGGGTCAGTTGATATTAATTCAGGTGACTTTATTATCCTAACTCAAGCATGTGATATAATAAATGATAAAATAGATTCAATTGTTATGTGCCCTGTTTGGGCACTTTCTTTTTTAATGAAAAAAGATTCATATTATAATTCGAAAAATGGGAGGGAAAGTATACGACAGGGAAAAGAGCCTGCGTACCATCTTCTTAATTCCTATCGCTCAAATGATACAGGTATTGACCTTCCTTATTCAATAGTAGATTTCCATAGAATATACTCACTTCCTAAGCAATATCTAAAAAGTATCGCAGAAAAAAATTCACCGAGAATCCGATTATTGCCCCCTTATCGTGAGCATCTATCACAAGCATTTGCACGGTATTTTATGCGGGTTGGATTGCCGATAGACATTCCTAAAGATGAAATAAGGAATGTTACTGTCGGTTAAACCGTCATTGTGCTTTGCAATTGTTCTTCTGCAGTGCCTGTTTCAGCTTTTTCAAGTTCCTTCTTCAATATATTGCTCATATGATTAAAAAGTATTTTATACGCACGGCAAAGAGGATCTTTTGCCAAGGGATCTCCTGACATTGCGTATGCATTATAAAAACAGTTTTTTTTGTGTTTGTTTGTCGTACAGTTGCTTCTTCCCGAATCCCTGCGCGGCTCCTTTTAAATCACTTCATTTTTATAATGATTAAGAATTTTGCCGCTGTTATTTTCCTTTAGTAAGAAGATAAAAATACTATAATAATCTCGTCATTATTTGATTCCATAACACTTTTCACCCATAAAAACTGAATATGCAAAAAGACATGCCACGAATCCGTTTTGCTATAGACAGGGGAGGGACGTTTACGGATATTTATGCCGAAATCCCCGGGCAGGAGGATTTTTATATTATAAAACTGCTTTCGAAAGACCCGCAGAATTATGATGATCCTGCCATAGAAGGCATTCGCAGAATTATCGGAAAAGTCACCGGCAAGCCGGTTTCAGGGGAAAAAATCAATCCGAAATATATCGATTGGATTCGTATGGGAACGACGATTGCCACGAACGCGCTCCTTGAACGAAAAGGTGAGCGGGTTGCGCTGATAATAACGAAAGGATTCAGGGATCTATTGCAGATCGGCAATCAGACACGGCCAAAAATTTTTGAGCTGAACATTCGAAAGCCGGAATTGTTATATGAGACCGTTGTGGAGACGGATGAACGAGTACTGCCCGTAAAAAACCGTTCACGTGATCAATCCGTTGCGCGGGGAATTTCGGATGAATACTATGCGATACTGGCGGAGCCTGATCTGAAAAAGGTTAAGGGAGCGCTCCTTGCGATCAAAAAACAGGGGATTAACAGCCTTGCCATTGTTTTTATGCATGCCTACAATTACCCGAAGCACGAGTTGCAAGTGGCAGAGATTGCCAACGCATTGGGATTCGCCCACATCTCGCTTTCTTCACAGGTAATGCCTATGGTAAGGATTGTTCCGCGCGGGCAAACCACGGTTGTAGACGCCTATCTTACACCGCACATTCAGGATTATTTGAACAGCTTCCGTTCGGGGTTTTCCGGCAAATTGCGGGATTCTCAGTTGCTTTTTATGCAGTCCGACGGAGGGCTCAGCTACGCGAAACAATTTCGCGGATGCAACGCAATATTATCAGGTCCCGCAGGGGGAGTTGTGGGATATGCGATGACCACCTGCCAGCGGGATAAAAAGCAACCGGTGATCGGATTTGACATGGGGGGCACATCAACGGATGTTTCCCGTTTTGCCGGAGAATATGAGTTGATTCATGAAACGGAAACCGCGGGAATTTCTATTCAGGCGCCGCAAATGTTTATAAAAACAGTTGCCGCCGGAGGAGGTTCGCGTCTTTTCTTTCAGGAGGGCATGTTTGTTGCCGGCCCGGAATCCGTCGGGGCAGACCCCGGCCCCGTTTGTTACCGGAAAAAAGGATGTTTGTCCATTACCGATGCCAATCTGCTTCTGGGACGATTGCATCCCGATTACTTTCCCAAAATATTCGGGAAAAACCATGACCTTCCTCTGGATAAAAAGGCAACGGAAAAGGCTTTTGAGAAACTTACGCGGGAAGTGAACAATTATTATAAGGGTTTTGGCAAAACTTCTATGACCATTGAAGAAGTGGCGTCCGGTTTTATCAATGTCGCGAATGAAATTATGGCGAGGGCGATCCGGGAGATTTCCATAATGAGAGGGTATGATCTCAAGGAGCACATCCTTGCGACGTTTGGCGGGGCGGGAGGGCAGCATGCCTGTTCCATAGCAAAAAAACTGGGCATTTCAAAAATATTCATACATCGGTTTGCCGGTATTCTCTCCGCATACGGAATGGGGTTCGCCGACGTTGTGATCGAAAAACAGATTCCTTCAAACGCAATTTATAATGCAGAAAAACTCTCCTCTCTGATGAAACAACTCCGCACGCTTGCGCATCAGGCTTTAAAACAATTGCAGGAGTATGGGTTTCATAAACAAGACATTATCATACAATTTTTCCTGAATATGCGATATCAGGGAACGGATACGAGTCTGATGATTCCGCAACCGCACGATATGCAGTACGACCGCGCATTTAAGGAAATATATTTCCGTGAGTTTGGTTTTTATCCGGCTTCGAGGGAAATAGTAGTTGACAACCTCCGGGTGCGCGCGATAGGAACATCAACACACATAAAACGCTCAAAAATAAAGGAACACACCAGGAAGGTTAGTTTTGAAACGAAGACGCGCTGCTACTTTGACGGCTGCTGGCACGAGACGCCCATCTATTTTCTGGAAGCATTGGGGTATTCGTGCAAAATCTCAGGCCCTGCGATTATTTTGAGCGATACCTCCACGATTGTTATCGAACCTGACTGCTCGGCAACGGTTACGGAATACGGGGACTTGGAAATTACGGTAAAATCAGCCGTAAAAGCTGCCATTGGCACAAAGATAGACCCGGTCAATCTTTCCGTGTTCAGCAATATGTTTATGTCCATTGCGGAACAAATGGGAAGAACACTCCAGCGAACGGCAATTTCCACCAACATCAAGGAGCGGTTGGATTTCTCTTGCGCGGTTTTTGACCACTGCGGCAATTTAGTGGCAAACGCCCCTCATATACCCGTACATCTTGGCTCCATGGGCGAAGCAGTAAAGGCACAAATACGGATGAATCATTCCGGCATGAAACAGGGAGATGTATTTGTGACAAACCATCCTGTTATGGGAGGGACGCATTTGCCGGATATAACGGTGATTACGCCGGTATGGATTCAAAATAAAATTGCATTTTATGTGGCTTCAAGGGGACATCATGCCGATATCGGAGGCATTTCACCGGGCTCCATGCCTCCTTTTTCACGAATAATCGGGGAAGAAGGCGCGTGTATACAATCCTTTAAACTGGTTACGCGGGGAATATTCCGGGAGGAGGGAATCCGGGAGCTTTTAAAGGGCAGCAGATGTATTGAAGATAATATTTCCGACTTGCAGGCACAAATAGCGGCAAATCAAAAGGGGGCGAATCTCCTGCATGAAATGACACAAAAATATACACTAAAAACGACTCAAATCTACATGCAGTATATACAGGACAATGCTGAAAAAGTGGTAAGGGAAATGCTCAGGGGCTTGTCGCGCAAAAAGGGTTTAAATAAGGCGGTGGTTCTTAAGGCATCTGATTATATGGATGATGGTTCCCCGATTCGTCTGGCCATAATAATCAACCGGGAAAACGGGAGCGCACTTTTTGATTTCAGTGAAACAGGAACTCAGGTTTTTGCGAACTGGAATGCTCCGAGAGCAATTACCATTTCAACGGTTATCTACACATTGCGGTGTCTGATAGAGAAAGACATTCCCCTTAACCAGGGGTTTTTGAATCCGATTACCATAAAAATACCAGAGGGAACCCTTCTTTCCCCATCATCTGAAGCGGCGGTTGCGGGGGGCAATGTTTTGACTTCGCAAAGAATTGCCGACGTCATTTTCAGGGCATTCGGTGTGGCGGCGGCATCGCAGGGATGTATGAACAATCTTACCTTCGGCAATGAACGGATCAGTTATTATGAAACAATAGGCGGAGGCGCCGGGGCGGGAACGAATTGGCATGGACAGTCCGGAGTTCATACCCATATGACAAATACCAGAATCACCGATCCTGAAATCCTGGAGATCCGATATCCGGTCCGGTTGCGGGAATTTTCCCTGAGAAAAAATTCAGGCGGTAAAGGTTTATTTCATGGGGGAGATGGTTTGGTGCGTGAAATAGAGGCCAGGGAATCATTCAACGCAGCCATACTTTCGGAACGCAGGGTATTTGCGCCTTATGGTATGAATGGCGGAGAAAACGGAGCAAAGGGAAAGAACATTCTTATGCAAAAAAACGGAAAGATATTTAACATCGGGGGAAAGAACGAGATTAAAATGAATTCCGGCGATAGAATCCGAATAGAAACGCCGGGCGGAGGGGGTTATGGTAAAATATGTTGATTATTGATAAAAATAGTGTTTATTTTATGATTTATGGAAATTAAAAAAATTAAAAAACTACTCGTTGCCAACCGCAGCGAAATCGCAATACGTGTTTGCCGGGCAGCACATGAAATAGGAATAAAGACTGTAGCACTATATTCCTATGAAGACCGTTTTGCGCTTCACAGATTTAAAGCGGACGAATCATATCTTGTCGGCAAAGGCAAAGACCCTGTTAAGGCGTATTTGGATATCGACGGAATCATTCAACTTGCCAGAGATAAGGAAGTTGATGCCATACATCCCGGCTACGGATTTCTTTCTGAAAATGCGAACTTTGCCCGTGCCTGTCAAAATGCGGATATTACCTTTATAGGTCCGCGTCCGGAAATTCTTACCCTGCTTGGCAATAAGACCTCCGCAAGGCAGATTGCCGATCAGGCGCAGGTTCCTATACTTTCAGGAAACCAATCCCCCGTTAAGAGTCCGGAGGAAGCTGTAACCTTTTGCAAAAAACTGGGTTATCCTGTTATTATAAAAGCCGCACATGGAGGGGGTGGACGGGGAATGCGTGTTGTCCGCGGCGAGTCGGAATTAATCAGCCGCCTCGGCGAGGCACAGCGCGAATCCATGACTGCCTTTGGCTCCGATGAATGTTTTATTGAAAAATACATTGAAAATGCCCGCCATATCGAGGTGCAGATACTTGGTGACAAACACAATAACATTGTGCACCTCTACGAACGTGACTGTTCTCTGCAAAGACGTCATCAGAAAGTTGTTGAGATAGCCCCTGCACAGAATCTTGATGCGGTTGTCAGGCAGAATATCTGTGATGCAGCCGTAAAAATATGCAAATCGGTAAATTATGACAATGCCGGAACGGTAGAATTTCTTCTCGACGTAACTACGAATAAATATTATTTTATCGAAATAAACCCGAGGATTCAGGTTGAACATACCGTTACGGAGGCAATAACCGGAATTGATCTGGTCAAAAGACAGATATTGATCAGCGAAGGGTATCCTCTCCATTCTCCGGAAATTCGCATTCCAAATCAGGAATCGATTCAAATAAAAGGTGCGGCTGTTCAATGCCGGATTACCACAGAAGATCCGTCCAATAAGTTTATTCCCGATTACGGGCGTATTCAGCATTATCGTTCTGCCGGTGGAATGGGAATACGGCTTGATGCAGGAACTGCCTTTTCCGGGGCTATTGTAACTCCTTATTACGATTCGCTGCTTGTAAAAGTCACGGCATTCGGAATTTGTTTTGAGGATGCAGTGAGCCGCATGGATAGGGCTTTGGATGAATTCAGGATTCGCGGTGTAAAGACCAATATTCCTTTCCTTATCAATCTTATTAATCATAAGGATATCCTGAAAGGAAAGTGCACGACAAATTTTATTGACGAAAATCATGACCTTTTCCGTTTTTCCCGCCGAAGGGATCGTGCTTCCCTTATTATGCATTTTATAGGAGACGTTCTTGTCAACGGACATCCTCTCATTAAGGAAATACCTAAATCAATATGCCGTCGCAAAGCGCCGGCGCCTTTCGTTGATCATAAAAAATCAAGGCCGAAGGGCACCCGTGATATGTTGCGCGAAATGGGGCCGGGAAAGTTTGCCCGGTATGTCCGTGACGAAAAAAGGCTGTTGCTGACGGATACAACGTTTCGCGATGCACATCAGTCTCTGCTTGCAACCCGCATGAGAACCATAGACATGCTGAACATTTCCGAGGTATATTCCTGGAATCATGCTGATTTTTTCTCGCTCGAAATGTGGGGAGGAGCTACCTTTGATACGGCTATGAGGTTTCTTACGGAATGTCCCTGGGAACGCCTGCGTTCCATGCGCAAACTGGCGCCCAATATACTCTTCCAAATGTTGCTCAGGGCTTCTAACGGCGTGGGCTATACAAACTATCCCGATAATGTTGTCAAGGCGTTTATTAAACAGGCGGCTGAAAGCGGGATAGATGTGTTTCGTGTGTTCGACTCGCTTAACTGGGTTGAAAATATGAAAGTGGCGATGGATGCCGTTCTGGAAACAGGAGTCTTATGTGAAGCGGCAATATGTTATACCGGCGATATAGAGGATTCCAAACGAACAAAATATACTCTTAATTATTATGTGAATATAGCAAAAGAATTGGAAAAACTGGGAGCGCATATTCTGGCAATAAAAGATATGGCAGGGCTGCTGAAACCTTATGCCGCTTATGAGCTTGTTTGTGCCCTGAAGTCGGAAATAGGCATTCCCATCCATTTGCATACGCATGACACTTCCGGAGGTCAGATTGCCACCCTTATAAAAGCTGCGGAAGCAGGCGTGGATATTGTGGATGCGGCTATGGGCCCCCTTTCCGGCTTAACGTCTCAGCCGAATCTGAATACCTTGGTGGAGGCGCTGCGTTTTCATGAACGCAGCACAGGCATGGATTTTAAAGACCTGGGACTTCTCTCGGATTACTGGGAAGTAGTCAGAGAGTACTATGCGCCATTTGAATCCATTCAAAAGGCAAGCACCGCGGAGGTATATCACCATGAAATACCCGGAGGACAGTTTACCAATCTTTTCCAGCAGGCGCACTCAATGGGGCTGGCGCACCGGTGGCATGAAATTACAGATGTTTATGCGGATGTCAACCAGATTTTCGGTGATATTGTAAAAGTAACCCCCTCTTCAAAAGTAGTCGGAGATATGACGCTTTTTCTGGTTACCAATAACATAAAGGCACAGGATATTATCAGTAAAGACAGGGATATTTCTTTTCCCACGTCAGTTGTTGAATTTTTTGAAGGCCGCCTTGGCCAGCCGACGGGAGGTTTTCCGAAAGAAGTGCAGTATAAAATTTTACGCGGGGCGCCTGCTTTTACGGAAAGGCCCGGCGCTAATCTGCCCCCTGTCAACCTTGAAGAAGAGAAGGAAAAAGGTGAGACCCGTACTCTCAGAACCATTACCAACGAAGAACTCATGTCCTATTTAATGTACCCGGCAGTATTCCTTCAGTATGCAGAACACAGAAAGAAATACGATGATGTTTCTGTTATTCCTACGGATGTATTCTTTTACGGCCTTCCCATGCATGAGGAAATTTCCATTGACATTGAAGAAGGGAAAACCCTGATTCTCAAACTGGTGGCGATAAGCCCGGCAAATGAGGATGGAAACTGCACCGTATTTTTTGAACTGAACGGACAGCCGCGCGAAGTTGTTATTGCCAACCGTAAAGTTGCCGCGTCAATAACCAGGCGGCCCAAGATAGAGGAGGGAAATCTCAAACATGTCGGAGCCCCCATGCCGGGTATGGTGGTCAAAGTAAAAGTTGCAGCCGGTGATAAGGTGGTCAAAAATGATCCGCTCCTGATTATGGAGGCGATGAAGATGGAAGCAACTATCTATGCCGAATTTGACGGAGAAATTAGCCAGGTGCTGGTGAAGCCGAGAGATAGTGTCGAGACCGGAGACCTGCTGGTTGTTTACAAGTAATAAAAAGACAGCATAAAGCGGGAGAGGGCAGTAACGATGTCTCGTTTTAAGATTATTGCAACCCGTTTTTTCTTTATTGGCTGCATAATCTTTTTCCTCACGGGAGGCATTTATTTTTCGGTTCCAGTCGTTCTGGAAAAGAAACTTCTCCCCGATCTCCTAAAAAAAACTGGATGCGTTCCGTTAACCTGTGAAGTCAGAAAGTTTTCTTTTACCGGATTAGATATCGCTTCGCTTCGGTGGGGAAATCCGGAAAATCCTTCTGTTTGCTTTGATTCTCTCCGCATTGATTATTCTTTTTTGGGATTAGTAAACAAACAAATAAAAAAAATAATAATCAGCGGCGCGGAAATAAGGGCGGAGTTTAAAGACGGCAAACTTAGCATTCCCGGGATAGATTTTGGCAGTTTTTTGAAAAATTTCTCAAATCCCGGCCAAGAGGAGCATCAAACGATTTCTCCAAAAATACCTGTCATCATCGGAGAACTTGAAATCCGAAATGCCGCAATTTTGTTGAGGTCAGGACATGAAGTTTTCAGTATTCCCTTCAAAGTAAAGATACATCCCGTTTTTAAAGAGAAAAAAGAACCGCCTTCCGGTTATAAAGCATACTGCATGTTATCCCCGCAAATTGTTAATATTCTTCCGGGAGTAAAAATAAAATCCGGGATAAATATTCATGCAGTATATGATTTCACCTCCGGTAATTTTGAATTGAACCTCAATCTTACCGACATGGATATGGAATATAATGGATTGCGGCTTCGGAATTCTTCAAAAGATGTTCCACTGACAATAACTGCTACAGGGACAAGGGATCATCTTCAAATGCATTTCAACAGATTCTGTGTCGGATCGCCTTTCCCCTTTGAATTATCAATGTGCCAGGATGCAAGCCTTACGGCAACCATCGGCAAAGATACCCTGAATGCCGAAGGTTGCGTTAATATGCTTTTTAACAAAGAATTAATAAACAACGATCCCCGTTTTGATATAAAACTCAGTCAATCTGCATCGATGCCGTTTTTTTTTAAAGGAGAAAAGCAGGGAGAGATGTGGCGTTTTTCCCTGGACTCTGCCGGAACATCTTTTCCTTTGCATTTTGCCCGGGGAACCGAAACGGTGAGCATTTCTCCGACAGAGCTTTTAATAAAGGGAGAAGGATCGGATACCGGCAGTTCTTTGCAATTTGCCGTAAACTTTTCTTCAGTCGAATATCGGGGGAATACTCTGCATATTGTAAGTCCTCATGTGTCATTGGAGGGCAACGGATTGCGAAATAATCCTGAGACGCCTTCCCTGAAAGCGCTCGTGCAGATAACCGATGCGGAGATTACCGCCATGGATTTTTATGCAAAGAATATAGCGGCGAAAATACCCCTTGAATGGCCATTCCCTTCTCTTGAAGATGATGACATTACTGCAAGAAATGATAAAGACCGCTATTTTGTTATCGATGATATGACCTATGCCGGCATGGACATTGGAGCGATTTCCGCAACACCCTGCCAAAATGGCACAGACTTTCATTTTACAGGACAGTTTAATACACGAATACCCGGGTTCCATATTAATTTTACAGGTATGGCAGGGTTGAATGAGAAGAACAAATTTATTTCGAGCGTTGATTTTTATTCTGCGGAGCCGGAAAAAGCGGTGCAATGTGAATTATCTTCTGTTGCAAAACAGTTGACAGGCATGTTTTTTGACGGCTTTGTTGATATAAAAGGAAATTGGAATTTTGATGGAACCCATATGGCAAGCATGGGGAGTATCTTATTCCGCAATGCAACAGTAGATGCTTCCCCCCAAAAAATGATCATAGAGGGAATAGACCTTCAACTCACGTTGTGTGATGTATTAAACTTCCGCAGCGATCCTGACCAAATGCTGAAATTTCAGCGGTTTGTCTGGGGAGATTTGGAAGCAAATGAAGGAAATATTATTTTTCAGATAGAATCCCCCTCTTCCCTTTTCCTTAAAAAGAGTAGTTTTTCATGGTGCGGAGGAAACGTCTATACGCATGGGCTACATTTAAAATCCGATAACAGCGGATTCGATAGTATCTGTTATTGTGACCGGCTGAAACTGGCGGATATTTTAAAGCAGTTTCATCTCGCATCCGCTGAGGGTGAAGGTTCTGTAAATGGCAGGTTGCCGGTTAATTATAAAGACGGGAAAATAAAAATTAACGACGGGTTTCTTTATTCCACTCCCGGCGAGAGAGGCATACTTCGCTTTGATACGGAAACGCTTATCCCAGGCGCTGCCGGCATACAAAAGGGCATACAAACTCAAATCGCACATGAAGCCCTGAAGAATTTCCAATATGACTGGGCAAAGCTTTCGTTGCTAAGCAAGGGGGAAGACCTTCATGTCCATCTTCAGATGGAGGGAAGGCCTGTTGACTTACTGCCATTTGCATATACAAAAGAATACGGATTAGTTAAAGCAGAAGGAGAACCACGGGCTCATTTTCAGGGAATACTTTTCAATTTTAACTTTACGCTGCCGCTGGATGAAATATTACACTATGGCGCAGATTTGAGTAATTTATTACAATCTCAATGATGTATGAATATTGGTAATAGCGATTTATTTGGCGATAATTCCGCATTTATATCGCTGGGCATCCGCAAGAAATTATCGGTAAGGAGAAGATGGATGGCACAAAAGAGCATAATTATGTGTATATTGTTTTTTCTCATTGTACAGGGATGTAAAACAGAACATAAAGTAGAAGTTGAAGTCAAACCAATGCAGATTACCATTGATGTGAATATCCGGATAGATAAAGAGCTGGAAGATTTCTTTGGCAACCTGGATGAGGCAGCCAAAACACTTGGCGGGGAGATCGGAGCTTCCGCAACAGAGAGTCGGGAACAACTCCCTAAGTAATTTTTTATACGGATAGGAAATTTTTGTCATAAGGAGAAAACAGATGAAATCAAATATCTTCGCAGCATTTTTATTTATTGTATGTGCCGTTATTTTTTTTACCGATAGCATAGCTTTTGCCGATGATATTCATGCAATAAAGGGGCAAATGGAAAAACGGCTTCCTCTCATAGTAGAGTTAAAGTCGAAAGGGATTGTTGGTGAAGACAATAAGGGATATTTACAGTTTGTAGGCACAGGTCGTGAAAATGAGGAAATAATCAATGCGGAAAATGAAGACAGGAAAAAAGTATATGTCTCTATAGCAAAAAAAGAAGGTGCAAACGCTGACCAGGTAGGAAGGCGCCGGGCATTGCAAATTGCAAAAAAAGCGTTGGCTGGAGACTGGCTACAGGATCAGAACGGGAAATGGTATCAAAAGTAGGAAACGCGTAAAACCATTTTTCAGGATAGTGTGATATATGGCGCTTCAAAAACAATAAGATACCTGGTAATATTAATAAAGAATGATTTTATCGTACAGAATTACTTTCCTTGTGAGTGGAAACCATGTCCTTTAAAGCGATTATTTTTGATCTTGACGGCACGTTGATAGATTCTCTGGAAGATTTAGGCAATGCCACGAATCGTGTATTACTGAAAAATAATTTTCCTACTCACACAATGGAAGATTACCGATATTTTGTCGGTGAGGGAGTTGTTGCTCTTATTACACGCGCATTGCCGGAAGAAATCAGAGATGAAGCGACAATAAATGCCTGCGTCGGGGAATTTCGTGAAGATTACCGGAAAAACTGGAATATAAAGACAAAACTATACGAAGGGATTGCTGAAATGCTGGATTCGGTGACACTGCGTGGATTAAAAATGGCAGTTCTTTCCAATAAACCGGATTATTTTACAAAAAAGTGCGTGGCGGAGTTTTTGCCTAAGTGGAATTTTGAACGGGTAATAGGTCAACGCGATAACGTGCCTAAAAAACCTGATCCCGCCGGCGCAGATGAAATAGCGGAACACCTTGCCATTCTACCTTCGGAAATTCTTTATCTGGGCGATACTCCTATTGATATGAAAACGGCTACAGCAGCGGGAATGTTCCCTGTAGGGGTTTTATGGGGATTTCGCCCCGAAGATGAACTGAAAAGAAGCGGTGCGCAAAGAGTAATTCATAAGCCACAGGAACTTATGAAAGTAATAGATCATTGAGCAAAGAGATCCTAACAGCCGCCTGGAGAAAATAAAAACAGAGTTTTATTATTTCTATAAAACGGAGAAACCGGTATGAGACAACCATTAAAATACATTATCGTTACTGCGGCACTCTTGAATATTTTTGTCATAAAGCACATTCATGCGGAAATAAGCAAAACCGAAGCGGTGCAGCAGATGATTCTTGCAAGAGAAAAACAATTTACAAAGGCAAAACATGGTTTAACCGTTTTATATGACGAATATCTTGCCTATAAAGAGGAATCAAAACTTCGTGCCAAAGCAGAAATGTTTAAACCGAAAATACCCCTTTACAGAATAAAAGAAGATAGGGTAGTTATTGATGCTGTTGCCGTAAATGATTCTGCCCTCCTAAAAGAGCATCTTGAATCTCTGGACATGAAAGAGGCGGTTGTTTATGAAAACATCGTATCGGGTTTAATGCCTATCGAAGCTATTAAAAAAATGGATGACTTGGAAAGTCTTCAATGTGCAAGGCCTTCATACGCCATAACCAGTGCGGGAAAGGTGGATAGCCAGGGCGATATCGCAATGAAATCTGATTTGGCGCGCAGTACGTACAGCATTGATGGAACAGGGGTCACTATTGGCGTTTTGTCGGACAGTTTTAACTGTCTGAATGGAGCGGTAAATGACGTGGAGAATGATGATCTTCCTCAGGACATTACCGTGCTGGAAGAAGAATTTTGGTGTTCTTCCGGCTCGGATGAAGGACGGGCAATGATGCAGATCGTGCACGATATTGCGCCGGGAGCAAGTTTGGCATTTCATACGGCATTTAACGGAATGGCTGATTTTGCGATAGGGATTATCGAATTGCAAGAAGAAGCAGGAGCAACCGTCATTGTAGACGATGTGCAATATTTTGCGGAACCAATGTTCCAGGACGGGATGATTGCCCGGGCAGTTGATTTTGTAAAAGAAGGGGGAGCGGCCTATTTTTCATCAGCAGGCAATTCAGGGAGAGATTCATATGAAGATTTGTTTCGGCCAAGCGGTGAAGCTCCCGTATTTTTCGGGGAACCGCATGATTTTGATTCCGGCGCTGACACCGATACGTTTCAGAGCATAACCATTCCGGAAGGAACGGAAATTTACATTGTCCTTCAATGGGATTCTCCGTTCTACTCGGTAAGTCCCCCCGGATCCCGCAATGATGTCGATATCTTTCTTACTAACGATCCGGCAACGACAGTAGTCGCTTACAGTATCGATAATAATATTGGAAGCGACCCGGTAGAAATTTTGTACTACTATAATCCCATGGGTTCAAGAAACACACATTTCAATATAGTAATTGAAAATGTCCAAGGAACTCCCCCGAAATTGATAAAATATGTGCTGTTTGATTTTGAAGGAACAATTAACGAATACGATACGGAAAGCGGAACAATCTATGGTCATGCCAATGCGGCGGGTGCATTGGCAGTCGGCGCGGCGGCATATTATGAAACGCCGGAATTTGGTGTCGATCCTGCCCAACTGGAGTATTATTCCTCAGCGGGTCCAATGGTGGTTTTATTTAATGAGGAGGGAGGTTTTTCAGGTCCGGAAGTCCGTGAAAAACCGGAAATCGTTTCTATTGACGGAGCAAATACAACTTTTTTCGGAACTGATGTCGAGCCGGACGGCTTCCCGAATTTCTTTGGAACATCTGCTGCCGCTCCGCATGCAGCGGCAGTCGCCGCATTAATGATCGAGGCAAATCCGCTTTTATCACCGGATGACATTTATTCCATACTCAAGGATACTGCGCTCGATATGGAAGAATCAGGGTTTGACTATGACAGCGGATATGGCCTTATTCAGGCTGACCTCGCTGTCGAAGAGGCGCTATCATGGTAGTATTTCCATCTCTCTGTCGGATATTCACCCCAGCCAAAAACAGATACGTGCTGAATCCAAGAGCAGATAAGAGAACAAATTCAAATCAGAAAGCATGAGCTTCCTTCACAAATGCATTCCCATGTAGAGACAGGTTTGAAACCTGTCTCTGCTATTTCCATTTTTTTGTCATTGCGAACGATAATGAAGCAATCTCTTACTTCTTTTTTGAACTGGTAAAAAAAGCAAGCAATATAAGGCTTGATGCGTTCAATGCCGTCACTATGAGGCATGTGCCGTATAGACCGAGGAGCGGCAGGAAGAGTATCCCTGTCAGGAGTGACCCCAAAAATGCGCCGACGTGGTCTGCGCCGTTCGTTGCTCCGGCAGATGTTGCAATGTTGTCATCACATTGTGCGCATATCTTGCCGGCAATAGGGAATTCTATGCCGGTCAAAATTCCCGTGAACATTACCAGAGATACCAGCACGGCTTCCGCAATAGGGGAATAAACGGATACTACGGAAATCAGGAAAGGCACCGTAATGGAATAAACGACGATGAACCCTTCCAGCATCATCAAGACCTTTATCCAGTCGAATTGTTTCTTCTGTATTATCCTGTTTGCTATATATCCGCCAAATGCAAGCCCTACCATGAAAAGAGCCACGATGACGCCGATCCTTTCGTAAATGTATCCATAGATATTCTGAAAGGCATAGAGGAGTATGATTTCAAGCGCCATGCCGGTAAAACCCGTTGTTGCAAGTGCGATAAGTGCATGAGTTTTTCTGCAATAACTGCTTAACCGGAAGGTATTCGGTTGCCGTTTTCTTATGTATAGGAAAAGTATTCTTCCGGCAAGTGCAAATACGATGGGAATGAGAAAATATTTTATACCGGCGTCTTTCAACCGGTAAAAGAACCTGTGCAGATTTCCTCCGGCAAAGGCATCCCACAAGACAAGATTGAGAAAGTAGGCAACGGGTTTTGCATCGGTATTGACAACCAAATCCTTTCGCTGCTGTAATTGCCTTTCAATAAACTCAACCTGTTCCGGCTGGAGCAGCGTGTAGAAAAGATATTCATTAAAAAATTCTGATTGTATTCCCTGTTGTTTATATCGTTCCTTAAGGGTTTCCCATTCAAGGGCAATGATGCTTTCTTTGCCGCACGCAAAATAAAAATTGGTTTGGCCTGGCGTTACTTTTACTTCCCGAAATGTTTCATGAAGGGTTTTGTATAACGACCCCGTGTAACTCCCCACTTCTTTGCCAATGTACGTAACCGCTGAACTTACGGAAGCGGCGACTATGCCGTCAGATTTCAGGATGGTTTGTATTTCCTGGAAAAAATTCCTGGTGTAAAAGCGGTTAAGAAATGCGGTGGATGGGTCGGGGACGTTTACAAAGACAATATCGTAAAAGTGTTTTTCCGCGAGATGTTTTACGTAATATCGTCCGTCCCGGTGAAAGATGGTTGTCCGGTTATCGGACAATGTCCTTTTCTCTGATGGAGATACGTAGTTGCCGGCAATGTGCAGGAGTTTCTGATCAATTTCAACATAATCAAGCTTTTCAATGGGGTAGAGAAGCATTTCCGTCAAAAGCCCGCCGAAACCGCCGCCAATTACCAATATTTTTTTTGGCGAGGGATGTTGCGTCATTACCAGATGGGCAATTTGTGCGCAGTCATATTCGTTAGGGAAGGCAAATGCGAAGTGTCCGTTGAGATATACGTTGTATTGATCCGCCTGTTTGCCGATATCGATATGCTGGTATTTTGTGTCGGCGGATGCTACTAATTCAATGTTATGGGTAAAGGTGTTCCATCGTATTTTTGTAGTCCATGCATCAATTTTTTCCGGCGCCGGAGAAAACCAGAGGACGATCATGGCCGATGCAGATCCCAATGCCAGGAGATGCAACTTCCCTCTTTTTTCTCCCCCATCTTTTTTTCGTGTAACATACCTCATAAGGAAGAGGATAAAAAACATTCCCGCATTCATCAGGGTAACAATCCGTACCGAATGAAATTTTGAGACGAGGCAGAATGAAAATAATAAACCGCCAATGAGACTGCCCATAGATTCGATTATGTATACCGACCCTATGTCTGAAGCGGTGTCTCCGGTTGCGCCCCGAATAACCTTTGATGAAAACGGAAAGACAACGCCAATAATAAAACTAAAGGGCAATACGAGGCCTACCGTAATAGAAAAGAGCGGCAGCAGGGAAATATATTCACCCGTGCCGATGCTCAGGATGCTGCGTGCTCCGCGAATGGTTATAATCTGTATAGGCAAAACAAGGCACATGGAAAATAAAAAGACGATAAAGGCTGTCATGGGCTGTTTAAAAAAACGATCGAGCTTTGCACCAGAAAATGCACCTGACGCTATGCCGAGGAACCATGCGCCAAATACAATTCCCAGACAAAGTTCGTTGCCGTAAAATATGTTCAGAAATTCACGAATCAATAGCACCTGCGCTATGGTTGCATAACAACCGATTGATGCAATGCACAGGAATAGTAAGAGGGCGAATGTTCTGTTTTGCATGGGTTTTTTATTTGAAATGACCTGCCAAAAGGGTAAACTAAACTCCGCAGAATGTGCTTAATATCATAACATATAATCCTGCGAGTAGTATATTTGCAAATTTAAAATGTGGTCAACGCTTTATGAGAACAAGAGACTACATTTTTCTCAGCGTAGTATAGTCAAACAAATCTGGTTTTCGATTAGCCTTTTAATGCTTCGACTCCGCTCAGCATGACGAAACTGTCACCCTGAGCGGAGTCGAAGGGTTGTGTTTCTGAGTAAAGCTTATTTGATATTTCGAAAACCAGATTTGTTTGACTATAGTATTATTTACCTTTCCGATTAAGGAGGTGTAGAATGTTTGTAAATACCCAACATCGATATATCGAAAAAGACCCCGGCAAATATGAGGGAAAAGCCATTATTAAAGGCACAAGGATCCCCGTTGCATCAATTGTAAATCACTACCGTTCAGGCATGGAGATAGAGGAGATACTTGACGGCTATCCAAGTCTCACCCCCGCGCAGTTGTTTGATGCCCTTAGCTATTATTTTGATAACAAAGAAGAGATAGACAAAGAATTTGAATAATGATAGGGCAAATGGATACATCGGTAATTTTTTTCCCATTACAAAACATAATTTGAATTCAGTAGATGTTAATAGTAACGTAGAGACAGGTTTGAAACCTGTCTCTGCCTCTTGAATGCAAACATCACAAGCAAGATGCTTGTGTTACATTGTGCAGGCAGTTACAAATAATCGGGAATGTTATCATTAAAAATGACAATACTGTAGAACAAAAAAGCCTGTCAGCAGACAGGCAGAAGGGGCAGAAACTATGAAGAAGGGATTACTTATTACAGCGGCGATGGTGTTATTAATGGTATTTCTTGTCCAATACACCGCTTCAGGCAATCAAAAGGCGGAAGCAGTATCAAAGGAACAAATCATGCAAAACATGCACCGCATCCAAATCCCCTTCATTGCCAATAATGGCCAGATGGATGAACGGGTAACCTATTACGCCAACACCTTTGGCGGGACGGTGTTTGTCACAAAAGACGGGGAGATTGTGTATTCAATGCCGAAAGCATTGGGAGTTGAGAGTTCAGATGTAGAGACGCAATGCCTTGCGTCTTTAATGCGTGCGTCTGCGGCTGAGATAATACACGATGCAGGATGCAAGATACAGGATAATCCCGAATCACACATCGCGGATCGTGAATCGTGTATTACGAATCATGCATCTGTTCAAAACTCCCAAACTCACAACTCAAAACTCGTAAACTCTGAATTACAAGGAATTGCCTTAAAAGAAACGCTTGTTGGCGCGAAGGTAAAGGAAATAAAAGGCGAAGCCAAATCCATAATAAAGGTAAATTATTTCAGGGGAAATGACCAGAAGAAGTGGAAAAGCAATATCCCCACGTATGATGTGGTCGATCTTGGAGAGATTTATAAAGGCATAGAATTAAAACTCAAGGCGTATGGCAACAACGTAGAAAAACTCTTTCATGTAAAACCCGGCGCAGACCCGGCACAGATCAGGATAGGCCTGAGTGGAATACAACCCCCTTTATCCCCCTTTTTTAAGGGGGACTTGTTGAAATCCCCCTCGATAAAGGGAAGCATCGCAAAATCTTCGTTATCGGCAAAATCCTCCTTATCAAAGGAAAGCATAGAGAAATCCCCCTTAACAAAGGGGGGTAGGGGGGTTGTTTCACCTGACGAACCAGTAACAAGCGGGCTGTGGATAAACAAACAAGGCCAACTCTTAGCAGAAACCGAACTCGGCCCCGTAACATTCACCAAACCGGTGGCATATCAGGAAATAGACGGGAAAAGAATTAACGTTGATGTGGAATATACCATTTCGTATAACATGCCGTCATTCCGAGCGGAGTCGAGGAATCAAAGTCACCAAGATCGAAAGGGGTCGCATTGACAAATATGTCATTGATAAAGATTTGATCCCCATATCTTCAATTGTATAGATAAATAGGGACAGCGACTATTTATTTTCATAAAAATGGTAGCTGTCCCTATTATAAAACTGTTAAATGTATAATCTTTTTAAAGGGAAAAACTCTTTATTGTCAATAGATTAGGTTTGACCCCATGTTTTATATTGACCCCATGTTTTTGCCATGTTTTTGTGTGATGGTAACACTGTGTGCAGTTATATTTGTTTTAGGACTATTTTAAATAGATCAATATGCAGAATAATCAAATTTTTTCAGAACGACATGGTTTTCAAAAACAACCGAATCCGATTACAATACGTCATGAAGCTCCACAAAGATTACGAAAAACTATTTTAGATATAGCCTTTGAAGCGGGTTTTTTACCAAAAGATATCAGAAGTATTATTTGTCAAATGTTGAGAGAAATTGAGAACGAAAGTAATTGGTCTGACGTTAATGTCAGGAATGAGTGTTTGGACTTAATTAATGGTTGCGAGTGGTTTGAAATCTACAATATTTGTGAAGCTATTGCACGAAAATGGGTTTCTCCATATGGAGATGAAAATCTTTTTGAAAAAGGACTAAATAAATATTTTGTCGAAGAAGGAATAGGATGGAAAATTGAAAATGGGTTAATCGTTACCCGCGGTGAAAAGGATTTTGAAAAGGTAATGACTCTCGCCAAAGATCGATTAGAAGAAACAAAAAGAATAACTGCTAAATCAGAACTTGAGGAGGCAATAAAAGATTTATCGAGGCGTCCAAAACCTGATATAACAGGGGCGATTCAACATAGTATGGCTGCATTAGAATGTGTTGCTAAGGATATTTTGGGAGAACCCAAGAAAACTCTTGGGGATATTATAGGAAAGTTAAAGATTTCACCACCTTTAGATAAAGCAATCGAAAAAATATGGGGATTTGCAAGTGATAAGGGGCGACATATTACCGAGGGCAAGATACCCGAATTTGCAGAAGCAGAACTTACAGTTCATTTATCCGCTGCTTTGATTTCTTATCTTTGTGAGAAGAATAAATAAAGAGACAAGAACAAATAAGGGGACCATTTATTTGTAAAATTGACAGGATATGAAAAAAGTAGCTGTTTCTATTTTGATTTGTATAAAAACTTAATGTAGTTTATTTTTATAAAAAACAAGAATGGAGAATTTTATGAAAATGTTTAAGGTTGGAGATAAGGCTAAAATTATCGATATGTCTGAAAAAGGGAAACACTTGCTAGGCGAAGTTGTAACTGTTATTCCAATAGGTGGATTTGGAATCGAGGAAAACGATATATGTGTTAAAGTAGATACTGGAATGATATTGCATCTTAAGGAACATCAATTAAGAAAAATTTAAGAACAAATTGCTAATATAGAAAAATAGGGGTAGCTACTAAATTTTGAGTAAAAAATGAACGATAATCAAATAATCCGTGATATTTTTGGAGTTAAGCAACATCATATTTCTAATTATTTAATAGGTTGGCTTTCAACATGCCCTAAATTTAGAACTTTCCTAACTACTCACAAAGATAAAATCCGTAGTAAGATAAAGCGTGCAAACACCGATGAGGATTTGGAAGACATAAGATTTGAACTAGAGGTTGCATATCTTTTCTTGTTAAATTTAAATAATGACATTGAATTGGAATACGAAAAGTATGGTACCCGTAATTCTCGTTCACCAGATTTTTCAATCGTATTTAAACAAACCTTAAATTTTAACGTAGAGGTAAAACGAATACGTGAAACTGACCCTGGAATACGCTTAAAAAACATTTTAAAAGTAATTGAAGATAGAATTCGCAAAATACCATCTGGTTTATCCGTTAGTATTAACGTTAGATGCCTATGTCACAATAAAGATTTTATAGACACGTTGGAAACTTCGTTAGAACAATTAATATCTTACATCAGAAATACAATCAAAGCAGAAGAACACAAACTTGATTACGGTGCGTTAGCTGAGTTTTCTATCCCTGGTTTCCAAGATGAACTTATATTAGAACTGTCTAAGCCTCTTAGTAAATATGACAAAGAACATACTTCTTATCATAATGGATTAATGCCTATATTTTACACACAAAAAGAGCATTACAAATTCGGAGATACTGTTTTTGAGAAATTAGGACAAATGTTACCTGACATAGCAAACTTGTTAATTATAGGCTCTGATAGTAGCACTCATGAAAAAGAAGATTTATTAAAAGAAATCAGGATAGTTAATGAACTTGTGAACCAAGAAAACGATGATTTCTTTATTCAAAAAGGTTTTGAGGGAGTGAAGGACTTTAACACTCAAATGAAAAATTTGAGTGCTATTTTATTCCGGTCAATTTGGATTAATAATTCAGATCAACGAAATTTGCTATGGATTAATGAAAATGCTAATTTTGAATTACCTAAAGATATAATTAAACTTTTACCGATTATGGATTAAAACAACGACAGCAACCGTTTAATAGTAAAGGGGGTTGTGAAGGGGGTCGAATCTTTACCATTGACAAATATGTCATTGATAAAGATTTGATCCCCATATCTTCAATTGTATAGATAAATAGGGACAGCGACTATTTATTTTCATAAAAATGGTAGCTGTCCCTATTATCGGCAATCAATTCCAACATATCCTTGTAATCAAAACTGTTAAATGTATAATCTTTTTAAAGGGAAAAACTCTTTATTGTCAATAGATTAGGTTTGACCCCATGTTTTTTCTGACCCCATGTTTTTTCGACCCCATGTTTTTTCCGGTTAAATTTAAACAAGAATTGGCAAATCTGGCTTTTGAGGACAGAGTAATTTTTCAGGGCGATATTCAGCAAGGTTTTATTTACCTGAAATGGCAGCCGTACAATAAAATTAGGATGAAGTTATTCAATATTACTGATAACAAATATTATGATTTACTGTTTGATATAGCGGTAATGCGTTAATCTGATTTCTTGCAAAACAAAAAATATTCCTACTGACGCTTTATCAGACTTTTATTATTTTGGGATGAAGGACGATGAAGGAAGAATTAGAAACTACAAAAGAAAAGGGTGTGAAGGGGGTCGAATCTTTACCATTGACAAATATGTAATTGATAAAGATTTGATCCCATCCCTCTTCTCTGTTTTGATTTCAAGGGATAGTTTTGTAGTTATTATGAATATGGATATTTTGAGGTAGAATAAGGTAGTGATGGAAATAGTAAAATCAATTAATGGTGTTCCTATCAGATTAACTGATGAGCGATGGGTTCACATAGTAGAAAACCATGATGATTTGGCAGGCTATTATGATGAAGTTCTAAATACTATTGAATCTCCTGATTATGTTGTTAAGGGTTATGCACAAACACTGGTCGCCCTGAAAGAATCGTGGGAAAACCGATTCCTTGCTGTTGTTTATAAAGAAACCAGTAATGATGATGGTTTTATAATAACTGCATATTTCACAAGTAAGATAAAACTTGAAAGAGAGGTGATTGTATGGCAACAACAAAAATAGAAAATACTTTAAAGGAAGTCTATGAGCTTGTTTCCCATTTCATAAAGATGCCGGAAACAAAAATGTGGGTGGATTACGACAAAGAAGCCGATGTTCTTTACATCAATTTTAAAAGACCCCAGAAGGCAACTGATTCAGAGATGCTTGAAAACGGGGTGTTGCTGAGATATAAAGGAACCGAATTGGTTGGAATAACCGTATTGGAGGCTTCGAAGAGGTGAAAAATATGCAAATCGTAAGTCATGTAGGGTAGGCATCGCCTACCGGATAAACAATACGACCGGTGAGGGTTTGGGAAGAGGGGTTAATTTGTAACGCATGGACTTGAATTTGGGATATGTTTTATCTGGCAGGCAATGCCATGCCCTACATGCTTAATAATTACAAATTTTAAAAGAAAACTTATTGGTCACAGAAGTACCCTTTGACTTTTTTTGAACTGAAGGGACATAAATATGGCAAGAAATTATGATGCAATGATCAGAAATGTATTAAGAAGCTTGGAATCGCGTAGTCAAACGAGGAATTCAAGTAGTGGAGCTACTATATGGAAAGCAGAAATAAGACATGAAGGCTTAAATAAATATCGTGTTATCCGAGGATGTGACAGGGATGTAGTGGAGCAAATGGCTGAGACACAGATTGCTGCATGGAATGAAATGTGGGAAAAAAGACAAAAGATACAAATAAATAAACAAGAAAGAGAAGATATCAGATTACAAAAAAAACAGGAATTACAAGCCAATATCGATGAAGCAAATAAACGTACTGGAGAAGCAAAAGAAGCAATTGATGAAATAAAGAATATTTTAAAGAATACACTTTCTATAAATGATGCAATCAACTGGAATTTATTAAAAGATTACTCATCGTATACCAAACCAAAGCCTAATCCTCCAATAGTACTAAAACTATCGCTAAAAAAAATACCACCTCTGCCAATCGAAACAGAAGCAAAATACCAACCCCAACTTGGATTTTTTGATAAGGTTTTATCATCAAGGAAACAAGAGAAAATAGAAGATGCAAAACTTTGTTACAAGCGAGACTTTGAACAATGGTATAAAGAAAAAGAAGAAATTGAAAAGGCAAATGAAGAACATGTCTTAAAAATAAAAAAACACAATGATGAGCTTGAAAAACAATACCAGAAAGAAATGAGTCAATGGGAAAATGAGAAGCAGAATTATTTGTCAGCGCAGAAGAAAAAAAATGATGCGATTGATAAAAGAAAAGCAATGTATTTGGGTAAAGATACGGATACCATAGTCGAATATTGTGAGCTTGTACTCTCCAATTCTAAATATCCAGACTATTTTCCACAAGAATTTGACTTAGATTATAATCCTGAAACAAAAATAATGATTGTGGATTACTCATTACCTCCCATTGAGGTACTACCAAGGTTAAATGAAGTAAAATATATTAAAACAAGGAATGAGTTATCAGAAAGTTTTCTTGCAGATTCAACAGTTAATAACCTTTATGATGATCTTATTTATCAGATTACACTAAGAACAATTCACGAACTATACGAATCTGATGTTGTAAATGCGATTGATTCAATCATTTTTAATGGTATTGTGGAGTCAATAGATAAAGCCACAGGACAAACAGCAACTGCCTGTATAGTATCGGTTCAAGCAAATAAACAGGAGTTTATGTCAATTAATTTAGAGCATGTCGACCCAAAGGCTTGTTTTAAGAAACTAAAAGGCATTGGCAGTTCAAAACTTCATAGTCTAACGCCAATTGCACCTATATTAAATATTAACCGTGAAGACAAAAGATTTGTATCTTCCTACCAAGTTGTTGACGAATTAGGCGACACTTACAATCTTGCCGCAATGGATTGGGAAGATTTTGAACATATGATCAGAGAACTTTTTGAAAAGGAATTTTCTCAATCTGGTGGAGAGGTTAAGGTTACCCGATCCAGTAGAGATGCAGGGGTTGATGCAGTTGCTTTTGATCCTGATCCAATCAGGGGAGGTAAAATAGTAATCCAGGCAAAACGATACACAAATACTGTAGGTGTTTCAGCGGTTCGTGATCTTTTTGGAACAGTCATGAATGAGGGTGCGACAAAAGGGATATTAGTGTCTACCGCTGACTACGGGCCTGATGCGTATGAATTTGCCAAAGGAAAACCACTTACATTACTAAACGGCAGCAATCTTTTACATTTACTTGAGAAGCACGGTCACAAAGCAAAGATAGATTTAAGGGAAGCAAAGCAAATATTGGCAGAACAAGAAAAGCAGAAAAACAGTTAAAATACTAAATAATCTGGCAAGATTGAATAAAAAAGGAAATAAAAATGCTACAGTGTCCATCGTGCAAATTAATGAGTCCTGATGATGCAGAATCTTGTGAGTGCGGGTATCGTTTCCCACTATCAGAAAATAGAAAATATTTCTTGAATCCAGAGTATAAAGAAAAAAAACCAACTCATGCTATTTGGATTGTTGTTTTATTGGCAATAATATCAATTCTCGTAATAGGGTGGGTTATATTCTCGTATGTTTTAATAGAAAAAAAATACGGATCAATATTTAAGCAAGGAAAGAATATAGAGGTGGAGGAATATGGTGTGGTCACACCATAATAGATTATCAGAGAATTGCTTTTTCCGAAAACATCTCTCCCATAATCCCATATAAAACAATGTCCGAATCTTTATAATTTTACATCTTGGGACGAGAGTAGCTCCGATTTTTGTAAGAAAACAAAATAGTAACTCAAGATTCTCTGTCTTCCTGCAACATGCATGCAGGCAGCTTGAGCGTTCAATAGCACAAGCAAGATGCTTGTGATACAATATTGTGAAATAATAAAAATTGGTAGTATGGCAAATATAGTTTGGGTAAACAGGGACAGCGACTATTTATTTTCATAAAAATGGTAGCTGTCCCTATTATCGTCAATCAATTCCAACATATCCTTGTGATCAAAACTGTTAAACGTATAATCTTTTTAAAGGGAAAAACTCTTTATTGTCAATAGATTAGGTTTGACCCCATGTTTCCCCCTATACGAATCTGATGTTGTAAATGCGATTGATTCAATCATTTTTAATGGTATTGTGGAGTCAATAGATAAAGCCACAGGACAAACAGCAACTGCCTGTATAGTATCGGTTCAAGCAAATAAACAGGAGTTTATGTCAATTAATTTAGAGCATGTCGACCCAAAGGCTTGTTTTAAGAAACTAAAAGGCATTGGCAGTTCAAAACTTCATAGTCTAACGCCAATTGCACCTATATTAAATATTAACCGTGAAGACAAAAGATTTGTATCTTCCTACCAAGTTGTTGACGAATTAGGCGACACTTACAATCTTGCCGCAATGGATTGGGAAGATTTTGAACATATGATCAGAGAACTTTTTGAAAAGGAATTTTCTCAATCTGGTGGAGAGGTTAAGGTTACCCGATCCAGTAGAGATGCAGGGGTTGATGCAGTTGCTTTTGATCCTGATCCAATCAGGGGAGGTAAAATAGTAATCCAGGCAAAACGATACACAAATACTGTAGGTGTTTCAGCGGTTCGTGATCTTTTTGGAACAGTCATGAATGAGGGTGCGACAAAAGGGATATTAGTGTCTACCGCTGACTACGGGCCTGATGCGTATGAATTTGCCAAAGGAAAACCACTTACATTACTAAACGGCAGCAATCTTTT
>VGXV01000042.1 GCA_016873165.1 Planctomycetota bacterium | reverse complement strand
GCCGGGGGAGCGTATTTCTGTCGTTCCATTATCCTGAAACACAGACCAATGTGTTAACAGGTCCCGGAGAAGACATGCTTGCCCTTACCCCTGAATATAAGGTATGTGCCGTTAAGGTTAAAAAATTCTGATCGGCAGCAAGATTGGTTTCCAGGGAGAAAAGAGTTTATAGGATCAATGTCCGGAGTATTCTCAGGGCGGTGGTAAAAATAAACTCCTCGTTCCTTGAAGTCTTTTCGTAATAATGGTGGATAAAAATTATGTTGTCTCCTGCTGGTTTGGTAGGGGTGAGTATTAAAAAGTAGCAGTTGCAGGGGTGAATGGCTGCATTGAGAATGGATAGGTCGTGGAGAATGAAACAAATTTTTAGTAAGAATCTGTTGATTAAAATTGCACTGTTGTTTGTTGTGACGGGGTTTTCCATCGCCAGTAATATTTTGGCATCAGATGAAATGGATGAACAAGCGAAAAGTGAAACAAGAAGAAGCAGCAAGATTAATTATTCAAGTTTTTTTAAAGAGAAACCGAAATGGTGCAGCACAATGGTCATAAATTGTAGTGATTTCCGGTTTTCTGAGGCGACTCAGGAATTAATAAACAATACGTTGGGGTTAAAAGGTGACTACGATTATTTTGCAGTACCCGGCTCCATACGAAATATGTTGGATAAATCAACAAGAAAACTTGTTCTTGATACATTTGGCATTTCTGTGCGTTTACACAATGTTAAGCGTGTTGTAATTATAGCACATCAGGATTGCGTTGGTTACGGAGGGTCTAAGGTTTTTAATTCTGAAATAAATGAATACGAAACAATGACAAAGGATTTGAAAAAAGCTCGCAGCCTCATGAAATTTAGATTCCGGCATTTACAGGTATATTTATTTTATGGAACTGTAAAGAACAACGGCAATAACCGTGTGTACAGATTTGAACAGGTTTTGTAATTTCTCAATGCTCTTTTATTGAATGGCTAATCGTGAAAATTCTTTTAATAATATTTTGAGACTGATTTCTAATGGGAAAAAAGTTAATAGCAGTGTGTTTATCTGTTGTTTTGTTGTTTACTGCCTTTTTGGGCTGTGCGCGCAATAAATCTTCTTTGCCGGAATTGCCCTTGCATGATCGGGTGTCAGAAATTACATTAAATCCGGTAGATGAGAGGGCGGACTGCGATACATTGGTTTTTAGTTGCATTGATTATCGGTTTGCTTTTGCGAACCAGGAGTTTATCAATGAAACATTAGGATTAAAGAACAACTACAACCATATCTCCGTTCCCGGCAGCATCTATAATCTTGTCAATCCGAAAACCCAAGAGCTTATTATTGGCAAGGTTACCAATTTGGTGAATTTTCATCTTATAAAGCATGTTGTCATTATTGCCCATAAAGATTGCGGAGCATATGGAGGGTCTTCTGCTTTTGGATCTAAATTTGCGGAACAAGAATATCTTAGTGCGGATTTAAGAAAGGCAAGAGATATTTTGATTGAAAAATATCCTATTTTGAAGGTGGATTTATATCTGGAAGAGCTGACGCCGTCTGGGGTAGTTTTTGAGAAAGTATAATAGAGTCTGATATTGTCAATCTAAGAAATATTCTAAACTGTTACGAACAAATTGTATCCTGTTGTTCGGTCTTGTTTAAGGTAAGCAGGGATTATTTAATTGTTAAATATGCTGTAAAAAATTTAAACTGGATTTTGGATTGATGATCTTTAAACCATTATGGCTTATAAAAGACTCACAATTAGAATCGGCCTGTGGTCGTTTTGTCTGCTAACCTTCCTGCCTATAATTATTTTGATTGTTTATAAGACAAATATAAACACCCTTCATGATTTTAGGTCAATGAATATTAACTTTTTGACGCTTTCTCTTGTTTTTCTTTGTTTATCGTGGTGTTTTGATGTTTTCAGGCTTAAGGTATTGACTGAAATCAATTCGACAAAACTATCTTTTGTCTATGGGGTAAAGGCGATTCTGTCATGCACGTTCCTTGCAAACATTACACCTTCTTCCATGGGAGGCGGCCCGCTTCTGGTATATATGTTAAATCAAAAGGGGGTAACTTATGGAAGGGCGACAGCAATTGTCTTCATACGAGGGGCAGTCACTGTGTTGTTTTTTGCTATCGGCGGGATAATTATTGTTCGTTTTAATAAGGATTTATTATCTAATACGGGCATAAAGGTTTTATATGATTATACGGTAGTCATTCTTGCGGCAATAATGATATTCTTTTTTTGCCTTTACTTTGCCCCCTTCCCGACGAGAAAATATACAAATTCATTATTTAATTATTTAGAGACATTAAGCGTGTTGCGCGGGAGAACTTCGAGGCTTAAGAAGGGTCTTTTTCATGTAATTGATGATTTTAATTCAAGCATAAAGGGGTTTATTCTGGGGAGTAATTGGCGCTTGATTCTTGTTGTGTTTTATACTGCCATGATAAACGCTTTTCAGTTTCTGGCTGCACCGCTGATATTAAAAGGACTGGGATTGGATACAAAAATAATGGAAACCTTTGTGATACAGTGGGTGTTGAATTTTATGCTTTATTGTGTGCCAACTCCAGGAGGTAGCGGTATTGCTGAGGGTCTTGGGTATGCTCTTTTTTCTCCATTGGTTCCGTCTCATATCATAGGTATTTTTCTTTTGCTATGGAAATTTGTAACAACGTATGTCTGGATACTTATCGGCGGTTTGATAGTGGTTCATTCAATAGGAATGAAACGTCTGGAAGATATCATAATGAATAATGCAGATGTTCAGCAAAGAAAACTTTACGAAGTGCCTGAGCAAAAAGTTTTTGAGCAGGAGTGTAAACACGCAGGGCATCAGTGTTCATGAAGTGGCGTTCCGCAAAATAATATTAGGACGAGTTTAAGGTATATACTGATTTATTGATATTTTAGAACAGGTAGATTATGAAAATGAAAAAGATAGGTATTGTAATGGGCAGCGATTCGGACGCGCCAATCATGAAAGAGGTAGTGCAAACATTAAAGGAATTTGGATTGGATTTCGATGTAAATGTCGTATCTGCCCACCGTTCGCCGGAACGGGCACATTCATATGCTTTAGATGCCGAAAAAAAATATGAAGTAATCATTGTTGGGGCCGGGGGGGCTGCGCATCTGGCGGGGGTAATTGCCAGTTTAACACCAGTTCCTGTTATCGGAATTCCCATGCCAACAGCAGAATTGGGAGGTTTGGATTCGCTTCTTTCTACCGTGCAAATGCCGTCCGGTGTCCCTGTTTCCACCATGGGCATTGGAAAGGCGGGGGCAATTAACGCAGCAATACTGGCTATACAGATAGTCAGTGTGGCAAATCCGGCATTGAGACAAAAAATAGTTCTGTATAAAAAACAACTGTCCGATGCTGTTTTAAAGAAAGATCAGGGATTGCGGACAAAGCTTGGATTGGAATAGTTGTAAATTTTTATGAAAATCTTACGAAGAATTAATGATTTAAAAAAGTAAAATGATGAATAATAACGCAATGTATGGTTTCCGGAATTTTATTTGATAATTAAACAAATAATTTGCTAAAATTCACTTTGTATTGATTTTTAATATGTAATATTTACATATAGATTTTTTAGCATTTAATCTCTGGGATTTTAGTTCTTTGAGGAAGATCAATTTTAGCAGATTATGGGGATTTTATAATGAAAATTGCGATATCGGGAAAAGGCGGGGTTGGGAAGACAACTTTTGTTGCAACGCTGGCCAAAGTATTTAAAGAGAACGGAAAGAAAGTAATTACTATTGATGCGGATCCTGTCTCTAACCTGGCAGTAACGCTTGGTTTTAAAAATATATCTGAAATAACTCCCATTAGCCAGATGAAGGATTTAATAAAAGAACGCACCGGTGCGTCAGATGAATATGGAAAGTTTTTCAAGTTAAATCCCACTGTTTCTGATTTGCCCGATAAGCTTTCTCTGGAGCAGGATGGAATCAAGCTAATGGTTTTGGGCGCCATAAAACATGGCGGCAGCGGATGTGCTTGTCCGGAGAGTGCGTTCTTAAGAGCGCTTTTGAGCCATTTAATTGTGCAAAGAGATGAAGTTGTTCTTGTAGATATGGAAGCTGGTGTTGAGCATCTGGGACGCGCTACGGTAAAAGCCGTTGACGCATTGATTGTAGTTGTCGAGCCGGGTTCGAAAAGCATACAAACTGCCTTCCAGGTAAAAAAATTAGCCGACGATATTGGCATAAAAACGATTTATGCGGTAGGGAATAAAGTGGCTTCTGAAGAACATAAAGCATTGATTAAGAACGGACTCAATGGTATTCCGGTTTTGGGATTTATTTCTTACAGTGACAAAATACTTGAATCAGATATTAAGGGGTTGGCCGCTTTTACTGAAAACAACACATTGTTGGAAGAAGTCCGGAAGATTAAAAATAAAGTAGAGGAGACTGTTAAAACGAAATAAAAAATAGTATGTTATTTCACTTGATTTCAATATCCGAACCATTATAATTGTCGTTTCTATTTCTTCTTAGTTTTTAAAGAAGGAATGGACAGTATGACTGTACGTTAATAAAGAAAGAATGTGCAGTTCAGACTGTAATTTAGCACCAATAAAAAAGATTGGAGAGTGTGTCATGGAAGAAAAGCAAAAGACAGCAGATCAAATAATGCTTGATAAGATGCGTGAAATGAAAGTGGAAACGATGTTTGATAGATACAAAGCACAGCAGCCACAGTGCGGATATGGAAGCCTTGCGTTGTGTTGCCGTCATTGTAATTATGGGCCTTGCAACATTGACCCATTTGGCAACGGACCAAGAAGGGGTGTTTGTGGCGCCGATGCGAACACCTTTGCCGCAAGACATTTCCTTCGTATGTGTGGGGCAGGAACGGCTTGTCATTCTGATCATGCCCGTGCCGCTGCACACCTTTTAGTGTCAACCGCAAGAGGCGAAGCCCCTGGTTACCGCATAAAAGATGTAGAGAAACTTAAAATGGTGGCGGAGTGTTTTGGTATAAAAACCAAAGACAGGGAAATAAACGAACTGGCGGAAGAAGTCGGCGAAATGGCTTTAATGGAATTTGGAAAACCTTACGGAACCCTTTTATTCCTCAAACGAGCCCCGGAACCGCGTCAAAAGATATGGGAAAAACTGGGAATAGCTTCCCGTGCGATTGATCGGGAAATTGCGGAAAGTTTGCACAGGACGGGTATGGGAGGAGACCAGGATTATAAAAATCTCACAAAGCAGGCAATGCGTGTTTCTCTGGCAGACGGCTGGGGAGGTTGCATGATTGCCACCGAATTGCAGGATATTATGTTTGGGACGCCAAAACCGGTGCAGGGGAGATCGAATCTTGGTGTAATAAAGAAGGATCATGTAAATATAATTGTTCATGGCCACGAACCGCAGCTTGCAGAAGCGATTGTTTTGGCCTCCAGTGATCCTGAAGTAGAAAAAGCGACGGCTGCATCGGGAGCAAAGGGTGTTGTGATTGCGGGTCTCTGCTGCACTGCGAACGAACTTCTTGTTCGTCATGGGATTCCTATGGCCGGGCATATGACCATGCAGGAAGGAGCCATGGCGACCGGAGCGGTGGAAGTGATGGTTGTCGATATACAATGCGTAATGCAGGCCCTTGCCGAAACGGCAAAACATTACCATACGAAGCTTGTAACTACATTATCCAAGGCGAAAATTGCCGGCGCTGAACACATTGAAATCGAGGATGAAAATGCATTGGAGTCAGCGAAAAAAATAATCTTAATGGCAATAGATAACTACAAAAACCGTGACAAGAAAAAGGTATTTATTCCGGACGCTGCAGAACCCAACCTTATTGCAGGGTTTAGCCACGAAACTATCAAATATATGCTGGGAGGACGTTTCAGGGCGAGTTACAGGCCGTTAAATGACAATATTATCAACGGAAGGATTCGTGGAGTTGTCGGGATTGCGGGTTGTACAAGTCCGAAAGCCGGAGAATGCACCCAGTCGTATGTTGACATGGCGAAGGAACTCATTGCGAACAATTTCCTGGTTGTTGCAACGGGATGCGCGGCGGGGCAATGTGCTTCCGGCGGTTTAATGCTTCCGGAACTGAAAGATGCCTGTGGCGCAGGATTAAAAGAAGTTTGTGAGGCGGTTGGGATACCTCCGGTTTTACATTCCGGCGCGTGTGTGGATAACAGCCGCATTCTTATTGCCTGTTCCGAAATGGCGAAAGAGGGTGGATTGGGCAATGATATCAGTGATTTACCGGTTGCCGGCGCCTGTTTGGAATGGATGAGCGAAAAGGCTATTGCTATCGGACAATATTTGGTGGCATCAGGGATTTATACGGTATTTGGGATGAATTCACCGGTGGCAGGAGCTCCCGACCTACAGAGATTACTTACGAAAGAAATGGAAGAACAGGTGGGCGCCAGATGGGATTTCGAGCCAGATATAAAAAAGATCGGCAAGATGCTGATGGATCATATTGAAAAGAAAAGAGAGGCTCTCGGTATAAACGTAAAGAAGGAAAGGAAGCTTTACGATATGGCTGAACGAAGAGCGTTGGAGCGGGAATGTAAACCTGCGGGACATCATTAAAAACAATATGGATTAAAGGGGCGTTGTTATATGTCAAAGATAATTTGTTCTGCCGCAATACGCGGAGCATATCAGATTGTAGATAAAGCTGACAAAAAGCTTACTGAAGCAATCGCGCAAAAAGGGCGTGATTGCAAAGTCGAATTTCCGAATACCGCTTATTATTTGCCTATCATTTATTCCATGACTGGTATTCCCGTAAAAACACTGGAAGATTGTGTTCATATTCTAGGCATGGCTAGGAGCATGCTGCCGCCGTTGCCTGCGGAAAAACACTGGGTTCCCTATTTAGGACATACGCTGGATGCCGGTATGGCGACACTTTTTGCCGAAGAGGTTTATGAGGCATGCAAATACCTGATAGGGCCTCCTCCCGTTGATGGGATATGGTTGGGCGCCGCGGATGATATTATTATGCGTGAGCGAGGAATTGAATTTGTGGACGGAACTGCGCCTGGTTTCGCGGCAATTGTCGGGTGTGCTCCCGATGCCGATACTGCGGTAAAAATTGCCAGGGAACTTCAGTCAAAGAATCTGTATGTTTTCATGCAATCAGATAACTTAGGAACCTCATTTGCGGAACAATTGGAAGAAAAAGGGGTGCAAATGGGATGGGATACAAGGTTAGTGCCCTTTGGGAAAGAGACTTCTGCTGCCGTATATGCACTGGGGTTTGCAAACAGGGCGGCCCTTTCTTTTGGAAACGTTCCGCCGGGAGAGGCCCGACGAAATCTTCTTTATAATAAAAACAGAATCTTTGCTTTTGTATTAGCGATAGGAACTGCGGTAACGGATGAACAATATGCCAATGCCGCAGGAGCGATTAACTACGGTTTCCCGACCATTTCCAACATCGATATACCTGAAATTTTACCTACCGGGGTTTGTACGTATGAACATGTAGTGTCAAGGGTGCCTGTTGATAAAATTGTGGACAAATGCATCGAAGTTCGTGGTTTAAAAATTTCTATCCATAGGGTTGATATTCCGGTAGCATACGGGCCGGCCTTTGAAGGTGAACGTATCAGGAAAGATGACATGCAGATAGAAATCGGAGGGCCGGGGGTTCCCGCATTCGAATTTGTTTGCACAAAGGAAACCAATGAAGTGGAAGATGGGAAGGTGCAGGTAATAGGCCCGGATCTTGATGAAATTCCGCAAGGGCCTGGTGTATCACTTGGTATTATGGTAGAGGTTGCAGGAAGAAAGATGCAACCAGACTTTGAGCCGATTTTTGAACGCCAAATGCATCGGTTCCTTGGTGAGGCTCAGGGTATTTTCCATATGGGGCAGCGGGATATCATTCGGCACCGTATCAGCAAAGAAGCCTTTAAAGCGGGTTTACGGCTTAAACATATCGGTAAGATTATTCACGCGAAATTTCATAGCGATTTTGGTGCCATCCTCGATAAGGTACAGGTGACACTCTATACAAAAAGGAAAGATGTGGAAGAGAAGTTGAAAGATGTTCGCGTTGCGTTTGCGGAGCGTGACGCCCGGTTGGAAGGCATGACGGATGATTCTGCGAATCTCTTTTACAGTTGCACGCTTTGCCAGAGCTTCGCTCCTTCTCACTTATGTATTGTCACCCCGGAACGGTCTGGTTTGTGCGGTTCTGTAAGTTGGCTTGACGGAAAAGCGGGGTATGAAATAAATCCAACGGGACCAAATCAGCCCATAGAAAAAGGAAAGGCGATAGACGAGAGGCTAGGTCAATGGGAAGGCACAAATGAATTTCTGTATAGCGGTTCGAACCGTGCGGTTGAAAAGGTAAGTCTCTACAGCATAATGACCGATCCAATGACAAGCTGCGGGTGTTTTGAATGTATTTCCGCAATGCTGCCTATGACCAATGGGATTATGGTGGTAGACCGTGATTTTACAGAAATGACCCCAAGCGGTATGAAATTCTCCACAATGGCAGGCACCGTAGGAGGAGGACTTCAAACTCCCGGTTTTATGGGACATAGTAAGTTTTATTTGGGAAGCAAGAAGTTTATCTCTGCCGATGGCGGATTAGGGCGCGTGGTATGGATGCCAAAGGCCTTAAAAGAAGAACTTTCAGAGCAACTCGAAAGGACGGCCAGCGAATTGGGTTTGGAAGATTTTCTCAATAAAATTGCTGACGAGACCGTTGCTCAGACGGAAGAAGAAGTATTGGAATATATGCAGAAAGTAAATCACCCTGCGTTGACTATGGATCCGATGTTCTAAGCGAACCTTTCCAGCGAAAGAATAAATATCAGTGGAACATGTTGTAAGAATTTACAACATGTTCCCTTTATTTTGTTATTTTTTGAGAGTGAAGCGGAATTATTTTTTTTCATAGGATTTATCTTGGAGTTGATATATGATTTTTGAAATGCCATTTTTTAGCATCAAGTGTGACAACGAAGAAGATGAGAAGGATAAGAAACGTGGCGGAGGGGATTTAATTGCGAAGTTACTGAAGACGCGTACGATCATTGTTACTGATGAAGTAAACAAAAAAATGGCAGAAAGGGTAATCACGCAGCTTTTGCTCCTTGAAGCGGAGAGTAATGATGATATTAAAATATTCATTAATTCTCCGGGAGGAGATGCCGATGCCGGCTTTGCAATGTACGATATGATTCGCTTTGTTAAACCGAAGGTTAAGGCTGTTTGCGCGGGGGTTGTTGCCAGTGCGGCAGTTATAATTCTTTTAGGAGCAAAAAAACAAGACCGTTACAGTTTGCCAAGTTCACGCATCCTTATTCATCAGCCATCTACCGGCATTCATGGCACTGCTTCTGACATTCAAATTGAGGCAAACGAAATACTTAAATGCAGGGAAAAAATTAACCGTTTGATTTCCGAGGAAACAGGTCAAACAATAGGAAAAGTAGAAACAGACACGAAGAGAAATTTCTGGATGTCTGCAGAAGAAGCACGCCAGTATGGTTTGGTCAATAAAATCATATCTTCCAGTGATGACTTAAAAATATAGCTTAATGCATAAATAGGTAATTACTTGATATTTTAAGTAATCCTGTATAAAATACTAACCCCTTTTCCTTATAATTGAACAATGGCAAAAGGGGTGTTTTTTTATATAAGAAATTGCTAACTTGTTATTGAAAGGATAGTAAAGAATGGCTTTAACCGGACTAGATATTTATAAGTTGCTTCCAAAAACAAATTGCAAAAAATGTGGAAGGCCGACTTGCCTTGCCTTTGCCATGCAATTGGCTCAGAAGAAGGCAAATCTTTCAGATTGCCCGGATGTAAGTGAAGAGGCTAAAAATACTTTAGGCGCCGCATCGGCTCCTCCAATAAAACTGGTAACCATTGGAGTAAACGATAAAAAGGTACAAGTGGGAGAAGAAAATGTATTATTCAGACATGATGAAAAATTTTATCATCCTGCCGGTATAGGTATTACTATTGATGATGATTTAAGTCCTGCAGCATTCGACGAACGGCTGAAAAAAATCAATGGCATGAAACTGACAAGAGTCGGTACTGAGATAGAAATTAATCTGGTGACCCTTATTAATAAGAGCAATAATGCGGAAAAATTCGCCGAAGCGGCAAAAAAAATAAGCGGGAGTTCCCCCTATAGTATTATTTTAAGCAGTTCTTCTGTGGATAATATGAAAACCGCCCTTGCAGCCTGTGCGGAAAAAAGACCTTTACTGCATGGCGCAAACGCGCAAAATTGCGAATCGATGGCGGCATTGGCGGTAGGAAAAAAATGTCCGATGACGGTAACCGCTCCTAAACTTGAAGAACTTGCAGATCTTGCTGAGTGTGCGAAAAAAGCAGGCGTGGAAGAGATTGTTTTGGACGTGAGCGGCAATAATCCCAAGGAGGTATTGCAAAAATTGACAAAAATCAGACGCGCAGCTCTTAAGAAAAACTTTCGCGCCATCGGATACCCTGCCATTGCGTTCGTTTCCGAACAAGATCCATACCAGGAAATTTCATTGGCCTCTGCCTACGTAGCAAAATATGCCGGCATTGTAGTTGTCAACAATTGCGAACCTTGGGGAATTATGCCATTGCTTACCGTAAGGACAAATTTATATACCGATCCGCAAAAACCGATTCAGGTTGAACCGAAACTGTATAGTATCGGAGACGTGAAAGACAATTCACCGGTTATGTTTACTACCAATTTTTCACTTACCTATTATACGGTTGAAGGTGAGGTAGAATCGAGCCGTGTTCCTGCATATATATTGTCTGTTGATACGGGAGGCACTTCGGTATTGACCGCCTACTCGGGTGATAAGTTAAATGATAAAGTTGTTGCAAAGGCCATGGAAGATTGTCAGGTCGCCTCTAAGGTGAAACACAAGAAGTTAATTATCCCCGGTCTTATTGCTGCCATGTCCGGAAAGTTGCAGGAAACGCTTGGATGGGAAATTCTTGTAGGTCCCAGAGAAGCTTCAGGGATACCTTCATACTTAAAAACCGAGTGGCATAATTAATCAAATATCCGTCATCAACGTAAACAGTTGTGGCAATATCTATGGAAAATTCTCACTATAAGATACATTTTCTTCCCAATGATGTTACTGTAGAAATAGAACAGGGCAAGACGGTACTTGATGCATCGTATAAAGGAGATATTTTTATCAATGCCTTATGCGGTGGGGATGGCACCTGTGGTAAATGTAAAGTAATTCTTCAGCCAGGATCTGTGCGGAGAATGCCTTCTTCCCACATTTCAGAAGAAGAGGCTGCAAGGGGTTATGTGCTGGCATGTAAAACCGTAATAGAAAACGATCTTGAAGTTTTTATTCCCGAAGAGTCAAGATTAGATAAAAGCCAGATACTGACGGGAGCGTTTCCGCAGTTTCCAGGTTCTCAAGCAGCAGTCAGCCCGGGGGTGGAACAGTTTAAACATTCCCCTCTCGTAAACAAAATATACCTTGAATTGCCGCCTCCGACTATGGAGGATAATATGGCAGACTTTGAACGACTCTGTCAGAACATATCATCGAAGACGAAGATACCGTCAGAGAAATTAACTATAAATTTCTCTATTTTAAAACAATTGCCCACCTTGTTGAGAAACAGCAACTGGAATGTAACGGTAACCCTTGGCAACAGAGGGCCAATATATGAAATAATCGAGATACAGTCGGGTGACGTAAGCTCCCACAATTTTGGTGTAGCTGTCGATGTTGGGACCACAACGGTAGTCGCTCACCTGATTAATTTATCGAATACGGAAACCATTGACGTGGAGGCTACCTACAATTCCCAGATTAAATATGGGGATGATTACATACAGAGAATTATGTATGCGTCCCAAAACAATGCCATGGAAATGATGCAGGAGATACTGACGGAGGATATTAACCATCTTATTTCCACTCTGGTAAAAAGGAATTCGTTGAATATTCATGACGTTAATGCCGTTGTTTGCGCGGGCAATACGGTAATGACCCACTTCCTCCTTGGCCTTGACCCAACAAATATAAGAAAAGAACCGTATCTTCCTGCCGCTAATTTTGTAGCGCCAATAAGGGCAAGTGAAATCAGCATAAATATTAACAATCATGGTTTACTGTATACATTGCCTTGTGTTGGGGCTTATGTCGGCGGTGATATATCTTCCGGAGTTTTATCTATAAGATTAGATCAGATGGAAGCAATATCATTGCTTATTGATATTGGTACTAACGGTGAAATTGTGCTGGGAAATAAGGACTGGCTGGTTTGCTGCTCAGCGTCTGCCGGACCGTCTTTCGAAGGAAGCGGAATATCCTGCGGCATGCGTGCGGCAAAAGGAGCTATTGAAAAAATAACGATTACTCCGGATTTTGAAGTTACCTATAAAACTATTGGAAATGTTCCTCCGACAGGCATTTGTGGTTCCGGCCTTTTGGAATGCCTGGCAAATTTGGTGAGAAGCGGAGTTATCGACAGAACGGGAAATTTTCAAAAAGGGATAAAGACAGAAAGATTGAGGTCTACTGATAACGGACAGGAGTTTCTGCTTGTGAGCAGGAAAGAAACTGCAAAAAATAAAGACATTGTTATTACACAGGCGGATATACAGAACCTTATCCGGTCTAAGGCTGCCATTTATTCCGCGATTTCCACGTTGCTGGAATCTATGGGTATGGATGTTGAAAGCATTGAACAAGTGTTCCTCGCTGGCGGATTTGGAAATTATCTTGATACAAGAGGCGCGATTACGATTGGGATGCTTCCCGATATTCCCGTTTCAAAAATCCATTTTGTCGGAAACAGTTCAATAATCGGAGCTAAAATGACCTTGTTCTCTACGGAAGCCCATGAAGTTGCAAGGGAAATCGGTATGAAAATGACATATATCGATCTTATGTCCAACAATAAATATATGGAAGAATATGTATCAGCAAATTTTCTTCCTCACACGAATATCGAAAAGTTTCCCTCCGTGGCAGAAGAATTAGTAGTTAAATAAAGAATAAAAGGACATCTATTTTATGGCATATAACATTGCGGTTGCAGGAAAAGGCGGCACAGGGAAATCAACTATTTCTGCGCTTATCATACGGTACATTACGGAAGAATTGAACAAGGCTGTTTCAGCGGTTGATGCCGATCCAAACTCTTCCTTAGGCCCGTTGCTTGGTTTACACATTGAAAATACTATTGCCGATATACGGGAAGATATTGTTGAGAAAAAGGCGGAGTTTCCATCGGGAATGTCGAAAGACAGATACATAGAATATTGCATTGAAGAATCGATTATCGAAAGAGATAAATTTGATCTTTTGACCATGGGCAGACCCGAAGGACCGAAATGCTATTGTTATGTCAACAACCTTCTTCGAAAATACCTTGATAAAGTTGGCACAACGTATCCCTTTGTTGTACTGGACAACGAGGCGGGGATGGAACATCTCTCCCGCAGAACAACAAACAATATTGATTTATTAATGATAGTGAGCGAACCTACCATTGTCGGTGCATTGACTATGCAGCGTATCGTTAAACTGGCAGATTCCCTTCCTATAACAATTAAGGAAAAATTTTGCGTATTAAATCGTGTGCCTGAAGATGGTATTCATGAAAATTTACAACAGAAACTGGATAGTTTGGGAATTAAAATTTCTGCCATACTCCCATTCGACCAGGAAATATATAACTCTGCCGCATGCGGTGTTTCCGTTTTTGAAATATCGCGGGAGAGCAAGTTTTATCGGAAATTGGGAGAATTTTTACGTCAGCATTTGCCAGTGACCGCCTTGGGAAAAAGCGCGGCCGGCACAACATGATTTTTTCATTAGACACGGATAAGTAGGAGAACGATTCATGGAAATACCAAATGTAGCTGAGAAATGGACAAGCAATGTAAACGAAATTACTATCGGAGCAACAAAAGAAAAGGGCGGAACAAGAGCAAAAACGGTTACTGTCGGAGGCTCAAAATGTATTCCTTTTATGGACTTTGACGGAAGTCAGGGACACAAACCGGTAGTAGCGATGGACGTCTATGATATGCCGCCTGACGATTGGCCGGAAACACTAAAAAAACCTTTTGCAGACGTGCTGAACAATCCGGCTCAGTGGGCAAAAAAATGTGTTGAATATGGAGCCGATTTAATCTGTTTGAAATTGGAGGGCATTCATCCTGACAAAGGAAATAAATCCGCGGCAGAAACCGTTAGTACCGCGAAATCTATCCTTGCCGCTGTTGGCGTTCCTTTGATTATTTGGGGTTGTGAGCATGATGAAAAAGACAATGAGATTTTGCCAAAAGTAAGCCAGGCGGTAAAAGGGGAAAACTGTCTGATCGGGGTAGTAACTCAGGATAATTACAAAACGCTTACCGTTACCTGCCTTGCTGACGGACATAGCATTATCACCCTTTCGCCGGTAGATATTAATATTGCAAAACAGGTAAACATCCTTGTCTCTGAAATGGATTTTCCTCTCAATCGCATCGTCATGTTCCAGACGACTGGCGCACTGGGATATGGAATGGAATACACATATTCCATACAGGAACGTGAAAGAATTGCGGCCTTAACCGGCGATAAATTAATGGCAATGCCGGTAATCTGCGACGTCGGCCATGAGGCATGGCGTGCGAAAGAAGCAAAGTCAGACGATAAAGATGCTCCGCAATGGGGTGCGAGAGAAGAAAGAGGCCCCATGTGGGAAATCATTACGGCAATGAGCCTTTTGCAGTCCGGCGTGGATATTATACGGATGAACCATCCGAAGGCCGTAGCCGCAGTAAAAAAATGTATTGACCGTTTATACTAAAATTACGATTTTAAAAAGGGGAAAACATACGATGATTTCTATCGGTGAACGTATCAATGGTATGTTTAAAGATGTAAGGGAGAGTATTAAAAATAAAGATCCGAAGGCCATTCAGGAATTGGCGAAAAGACAGACAGACGCAGGAGCCACATATCTGGATGTGAATGTGGGGCCCGCTGCAACTGATCCTGCTGACGCCATGAAATGGCTGATCGAGGTTATTCAGGATACCGTGAAAACTCCCATTGCCATTGACAGCCAAAAATGGGATATAGTGAAAGCCGGTTTGTCGGTAGTTAAAAATGATGTATTAATCAACTCCACAAAGAGTGATCCTGAAGAACTGGATAAGTATATGAATATTGCAAAAGACTATAATGCGGCGCTGATATGCCTGACTATGGATAAGCACGGCATTCCGCAGGATGTGGAAAAACGAATGGAATTTGTGATGCAGATTGTGGAGAAAGCCGTTGAACATGATTTTCCCATGGAAAAAATTCTCATTGATCCCGTGTTGTTCCCCATCAATGTGGACCAAAAGCAGCCCGCTCTTATGTTCGATATTTTCAGTCAGATACAGATGATTTCCGACCCTGCTCCTCAGCGGAACGTGGGATTGAGCAATTTTTCTCAGGGCACAAAGGAAAAGAGGCTTCTTGCCCGCACCTTCCTGACAATGGGAATCTCCTATGGTTTGAATGCGGCGGTTATGGATGTGCTTGATAAAGACCTGATGGACGCGGCGATTACGGCTGAAATTATTATGAACAAGAATGTTTACAGCGACTCTTACCTCACGGCGTTCAGGAAATAGGAACTTCCTTGCTATTTTAAATGTGGGCACGACGTTAAAACCGTGCCCTTTTCTTTTTATGAAAATACACGAAATCAAAACACGCATACGATACCAGGAAACAGACCAGATGGGGATTGTTTACTACGCGAATTTCTTTGTCTTCTTTGAAATGGGGCGTACTGAATATTTGCGGCAACATGGCCTGCCTTACTCGGAAATGGAAAAGGAACACATCTATTTTCCCGTGGCGGAAGCGCACTGTAATTTCCGTTCCCCTGCGTATTATGATGATGTGCTCATTATCCAAACATGGGTTTCCGAACTGAAGCACGCAACGGTTCAATTTAGTTACAAAGTATTCAGGGAGGGAAGTGACAAGTTGGTTGCCGAAGGATATACAAAACTCGCATGCCTTAATGCAAGCCGCAAACCCTCCCCCATACCGGAAAAACTGCGAAAATTGCTGCAGTAACAGCACATACAAATTAATGGAAACGATACTTGCCTTCATCCTGACGGCTCATAGTGAGGATGAAGGAGATAAAAATTATCTAAGATTCCTGTGCGCCAGCGATCTTGGGCCGGTAGAAATTATCTTCATAAACAAGCCGGTCTTTTTTGTTTCTTCCCACTGCCGGTTGCCTCCCAACATTCAATATCTTGAAAGAAAACCCCTAACGTTGCGCACCTTTTCCCGTATAAATGCGGATGCGCTTTATTTTCGTTCTTATAACGAGATGTTGCAGGCAAGGTATTTGCTTAAATCAAACTGCATTCAATGCTATGAATCGGATATCAGACCGGAGGATCGTTTTTTGATGGAACGGTTTATAAACGGCTCTGTCAGGGTAAATGGCAAAGTGCGGGAAACCGGTTTGTTGAAAAGAATGGTTAATCCGGAAATTAAGGCCGCTGATTACACTCCCGCATTTAAAGTCCTGTCGCTGGATATAGAAACAAACGCTCATACCGGAGAGCTCTATTCTATCGCCCTTCATATGGTGGATAATGGTAAGGAACAAAAGATCGTTATCATGCAGGGAGAACAAGCGGGTAACGTTGCGAATGAGGAATATGTACATTTTGTCTCTTCGGAAAAAGAAGTAGTAAAAACGTTCCTCTCTGTATTTCATTCCTTTGATCCCGATCTGATAATCGGGTGGCATGTAGTAGGATTTGATCTCCTGTTTCTGGAAAGGAAATTTCGCTATTATAAAATACCCTTTACCCTTGGCAGGGGGAATCGCCCGGTGAAAATTGAGGAAAAGAAGGGAGCCGGATATTTTGCCCACATTGACGGAAGGGTTGTCATTGACGGGCCGTCTGCGCTGAGAAATAATTTTTACACATTTGAAAATTATAAGCTGGAAACCGTAGCCAGGAAACTCTTGGGAACGGGCAAGGCAATAGACAATGAAGAAGATAAAGTAGCCGAAATTAACAGGATGTTCAAGGAAGATAAGGCCGCATTGGCGAGGTACAATATTCATGACTGTGTGCTTGTAACCGATATCTTCAAGAAAACCAACCTGATTCCGATGATTGTGGAACGAACAAAAGTATCCGGGCTTTTAATGGATAAAATAGGGATGACCACCAGGGCGTTTGATCATTTCTATCTTCCCAGGATACACCGCAAAGGATTTGTTGCCAACGATTGTAACGATGTTGAACAAGGGGCACAATCAGCGGGAGGGCATGTTATCGAACCCGTTGCCGGGATATATGACCATGTGGTGGTTTTTGATTTTAAAAGCCTGTATCCCTCCATCATCAGAACATTTAAAATTGATCCGTTATCGAGATTGATTGGTAAAGAAGGGAAAGAGTATCATTCCATTCCGTCAGGCCATGTCTTTTCCTCGAAGGAACACATCCTTCCTGATTTTATCGGTATTCTCATGCAAAAAAGAGAACAAGCGAAAAAAGAGAGAAATATGCCCATGAGCCAGGCAATAAAAATATTAATGAATAGTTTCTATGGCGTCATGGGATCGTACGGCTGCCGCTTCTATCATCCCGACTTGCCGAATAGTATCACTTCAACGGGAAGATTCCTTTTGACGGAAACTGCCCGGTATCTGGAAGAGTTGGATTATAAGGTTCTTTATGGCGATACCGATTCGGTTTTTGTGCAGTTGAAAGAGCATCAATCCGGAGAGTATTCGGATGTTTCCTTACACCTGGCAAAGAATCTCAATGAGTATTGGAGACAACGGCTAAAGGATGATTTCCACGTCGAATCGTTTCTGGAATTAGAGTTCGAAACCTGTTTCGAAAAGCTTTGTCTTCCCATGGCACGGGGGTTTCAGGGAGGAGCGAAAAAGAGATATGTGGGTAAGGTGAAAGATTCTCAAGGGGAGAAACTTCATTTTGTCGGGATGGAATATGTGCGTTCCGATTGGACGGAACTTGCGAAAAACTTTCAATATCAACTCTATGAAAAACTTTTTAATCTTCAGGAAGTAGAAGCTTTTGTGAAGAACTACATCACCGATTTGAAAAACGGGAGGTATGACAATGATCTTATTTACTACAAAAGGCTTAGAAAAAATGCCCATGAATATACAAAGACGAAACCCCCTCATGTAAAAGCAGCGCTTATGTTGGGCAAGGAAGTTGGTGAGGTTTATTACATTATGACAATGAGAGGTCCTGTTCCCGTCCAGCAGGAACATAAAGACATTGATTATGTCCATTATATTGATAAACAAATACGACCCATTGCCGATTCAGCGCTCCCCCTTTTGGGAAAATCCTTTGATGCCATTTATGGCATACGACAGCGTTCTTTATTCTCATAAAAACCTTCGGGTCATTTGTATGTACTTCTTTCCTGTGGTGGCAGCGTTATCATACTCAAGCCGCTGAAAACAACATTTACATTCTATGTACGTGTCATTTTTCCGCAAGCTGGGGAGTAAATCACTTTCGTTTGTACGTATTCCGAGTTCGGGCGACTGCCTGATTGCTTGAACATTACTGGTAAAAATAAAAAACTCTTTGTTGTTGCCACATCCGGGGCATATAAAAAATGCGTTCATTTATAACCTCCTTTCTTTCTCAAAATGTTATAAAGATACTATAAAGAATAAAGGCTTCGTTCCTGCGTACTTGAAAAAGGATGCATGAACGAAGCCTTTGTTAAGTAAATAGCATTGTTATTGCTTTTTTAACCTTAACACAGAATGGAAAGGGATGCAAGAAATAATTATAAATGCAAAAATTCCTTTCCGCTGACCCACCGATACACGCCCCTTGCTTTTTCGTTTTTACCATGTACAATTGAGTCACCAGTAGAATTGTTTCCATAAAAAATATTGCCTGTTTACATAATTAATGAAAGCGTTATTATGGTAATTTCAACGAGAATAAAAATTCCCCGGGATAATGTCGATAGTGCGCAACTGCTTGAACACATTCTGGAGTATTTTAAAAATAACATATCCGGAGAAGTGCTGCGGTTTGCAATTGTCGGGGTGAGTATGGGAGAACTGGTGATAGATGCATCAATCAAAGAGAAAGATACCGTTGCGGAAAGAAATACCGGCAAATAACGTATGACGAACCGATTTATTGTTGCGCACATTATTCCAACAGGCGTGAAGGCCGATATCGGCGGATACGTCGGAGACGCCACTCCTGCAACCAATATGATTGCATCGATTGCCGACAAGGTGATTTCTCATCCGAATGTCGTAAACGGAGTTGCGCTTAATCTGGCGAACAGAAATATTCTCTATGTGGAAGGATACTCTCTTGATAAATTTTTCAAGGGTGAAACAGAGCTGAAGGAGGTAGAAAAAAACAAGATCGGGATTGTATTGGATAAGGGAATAGAGCAGGAGGGGTATGACCTTGCAATGAATACAATCAACGCGTTAAGAACTATCGGAGGAGTAGAAATAGTTTGCCTGCATACAACGGAGAAAGAGGTGCAGACGCGGGCGGTAAAAACAAAAAGCAATTCTTTCGTAGGAGAGATCAAACACGAACAGATACTTATCGACGCCTGCAATGAAGCGGTAAGAGAAGGAGCCCAGGCGCTTGCCATTTCACTTAATATCCGGATAGATATGAAGGATTTAAAGGCGTACTTTGATGGAAAAGGGGCAAATCCGTATGGAGGAGCGGAAGCTATAATTTCTCATCTGGTTTCCGCAAAGTTTGGATTGCCTGCCGCGCATGCCCCGCTCCTGAGCAAGTATGAAATTTACCGTGAAACGCACAGCGGGACGGTTGATCCCAGGGCTGCTGCGGAAGCAATAGGGCCGGCATATCTCGGAAGTGTTTTGCGCGGACTGGGCAGGGCTCCTCGGCTTGTTGCCCATGGAGGGGATGTGAGTGTCAGGGACGTCGATGCAATAGTTCTTCCCTATACCTGCATGGGCGGTGTTCCCGCACTTGCAGCCCAGAAGTGGGGAATACCTGTTATCGCAGTGAAGGAAAATACGACCGTTATGAAAGCCCCACCGGATATTTTGCAAATGAAGAATGTGATCGTTGCAGAAAATTACTGGGAAGCAGGCGGGATTCTTGCTGCAATGAAAGAAGGAATTGACCCGCAGGAACTGAGAAGACCCGTAAGAAAATTGACGATTACGTAAGTCTTTTGTAAGATTACACTTGAAATAAATATTGAATGGCAGTGATCTTATTTCTTTAATAATCAGATTAACAGTGCTTCTTGCTAATGAAAAAAATAGTGCTGATCATCTTCATTTGTTTTCTGCTGGCTATTATCGGGGCTGGTATTACCGGATATATTTTCATTGGCAAATTGACATCAGACAGGGCAATAAAAAACAGAATAGTAGATGCCTTTCAAAGTTTTGGCGATATAAAAATTGAAAGTGCACATTTTGACTTTGTCGAGGGCATTACTATTGATAATATTACTCTGGTTGGCAAATCATCAGGAATACTGGAGCACAAGGTTTTTAAATGTCCGAAGGTGATAATCAAATATGATCAGAAGAGTTTGCTTAAGAGGGAACTCAATATTGTTAAAATCATTGCCATTAAACCGGAATTAACCGTAGAAAAACCCACAAGTATCTGGTCACTTTTGGATGGAATAAAAGAAGGCATTGAAAGCGCAAAACTGCCCGCCTTTGCGGATATATTGCGGCAGGGAATCGAAATCAGGGGTTTAAAACTCCACGTCAGGGAAAACCCGGAAATACACTACCCGGAAGTTAAACTATCGGGAATCAACCTCTCGTTCATACCGTTTGCAGGTTCCCTTGAAAATATCATGGCAAGAGGCACAATTAATGACAAACATCTGGGTAATTATTCTTTATCCATAGAACTTCGCCCGTATATGCCCTACCTGAGCATCGCATTAGATTCGCGCAATACCACGCTGAATGAAGAATTTCTCAGCCGGCTTCCTTATATCGGCAAACAGCTTTGGGATGATTATCAACCGAAGGGAAAAGTGAATATTTCATGTATTGCCACGTTTAACAACAAAAACAATCTGAAACAAATGGACTATGACTTTAATATTAATCTCAATTCGCTTGATGTGGTATACAGGGATTGGTCGCTTCCCCTGTATAACCTGAACGGCATCCTGGAACTCAATAACAACAAATTGTACCTCGAAGATATCACCGGATATATTAAAAACGATACCTATACATCACAAGTTGACCTGAAAGGGACATTTAACCTTTCAGGCAAAGAAAAAACACTTGTGGCAAACGTCCCCAACCTTTTTCTCAATAAAAATTTTCTGGAAAATATTCCGCGTTTCGGTAAAGAAGTGTGGGCAAAAATACAGCCCACCGGTTTGGCTGACGTCGCATTTCAGTACTCCGAAGGGGAAGATACGGAAGGCAGTGTATTTTTAGTGGTTAATTGTAAAGATATCGCTATCAATTCGCCGGATTTCCCCTTTCCTCTGTCATATGTAAATGGTCCGATAAAATTGTGCAATAATATTATCTTATTGAAAAACACCGGTGGTTTTGCCATGTGCAACAATCAATCCGTCTTTATGGAAATTAATGGTATTTATGATATAGAAACGGAAAGGAAAATTTTTAATATTGACATTCCCAATGTGTATATTGCAAAGGATTTTTTAGAGGCAATATCCGATAAAATAGCAATAAACCATGAGCTATGGAATATCCTTAATCCTCACGGGAAAGTAGATATTGGCATTGTTTTTCAGGGATTTAAGGAAGCGGAAAAAAATGATCTGAATGTTGAAGTCAGCCTGAAAGACTGCGAGATCAGCAATGACAAATACAAGTTTGCCTTGTGGGGAATGGAAGGAAGACTGGAAATCGATAAAGAACAAATTTCCAGCAAGCATATTGATGCGAAATGTTTTGGCGGACATGTGGAAGGGTCTCTTTCTGTGAAAACAAATACGGAACCTTACGAATATGCCGGAGAACTCATTTTTTCAAGAATTATGCTGGAAGATTTGGCAAAAAAAATCAACCACAATGAAAAACAGTGGGCTGGATTGCTTGGAGGGAGGGTGAAGTATTGGGGACACGGCGCCGATCCGAAGGATTTTTTCGCTGAAGGACAGCTTAACGTCACCAATGGGTATCTTTCAGACATTCCGATAATCCTTAGTATTTTTAAATTTCTTAATTTAAGGCTTCCTCAAAAGGAAAGCTTTCATACCGCAAAAATAAATTTCAGCGTTAAGGACAATACCGTTAATATCATTGAGGGCAAAATTTTCAGCGATACCATAGAACTTGCAGGAAGAGGCACTATTGGGTTCGATGGCAAACTCGATGCTACGGTTGTTACCGGTTTGGACAAGGGGTTCCTTTCCCAGCTTCCCATCGTGGGAAATTTGTTTGACCTTGTGGTAAGCGGCGTTCGGAAACAATTGACTATTGTGGAAATCAAGGGCACCTTCTTAAATCCGGAAATCCATCCGGTGCCGTTTAAGCCTTTTCGAAAATCCATCCAAAATATGTTTGAAGTGCTTCCGAAGACGGAAAACACTGAAGACAAGACAACGAATAGCGATGATGGCTATTCTTCCGACAAGGACATGTTGGGGATAGAATAAATATGCTGGAACACTTTTTTTCTCCTAAGACAGTTGTTGTTGTCGGCGCCTCGCGTGAAAAAGGCAAAGTCGGCCATGATATATTGAAAAATCTTGTTCAATATGGCTACAAGGGGAGGATATATCCGGTAAACCCGAAGGCGGAAGAGATTGTTGGGCTGAAAACATATTCTGGTCTTAATGAAATTCATGACAAGCTTGATCTCGCTATAATAGTCGTGCCTGCACACTGTGTGGGGGAAATCATAGATGAATGCGCTGAAAAGAAAATCGATTCAATTATTGTCATCAGCGCCGGATTTAAAGAGAGCGGTGTTGAGGGGGCTATCAGAGAGCAGTATCTTTATCAGAAAATAACGCGCCATTCAATGCGGCTGCTGGGACCAAATTGTCTCGGATTGATTGATACCCAATCGTGCCTCAATGCCTCGTTTGCCGCCGATATGCCGGAAAAGGGCAATATTGCCTTTTTTTCACAATCAGGCGCCTTATGCACCGCTATATTGGATTGGGCGGCTGATGAATGTGTCGGGTTTTCAAAATTTATCAGCATGGGGAACAAGACGGATATTAATGAAGTCGACCTCATTAATGCCATGCATGAAGACGAAAACACAAAAGTGATTCTCGGCTATCTGGAAGGCGTTAAAAATGGCAAAGATTTTATTGCTGTCGCAAGAAAAGTCTCAAAAAAGAAACCTCTCATCCTCGTAAAATCAGGAGGCACTGCCGCGGGATCAAAGGCTGCGTCCTCCCATACAGGCACGCTTGCAGGATCAGAAAGGGCATTCGACGCGGCATTCAAACAATCAGGGGTGATTCGCGCCCATACAATTGAACAACTCTTCGATTTTGCCAGAATATTCAGTTATCAGCAATTGCCAAAAGGCGCGCGGGTTGCCTTGGTTACGAATGCGGGAGGGCCGGGGATTATTGCGGCAGATGCAATAGAACGTTCTGTGCTGAAGATGGCGGAATTATCCAAAGACACCATAGAAACGCTGCGCCGTTCTTTGCCCTCCATGGCAAATGTATATAATCCCATAGATGTGCTGGGTGATGCGAAATCGGACCGTTACCGGTTTGTCATAGAAAATGTCATAAAAGATCCGAATGTGGATGCGATCCTTGCCATACTGACACCTCAGGCGATGACGGAAATAGAAAAAACAGCAGAGGTGATCTGTGAAATTGCAAACCGGACGGACAAAACCATTGCAACCTCTTTTATGGGCGGAAAAAGAACGGAAAGCGCCCTAAAAATCATGTGCCAGAAAAAAGTGCCCAATTATCCTTTCCCGGAACGCGCAATTTCAGCCATTGAGGCAATGTATAAATATACTTTATGGCAGAAAAAACCAGCGCCGGAGACAAAAAAAATCGTTGCAGATGAAGAATCCGTACGCACAGTTTTTAATCAAATCAAAAAAACCGGGGCTGCGTATCTGAGTGAAGAAAGCGCAAGACATGTTATATCCGCCTACGGTTTTGCCATTCCCAAAAGCATTATTGCTACATCAGAGGCTGATGCCGCAAAGGCGGCGGAAGACATGGGATATCCTGTCGTAATGAAGATTTCATCCCCCGATATACTTCATAAATCGGATATAGGCGGAGTAGTCGTTGGCGTGAAAAATGAACAGGAGGTAAAAGGACATTTTAGCGATATTATGCGAAAAGCACGACACCATATGCCGGAAGCGGAAATAAAAGGCATTATGATACAACAGTTGGTTGCCGGCGGCAAGGAAACAGTTCTTGGCGTCTCATATGATCCTCAGTTCGGTCATTTGATAATGTTCGGACTTGGCGGCATTTATGTGGAAGTGCTCAGGGATGTAACCTTCAGAATCGCCCCTGTTGACATAAACGAAGCGCGGGAAATGATACGGGAAATCCGTTCGTTTCCTCTTCTTAAAGGTGTACGCGGCGAGAAGTCGGTTGATATGGACGCGATAGTTGAGAATATTCTGAGACTTTCTCAGTTGGTAACGGATTTTCCTGAAATAATCGAAATGGATATTAATCCGCTGGTGGTATTTCCCGAAGGAAAGGGTGCCATTGCAATAGATGCCCGCATAGCGATACATGTTCAGCAAAACAAACGAATTGGTGGTAACGCTTTTTAGAACATTTTTATCAGGTTAGGAGGGTATATGATACCCATATTTATCGCCTCGCTTTCATCCCTCTCCGGGAAAAATCTCATTTGCGCCGGCCTGGGGCTAAAGTTGAAAAAAGACGGCTACAACATCGGCTATTTCAAACCTGTCGGGTTTTCACCGGTTTTTGTGAATGACATACTTACCGACAAGGATGCGGTTTTTCTCTCCCAGGCGCTTGAGGTAAACGAACCGTTACAGTCAATAAGCCCGATTATATTTACGGAAGATGTGTTAAACCGCCTTGTCAAAGGTGAAACCCTGAATATCCGCAAAAAAACAATAGAGGCGTTTGACCTTGCTTCTTCTGGCAAAGACATCATGATCGTCAGGGGCATCGGCAGGCTAACCTGCGGCACATGCCTCGGATTTTCCGAATTGGATTTCATCACTGAATTTGATGCGAAGGTAATATTTATAGACAAATTCGAATCATACATTGAGATGCTTGACGGATTTCTTTATGCTTCAAAAATACTAAAGGAAAAATTGCTTGGAGTAGTTTTTAATCTGGTTCCCCCTTCCAAACTGGATTATATGAAAAACACCATCCGGCCGTTCCTGAAAAACAATGGCATTGATACCCTGGGAATTATCCGGAAAGATCCTTTCCTGAAAGCAACGTCAATCAGAGACATTATGGCGGCCCTCAACGGAAAAATCCTCTGTTGCGAAGAAAAAGCAGACGAGTTGATCGAGCATTTCGTTATAGGGGCAATGAACCTTGAAAGCGCCATGCGGCATTTCAAAAAAATACCGGACAAGGCGGTTATTACCGGCGGAGATCGCAGTGATATCCATGTAGCCGCCCTTGAAACCTCCACAAAATGCCTGATCCTCACGGGAGATCTTTATCCGAACGCTTCTATCTTGGGCCGTGCGCAGGAAATGAATGTGCCTGTAATGGTGGTAAGCGATGATACGGCAACAACCATTGAAAAATGCGAAAAACTCTCCGATACTATTCAATTGAACAACATGTCAAAGATACAGCACGCGACGGAGATAATGGAGAAAGAAATTGACTTTAAGACCATTTACGGGAAATTAGGGTTGTTGAAATAATATACTTGATTAACCTTCCCAAATTTTTGCAACGCTTTGGTCTTTTCACTCTTGTTCCCAAGTTCCCCTCTGCTTGGGAACACAATTGTGAAGGAAGCTCATGCTTCCTGTTATGAGAAGCGAAGCTTCTCAAGCAATTACGTTCCAGATCTGGAGCTTTGGAACGAGCCATGGTTTCTTTTGGAATTTTGCAAAAATTTGGGCATGATCCCGGGAAAGGGAAAGGAGTTATAGCCAAACAAATCTGCCCGGATTATGGATGGGAATTCCTGATGATAAAGCTTTACAGGGAGGGCAAACAAAAAATGCTGGTACACATGGCAACCGGTCTTGGAAAAACCCGGACAATGGTTGCCTTCGTCAAAGCTCTTCTTGAGTATAACATGGCGAAACGAGTGCTTTTTGTGGTTGACCGCATTATGCTTGCAGACTAGGCGCTTAATGATGGTTTTTCTCTTATTAGCAAAGAGTTCTCGGCAGTGCGAATTACTTCATCAAACTACCGCCAATACAAAAACGCACAAATTCACATAGTCGTCATAGACACGCTGGAAAATATCTATCAAAATATTCCAAACTCTTTTTATGATTTGATTATTGTGGACGAATGCCATAGGTCTACCAATATCAATAGAAAGCTCATTTTTGATCATTTTCTTTGCCCGCGTATCGGGCTAACCGCCACCCCACGGAAGGCAATCGCGGCAAAAGGAAAAGACCTTTCAGAAGAAGACCTTGCCATATTGGATACCTACAAGCTCTTTGGGTGCGAAACCGGAGAGCCGGACTATCAATTTGACCTGACGAGAGGAATTGGCGAAGAATTTTTAGCGCCCTATCAGGTTTTATCAATTGAAACCGAACTTACCAAATTAGCGCGCGAAAAGGGCGTTGAGTTTAGTTATGTTCTTGATCCCGATGAAAGAAGAAGAATTGAACTGGATCAACAGAAAAAGCTGATGCTTGAACAGTTGGAGCGCAAATACATTTCCGAAGACAGATGCCTGCGCATCGCCGAAGAGATAAAAGCCCATACTGAATACGGCGAAAAAGTTCTTTTGTTTGGTGTCAGTCAACCTCACTGTACCATGCCCACCAAAGCGCTTAACAAAGTTTTTGCCGCACCTGAAGATGAAACCAGCCCGCGCTATGCCGAGGCAATTATCTCCGACAATAATGACCTCAACGCGACAGGAGATATTTGATAATCCTGTTTACATGCGCATAATCGGGGCAGATTACCAGGAAATTAATCAAAAATTTGATAATCGCCTGCCTCAGGTTTTTGAGGAATTACAAACTACTTTTAAAGTATAGGAATTTCAAATCGGGTTAACTCTGACAGGGTTTCAAACCCTGTCAGAGTTCTGGTTTGTTTGTAGAGGCAATTCATGAATTGCCTCTACATTTTTACGAGATGGGATGAGAAAAGTCCCCTCCTGGGAGGGGATTCAGGGGTGGGTTTTATCTTATTATAAAAAGTCGCCAAGGGACTGATTCAAGGTTTAGACTATGGGAAGATCAACCGTTCATTCCGCAGACAACGAAACAAATAATACTCTTAAACGCTTGCATATGAACAGCAAGCCGGTATAACGAGAGCATGAAATTTATTGAATCCGAAACATTGGAACTTAAAAAATCTACCTCTGAGATTAAAGAGGCGGTTATATCAATCGTGTCCATCCTCAATAAAAATCAGCATGGCGAATTGTTTTTTGGAATTAAAAACAACGGTGTCGTTATTGGCCAGAATGTAGCCGAAAAAACAATCCGTGATGTATCAAAATCCATTGCTGACAATATTGAACCAAAAATCTATCCTCACATAAACCATATTAAGGCAGACAGGAAATCATGCATCAAAGTCAGGTTCAAGGGAAATGATATTCCGTACTTTGCGTATGGCAGGGCGTATATCAGGGTTGCTGATGAAGACCGGCAATTAAGCGCTAAAGAACTTGAAAAGCTGATTCTCAGAAAGAATAAGGATAAATTGAGATGGGATACGGACATTTGCAAAGAAGCAAAGGTCACCGACATAAGCGCAAAGAAAGTTAAATCCTTTTTGAAAGGATCGGGGCTGAGGTATGATACTGTCGGCAATGCCCTTGAAAAATTAAGGCTTATATCTGATGGAAAGCTCCTCAATACAGCCATAATCTTATTTGCCAAAAAACCTCAGGCCATTTTCCCTAATGCCCGGCTCAGATGCGCCGTTTTCGGCACAACAGACACATCATTTACCATTGACATGCAGGATTTTGAAGGAGACATCTTCTCCCTGATCGAAAAAGCTGAAGGATATATCCTGAAAAATATTCATATCGGCATGAAGCTGAAAGGTCTGAGGAGGGTAGACGTGCCTGAGATTGACAAGGCAGCTTTCAGAGAAGCCATAATCAATGCCTTCTGCCATAGGGATTACCGGGAGTTTGATTCTGTTAATGTCGCTGTTTTTAAAGACCGCGTTGAGATAAGGAGTCCGGGGCTGCTTTATGGCGGCCTGACCATAGAGACTATCAGGACAGGAATGGTCTCAGAGAGAAGAAACGAGTTGATTGCAGAGATGCTTCATCGTGTACATTTCATCGAGAAATGGGGCAGAGGTATCAAGCTTATACTCTCAAAAGAGCCAGATACCAAATTTAGTGAAGCAGGAACTAAGTTTATCACCACATTTATACGGAAAAGCTATTATGAGGAGACGAATGAGGTAGAAAAGGGGGTAGAAAAAACTACCCGGAAAAAGGTCGTAGAATGGTCGGAGAAAAGGTTGGTAGAAGGGTTGGCAGAAAGGTTGGTAGAAAGCCAGAAGAGGATTTTAGAGTTAGTAAAAGAGAATCCCTATATTTCTAAAAACGATTTATCTAAAAGAATTGGAATTAGTACAACTGCTATTGACAAAAATATCGCAAAATTGAAAAAAGAGAAACTGCTTGAACGCATCGGCCCCGATAAGGGCGGATATTGGGAAGTGGTGAGGAAATGAAAGGCCTGAAAAAAGTGAAGGATTGCAGGTAGATGATGGGCAAAAATAATTATCAGGATTGGGCGAAAGAAGATTTAATTCAGGAAATAAAGCGGCTGAAGAAGCACAAGAAATACGGACTTGTGTGGGACTCAAAAAAAACACAACCCCCTGAATCCCCCTTTATTAATCTTACCGTGTTCCACAAATATTACTGGACAAACAAAGACCGATAAGCTAAACTGGGGGGCATGAGGCAAAATAAAAACAACATTACAGAAAAACCCCGCATAAACAGGGGAAAGGGGAATAGCGAGAAACAAGAACAGTCATTGGATTCAGAAGAGTCCAGGATAGAGTGCCGTTTAGAGGAGCTT
>VGXV01000041.1 GCA_016873165.1 Planctomycetota bacterium | reverse complement strand
AAAGATAATCACGGCAAGCTTCTTCTTTAGAGAAGCGTGCCTCGAACTCGTCAAGGGTCTTTGGATAATTTTCCATGACTCAAAATACTACATGTTGGGAGTACCTTAGTCAAGTGAATACCCCAGTTAAATGAATATATTGATACGCTAAACAATTCGGTCGAGAAAGATAATGTATCAGGTGATGCGGAGATGAATAACTATGTAAAAAATTTACAGAATGATTATGGGGGAAAACCCGTTAACAATGAAATGGAGGCGTATGCAAATAATCTTTCCTCAGAATTAAATACAAATAACGAAAAAAATAGTATGTATAATAATTACCTTGCTTCCATGCAAAATATTGGCAGCAAGCAAGTGGACGATAATTCCTTCAAATCCTTAATGAATTCTATTGGAGATAGTTATAAAAAAGAGAAAGAGCTTGCCGCTCAAAGAGAAGCGGAAGAAGAGAGAAGAAGAATAGCCCAGATAAATGCGGAAAATGAAAGAAGAATAGCTCTCCTTCAGGAAGAAGAAGATGATGACTACGAATATGAGGAAGATTACGATGATGGTTACAAATACAAAAACAACAAAAATTCTGGTGCAGATATAGGGAATTTTATACTTCAAATGGGCGCTGCGTTTTTGGGGGGTTATAATCAGGCACAAGAAGAAAATCAGGCCCGTAAAAATGCATATAAAGAGGCGCAATATCGTGCTGCTCAGGCTGCTGCTGAAGAGAAAAACAGAAGGCGAAATGAGAAAATAGCGAAACAGAATGCTGCGTATGACAAAATGATGGCTGACTATGAAGAAAGTATGAAACAAAAAGCATTGTCAGATCAAAGAAATAAAGAAATGGCTTCCTCACTCAGATCTCAAATAGATGAGCTCAGGAGAGAATATAGCAGATTATTGGCAGAACGGGATAGAGTTCTTAAAGAATTGGCAGAGGGATTATATTGCAGTGAATGTATGCGCACAGCAAGCGAAATTGAAAGCGGAGGCGAAGCTTTTAATGTACATCTGAAGCGGGTAAAAGGCGAACCTGTTCCTGCTTCCCGTGAGGTAATAATGCAAAAGTTACAACAATATAATCAAAGACTCAGTCAAATCCAAAGTCAAATAAATGCGCTTGAAAGAAAAATTCCCCGTGGATTTTGAGAATAACCTCGCAACCTCGTTCCCAAGTTCCAACTTGGGAACGCACCTGCTTGAGAAGCTCCTGCTTCTCGTAACAGGAAGCAGGAGCTTCCTGTACAATGGTGTTCCCAAGCCGGAGCTTGGGAACAAGAATAAGGGGATATCTCGGGGTAAAGAATAGACAGGGGTTTGGGAACAAGAGTAATCAACAAAAACTTCATAAAAACCGGAGGAGAGAAAAAGAATGAAAGTAATTGCATACCATATAATTGCCCTGATCATAACAGGCATCGTTGTTATTCAAACCGCCGCAGCCGTTGATGTTAAAAATCTGGAAACACGCGCGCGGCAGGGAGACGCGGAGGCGATATACGAGATGGGCAAGGCGTATGAAGACGGAGTGGGTGTGTTGCAAAACTACGTGCAGGCGCATGTGTGGTATAACCTTTCAGCGTCAAAGGGATACACAAAAGGCCCGAAGCAAGAGACGCCGTTGCGCGGTACATGACCCCAAATCAATTAGAAGAGGCGCAAAAACTCGCCCTTAACTGGAAACCGGAACAAGGGCAACAGAAGAAAGGGGGAAAATCATCTTTATTGAAGGAATTATTTACCGCAACCCGTGATGGAGATGAAAAGAAGGTAAAAGAACTGCTTGATGCAGGAGGAGACCCGAATACCGAAATCGGCAAAGGCATTCCCCTGTTATTCGTTGCAGTAAATGAAAACCGGCTGCCGGTAGTAAAGGCACTGGTAGAAGCAGGGGCAAACGTCAATGCGGCAATTGAAGGCGATATGACGATACTCATGATAGCCATTCAGAAGGGGCATGACGATATAGCGCACTATCTCATTGAAAAAGGAGCCGATGTGAATGCAAAGAGTCAGAATGGGGCAACCCCCCTTTCACTGGCAAGGGAAGGCAACAGGGAAGACGTTGTAAAGCATCTGCTGAAGGCAGGGGCAAAGGACGAGCAGAAAAAAGAGGAGGTCACTCTCAGTATCTTTGATGCGGCGGCAAAGGGGGATGTTGATGCGATAAAAGGACTACTGAAAAGCGGAGTTAAACCTGATGATACGGACGGAAACGGGATGTTTCCCCTGCTTTTTGCATCATTGGGAGGGCACAAAGAGGCGGTGGAAATGCTTTTGCAATCCAGAGCGGATATAAACAAAAAGACGCGGGACGGCGGAACGGCACTCATGGCTGCAGCCCTCAATGGTCATAAGGCCGTAATAGAACTTCTGCTGGAAAAGGGAGCGGACATATCGATAAAGAACAAGGACGGGGTAACGGCAAAGATCATTGCGGAGCAGAAGGGGTATCGTGAAATTGCCTCGCTGTTATCGGGAAATATCTTAGACACAGAAGCAGGCATGGAGTTTATCTTTGTAGAAGGCGGGTGTTTCCAGATGGGGGATACTTTTGGAGATGGAGACGATGATGAAAAACCTGTGCACAGGGTGTGCGTTGGCGATTATTATATTGGTACGTATGAAGTAACGCAAGGGCAGTGGGAGAGTGTTATGGGAAGCAATCCTTCCCATTTTAAAAAGGGAGAGAATTATCCGGTTGAAACGGTAAGCTGGAATGATGTGCAGGATTTTATTGAAAGGCTCAATAAGCAGACGGGGAAACAGTACCGCCTGCCCACTGAGGTGGAGTGGGAGTATGCGGCGCGAAGCGGGGGGAAGAATGAAAAGTGGGCGGGGACGAATCAGGAATACCAACTGGGGAGTTATGCGTGGTATGTTGAAAATTCAGGAAGTACCACGCATCCGGTGGGACAGAAACAATCCAACGGGTTAGGACTCTACGATATGTCGGGTAATGTGTGGGAATGGTGTTCGGATTGGTATGGCGGAGATTATTATAAAAACAGTCCTACTAATAATCCCCAAGGTCCTTCAAGCGGCTCTGACCGGGTGTATCGCGGTGGCAGCTGGTTCGACTACCCGAGGTACGTGCGTGCGTCTAATCGCTGCTTCTACACCCCGGAGAGCAGGAACCACTACCTGGGCTTCCGCCTCGCCAGGACTCCTTGACCTTTTGGTTTTTTACCTTTTTACCTTTTGCAGCGCATGCCCAGGGCGGCAGCCATGGCATGCATTTTTAACTCGTTTAACTCGTTTAACTCGTTTAGCTCGTTTAGCTCGTTTAGCTCGTTTAGCTCGTTTAGCTCGTTTAGCTCGTTTAGCTCGTTCCCAAGTTCCAACTTGGGAACGCACGTGATTGAGAAGCTCCTGCTTCTCGTAGCAGGAAGCAGGAGCTTCCTGTACAATTGTATTCCCAAGCCGGAGCTTGGGAACAAGGATTAGGAGGGGGCTTTGGAACGAGAAGAAACGAGAAGAAGTTTCGCTTCCCATCATAATTCAATTTGGTCTATCTCAATACAACCCTCGCCGGAAAGATAATTTCTGGCGCTCGAATACACCCAACGTTCAGCGTTTTCCACCAATCCCCTTCTGACAGGATTATTATGTATATAGTCAGCCTTTTGCCGAAGCACATCTTCGTTTGCAACCACCTGTGGATGAAAACCTTCCTGCCATATCTGATACTCACTTGTTTTCTTGTGATTCTTTTTATAAAATTCAAACTGATTCAGCAGCCACATTCTTTGTTTCTCCCCGGCTACTCTTATTATTTCCCGGGCCGTATAGCTTTTAAAATCTCTTATTGTTTCTGATAATGTCTCTGATGCGGCAATCAGGTGGATATGGTTGTCCATCACAACATAGGCAAATAAACATAACCCCTTTTTCTGCCTGCAATATGTTAGTGAATCAATTATAATGTCACAAAATATCTTTTCAGTAAAGACGGGTATCCATTCAATAATGGTGGATGTTATGAAATAGAGGTTGCTACTTTCTACAATTTTATACCGTGATCGCATATTTTTTCCTCAAAGCAAAAAGCTTTTGTGCAGTATATGTTTTTTTCAGGATATTTTCAACTTGCTTCAACTTGTTCAACTCGTTCCCAAGTTCCGACTTGGGAACGCAATTGTGCAGGAAGCTCATGCTTCCTGTTATGAGAAGAGAAGCTTCTGAAACACTTAAGTTCCAAAGCTGGAGCTTTGGAACAAGCCAGGGGCTCTTTTGGAATTTTGCAAAAATTTGGGAATGCTCCCTTGGCAATATACAATTATTTCCTGCCAAAAATCCCCCCCCTCAATAAACAAATATTTTATTCCACAGTATAATACTTCTTATACCATTCGGTGAATCTTTTTAATCCTGTTTCAATGGGCGTTGCAGGTTTAAAACCAACGTCTTTTATCAATTCATCAACATTTGCGTAGGTAGCGGGAACGTCTCCGGGTTGCATTGGCAACATGTTTTTCACGGCTTTTTTCCCCAAATAGTCCTCTAATATCTCAATGAATCGTAAGAGTTCTACCGGATTATTATTTCCGATATTATACACCTTGTAAGGTGCGTCACTGGTAGCCGGGTCGGGGTTCTCTCCATTCCAATCGTGATTTTTAGAAGGTATCTTCATCATGACCTTTACCACCCCTTCGACAATATCGTCAATATACGTAAAATCACGTTTCATTTTCCCATGATTAAATATATTAATCGGCTTTCCTTCGACAATCGCCTTTGTAAACAGGAAATACGCCATATCCGGCCTTCCCCATGGTCCATACACTGTGAAAAAACGAAGTCCAGTGCAGGGGATATTGTAAATGCCCGAATAGGTATGCGCCATAAGTTCATTGGCCTTTTTAGTTGCTGCGTATAAAGAGGCCGGATGATCTACATTGTGGTGTTCAGAAAAAGGGACTTTTGTATTTTTCCCGTAAACAGAACTGGAAGACGCATAAACAAGATGTTGCACCTTATTCTGCCTGCATCCTTCCAATATGTTAATGAATCCGACTATATTACTATCGATATACGCATGAGGATTAATCAAAGAATATCTTACGCCCGGCTGTGCGGCAAGATGGATCACACGGTCATATTTGCCCTTTTTAAATAGAGACAACAGCGATTCTTTTTCTGTTATGTCCAACTTATGGAAAACAAAATTCCTGTCATTTTTAAGTTGCGCAATCCTCTCGTGCTTCAATGCGGTGTCATAATAATCATTTATGTTATCAATGCCGGTTACTTCTAACCCCGATGCTAAAAGTTTCTTTGACACATAATACCCGATAAACCCCGCCGCGCCGGTAACAAGTATCCTCTTCATAGATATTAATCTCCCTTTCCCACAAGTTTTATCCTCATCATTTCAGCAAATATGCCCACTTCGTATTCTATTCCTTTTGAGAGATCGTTTTCGGTTGCGTAATTAATACATTTTTTCATTTCTTTCAATACCCTCGCATCTCGTTCCAGCAATATTTTGGCAATATCAATCGTATGCTTTAAAACGTCCTTATGGGGAACAATCTGATTAACGAGTCCCCATTCAAGGGCGGTATCAGCCCGTATCATTTTCCCCAGAAAAAGCATCTCTTTGGCTCGCGAAGCTCCAACCAGCCTTGGAAGTCTTTGTGTAGCGCCTAAGCCAGGAATAATTCCAAGCTCCGGTTTTGCTTCCGGCAAGCTATAAAAAGACCTGTCTGACGCGATACGCAAATCACACAGCATCGCAAGCTCCAATCCCGCGCCAATAGTCACTCCATTTATTGCAGCAAGAACAGGTTTTTTGCAATTTTCTATCTCAACAAATATTTCGTGTGCTTTTCGGAATCTTTCGTAATTTTTTTCCGCTACAAGACCGGAAATCCATGACCCAAACAACTCATCCCGATCCGCGCCATCGCTAAAAACCCCTCTAAGTTTACTTGCAATAATAATCGCGCCAATCGAGTCGTCACCCTCATACTGATCCATTTTATCGTATATAGCGTCTAACAGCCATGAGCCAATGGAATTTCTCGGGGCTTTTTTCATATAAATAATGCCAACAGCCTTGCCATTTTCCGCCTTTATTTCTTCAAATTCAATGTGGTCATAACCCGAGTTATCACCACGATTCATTCGGATATCTTTCATTCCTTTTTAGCCTTTATTGAACTATTAATTTTCCACAGGTAATGGAAATATATTATATCTTTAAAGCAGTCAAAAATCCTTCATGCACAGCCTCCAATGCCGTGCGAACCTTAACGCAATCGCCTATGCAATATGCTTCAGAAAATCTTCCTGCTATTTCATTTTGCAGTTCCGTGTTTGGACGGTATCCCACCGCTATAATTATAGTATCGGCCTTTATGAAATGTTCCTGGCCGTCTTTTTCATAAATAACGCCGTTACAGTTATCTCCATTATGGTTGCCTGCTATTTTTTTAACCATCACTTCTGTTTCTGCACGAACTCCCGCATCTTTCAATTCATTGAGCATAATCCACCGGGTCGAGATGCCAAATCCACCGCCAACCTTACGTTTCATTTCCAATATAGTAATGTTTTTGTTTCCATGAGAAGTATATTCCACCGCTTCATCAGCATTAATTACTTTATGCTTCAGCAAAAAACACGCGACTTCGGGACTCATCGCCCCCTGTTTTGCCACATGTAACGCAACCTCGCTTCCGACAGTGCCTCCGCCGATAATTACCACATTTGTTCCCAACGACACATTTCCTTCCAGGACATTGCTGGCAAGGCAGACGTTTTTTGAATCCATCCCCGGCAAATCAAGCATAATCGGCAACCCGCCTGTTGCGAGAATAACCGCATCAGGATTTTCTTTTTCTATAGATGCCATATCCGCCTGAATTCCCGTATGTATCTCGACGTTCAGCTTTTTTATCTGTTTTTCAAGATAGTGTATGATGTTTTGAACTTCATTACGTCCGGGGGGAATATAGGCATATTGTAATTGTCCACCGAGTGTATTTCTTTTTTCATATAAAGATACTTTGTGCCCCCTTATTGCCAAAACCCGTGCGGCTTCCATGCCTGCCGGTCCTCCCCCTGCTACAACAACTTTTTTTATCTTTTCCGCCTTCGTTATTGAATATTCACCCTCATGTCCTGCCATGGCATTGTAAATGCAAGAAACCGGTTTAAAATTGAGCAGTGAATCAAAACACCCCTGATTACAGGCAATACACATTCGTATATCATCATATAATCCCTTTTCATATTTGTTGGGCAATTCAGGGTCCACAATAAGCGGCCTGCCAATTGATACAAAGTCTGCGCAACCGTTATTCAATATTTCCTCTGCTAAAGAAAGATCGTTGATCCTTACAGAAGCGATAACCGGCACATTGACACGCGCCTTGATTTTTTCCGAGAAAAAAACGTAAGACATACGGGGAATGGCCATGGACATAATAGGAATCTTGCTTTCATGCCAGCCCGGTGACACGTTAAACGCATCAACCCCCACCTGCTCCAACATTTTCGCAATTTCAATGCTATCATTAATCTTGAGCCCGTCTTCGACAAAATCATCTCCTGATAACCTGAAAATAACAGGGTAATCCTTCCCCACTTCATCCTTTATTGCAATTACCAACTCCTTCGCGAATCTCGCCCTGTTTTCAAGACTTCCTCCGTATTCGTCATCACGTTTATTCGTGGCAGGTGAAAAAAACTGATTTATTAAATATCCCATGCCACCGTGAAGCTCTACTGCGTCAAATCCTGATTTCTTCGCCCTGACCGTGGCGCTAACGTATCCATCGATAACTTTTCTTATTTCCTCTGTCGTCAAAACATGAGGCTCCTGTTTGATATTCCTATGCGCTAATTGTGAAGGAGCAACGGGTTTCATTTTTGTGAAAAATGAAGAAGCGCTTCTTCCCCCATGAAGTAATTGAGCGGCAACGCAAGAGCCATATTCGTGAACAACATCGGTCAATTTTTTGAGTCCGGGAATAAATTCATCCTTGTCAAGCCCGATTATGCTCTTCCACACCTTACCATTCATTTCAGGATAACAACCGCCCACCACAATGAGGCCGACACCGCCTTTCGCCCGCTCTCTATAGAAATGAATAATGCGGTCATTAATGCCGCCATCGGTAGTAAAACCCAAGTCCATGGCAGACATAAAAAGTCTGTTTTTTACTTTTAAACGGCCGATTTTTACTTCCTGAAACAATTTATTCATAAATAAATTTTTTAAACACTCTCTGCAAAAATGATCGAAAAATAATTAAAATACCATGACAACACATAGTCACTGCTACGGTACTTGAATGAAATGACCCTTTAAATATCGAATTCAAATAGGGAGAGAAGTTGAAAACCAATATCCGTTGGCTGGTGATATATTTTTTATTAAATACATACTACCTGTTTTACTTTAAAAAACATGTGCATTTGCTCTAATTTGTCAAATAATGGAACGTTACGATTATAAAAACCGTTTAACTTTTTGTCAAGGTAATCCAAAAAAAGAGTGTATCACAATCAATGTTTTAAATTTAAAACAACGATTTCTTTTTCCTTTCCGTCACTATTGCTCCAATAAACTTAAATATCTCGCTTTTTTTAAAACGTAAAAATGCAATATTTGCGTATTCAAATAATTAAACAAAATCTGAATCCGGTTAGGCACTAATACTTTGTTTGATAGTATTTGTTGCAAAATATATGTTTTTCAAAACAGATTGATAATTAATAGAAGTATAGAGAGACAAAGATGTTAAAATTTAATTGCAAATATTGCAGTAGAAGATTTTTATTCTCTTGTTTTCTTTATCTATCTTGTCCATAAATTATTTAAAAATTCACACAAAAAATTGTTTGATAAGCAGTTATAGATAATCACGAAAATAAATCTCATGCAGGCATGCTATTTGTGATTAATAGAAACAGCAATCAAATCAGAAAATAGTTAATTTTAGAAAGAAACCTGCATGAAAATAACAAAAACCGGCAAAACTAACACATCGAAAATATCGGAAGAATTGTTTAATATTGTCAAACTCGTATTCAGGGATAAAATGGACTGGGATTGTCCTGTAGAAGTTTGGCGAATGTGGATCAAGAAAGAAACGCAATCATGGGATAATTTCGTTTTGTGGTTTTTGGATTCAGATAAAAAGATCGATGTGAAATTACAGGAGTTTTTACATTTGCATAACGGCAATTTTGAGGCATTTGTTGAATGTTGGGTTGCTGATGAAGAACAGATGTCGTTTTATGAGTTCTACGCAGAGAAAAAATGGGAAAATGTTTTATCAAATATACAAAAATTGTTCATGAATACGTCGAAAACATTCCCGACGTAAAATCATTCATGTATCGATTAAAAAATTCCTGCATAACATCACGGAAATACCTCTTATTCAACGGTAGTTCTTGCAGGCATTTCTCTCTGCATGCAGCGTATCTTCTGCCCTTTTCGTGAGACTCTTAAGCGAATCTTCCTGTTCAAAACAAGCTATTCCAAAACTATAATTAAGTCTCTTTCCTTCAAGCGTCACTGATGCATCAAGGGTTTTTCTCAAGTTTCCTATATATAATAACGTCTCCTGTTTTTTCGCTTCAGGGAACATGATAATAAATTTATCTTTATCCCATCGTGCGATTACATCACTTTTTCTCGTTTTTATTTTAATTACATTGACAATTTTTTTAAGCAGGTCTTCGCTTGTGTGATCCCCATACAATTCGACAATATTCATATAATTATTAACTGCAAGCAAGATCAGACTCAGCGAAGTTTTATATCTATTGCAATGTGATACGGCAATATCCAGCATATTTTCAAATTTCTTCCTGTTTAAAACATCTGTCACGGCATCATGGGTTGCCAATCGCTCCAGTTCTTCATCGAGCAGTTCCAATAAATTATTCCTGCCCAGTAATTGGTTCATATTGCTCTCTATCTGCCGTCCGTCAACTTCTGAAGGCAATTCTCCTAAAAGAGCATTTTTTCGCATTAATTCCTCCGAGAGAAATCTGTTCTCTTTTTCCAACTGCTCAATCCGGTTTTCCATCGTACTGATGATACAATAACAATGAAGAGCAGACAGGATGGATATTACAATCTTTTGATCAGTTATGTTTTGTGTATTGATAAAATCATGAATATCATTCTCGGATAGCACCGTTTTCAATGGTAAAGATTCCAGTTGTTCAGAGTATAAAATAATCCTGGCGGACTTATTGCGCATGGTATTGCGTAAAAAGTCTATGAATGGCGAATAACTACCTTTTTCCTTTGTTGCATGTAAAAAAATAAGTGCGATATCGGTATGTTCCTTAACCAAAATTTCGGCATTTTTCATATCGCAAGATTTGACAAATTCACATTTACCACCCCTGAATTCAATTTCCTGCATGAGCGGCACAAGTCTTTCAAAGAATTCGCTTTCACTCTCAACTACAATTATTTTGTAAATTTTATTTGCGGAAGCGAATTGTTTCATAACGGTATCCCTCATTGCTATTTATTTTCAAAAAATGTCAAATACAATTTTTTACATCCCTTCAAAGCAATGGCATATTTGTATCAATTAAAATCTGCGAGTTTGATCCTTGTATCAGATGTTTTTGCACAATTCTGAAAATAAATGCCATTTTTATAAACTTATTTGCTGCGTTATGTATCTCTTTTTTAGTGAAATATTATTTGGAATAATCCCGTTTTTTTCATTGCGAAGAATATCCCCTTTCCGCCCTTTAAAATCTGCCAAAGCATCAAGTTCTTCCTTTTCTCCGAATTTCAGAGCGCCTACCGGGCATACTTGCGCACACGGAGGATCGTAGTCTTCGGGAATTGCCTCAAAAGTATCAATACGATGAGAACATAACGTACATTTATCGGCAACACATTGTCCCCTTGCATTTTTCCATTCACTCAAATGAATGAGATTGTAGGGACATCCCGTGACGCATTTTCCGCATCCCGTGCATTTCTCATGTTCAACGAAAACAATCCCATCAGATAGTCGCTTGTGAATTGCCTTTCCTTCTACAGGGCATGCTGCAATGCATCCGGGATTTTCACACTGGTTGCACATCTGCACAAAAGGTTCCGGCGGTGTAAATTCCCGTTCGGATTCCTTCATCTTTACAAATATCCTGTTCCACTCGCCCTCAATGTTGTTTTCTTCCCTGCAAGCAGCCACGCACCGTTTGCAGGAAACACACCTATCGGCATCAAAGAGCATCGCGTACTGCTTCAATACACTCCTCCAACATATATGTTTGCTACTTTAATGTGCATCCATAAATTTCCCTTATTTAAAGAATTTCCTGTCAACACAAAAAAATTTAACATATTTACGTTTCAGGAAATGCGTCTACCATTTCTTTTATCCATGCAATGTTTTCCATGTCTTCTATTTCATCATACTGTGTAGTGCGAGTTACGTTTATCGGGCCCCTTTTTAAGATAACAAGGACTGTATTTTTACCGAAATCAACAAATCGTTCTTTTAGCCCGTAATCGATGCCCCGGCCATATGGTTCCAGTTTTTTTTCAATACATTGTCTGTAAAACCGGAATTTTTTTGATCGTTCTTTATCTTCCTGCGTTATTTGCATACGATGCCATCAAGCGAATCTGCTCACCACCATACACATATTATTTCCTTCATAATCCATATTGTTAATGATCGCATGGTTGATTTTTTTCTGAAGTGGTTTGCCAAGAACAAGGTTGAGGTTGTTCTCCGGTTCTTTTTCCGCATGGTTGATAATATGGGGGATGATGCCGGTATTAATGGACATTACTGTTGAAACAAGCTGTGCCGCTCCCGCCGTACCGTATGATTCTCCCACATTTGATTTTATGGCAGAGATGGGAATATGTTTTACATCTTCACCATACAGGAATTGGATGGCATTTGCCTCTATAGGATCCTGGATTTTACATCCGCTTGCATTCGCGCTCATGCAGTCCAAATCCTCTTTCTTTATCGCGGCATTACGCAAGGCTTCCTGCATAGCTTTTTCAACGCTGCTCACCCTTTCAAGGGTTGAATAATTTTTTCCTCCTATGTAAGTATTTCCAAACCCTTTAATTTCACCATAAATAACAGCCCCTCTTTCCAGCGCGTGCTGAAGTTCTTCGAGAATGATTATATAACTGCCCTCAGCCATAATAAATCCGTTTCGTTGTATATCGAACGGAGCGCTGATTTCCAATCCTCCTTTGATGCCGGAAAGGTATTTTCGCAGATAAAATATGAGGTACAAATCAATGGATATCTGTTCAACGCCGCCTGCAATCATTACCTTTGCCATACCATTCTGTATCATTCGTGACGCATCTTCTATGGCATTTAAGCTTGAAGTAAATCCCGCGGAAACGGTGCGCACAGGCCCTTTTACCTTAAAAATAACAGAAACATAATTTATGGATGAATTCAATGCCACATCATAACTGAGCATGGGAGACAATTCTGACGGATTGCCTCTGATTATCTCATAGAAATAATCCGTCGTTTCAGAAAAATTCCCCAGCGATGACCCGATAACAATACCGATCCGATCCTCAAGAGAACCATCCTGCGGAAGTTTTGAATCATCCAGCGCCATTTTCGTGGCAGAACCAAGGAAAAGCGTTCCCTTATTCAAATAACGCAAACCCTTTTTCCCCAAATGTATCTCCGGCTGAAGATCCCGAATTTCTCCCCCTAGTTTTGATTTGTACGAAGAGAGGTCAAGGGATACCATTGGGGCTATACCGGACTTTCCCCCGACAAGGCCGTTCCAAAATTCCTCTTTCGTATTTCCCAGGGGAGATACCGCCCCCATTCCTGTTATGACGACTCTTTTTTTCATACAGTTTGTGTATAATTATTTATTCTAATTTTGAAAAAATAGTAGTTGCATTGTTTCCCCCAAAAGCAAATGAATTATTCACAATGCGGGATACTTTAACCTCACGAGCCACATTGGGAACAATGTCAAGATCGCATTCAGGATCAGGTGTTTCATAATTGATTGTTGGGGGAATAATACCGTGTCGCAGCACTAAACAACATATCACAGATTCTACCGCACTGGCTGCGCCCATGAGATGTCCAATCATAGACTTCGTGGAACTGCACGGGATTTTATATGCACGCCCGCCAAAAACCCTTTTAATCGCGGCGGTCTCTGTTTTATCATTATGCGGTGTGCCGGTTCCATGAGCATTAATGTACCCAATATCCAATGGATTAATTTTTGCCATTTTAAGCGCGTCGCTCATGCATTTTACCGCTCCATCCCCTTCCGGATGCGGAGCAGTCATGTGAAACCCGTCACAACTTAATCCATACCCCGCCATTTCTGCAATAATAGTGGCGCCGCGCTTCTTCGCATACTCATAACGTTCCATAATCAGTATGCCCGCACCCTCGCCAATCATAAGTCCCTTCCTGTTTTTATCAAAAGGCTGACATTTATCAGGCGCCAGCGCCTTCAGGTTGTGAAAGTGAGTAAATTCCGTTTGGGGAATCATATCACCACCGCCAACCATCGCAACATCAAGTTTATTGTCCATAAGACGATCATACGCCCACGCGATAGCATGATTCCCTGAAGAACACGCATTTAGGGAAATCATTGCCGGACCTTCAAAATTAAAATATTTAGCCAGTATGCTTGTGATGGAATTTGGAGGGTATACAGCAGCGACTATCTTGTCAAATCCGTTATTTTTCAATGAAGTATCTTTTCTTAGCAGTCTCTCAAATGGAGTTAACTCTGCAGCAAGTGTGCCAATGGCAATCCCGAATCGTTCTCGGTCAGAATTCCTATCATCCATTAAACCGCTTTCCCTCATTGCCTCCCTTGCCGCATAATAAACATATTTGTGAATGGTATTTTCGATGATTTGATTTTCCAACTCGACGTCGAGTTGAAAATCCTTTACTTCACACGACCGGTGCACCTTGTATAGGGAGGTGTCAAATGATTTCATTTCATTCGCACCATCTCTTCCTTGTATAAAGGATTCCCAGCTTTTTTTTAACCCGGTTCCCACCGGAGTCACCAATCCTAATCCCGTTATAACGACTTTTGCCATTTTTTTTCGTTCTCAAAAACAAGAGGCCAACTATTCACTTCCACAATGTGAACAAGTTGACCCTAATAATTTTTTATCGCACACGAATCCTTTACCGGCAAAACAACCAAATACCTTTTTAAGGAATCGCTTCAATTGACGCTAATTTTTTCTCTTTGGTCTGCTTTGTTGTACCATTGTAACGCCTCAAAGCCGCTTCATAATCACCTGATGCCTGCAAATCTTTCAGATTTTGAATCAAATGCTGATACACATTCTGCCAATCCAGATTCACACGAAACGCAAACATAGCGGCATTCATATTATTGTTTAACTCATCCTTAGCGCTGTGAAATCTCTTTCGCAACACATCTGTCGCGTAAATTCTGTCGTAGAGATATTGAAACCCATCTATCATTTCCTGAAGGGAAAGTTTTTTCAATACATACGTCAGATGATGCGAGGTATAATATTTCCAATCTTCTGGAAAATTTAACCGGAAGAGCCTGTTTTCCTTGTTCAACCGGTGGTAGAGCGGTGTATTGATAAACGGGCAGAGTATGCCGCATGTTATAATGTCGATATGGGAGTCCAAGATAAAATCAGCCACCCGTTCAAATGTGGCAGGTGTATCGGCATCGTTTCCGAACACCATTGTCCCCCATACCGCGAGACCGTGTTTTCTTATATTGGCAATTGCCTCATAATAATTTTCAACGGATATCCTCAGGTTTACATTTTTGTTCATTGACTTAAGGGATTCTTCTTCGATGGATTCGATACCGATCAATACGCCAACGCATCCGCTTTTCATCATATATTCAAGCGTTTCATCGTCCTTGTATATATTAAGAGACGTAAATCCAAACCAGTTTTGATAAATGCCTCTTTCCACCATACCTTTAAAAAGATTGCGAACGCGTTCGTTTGATTTCTTGCTGTGCCCGTAAAAATTTTCGTCCGTCAATATCAATCCGCGGTACTGTCCCTTTATTGATTCAAACTCATTCAATATATCCTCGATAGGCCGTTCCCTGTATTTTTGACCTTGAAACTGGGGTACGGAACAAAATTCACAGGCAAAAGGACATCCCGCAGTGGTAATAATCCCGGAATACCGGTATTTATATTTATCTTTCAAAAACTTTCTGTCTGAATACAAATTGCAGTATATCTCCATCGGAGTAAGGCCCCCGTCATATCTTTTCTGGAGACAACCCGTTTCGAAATCATCAATGATTTTTGCCCAAAGGGTGATAGCCTCTCTGATTACCACACAATCAACATATCTCGCTGCCTCATCCGGATTGCTCGTAGCATGAATGCCACCCATGATAACGGGAATTCCCCTTTTTCTGCATGCGGTTGCTATTTTATATGCGCGGTCAGCCTGATAACTTACCGAGGTAATTCCTACCAAATCCGCTCCCCCAAAGGTAATATCGCCTGTGGTTTCATCTATCGCATGTTCCTGTGTTTCATCAATGATATCAACGCACCAGTTACCCGGTGTTAACGCTTTCAAATAACCAAGATTTACCGGCATTTGATTTAATACGGAAACATTTTCTTCTCCTACGTTGCCTATCGGATGCGGATTGATGAGCACAAGTTTTTTCATGTAATTACCCTTTTTAATCGTTTACATTTTTGAAGCCGCTACCGGTAAAGATTCTGTTCCCGGCACCAATAATACCTGGGCAATAGCATAATCATTACAATGAGATACTGAGACCTCAGCAGCATTAATATTCTTTTCCTCAACTAATTCTTTCACATTCCCATAAAAATTTAAGTATGGTTTTCCTTTTTCGTCATTCAACAATTCGACATCTGTCCATCTTATTTTACCCGTCCATCCTGTTCCCAATGCCTTAAACATAGCTTCTTTTGTTGCAAAACGGGCAGCCAAATGCTGATGTCTGTTTTTCTTCGACAAACAGTATTCCAGTTCTTTTTTGGTATAAATTTTATTCAAGAACTTTTCGTTGGAAATGCACAACTTCTTTATTCGGTTTATTTCTACTATATCAACACCAATAAACATAGATAAATTTACATCGTTGAAAACAATCGTAACTACTTGTAATGCAAGTATCTAATAGAGATTTTGCATTTTACAAGTTAACAAATGCAAAGTCAATGACAATTTGCAAAACACCTTACTTATTGCTTGACTCATTGTTCATTCGATAATAAACTGAGATAGGTTTTCTGAAAAAGTAGAGCGAAGACGATCTTCACTTTACAACCACAACCTTTAATAAATCACAATCTATGAACTTGTAAGGGATAACAGGAGTCATACAAAACGAATGGAACAAACACTACAACTGGATATTGTCTCAATTAATAAAAAACTGAAAGAATCTTCCGCCTTGGAACGGATGCAATGGGCAATCGGTAATTTTGGAAAAGATACAATTTTATTAAGCAGCATGCAAAAGACGGCCTCCGTGCTAATGCATTTTTTTTATACTATGGGACTTGAAAATTATATTTTGTTTGTTGACACAGGATATCATTTCTCTGAAACTCTGCAACTCCGGGATGAGTTTATCTTACGTTACAAATTAAACATAGTATCATTGTATCCTGAATTTACTATAGAACAGCAAGAAAACCGGTATGGTAAGAAATTATATCAATATATTGACGGCCAAAAAGAATGCTGCCGTTTACGAAAAGAAGTTCCCTATCTCAGTTATATGAAAAACAATAATTTAAAGCTGTCCATGGTTGGTTTAAGACAAACGGAGGGAGGAAAACGCGCGAAATTAGAACCCTTGCTGAGAGACCCAAGAATAGAAGGATATACACTCCATCCGATTTTTGACTGGTCTGATGAACAAATAGAATCCTACTTACTTGAAAATGACGTACCTATTCACCCTTTGCATAATAAAAATTATCCCAGCATCGGCTGCGAATGCTGTACAACGCCTGTTCAACCGGGAGAAGACCCCAGAGCCGGCCGCTGGAGACACTTAAATGAAATATCCGACACTGGTCCGAAATATTGCAATATTAACTTTTCCGACGGTTCCGGCATTTAGAGCATTATTCGCAATATTGTCTCAGCGCACACATAATCCTACCGGGAAGCTATTATTCCGGGCTGCCAGACGTGTTTTCTCGCTAGGCTGGCCGTAACAATTTCCCTGATAATTTCCTTATCCTCATTATTCATCTCTGTTCTGTTCACGTACGCTTTATAAAATCGGAGCCTGTCGGTATATGTCATGCAATTCGGCATCGACGCGTTTATTTGAGACAAATTTCTGATACGCTCGTCTCGTGTAATCGCCCGGTTAAAGTACACCCTGTCCAGATCTAAAATATAAAAATTCCATGAATCCTGCAATTCTCCCACTAAAATATTATTTGCCTTCATATCAGCATGGTATACCTGTGCGTCATGCAGTTTCCTGAAAGAATCTGCAAGCCTTATAACGAATCCTCTTTTTTTTCTGTAATCAGATTCACAACATATTTTGCTGAATTTTTGTGTTACATATTGATTGCTTGGCATATTGCCTGACGCGTCTTCCATTACAATAAAACTCTTCTCCAGAATGCCATTTTTCCTGCTTTCGCAAAGCGCAATCGGCTGAGGGGTATTGAATTTTAACGCTAAAAGACCGTGTGCGGCAAGCCACGCCTTTCGTGCGGGTGAATGGATAATGGAATAAACAACTCTTTTCGGCAGAGAAGGGTAGCGGTATTCTTTTATACACACCCTTTTCATTTTTTCATCAGGACAGGATACAATCGTAATGCCTGTTTTAAGAGAGATTTTAATAATATTCTCTCGTTTCTCACGTAACGAATCACTATGTGTATCTATGAGAGCCAGTATCGCATCGGAATCCCACTCCGATCTCATATTTAACCTGTACCCCCCTTTTCTTATTATTTTAAATACATTGTTTCTCTTTAAACTTTTCCTCGACCTGCTGTGCCATATCCGCCGTTTCGTCGCAAATACCATCTCTAAAATTTCCCGCGGATGAGGTATTTCATAACAACGCGCCAATTCAAGCATCTCCTCGCATGAGCAAAGTTCTTCAACGGAATACAATAACCGGGACAATTCCTTCTTTCTTGCCGATAACGGCACATGCTTTCTAAACCGTGTACGGCCAGGATCGATTAAATAAAATACCGAAGGGTCATTCATATTCACCACGATATTTTCCGCGTGAAGCTCTCCGTGTGTAATACCGGCGTCATGCATTTTTTTTACGTAGAGCATAAGGTTTCGCAACAATTCCTTTTTTTGCATAATGCCCGCCGGAACTTTCAGCAATTCAAGCAAAAAGGATTTTACTGAAATACTGTTGGGAATTGTCTTTGAAATAATATAACACTCCCTGATACCTCCATATCTCCGTTTTTCTCCTATCGCAATGGGTTCTGCGGTATGCAAGCCGTTTTCCATCAACAAAAAACCCCGATCCCATTCCCGTTTCGCCTTTGACGGCACAAACAACGATTTCATCCTGTCAATACCGCCCTTTGCCGTATAGCGCTTTATATAGTACGATTCATGATTATCCGCGTATTTCAGAACCTTCCTGAAGTGTCCGTTACGGACCATTTCATACTTAGCTTCCTTGTGAATCGTATCACATATCTCCCGCAACGCACCGGTAATCTCCCCATTCACCTGCCAGGCAATGCCATTATTAACATAGTTATGAATAATTGTTTTCATTCGCTATCTTTTTGCATGAAAGCATTATTTAATGTATTCTTCTGCATTCTCAGCGTCCTGCCTGATGGCAGGCAGGCGGGGTAACTTATAAATGATTATTCCAACCGAATTGCGTAAATAAACCTATTCTGTAATCGATTTGTTGGATTATGAATGAAAAAGTGGACAAAAGCAAGGGGAAGATGAACATGTAACAAGCAAAGATTCCAGACCGATTAGGGCAGGCATATTGTCAGATGATTGGAAAAACAAAAAAGATACCATCTATGTGGCTAACCGGATTAACTCAATAATCGCCCTGAGATATGTCTGGCTTTCATCTCGAGAACCGGATAAATATTCAGGTTGTTTTTTAAAACTGTATTTACTATTCACCCGGTTTCCCTGCTCCCGCATATTTATCCTTACCCATGGCACCCCGCCTGCTATTGCCGCATCCACTAATCCTATTGCATGTTTATTTTGCCACCAAAGGGGCGGCTGGGTAAATTTTGTTAATTCTCTTTTGCCGGATGGCGGAAGCGCATGATCCCATTCCCCCTGAATTCTCAAATAATATCCCCGAAAATCTCCTATGTAACGAATTGCCTCGCGCTCTTCCCAAAAAGCAACATTTTCCTCTGACGGGTCCCGTTCAAGGGAATAATGGCCAAAAAGCTCGTATGTCTCGTTTTCCCTATCATTTGAGGCATCACGGTCGAGACTCCACGGTTCTAAACATGCGGCATAACTATCGGAAGGACCTTCCACATCAATGATATATTTCACTGAGGCATCCGGATGACGGCTCACGCATCCCGCAGCCATTGAAATGCCGAATGAATATGAGAATATCCCTATGTTTTCGTCAATTACATAATCACGTTCTTTAACAAAGTTTATAATTTCATAAAGGCCGTCCTGATGTCTGAATCCGTAGTAATCTTCTGTTCCCTCTGAAGCGATATCATCAAGATCATCGCTGACGCGTCCTTCCGCGTTAAAACAAACTACAACAATACCCGCTTCACTTATCAACTCAACCAGGGCGCTATATGCGAGCGTCCTGCCAGGTTCAATATCACCGGGAATAACTATCAGTGCGGGAAAGCTTGCATCTGAGTACAAACGATGGATGGGGCGTCTGATTAGCCCGTACAATGTATTGCCAGAAGGAGCTGTGACATTAAATGACTCTACCTCTGTTTCATATTCACCCTCCCGTGGATTCTCTTGCGGCATAACAGGGATACGCCCTCTTTCTCCATGTACATTATACGTCAGATTTTCCAGACCCGGTTCCTCAGCATTGCAAACGGTATTACCGTAAAAGTAAAAACAAATAAATAATAGAAAATTCATCAGTATCGTGTATTTCTTATTTTTACTTAACATCATAAATTCCGCTCCATTCTGGCATAAATTTACTACACAACCACAATTTTATACCATACCGTAATCGATGTAATTTGGTTATTGATTTTTAATCACCCCTTCTCCCTGAAAGTTCAAGATACAAACAACAGTTTCTCTATGAGGTTTTTTCCTGAAGGAACTTTAACGTGAGGGCAAGTTGTCAAAAGTACAAATATTATTATTATGTGTAGAATACATAATAATAATCATTATATATTACCAAAAGACAATTTTATTATCAATAATCGACAGAAAAAATTTTCATTCTTAGTGAGAAATTTTACCATATATTTTCATCAGGAAAACAAACAGGTCTTACTCTTTTGCCGTTGACGACCGGATAATGAATTGAGGAATACAACACACGGTCGAGCTTCAAAGCCCCTGTTTTCTTGTCAAATTCGTACTTGTTGCGTGAACCCTTCGGAATTTCGACAATTACGTTTATACTATCGGGGGCATCAGCGCCCGCAGGCATATCTTTCCATAAATTCACATTCATCTCCTCTTTAAATATTTTTGTTGTCCATTACAAAATAAATAATCTATTCACAACTCTACCAACAAAAAAAGAATCAAAAACGAAAGAAATTGATCACACCATTAAATATTTATTATGAAACTGTTCCTCATAGAGACGGCGATATCTCCCGTATGGTTCCTGTAATAATTTCATATGTGTCCCGGTCTCTACAATCTCTCCGTTTTCGAACACAACAATCATATCCGCCGATTGGATTGTGGAAAGGCGATGGGCGATGATGATCGTTGTTCTGCCGGTCATTAGCCTCTTTAATGCCTGTTGTATCAGATTTTCCGCTCCGGAATCCAAAGAAGACGTTGCCTCATCCAACAATAATATCGGCGCGTCTTTTAAAAATGCCCGCGCCAGCGCAATACGCTGTTTCTGTCCCCCTGACAGTTTCAACCCCCCTTCTCCGATTTCAGACTGATATCCCTCTGGAAGCTTGCAAATAAAATCATGAGCGTTTGCAGACATGGCCGCATTCTTTATATCAGATTCGGAAGCATCGGACCTGCCAAACAGAATGTTTTCATACACCGTTCCTGAAAACAAAATAGGCTCCTGGGGAACAGTCGCTATTTGTTTTCTCAAACTGTCAAGTTTCACCTCCCTGATATTGCATCCATCCACAGTGATCATTCCTTCGGAAACATCATAAAACCGCGGTATTAGCTTTACAAAAGTGGATTTTCCCGCGCCGCTCGGTCCAACCAACGCTATGGTATGGCCTGCAGGAATGTCCAAATTAATATTTTTCAAGGTAGCCACCGGAGGTTGGTAAGAAAAACCAACGTTAATAAAACGTATTTCTCCCCTCACCGTTCCAAATTCTCTTGCATCGGATGAATGGGTAATTTCAGGGGTTGTATTAAATACTTCGAATATCCGTTCTATCGCAGCCTGAGAATTGGCCAGAAGAATATTCAGTTCCGTCAGCCTGTTCAGGGGAGCATAAAACAAACCAAGGTAAGCATAAAATGCCGTCAATTCACCAATGGTAAGATGCCCTTTGATAACCTGCACAGCCCCGTACCAGATTACAAGCACCGGCGCGAGATACGTTAAAAAACCGATGACAGAATGGGCAATGGCATTATTGTTTATATTCTTCATCTGAAACGACAAATACTCGCGATTATCCTGAAGAAAGACAGACTCTTCATTCTTTTCCCGTGTATATGCCTGTATTGCCGAAATGCCTCCAAGCTTTTCGTGTACGTTTCCCGACATTTCCTCCATTTTTTGCTGAATTTGCCTGCTCATTTTCTTTATTCGCGCTTTAAAGTACTTGTTCAATATGACGTAAAACGGAAAGATGGAAATGGAAACAAGCGCAAGCCTCCAATTCATATGAAACAGAATCAGGGAGTTCAAAAAAATCGAACTTGCATCCATGATGGTATTTGTAAAAGCAGCGCCCACAAAATTCTGAGCGGACGAAATATCGCCAAGCAACCGTGCCGCTATTGATCCCACCTGCCTTTTTTCATAAAAACTCAGCGACATTCTTTGAAGATGCGCGTAAAGTTCCTGCCGCAGGTCAAAAATAATCCGTTGCCCTGTCCTGTCGGCAAAATATGATCTGAAATACGCAACCACCGACCATACAACATACAGCAATATCATTATTGCCATAGTGGCATATAATTTCCTGATATCATAGGAAGACGGTTTCAGCAAATCGTCAACTATTCCTTTAAAAATCCAGGGAAATATCAACGGTATGTTGTATTTCATCAGCCCGAATAGCGTTGCAGTCACAATCAACCACCGGTATGGTTTTACGTATATCAGGAATTTTTTGTAAGCGGGAGGTATACCAATTTTGTGCATATCTTTGTCTTTTCGTGAGAGAATTCATTTATTTACAACAAATAAGTGTGTCATTAGTTAATAATAAAGTCAATAGACGACTCTCTTTTGACAACGCTCTTTAATCCGTGGTGCATTTGATTTAAACAGCCCGGGAGCATTCCCGATTTTTTTTAAAACTCATCATTTATTATGCTTTGACTCCTCTCAGCATGACATGCTTTTTCATAGATGACGCTTACTGTCACCCTGAGCGGAGTCGAAGGGTTGAGTTTCTCTGTGCGTTAAGGAACTTTTCATATCAGGCAGAATATATGGTAATTGCTTTTTTACAAAAAATCGGGAATGCTCCCAACAGCCCGCCCGATTTGAGGTATTTAAAAAAAGTTGGAACTATGTTACAAAAATATTGTATAGTTTATAAACAGGTACTTCACAGGGGATACATCCCTAATTCCACAAATATCATTTGCATTTGAAACTTTCCCGGCAAAGCAACAACAATTACGCTGCCGGTGGTAAAATATAATACACATTTTATACAGGCGAAAGGGGGAAATAGTGCAAATATTCAGCCGCAATATATCTGCCATCGTAATATCGCATATCAGTAGTATTATCGTATTTTCTATTTTCAGTCTTTATCCATCAAAAGTATTTTCAACTCCGGCAAATGAACCGTATCTTCTCAATTTACCGGAAGGAGTGCTGGAGCCTATAATCCCGGAAGAGAATCCCCTAACAAAGGAAAAGATAGAATTAGGAAAACTTCTTTACTTCGACAAACGCCTTTCCGCTGACGATACGGTAAGCTGCGCAACGTGTCACGATCCGCAAAAAGGGTTTGCCGATGGGGAAATGCTTGCCATCGGAATTAAAGGCCAAAAAGGAGTACGAAACAGCCCAACGGTTGTTAACACCGCATTTTTTGACTTGCAGTTCTGGGATGGAAGGGCTTCAACGTTGGAGGAACAGGCCAAACAACCTTTAATTAATCCGGTAGAAATGGGCATGCCTTCTCATGACGCCGTTGTAAAAAAGATTTCAAAAATCCCTGAATACAAAACTTCTTTTAATTCCGTATTTGGCTCAAATAAAATAACCATTGACCAACTAGCACAGGCGATTGCCTCTTTCGAACGAACGCTTATTTCCTTCGATTCCCCTTTCGACCGTTTTATTTCAGGCGATAAAAACGCTATCAGCGAATTTGCCGGCAGGGGATGGGAGTTATTCAGGGGAAAAGCGCGTTGTATTACCTGCCATGAGTTTAACATGGCTTATCCCTTTTTCACCGATAATGCTTTTCATAATATCGGAGTCGCGATGAAAGATAATGATTTCGAAGCAATAGCACGCGAGGCTGCAAGTTCAAACGTGGAACCAAACGTTCTTTCAAGCAAAAAAGGATCATCAGCGCTCGGACGCTATACTGTAACCAAACAATCCAAAGATATCGGGGCTTTTAAGACATCAGGATTACGGAACATCGCCCTTACTGCGCCCTATATGCACGACGGCAGCGAACCTACTCTGGAAAGCGTAATCGATTTTTATAATAAAGGCGGCATCCCGAATCCCAACTTGGACGGCGGCATCAGACCCCTGAATCTGACTGAAGCAGAAAAGAAAGATTTGGTGGAATTTATGAAATCCCTTACCGGTGATACCATATCGGAGCTTGTTTCGTCCCCTAAACCTTAAATCGGACAACGGAATACTATAGATAAATTTTTTACCGGAGAACAATGTTATGAGCAAAAATAAAAAACGAAATAGTTCATTATCAGAGTATCCTTCGTTATCAGAACTCAACCGCAGAGAATTTTTAAAGACTGCTGTCGCAACCGGTATCATTGTCGTCAGTTCGGGCTGCGCGTCACAATACGCTCAAAATTTGACTGAACAAAGAGAAGCAGCAGCAACAACAATCGCAAACGAATTTATGTTTGCCTACATATCAGACTCACATCTGTTAGCCCGTGGAAAGGAGCATAGATTCGCCAAATCCTTAATAAAGGCCGTTGAAGATGTAAATGCCATGGATCCGCAGCCTGATTTTGTTTTTTACGGGGGAGACCTTGCTCAACTGGGGCTGAGGGATGAACTCTCACTCGGAAAAGAAATATTAGCCGAATTAAAACCCAAAGTTTACATGATGGTAGGCGAACACGACTGGTATTATGATATGGGAGAGGCGTGGAGGGAATTTTTCGGGAATCCCACATACTCTTTCGATTATAAAGGCGTTCATTTTATCGTATTGAACAGTGTAATTGTTGAAGATTACTGGACACAATCAAAAATGGCTCCTATGGAACGAATGCTGTTTATGGCACAGTTGGATAACCCGAAAGGCAAACCTTTTACTGTTGGGGAAGAACAGCGCGCGTGGTTAAGCAATGACCTGGCAACCCTCAGAAAAGATACCCCCATAGTGGTTTTTTCCCATTCTCCTCTGTATAAATATTACAAACCTTGGAATTTCTGGACAGACGACGCGGACGAGGTACAGAAACTATTATCACCTTTTAGCGCGGTAACCGTTATTCACGGACACACGCATCAGGTGCTTACCAATAAAATAGGAAACATCATTTTTCACGGTCTGCTTTCCACCGCATGGCCCTGGCCATACGCACCGCAAGGCATTCCAAAATACACAATACAGATGGATAGAGCAGACCCCTTTAACCAGCTTGACGGCACCGGATGGGGCAAAATAGACACGCTGAGCAACGGAAATATTAATATGACATACATGCCATGGACGCGGAACCCCCTGCCGGTTTCCTATGAAAAGGTAGTCGCTATCACAGAGCCGGTGCATGGTCCATCATACTGATTTCTCTGTAGATAACAATTACTGAAAGACAACTTTTTAAAATAAAGCATTTATCCCATAGGAGAAATACAATGAAAATCATACATAGCCTGTTTTTTATTCTTTTCGTCACATTATTTCTCATAATTAATTACGGCAGCGATGATCGCAATGTTGTTAATGCCCGTGATATGGCAATACAACAACCGGCAGAAAAGTCTGTTCAGATTGTCACTGCCTGCGACGGAAGAAAGAAGGTTATTGCCGAGGGATGCTATGAAGGCGAAGTTATGCCGGAAACGAAAGCCAGGCAGGTAGCGCAGCTTCTCATGTCTTTAATGGAATTTTGCGAAGATGAAATCACCGCGAAATTACCTGAATCGGAAAGTACGATTTATGTATCGGTGAACGGACTGCCCTTCGAACGTGTCAGGGATATTGAAGAACTTCCCCTCATTCTCGTGCACGGAGATAAACCTCATCCGGAAAGACAACAGAGAATTTGGAAGGCGGAAATGGATCGGTTAATTGCCGAAGGGTATGAATTATTTCACGACCCTGCTCTTGGGGGAAACGGCGTTTCTTGCGACATGTGCCATCCCGACGCCTCAAACACGCATCCTGAAACGTATCCAAAGTATCAGACACAAACAGGAAAGGTTGCCCTCTTGCGGGATATGATAAACTGGTGCATTCAGAATCCTCTGGAAGGCGCCGTGCTTGCCGATGATGATTTGAGAATGAAGGCGCTGGAAACATACATAATTTCAACTCGTTCAGGCAAAACCCTTGAACCCGGCAAACACTGAATATCACTAACACTTTAGTTTTTTAAAAAAGACTTCGATTTCCCTTATTTTATAATGTGCCTCTAATATTGATGCATGGAGCACATTTCACCTCCATTAACTCCGCACTTTAGTGCGGAGATATCCACAACAAATACACCGGCTTTGGCAGAGACAGGTTTGAAACCTGTCTCTACAACCTAGTACAGTGAAAGATATTGGGCTAATTTTGCCTCAGGGCTGAAGCCCATGATTATTTCTCCCCTTAACCCCCATGCTTCAGCATGGGGTTAAGGCATGGGCAATTTTTCAAAAAAACTAAATTTTGACACTATAAATACAGTGGGATTACTCCAATCGTAATACCTTCGAGCCTCGTATCTTCCTCGCCTTAAGTTCCATCAGGGATTCATTTGCTTCTTCCGGTGAAAATTCCCGGAATTCCGGCCTGAGAGGAATTTTTGCAGCCACATGCAGAAATTCCCCAATATCGTTTCTGGTGATATTGGCAACACTTTTTATTGCTTTCATATTCGAACCATTGCATATCCCTTGCATTCACTTGCACGAAAGACATTAGCCTTTCTTCCTTTTCTTTCTGCAAAAAGCCATCAATTTATCCAGCGAATACGTATTTATTACATCCTGTGGTTCAAGCCAGCCTCTCCTGGCAATTCCCACTCCCAGTTCCATCATCCACATTTGATCCACATAATGGGAATCAGTGCTAATGGCAATTTTCACCCCCATCTCTTTTGCTTTTTTGCAATATACATCATTCAGGTCAAGCCGGTCGTAATAACAATTGATTTCCAGGGCTGTGCCGGTTTCCGCACATGCTTCCATCACCTTTTCAATATCAACATCATATCCAACACGTTTGCTGATAAGGCGTCCCGTCGGGTGCGCTATAATGTTGACATACGGATTATGTATGGCATCAATCATTCTTTTCGTTATCTTCTCTTTCTCCTGCTTGAAACCGCTATGGATGGAAGCTATCACTATATCCAGTTTTTCCAGTATTTTATTTGAAAAATCAAGGGTTCCGTCTGTTTTGATATCTACCTCGGAAGCCTTCAGCAACGCAAACCCTTTCAATTTTTCATTCAGTTTGTCAATTTCTTCGATTTCCTTGAGCAACCGGTCATCGGTTAATCCGTTTGCCACATGGAGAGATTTGGAATGGTCTGACACTACCATATATTTATATCCCCTTTTCACCGCATGTTCGGCCATTTCCTCAAAGGTACAGTTTCCGTCACTCCAATCGGAATGATTATGAAGATCTCCTTTAATGTCGGAATATTCAATCAATTTTGGCAATCTTTTCTCAATGGCGGCTTCCAGTTCTCCTCTGTTTTCGCGCAATTCAGGAGGAATCCAATCCATTCCCAATTTTTTGTAAATATCGGATTCATACCGTCCTCCCAGTTTTTTCTCACCTTCGAAAATACCATATTCACTGATTTTATATCCCTTTTTCTTTGCCAGTTCCCGGAGGTGAACGTTGTGTTCCTTTGATCCGGTAAAGTATTGCAGGGCGGAACCATATTCATCCTCATTTACCACCCTTAGGTCTGCCTGAACACCCTCTTCCAGTCTGACGCTGCCCTTTGTGCTGCCCGAAGCAAGTATCAGAGTAACCCCCGGCATGGCAACAAATGATTTTATTATTTCCGCTCCGTCGCTCCCTGTCGCGAGGATATCAATATCTCCCACCGTCTCTTTCATCCTTCGCAAAGAACCGGCTGCCTGTATCTCCTTCACTTTTGGATTTTTTTTCAATCGTTCAATAATCCTCATTACCACAGGATATGCCATCCCGATTGAGATGCGCTGCTGGCTTGTTTTGTACAATTCAATACCTTTTATGATATTCTCAATCTTTTTTTCTCCCATCCCGAATAAGCCCTTTAACTTTCCGGCATGAATGGCATTTTCCACATCGCTTAAATTGATAATGCCAAGCTCCTTGTGAAGCATTGCAACCGTTTTTGGCCCCAAACCCGGTATCTGCATGAGTTCGACCGTTTCTTCAGATATCCCTTTTGTTGCCTCCTCATATTTGGACATCTTTCCCGTATTGAGGTATTCCACAATTTTATCTGCCGTTCCTTTGCCTACACCGGGAATGTTGGTCAATTTATCTTCTCTCGCAAGGACTTCAATATCTTCTGTTAAATCCTCAATTACCCTCGCCGCTTTGCGGTACGAGTTGATGCGAAAGGTATTTTCGCCCTTTAGTTCCAATACGTCAGCAATTTTTCCGAAAAGTAATGCCACCTCGTGATTTTTCACTTATAAACCCTCATGTAATGTTTATTCGATTAAATTACTATTTCATCGAAACAAAACAAATGTATTTACCCTGTACATTATCGAACACAACGAGCAGGCGCAGACAATCCTTTATGAAAGAGGTAATTTGAAGAAACTGATTTTTTGCAACCATTTGCCACATCCTTCTAAAAGAGGATGCATAAAAACTTTAACTTATCACCTCCCCTTATCCCCTCCTTCTGAAGGAGGGGAAATAGGGGTGGTCTTTTCGATAATATCTTGAATAACACCTTTGATGTTTTTAATAACGTCAATATTGGTATATCGTAATACCTTAATTCCCAAAACCTCTATATCGTTTTTCCGTTGCAAATCAGTTACTCTCCTTGAATCATAATAATGAACACCTCCATCAATTTCTATTGCCAATCTTAGTTCAGGGCAATAAAAATCAACGATATATTGGTTAATTCCATATTGTCTCCTAAATTTCAATCCATTAATTTGCTTGCCCTTTAACTTCGACCAAAGGTATATTTCCGCATTTGTCATGTTCCTTCGTAAATGTTGCCTTTTTTTTGCATATTCTTTCTTATTAAATATTTCAGTCATATTTTAGAAACTTCCCATTTGTTTGTTCCACTCCGATGATACCGGTTAAAACCAGTAATTGTTTTGCCCAAATCTAAGAATTGAGATAATGCAAACAAAATAGTATTGATTACCTCCCCTTGTCCCCTCCTTGCGAAGGAGGGGAAATAGGGGTGGTTATTTCAATCACATCCACATAACAAACTACTATAAATACTCACTCTTGTCCGAATCATTTTCGAGAAGTCAGTTGAGACATTACTTTGTTAAAAAAATTAAGCGGCGATTTTTTTCTTAAGCCGAGCGGATTTAATTTTAAAATATTTCTGAGAAAGTTTTTCGTTCTTTGATAAAGCATGTGTAGATGAGAATTCCAAAAGAGAATTAATTGCCTTCTTGAATTCATTAAAGGTT
>VGXV01000040.1 GCA_016873165.1 Planctomycetota bacterium | reverse complement strand
CTTCTTTTTTCTCATCAAATAATCATGACATCTTTTCCTATCCTCTTCAACCCCTTTTTCCCCTTATTTTATGACTCTTCTCGTCCTTTTTTCCCTAAAATCTACCCACTCATTTCCACGATGACCCAAAAAAATAATGCGATTATTGGGGCGGTAGTTACTTTTCAGGATATTACCATGCGAAAACGCATGGAGGAAGAGTTGCTGCATTCGAAAAAAATGCAGGCGCTGGGGGTTATTTCTTCCGGAGTTGCGCATGAAATTAATAATATCCTTGCGGCGATAGATGGCAATATACAGATATTAATGAGACAGAATAAAGGCAGGGAGAAATTGCTGGAGACGCTTAACGTAGTGCACAAATATGTAAGGGACGGGGCGGAGATTGTCCGAAGATTGAACGAATTTACCAAAGAGAAACAAAATTCCGTAAAATATGTGGCGGTTGATTTAGCTGATTTGGCAAAACATGTTGTGGTATTTTTAAAGCCAAGATGGCAGAGTATGGCTGAGGGGGGAGGAGTAAAGTTTAGCATAAATACCGATGAACTGAAACAAGTTCGGAAGATAAAAGGCAATCCATCGGAATTACGGGAAGTGATATTGAATATTATCAACAATGCATTGGATGCCATGCCCGATGGCGGCACTATTTGCATCCTTACGTGGGATGATGAAGATACCGTGTATTTGAGCATTTCAGATACGGGGATCGGGATGTCTGAGGATATTAAATCAAAGATTTTCGATCCTTTCTTTACCAACAAAGAAAGGGGCACCGGCTTAGGCCTAAGCGTTGCTTATGGGATTGTTAAAAGACATGGGGGACGAATACATGTTTCCAGTACGGTGGGAATGGGAAGCGCTTTTCTTTTGTCATTTCCGGTGACAAAAGATGTATATGAAGAAGAAACGGCAGAAAAAACAGGGGTAAAAAAAGGAATGAGGGGAAATAAAATACTGGTAATCGAGGATGAAGCAGTTATAGGAAAAGTATTGTGCAATTTTCTTTCGGAAGAAGGGTATATTGTAGAACAAATCAATGATGGCAGGAAAGCATTGGACAAATTGAGAACGGGAAAATACGACCTTATCCTTTGTGATCTTGGGATGCCGGAAGTTTCCGGGTGGGATATCATGGATGCAATAGAATTGTTAGAGGAAAAACCAAAAGTCGGGATAATTACGGGGTTTCTCAATGCGGCAGATTCTTTTCCCGAAAAAGAAATAAAGGCAAATTTTATTGTCAATAAACCTTTTGATCTGGAGGATGTATTGGCGCGTATCCAGACAGTATTTGAAAGCGACGGATAAGGAGTGCAGCAAAGACACGTTGAGTATTTCACTTCTTGCAAAGCATATCATTCCTGCATATAGTCAAATAAATCTGGCTTTTGATTAACCTTTTAATGCTTCGACTCCGCTCAGGATGACAGAAATTGTTACCATTATTCAGACAACAAAGCCCAAATCCGGCATTGCCCTCCTGAGCCTCCTTCTATCTTGATAGGCGCAAGGATAAGGGTAAATCCTTGCGGCGGCAATGTATCGAGATTAGCAATATTTTCGAGGATGTACTTGCCGGCGCCATTTATTATATGATGTACCTGAAAATCTGAACACATACCGCAGTCACCGCTTAAGGTATCAATACCAATGCCCTTTATCGTTCTTTCCTTAATTAAAAAGTCTGCTGCTTCCTTAGAATAGCCAGGGAAGTGCATCCTGCTGCAGTTATCCATATTTTTGTATTTCTCAGTATCATTCCAGCGCTTGCTCCATCCTGTATAAAGCAAAACAATGGCTCCATGAGGAATAGCGCCATTTTCTTTTTCCCAGTTCAAAATATCTGCTACTGACAGGGTGTAGTCATGGTCTTTTTCCACTTTTTCAACTATGTTAACAACAATAGCAGGGCCGACTAATTGAGTGAACGGAATCTGATCTACGGAGGGTTGATTTGACTCAAAATGATTTGGTGCATCAATATGCGTGCCTAAATGTTCCGGTGTGCTGTATTTTCCGGAAAAGACCCTGTCTTTTTTCAATGAGGCAATAACTTCATACTTAAAGGGCTCATATGCCCCTACTGGCCAATGGGCGTTTTTTTCATTTAAGGGATAGGTTAAATCGATGATAGTTGTTTTGCCTTCCATCACATTTTCCAAAATTCCTGCAAACAAAGCTGATGAAGCGCATGAAAGTACAATAAAAGTTAAAAAAAACCTGAAAACTGTCTTCATAAGAGACTTCCTTTCCTTTGAGGAAAAATAACAGTCTTAAAATGACAATATTTTTGTGTTTATTATAGAAACGGGAGCATTCCCAATTTTTTGTAAAATGTGGAGGTATTATGCGGGGGATAAACCACCCGCGCTACGACACATATTGCATGGTAGCGCCGATCCTTTATGGTCGGCTTTATTTTGATTTACAAAAAATTGGGAATGCTCCCATAGAAACCAAAGGGCAATATATCTTATCTATTCATAGAGAGTAAGTTCAATAATTATCTTTTTTTTATTTATTTTACAGTATATATGTATTTAAATAATATTCGGTAGCTGTTATTTTTATGGCAAGGTGTAATTTCCAAAATACGATTCATAAATTTTAAGGAGAGGTGTTGAGGGAACTGATTATGCGTAAAGCGGTAATGTATGTTTTTGTATTGTTTTTGGTATTTATTGCCGAAAATTCTATCAACGTAAATGCAGAGGATAAAAGCCAGGATGCTGAGAAATTAAAAACAACAGAAAGTTTATTGCCGAAAATAGAATTTGAAGAAGATAAATATAATTTCGGGAAGATCTATAGTGGTGAAAAAGTTACCCATAAGTTTAAATTTAAAAATCTTGGCGACGGTGAATTAATAATCGATAAGGTAAAATCTTCTTGCGGATGCACTGCTGCGTTAAGTTCAAAGAAAAATCTCAAAAAAGGCGAGGAGGGGGAAATTGAGGTAAAGTTTAATTCAGGCAAGTATGTCGGCAACATAACAAAATCAATATTTGTACATTCAAATGACCCCGGCAACCCAAAGGTTAAACTGGCCATTGAGGTGAAAATAATTGAAGAAGTAAGCATTACTCCGAGGCGTATTAATTTTGGCATTGTAAGGATGGGAAGCTCGTGTTCGCAAAATCTTGAAATAAAAACATTGCCGAAATCAAATATAAAGATAACAAATGTAGAAACAAATTTCCCTTACATTCAACTGAAAGAAAAAGACAAAAATGAAAATGTTATTAATTATGATGTTACGTTAAGGGGCATTGAGGATTTTGGAAAATTTAACGGGTTTATATTTGTCCATACAAATAGTGAGAAAAAACCAAGAGTGGATATTCCTTTTAACGGGGAGGTAATCGGCGATATTACATATTATCCTGGTAAATTATCTTTTGGCGCCGTTAAAAAAAACCGGGAAGCGAAGAAAACTGTCATTATAACCTTGGTGGATAAAAACGTAAAAATTGAAAAGATTGAAATTGAGCCTGCATTTATGACGTTTAATGTTTCTCCCTTGAATGATGATAGTCAGGTAATCAGTGTGCATATGAATCAGGGAGATTTCTCCGGGAAGATAAACGGAAATCTCATGATATATTCGAATAGTTCTGTTCAACCGGCGATTTTTATTCCCATTACGGCAACAGTAAATAATTGAGTAAGAGTATTATTCTTATGAAAAAACTTTATGGCGCTGTTATTGCCTTTGTTTTGATTTCTTTGATTTCACGGGCAAGTAGTTCTTCAGACAGATTTGTCTTGTGTTTTTTTGGTGAAGAAAAAGGAACCCTTGTTCCGTGCGGATGCTTTGAAGGCCAATTGGGGGGTATTTCACGAAGGGATACACTTTTGAATAATTTAAAAAAACAAGGCATCTCCGTTTTAGCGGTAAGTACGGGAGACCTTATTAAAAGCCCTGAACGTCAGGAAGAAATTAAAATGGAGTATCTGTTTTCTGCAATGAAAGAGATGGATTGCATAGCACACGCTCTTGGTGAGAAAGATTTCGAAATCGGCCCGCAGGTTTTGAGTTTTGCATCGCAAATGAAAGGAATAGATTTTCTTTCCGGCAATATTGAAATTGTATCTCCGTTTCCCATAAAGTATAAGAAATATCTTTTAAAGGAATTGCCTGAGTTTGGCGTTCCGGTAAAAATCGCATTTTTAAACATTATTTCCCAGTCATTTCTCAACGAGCATTTACTGGATTTTGTAAGGGTACATGATCCTGTAAAATCATTGAAATCCGTATTAAATCAGATAAAAGGGGAAGCAGACCTTATTGTGCTTATTTCACACGCCTCTATGGAAGAATCTGTTGAGATTGCCGAATCGTTTCCGGAAATCGGATTGGTAATAACCGGACATGAAATTGAGGATCCGGCAGAGTCTTTAGCGTATGTAAACGATACCCCTGTGCTCTCTCATGGCACAGGGGGAAAGTACGTTGCAATTGCTGATTATGTGGTGAGAAACGGTAAAATAGAAAACAAGTCCGCCGAAGTCGTTTCGTTAGATGATACATATGAAGAATCTGCAAAAATGCAGGCGTTGTTAAAACACTATCAGCAAACTCTAAAAGAAGAGGATTTATTAAATTCAATTCCAAAATTGCCGTTGGGAAAAGGAAATTCCTATATTGGAAGTTCCGTTTGCGGAACCTGCCATAAGGCAGTGTATTCCCATTGGAATAATACAGCCCATCGGAAGGCATATACAACATTATCAGAAATCGGGCAACAATACGACCCGGAATGTGTGAATTGCCATACCGATGGATTTGGATACGTTTCCGGTTTTTCAGATTACGGCACACAACAAGGACTCGCACATGTTGGTTGCGAGAGTTGTCATGGAGCGGGCAGCAATCACATAAATAATATTGCCGGTCCATATGGCCGGACAGATGAAAAACGTTGCCTTGTTTGCCATGATGCCGACCACAGTCCAAAGTTTCAATATAAAGAATACTGGGAAGAGATTAAACATCCCATAGAAATTCTGAAAGACATATCTGAAAATAAAAAATAACTGTCTGTTTCAAATATTCAATTCATTACTCATTATTATTCCTGGCGTTTACTAATTTTATTTAAACACAAACCAATTAATGGCGATGTGCTTCTTTATGGTTATTAATAATGCAGTGAAAAGGGAGACTCTTAATTATGCCAGATCTTAGAAAAGATCCCGTTTCCGGTCGTTGGGTTATTATAGCAACGGAACGCGCTATGAGACCTACGGATTTTAAAACAGAACATCATTCTATCGGTACCGATGTGTTTTGTCCGTTTTGTGAAGGCAATGAAGACAAAACACCGCCTGAAATTATGGCTTACAGGGAAAAAGAGAGCCATGCAAACAAAAAGGGGTGGAGGGTCAGGGTGGTGCCAAACAAATTTCCGGCATTAAAAATAGAAGGAGAACTGAACAAGCGGGGAGAGGGAATTTATGATGCAATGCATGGTATAGGCGCTCATGAAGTTATTATTGAAAGCCCTCAACATTATACATCGTTAACGGAATTATCCAATGGGCAGGTTGAGGAAATATTGTGGACATACAGAGACCGGCTGATAGATTTAAAAAAAGACAAACGTTTCATTTACGGATTGTTGTTTAAAAATGTGGGCAAAGCTGCCGGCGCTTCTCTGGAACACACACATTCCCAGTTAATTGTTACTCCGATTGTGCCTATATCGGTAATCCATGAAATGGAAGGCGCCGAAGCGTTTTATAAATACAGGGGACGGTGTTTATTTTGTGACATGATCAGGCAGGAATTATCAACGGGATCAAGAATTGTGATGGAAGGCAAAAATTTTATGGCATTTACACCGTATGCTTCCCGGTTTCCCTTTGAAATATGGATTCTGCCAAAAACACATGCGTCACATTTTGAAAATATACAAAAACTGGAAATTGAGGAGTTGGCGCAAATATTACAGAAAACCATATCAAAACTGGAAGCATGTTTAACATTGCCGCCGTATAATTATATTATCCACACAACTCCATTTTCCTATGGAGAGATAGAATATTACCACTGGCATATAGAAATTATACCGCGTTTAACACATATTGCCGGATTCGAGTGGGGCAGTGGTTTTTATATTAATACGGTTATGCCTGAGACTGCCGCTGAATTTCTCAGAAATGCAAACGTAAAAAAACAATAGCGAGGATATAAAATTGTGAATGTAGTATATTTGTCATCGGAAGTTCTTCCCTTTGCAAAGTCAGGTGGACTAGCCGATATTTCAAGTGTTATACCGAAAAATCTCAATAATTTGGGCATCAATATTATTGTTCTGATGCCATTTTATAATGTCGTTAAAGAATGTAATTGCCCTATAGAAAAAATGGACATAACTTTTACGGTGAATATAGGGGGAGAGGTAAAAACATGCACTGTCTACAGAAGCTATTTGCCCGGCACGGATATCCCCGTATATTTATTACACAACGAGCAATACTTTGGGAGAAATGGGTTATATAACTATCCGGGCACCATGCGCAATTATGAGGATAATTGCGAACGCTTTGTTTTTTTTGCAAGAAGTGCGTTAGAATTAATATTACATTTAAAATTATACACGGATATTATTCATTGTAATGATTGGCAAACCGGCCTCGTTCCCGTTTATTTAAAAACGTTGTATAAAAATACCGAATATTTCAAAAAAACCCGGACGGTTATGACCATTCACAACCTTGCTTATCAGGGGCTGTTTTGGCATGATTGCATGAAATATACAGGCCTGGACTGGGGTCTTTTTCACTGGAATTATCTGGAATTCTATGGAATGTTGAGTTTTCTGAAGGCAGGCATTGTCTTTAGTGACATTATAACCACCGTGAGTGAAACATACGCCGCAGAAATCCAGACGCAGGAATACGGAGAACGTTTAGATGGCGTATTAAGAACAAGGGCTAAAGACATTTATGGCATTCTCAACGGAATAGATTATTCAATATGGAATCCGGAAAATGACACGTTTATAGCAGCTAACTATACAAGGGAAAATCTTGCCGGTAAACAGGTTTGTAAAAAAGCCTTGCAGAGAAAACTCGAACTTTCTGAAAAGGATGCTCCCATAATCGCAATGATCACGCGATTGACAGACCAAAAGGGTCTTGATTTAGTCATGGATATCTTCAAAAAATTACTTACATTGGATATTCAATTTATTTTATTGGGCACCGGAGAGCCTAATTACCAGAATTTTTTTAAACATTATGCCCAAATATATCCTGCAAAGGTATCGGCAAACATATTGTTTAATGAACCAATGGCACATGAAATTGAAGCAGGATCGGATATTTTTCTCATGCCCTCCCGTTATGAACCATGTGGGTTAAATCAGTTATATAGTATAAAATATGGAACAGTGCCCATTGTGCGTCATACCGGAGGACTTGCCGATACAATTTTTGATGTTCGGTATGAAAAACTTTACAAAGAAAAAGCAAATGGCTTTTCATTTAAGGAATATAATGCAGATTTATTGTATGCAACAATCATACGGGCGCTTAATTTTTATAAAAATTCTTCAGAATGGATCAAACTCATGAGAAACGGTATGAAACAAAACTGGCCATGGGAAAAAAGTGCGGAAAAATATATATCCCTTTATGAAACTATTTTGAGGAATTAATCACATTTTCCTTGTGCAGGAAATTATTTAACAAATAATTTTTTTGACAGATATATGTTGCCGGATATTGCAAAATTGAGGTTGGAAGAAATCATACATAATATTTCAGATTCAGAAATTGCCGGGTTGGCATTGCTTGATCATGATCTCAATATTTTGTGGGCGAACCGCACATTATCTTCCATTTTAAATCTGAATTATGATCCTATAGGAAATGCATGTCAAAACGTATTTAAGTGTGAGTGTAAGGATAAAACGAATTGCACGACACTCAAGGTTCTTTCCAGCGGCAATAAGCACCATTGTGAAATCCTGCTGAACACGGAGAAAGGCAATAGAAAATACATACAGAATACGACAATACCGATTAAGGACAATAAGAATCATATAACACATTTATTAAAAATCACAACAGACGTTACGTTAAAAGAAGAGAAAATCCATCAATATGATTTATTGAGAAAACTCGTTGAATTAATGCAAGGGACTCTTCAAATCGACCGCCTTCTTCATTTGATACTGACGTGTGTGACAGCGGGAACTGCATTGGGGTTTAATCGCGCCCGGCTTTTTCTTATTGATGCAGACCGCAATATTGTCTATGGAAAGATGGCGGTAGGGCCTTCAGATATTGCTGAGGCAAATAAGATATGGAATGAAATCGCAAATAAGTATGAAAAATTGGAAGATTTAATAAAGGCGTCGGAAGATAACTACCGGTATGATTCCCCTTTGCACATGATTACCCGGCTGATGGCGTATCCGCTTGATGATGAAAATGAAGTTGTTTCCTGTATCAGGAAAAAGAAAGTCATAGTGGAAAGGAATGCGTTTAATAATCCGCACATAAACAGAAATTTTGTTAATATGATAAATGCGAATGAGTTTGTCTGTGTGCCTTTAGTGGTCAGGGAAAAGGCGCTTGGGGCAATCTGTGCCGATAATATTTACAGTAAAAAACCGGTAACGGATGAAATGGTAACTCTGTTATCCACGTTTGCAAATCATGCCGCTTTGGCGATCGAAAACGCCGGGGCATATAAAGCGTTAGAGAGAAAAATCGTCCAGCTCAAAGAAGCGCAGGAACGATTGGTGCGTTCCGAAAAGCTTGCGGTTATCGGGAATATGGCAAGTTATATTGCCCATGAGATTCGTAATCCCCTGGTGACGATTGGCGGGTTTGCACGGTCGATAGTTCGCGATGCCAGCGATAACAAAGCGCTGGAGAAAAGCGCCGGGATTATTATTGACGAAGTGAACAGATTGGAAAAAATTCTTGCAGTGGTGATGGATTTCAGCAAAGTTGCAAAACCTGTCAAAGTGAAAACGCAGGTAAATGATATATTAGACAATACGATATCTCTCATGGAATCATATTTTAAATCCCTCAATATTGATTTAGAAAAAAAATATGAATTGATGATGCCCGAAATTGTCGTTGATCAGGATCAGATACGGCAGGTATTCTTAAATATGTTTAAAAATGCCGCCGAATCAATGCAAAATGGCGGCAAACTCATTATTGAAACGGCAAAGGAAGACACATACATACGAATAAATATTACCGATACGGGAGAAGGGATGGATGCCGGTACGTTAGAAAATATTTTTACTCCGTTTTATACGAGAAAAAAAGAAGGAACCGGCATTGGCTTGGCGGTATCACAGAAAATTGTAGATGATCATGAAGGTTTTATAAAAGTAAAAAGCGAATTGAATCAGGGTGCGACATTTTCCATTTTCCTGCCTATTCAGAATTAAAATGCAGAAGGGAGTTTCAAATGGATACAATATTATTGGTAGAAGACGATAAAAACCAGATTTTGTTATATGAACAGGAAATTGCAATAGAAGGGTATAAAGTCGTTACGGCCATGAATGGTTTGGAAGCTATTGAGAAAGCGCGTAATTATAAACCGGATTTGGTCGTAATGGACATAAATATGCCCAAGATGGACGGCATAGAATCGATGTGCAGAATTTTGAGCGAACATAGAAATATCCCGATAATTATCAATACTGCCTATAGTAATTATCAAAACAATTTTATGACGTGGTCTGCCGATGCTTATATAATCAAATCATCGGATTTAAAAGAATTAAAAGACAAGATTAAAGAATTACTTATCAAAAAAAAGAGAAAAGACAATGAGAAAACCGTTTGATCATAAATTATTTAAAAAGGTTCTTGTAATGCTGCTTGCGGGTGGCAAGGGAGAAAGGCTGTATCCGCTGACAAGAGACAGGGCAAAGCCGGCAGTGCCGTTTGGCGGCGTTTATCGTATCATAGATTTTACCTTAAGCAATTGCATCAATTCAGGATTAAGAAAGATATGCGTCCTGACGCAATATAAGTCGTATTCATTAGACAGGCATTTGCGGGTAGGCTGGAACATTTTCAACAGCGAGCTGGATGAATTTATTGAAAACATTCCCCCCCAAAAGAGAACCAGTGAAATGTGGTATCTGGGAACTGCCGACGCTGTGTATCAGAATATATATGTGCTTGAAAGAGAACGCCCGGAGATGGTATTGATTTTGGCGGGCGATCATATATATAAAATGGATTATTCCGAACTGATAAATTTCCATATTGAAAATAAAGCCGATCTGACTGTCCCGTGTATTGAAGTGCCCTTAGACGATGCTAGCCGGTTCGGTGTTGTAGGCATAGACAAAAAGCACCGGATTGTTGATTTTGAAGAAAAACCTTCGAATCCCAAACCGCTTCCTGCAAAACAGAATATTGCCCTTGTATCCATGGGCATATATCTGTTCAATACCGAAGTGCTGGTGCAGCGGATAATAGATAATGCGAAAAAAGACTCCAACAGGGATTTTGGAAAGAATATTATACCTACCATGATAAAAAAAGATCATGTGCTTTCATTTGTTTTTACTGACAATAAAACCAACAAGGCCGGCTATTGGAGGGATATCGGTACTTTAGACGCTTACTGGGAGGCTAATATTGATCTGGTGAAAGCAAATCCCGATTTTAATCTGTTTGATAGCGCATGGCCGATACGTACCTACAATAAACAATATCCTCCGGCACAATATCTCTACGGACAAGAGAAAAAAGGAATGATACGAGATTCTCTGATATCAAATGGGTGTATCATTAACGACGCATTCATTGAAAGATCAGTCATTTCCCCTGATGTTATAATCGGCTCGCAATCATCTGCCATAGGTTCAGTAATAATGGAGGGGGTGAGAATAGGGAAAAACGTTACTATTCAAAATGCCATTATTGACAAATATGTAACCATACCGGATGGGATGAGGATAGGGTATAATGTGCAGGAAGATGAGAAACAATTCACGGTAACGGAAAAAGGCATCGTTGTTGCCTACAAGGAAATGCATTTAATATGAGCATTTGTCATTTCATATATTCGTTCATAGCTTTTTCATAGACATGGTAAGCGTTTTTATCAAAGAGTACAAATCGTACCAGGCGGATGCCCCGGTAATTTTTTAAATAACTGATTACGGTTTTTAATGCGATTTTTGAAGCCTCATCAATGGGATAGCCGTAAGCGCCAGTGCTTATCGAAGGAAAAGATATGCTTTTAATATTGTGACCGGAGGCAACAATCAGACTGTTCCGATACGCATTTTCAAGAAGCGTTTGTTCATTTTTCTTCCCTCCGCAGTAAACGGGTCCTACGGTATGAATAACGTATCGTGCTTTTAAATTTCCTCCGGTAGTAATTCTTGCCTCGCCGGTTGGGCATCCTCCGATTTTTTTACATTCTTCCAATATTTTTGGTCCCCCGGCCCTGTGTATTGCCCCGTCTACCCCTCCGCCACCTAAAAGTGTTGTATTCGCAGCGTTTACTATCGCGTCCGTATCCTGCTGTGTAATATCACCAATGGCAAGCTCAAGTGTAGAATCATTAATAACAATGTTTGACATAATTAAATTCCTTAATAAAAGAAACAGAAAATTTTATTACATTTGACTATGTAGTTGACATTGCTAATGATAACTACTTATAGTAGTAAAATCTTTTTAATTGTACACTATACTGAAAAGGATAACAACGTGGGAATTTAATCATGAATGTAAGAGAAGCAATTCAAAAACGCCGCAGTATAAGAAAATTTAAATCTGATCCGGTATCAGATGAAATGATACAACAAATTCTGGAAAGCGCCAGACTTGCTCCTTCCGGTTCCAATACCCAGCCATGGAGATTTATTGTCGTTAGGGACTCTGAAACAATAAAAAAATTAAAAATTGCATGTTACAATCAACGTCATGTAGGACAGGCTCCGGTGATTATAGCATGTTGTGCTGATATAAAAGCCTTCGGTGAATTTCCGAAAAGAATAGATGAACTGATTGCGGCCGGGGCGTTGCCGGAAAAAACGCGAGAAGTCTTTGTTCCGTCATTAAAAAAAGGGGGGATGAATGCCGATATAAAATGGCATTTACTGATAGCCGCAACCGGCAATACAGATATCGCAATTGAACATATGGTTTTGCAGGCAGTAGAATTGGGATTAGGAACGTGCTGGGTAAGATGGTTTGAAGATAATAAGGTCAAAGAGCTTCTGGAAATACCACACAACATCGAAATTATCGCGTTGCTTCCCCTTGGATATCCCGATGAAGACCCACCACAAAGGCCAAGATTCAGCCTCGATAAAATAACCTATTATGAGAAGTACGGTCATGGAATAAACCACAATAAACCACCTGCTGAATAAACCAAATTGCAACTTTGATACCGCATAGAGATGTATTGAAAAAGGGAAATAATTTGGGGCATTTTATCTGTCGACAAAAGAGCAAATAAAAATACTTTGAAGGGTTACTCGAAAAATTCAAATTATGTGATATAATAATTTTGGAGCTGGGAGAGAGTTGCTGAGGTTGAATGTTCCTCGAGGCATAAAAGATGTGAAATATGTGCCTTAGCAGTAGTAAAAATCTCCTTGTTATGTTGTAAAATGAGTAAGTATGTAAAAAACTCCCAGCTCCGTGATTGATCTTTGAAAATATCAGTAATATCAGGCGTAGAACGCACACAGCAATGTTAAAAAGGAAATAAAGGGTGTTTTGTGTCCACTTGATATTACTGTTTACCATAAATTGTGAATGAGTATATATGGTATAAATGAAAGAAAGGGGGTATAAAACGATATGAGGGAGTTTGCATAAAAGCCTGATATGCGATAAAAAGCATATCAGGCTTTTTTTATGGAAAATGATAAAATATGTGCATAAGTGGTGTTTGAACAGAGATAATCATAGATAAACGCTTATTGAGAGGAGCATAAGACTAAATTGATATTCACTTTCTTGCTTATGCTTGCAAATAAAAGAATTACCCGCTAAAATACGGCATGGAATTAAATCATGTTGGAATAGTAAATAGAAACGAAAATCAGGCGCTGAAATTTTATCGGGACTTCCTGGGAATCGAAAAGACAAGGGAGATACTTTTAGCCCCGGAACTTTCAAATCAATTATTCTCTGTTTCTCAAGAGATTAAAATATTGGTTTTTGAAAAACCCGGAATAAAATTGGAAGTATTTCTTTTGGATTTTCAACATGCAACCCCAAATATTATCCATTTCGGTATGATGATCGACAGTTATCAGGAACTTGCGGAGAAGGCAAAGCGGTTTAATGTGGAGATTATCATTGGAAAACATAAAGAAAAGACGGTGTATTTTCTTAAAGATTTTTCCGGCAACTTGATTGAAATAAAACAGAAGTCTTAATGGGGGAAACATGTGATGGTTGTTGCTGGGTTCAATAACCGTTTTTTGTCATATCTGATATAGAATAGACTAATAGGCTCATCCTTTACAGGTAATTTTATCGCTATAAGAATCAATTCCCGTCTTGTGCTGCGTTTTCTTGCTTCAATTTATCCAAAACGATTTCTGCGGGGGTTAAGTACTTTTTCTTGTTATTACAATCCTTACAACAAGGAACAATGTTTCCCTTCGTACTCCTTCCTCCCCTCGAAAGCGGTATAACATGATCCATGGTAAGTTCTTCAGGAGAAAAAGTTGCGTGGCAATAATGGCATATTCCCCGGGAAATTTTATTGAACCACCATTGGGTTTTTCTCATTTCCTGTGCCTTCAATTTTTCCCTGGCTATGTGTTTCGGATCTTTTTCGATATGAATCCAATCAGTCATCGGTATTTTTCGTTTTAAAATATAGTGGAAGCGAAAATAAACTATTAACATATTATAGTTCATTCTATATTGAAAGAAAAGGGTTAACAATGGGGAACATATTGTCCTTTGTTCTATGAATTTAATGAGATAACTATATGATAATTGACCGGATACAAAATAGGAATGTTTATCCTATGGGAAAAGCGTGGCAAACAGCTTTTGAATTTTTATTTTCTCTTGATGAGAATACGGAGGAAAAAAAGTATTATTTACAGGGTGAGGATATGTTTGCGATGGTTACGAGCTATGAAACACGCAGCCCTGAAATTGCGGTTCTTGAGTCGCACCGGAAATATTTGGACATTCAGACGGTTATTAAAGGCAGGGAAGGAATGGCATGGTTTCCGGCAAGTGAACTTGCGGTAAAACAACCCTATGATGAACAAAAGGATGTCGAATTTTACCATTGTCCTGATTTGAGGATTGCGCATGCAAATATATTTCCCGGCATTTTTGCTGTCTTTTTCCCTCACGACGCGCATATGCCTTCACTCATGATCGGTGACGTGCCTGAATGTGTTAAAAAAGTAGTGGTGAAGGTAAATGTAAAGCTTTTAAATGCTCAATTTCTTGCTGTCTGACTGCTACAAGGCAGGAGATAACCGGAAATATATTATTGAATATATTTATCATTTAACTGGTAAATTTATAATTATAGGTTATGATATGGTCGTAGGGTTTTGGCACTGTTTCCTTTGTTAACCATACAAAAAGAATAAAAAAGAGAGAGTTGTACTATAATTTCCTGCAAGAAATCTTCCACAAGTTTTTCTGAACCTTTTCTTTTGACGAGAAATAATTGTTAACTGATGTTCGATGCCATTTTATTCAGAGAGAATTTCTTCTGAGATGAAAGAACATTATCACATCCGCTGTGAGTTCCATTCTATAAGCTGTTCTTCTTCCACATTCCAAAAGAAATAAAGTTTTGAAATAATTCCTATGAGGTATTTAAGTTTTTAGTTCACGTTCATGACCACTCAGCCATTTTGTTGTTGTGATGTATCGAAAAAATAGCGAATTATGGATCACAGGTGGCGATGAGTGTGTTGTTGATCAGACAAGAGTTCAATAGGGATACGTTGTCCCTAATTAATATTTTATGAAAGAAGGAGTATATGAAAGATTTTAAATTGTTTAATTTTAATTGTAATGTTGCAGCAGGTATTACCAAGGCAGGATATGTGACTCCCACGCCGATACAAACACAGGTAATTCCGTTAATTTTGCAGGGAAGTGACGTAATGGGCCTGGCACAGACAGGCACGGGCAAGACTGCCGCATTTGTGCTGCCGATATTACAGAAGTTATCAGAGGGAGAACGCGGCAAAATACGCGTGCTTGTTATAGTGCCAACACGGGAACTGGCCGAGCAGGTTCATCATGAAATTAATATACTCGGATCGAATACAACAATAAGAAGTACTACCATTTATGGAGGCGTTAGCATTACTCAACAGATAAGAAAAATCAAAGGAGGCGTAGATATTGTTGTTGCTTGTCCGGGAAGGCTTCTGGATCATGTTAAGCAGAAAACTATCGATTTGTCCCATATAGAGGTGCTGGTACTCGATGAAGCAGACCATATGTTCGATATGGGTTTTCTTCCGGATGTCAATAAATTATTAAAATGTCTGCCGCGTGAGCGACAAACATTGCTCTTTTCCGCAACTATGCCGGAAGAAATTAAAAGCTTGGCTCATAAATCGCTGACAAAACCGGCAATCGTTCAATTAGGGAAAACCGCTCCGGCGTCTACAGTAAAACATGCCATTTATCCGGTGAAACAGCACCTTAAGATACCTCTTCTTCTGGAAATTTTGCATCAGACAGACACACAGTCCGTACTGATATTTACACGTACCAAATATCGGGCAAAGAGTCTGGGACAAAGGTTGATAAGGGCTGGATACCGTGCTGCGTCGCTTCAGGGAAATATGTCACAGCAACAACGCCAGGCGGCGTTGGGAGGGTTTAGAAAAGGCGCCTATCAGATTCTTGTGGCAACAGATATTGCCGCCCGCGGAATAGACGTCTCACAGATTTCACATGTTATTAACTATGATATTCCTGACACGGCGGAAGCATATATTCATCGTATCGGCAGAACCGGACGTGCCGCGCGCAACGGAGACGCTTTTACCCTGGTAACAGAAGACGATAAAGCAATGGTGCGCAGCATAGAAAATATCCTTGGCTCACGCATTGAACGACACACGTTGGAAAATTTCGACTATTCCAGGCCGGCGATGAAGAGCAGAGGAATTCATGTTTCGTCAACACCGCAAAAAACAACTTCCGACAAAAATAACAGAAATCAGAAAAGGAATATGAGGAGAAGGACTGAGGTAAAAAATGATATGAAAGGTTCCATCGGTAAAAAGAAATATTTCAGCGCAGAAACAAAAACGTTTGTCCCTTCTTCTGCAAATAAAAGGATATCGTCACGTTCGCGCACAGGAATTTCTCACAGAAGTAGGATAAGCCATTAGTTTGCTATGCCGTGCATAGGTTTTTCATATCTATTCATGCAGGGATGCTAATTTTCTATCGATTATCGGTGGGAAATCTGATATTTTGCTACTCATTGGTAATTTGTGTATAATGTATTAAATACTATTCATGATCTATGGAAAAAGGATACGTACATTGACTTTCTTTTACAAAAGGGAACATATACTTAATCACTTTTATATAAATTATTGAAAAAGAGGTGTAACTGCTGTGGGAATGTTAGGAGTTGCATTAGTATACGTCGGCTTTGTGCTGTTTATGAACGGTTTAATGGTTTTGGGAAAGTTGAACGCGAAACACGTGTTTCCCATGAATTTCTTTACCGGATTTCTTATAGTTTCAGGGGTTATGAGGACTGTTTTATTCCATGGAAATGAAATAACATCCTATTTTTATGCGATGCAATCCTTGTTGTTTGGATTCACTTATTTGTGGGTTGGCATTAATTCTCTCTGGAACTATGATGGCAAAGGGTTGGGATGGTATTGCTTATTGGTGTCTGTGGTTGCAGTTCCCACATCGTTTACCGCAATGCCGGACGCAGGGTTAGTTGTGTTGTGGTTAATGTGGGCGAGTTTGTGGTTTATGTTTTTTTTGCTATTGGGACTGGGAAAGGCAATTGAAAAGCTTACCGGGTATTGGACAATTGCAAATGCAGTATTGACGGGAATTGCGGGATATACCATTCTGACCGGAACATGGCCATGGTTGTAAATTATGAATGGAATTAATATTTATTTTTGGTCAATGCCTGGCATTATGTGATTTAAGCCTGGAACAATTTCGAATAGTTTCAATTTGGAAAAGAGATAATAAGGGGGTAATGTATCAGTGATAACTTCCCGTAAATATTATACAAATAACAGTGAGGCAGATACACAAATAACGGAAAAGAGTGAAAGATCAATCCATAGGGATACAATATTAAAACAGAGTATGCCGGTTTCATCAATTACAGAACTCCCGCCATTGGGAATGAATGCGAAGGATATCGGCGAAGATTACCGGCGTTATTTCAGCTACACCCTCGGACGCGATAAGTATTGCCGTTCTTTGCATTACTCATATAACGCATTGGTTTTGGCGCTTCGTGACCGGTTACTGGAACGTTGGAAAAAAACGCGTTATACCTATCATGAAAGCAAATGCAAACGCACGTATTATTTGTCCCTTGAATTTCTTATGGGAAGGATGCTGAGCAATGCAATGTTCAACCTTGGCATTGTTGATGAAGTGTCTCGTGGCATGCGTGAACTGGGTCTTGTGCTTGAAGAAATCAGTGAGGCGGAACACGATGCCGGTTTAGGCAACGGAGGTCTGGGAAGGCTTGCCGCGTGTTTCCTTGATAGTTGCGCCACATTGCAGTTGCCGGTTATGGGATACGGAATCCGTTACGAATACGGAATGTTTCGTCAGTACATCGAAAATGGTGAACAAGTTGAGGAACCCGACCATTGGCTGCGGGATGGAAATCCATGGGAACTGGAACGTCCTGAATACACGTGCCGTGTTCAATTTGGAGGACGTACCGAATTTTATCGCAGTGATGACGGGCGGATGCTTGCACGCTGGGTAGAGACTCAGGATGTGTTAGCAGTGCCTTATGACATTGCTATTCCCGGATACCGGAACGGAACCGTTAATACTTTACGATTGTGGCATTCCGTTGCCACAGATGAATTTGATCTGGGCGAGTTCAATGCGGGCAGTTATCCGGAATCGATTGCTTCGAAAAATGCTGCTGAATGTATTACCATGGTGTTATACCCGAATGACGCAAGTGAAAATGGCAAGGTGCTGCGTTTAAAGCAGCAATATTTTCTTGCTTCGGCCAGTCTTCAGGATGTAATACGTCATTGGGTACAATTGTATGGAAACGATTTCAGCGAATTTGCCGGGAAAAACTGTTTTCAGATGAACGATACGCATCCAACTATCGCAGCAGCGGAATTGATGAGATTGCTCATTGATAAACACCGAATGGAATGGGATGCGGCATGGAATATTACACGCCGCGTCATGGCCTATACAAACCACACCTTGCTGCCTGAGGCATTGGAGAGATGGCCATTGCGCATGTTTAAGGAACTGTTGCCGAGACTGCTTGATATTATTTATGAAATAAACGCGCGTTTCATTTCAGAAGTGGCACAGCGCTGGCCAGGGGATATTGAACGGCAACGGCGTATGTCGATTATCGAAGAGGGTCACGATCCGCATGTCCGTATGGCTCATCTCGCAATTGTCTGTAGTTTCTCGGTAAACGGAGTTGCGGCTCTCCATACGAAACTGCTTACTGAGGGATTGTTTCGCGATTTTTATGAACTGTGGCCTGAAAAATTTAACAATAAGACCAACGGTGTTACCCCGCGAAGGTGGCTGGCATCGGCAAATGATGGATTGAAACGGCTGATTTCTGAAAAAATCGGAGACGGGTGGATAACCGACTTATCGCAATTACATCTCCTGAAAGAATTTGTCAACGATAAAGAATTTTGCTTACATTGGAGAGAAATAAAACAACAGAATAAAAAGCGATTAGCGGCACTTGTAAAAGCCGATTGCGACATCGATATTGATCCCACCGCCATGTTTGATGTGCAGGTAAAACGTATTCATGAATATAAGCGTCAACTGCTTAATGTTCTTCATGTTATACATTTGTACGATCGTGTCAAACGCGGTGATGTCGCAAACTGGACTCCCCGTTTTGTGCTTTTTGGGGGTAAGGCAGCTCCCGGCTATGTTATGGCAAAAGCAATAATCAAATTAATAAATAATGTCGCCGATGTGATCAACGGCGATAAAAAGATGCATGAGTATTTAAAAGTGGCATTTTTGCCAAACTATCGGGTAACGGCTATGGAAATCATTGCGCCCGGCACCGATCTTTCGGAACAGATTTCTACCGCTGGAAAAGAAGCATCGGGCACGGGAAATATGAAATTTATGATGAACGGAGCATTAACCATCGGCACACTCGATGGCGCTAACATCGAAATCCGTGAAGCGGTGGGAGATGAAAACTTCTTTTTATTCGGATTGACCGCTGAAGAGGTTGCAGGGTTACGAAAAAAATATGATCCCAATGCAATTATCAAGGCAGACGAGGATTTGTTTCGCGTTATCCAATTGCTTGCCAGCGGCCATTTTAATCAGTTTGAGTATAAAATATTTGACAACATCATTCGTTCCCTTACCAGTCCAAATGATCCCTGGATGACGATTGCTGATTTTAGAAGCTACGTCAATGCTCAAAAAAGGGCGGCGGAAATATATCAGGATATGAAAAAGTGGACAAAAATGAGCATTCTTAATACCGCATTCAGTGGAAAATTCTCTACCGACAGAACTATACAGGAATATAATAACGATATATGGAAAATGACCCCGATACCTGTATAAAAGGAGCGGATACGAATACATGAAATTTAGCGAACTCAATCTGCCTCCAAACATCCTCATGGCGCTCGAAAAAATGGGATATGATGAAATGACACCCATTCAGGAGGCAACCTACCCGGTTATTTTTTCGGGACAAGATTTGTGTGCCCTTGCGGAAACCGGTTCCGGGAAGACTGCTGCCTGCGCTGTCCCTCTCTTACAAAAAATCGATCCTTCCAATGACTCCATTCAGGCGCTTGTGCTCGTTCCAACACGTGAATTGTGCATGCAGTATGTGGCGGAAATGCAGAAAATCGCCGCGAGAACAGAGATAATAACTTACGCAGTATATGGCGGATTCGACAAGTCGGCGCAGATGGAAAAAATTAAACAAAAAGTGCATATCTTGGTAGCGACTCCCGGTCGACTTATTGACCTTTTGTACGAAAGGATACTTTCATTCGCTCAGGTAAAATGTGTTATTCTTGACGAGGCGGATGAACTGCTGAAGGTCGGATTCCTGGAGGATATTGAATTTATTATTTCCTGCATATTGCATAAACATCAAACGCTTCTCTTTTCCGCGACCATGCCCGACGATATTAAAAAACTCGCGCACGACTGCCTGCATGATCCTAAGCATATATCGCTCATAACCGAGAGAGCTGCTCCGGAAAGCATTGAGCATTATTTTTCTTATACCCATCCGAACCAAAAACACGAGGAACTTATTAAATACCTCGCAGGAGAGGAAGTGAACCAGGCGCTCATTTTCTGCAATGCGAGGCACAAAGTGGATTCCCTGTTCAGACAGCTTCGAAAAGATTTAACCGATATCGATTTTATACATGCGGGACTTACCCAGGATAAACGTTCATCGATTATCCGAAGGTTTCGGGGCCAGAAGATCCGATACCTTATAGCGAGCGATGTGGCAGGAAGGGGACTTGACTTTTCTCATGTAACTCACGTGATCAATTGGGATATGCCGAGAGACGGCGAACAATATACTCATCGCACAGGGCGTGCAGGCCGTATGGGGAGAAAAGGGAAAGCTTTTACCTTTATTGCCAAACAAGATATGTCTCTTGTTAAAAAACTCATCCGCAACAAAAAGATAACTCCCTGTTGGTTAGGAAAAGACCCCCTCAGCGAAAATTCACAACCAGGACAACAAAAAAAACAAAAGAGAAGAAGGCCGTTTCGTCGTCCAATTTCAAAAGAAAGAACAAAAACAGAGAAAGAGAAAGAAACATAATTTAGCTGTTTCTGCTACGCGCAATTTATTTGTACACAGCAGATGGGGTCACACCTTGATTAGTGATTTATTTCTTCTAAACGTTTATTAATTTTATTATCTTTCGATGTCTTTGATTTTATGAATTCATTCACTAATCAATGGGTGACCCTTTGGCCTTTCTTTTACTTTTTTGAAAAGGATATTTATATGGCGTCTGTTATATAACGGAAGAAAATATTTTTTCTTGTAGTGGCAAGGCGTGCCTTGCCTCGTAAAATATCCGCAATGGCAAGGCACGCCTTGCCACTACAAAACATATCCCTTATAGGCGGATTTTTCAAAAAACTAACCTGTTGCCAGAAATGTCATCCTGCGTGGAGTTACATCAGCCCTTCGGCAGCTTTTAACAGAGGGTGGGCATCGCCCACCAAACGTAGAGACGCATTGCTATGCGTCTCTACTTGCCCCTACGGGGCAAAATCAGCACAAGGATTTATCCTGATAGTTTTTCAAAAAACTAAAGTGTTGCAACGTATTTAATATTCCGAAAAACCTTATTTTATTCTCTGTAGTGCAAACCATTACTGATCCTCGTTGATATATATCCTTGGCACCCGGCTGCTCACATTGCAGGTAATTTCATAAGGAATAGTATTTAGCTGTTTTGCAACGGATTCTATCGAAATAGTTTCATTTTCCTGTTGGCCATACACCACAACCTCATCTCCCACCGATACGTTGTGAATATTTGTTACATCAACAAAACATTGATCCATACAAATTCTGCCGATAACAGGAACTTTGTTTCCCCTTACAAGAACCATTCCCTGATTTGATAATAAACGATTGTATCCGTCATCATAACCAAAAGGCAGCGTTGCAACTCGGGTTGATCGTGTAATTTTATATGATTTTCCATAGCCCAAAGTCTCTCCCGGTTCCATTGTTTTAATATGCAGAATCCTTGTTTTTAAACTCATAACCGGTTGAATAGATAAATTATGTGACTCCTCATCTGATGCAGATAAACCGTAGAGTGAAAGACCGGGCCTCGCCATGGTAAAGTACGAATCATTATAGCGCAGTATGGATCCGGTATTTGCCATATGTCTCAGTGGAATTACTATTCCTGCATTGTTGATATCCGTCAAAATATTCTTGAATTTCCTTATTTGCAGTTCCGTGTGGGTAGGATCATTATCGTCTGAAGAAGAACAGTGGGTGAAAATTCCCTCGATAATGATGTTGTTCATTTCAGCTAAACGTTTTGTGAACTCGAAAGCGTTGTCATACCGTACGCCGGTGCCGCCCATTCCCGTGTCAACATAAATATGAACGTTAACGGTTTTCTTTGAGCAGTGCGCTTGTTTTTCAAGTTTTTCTGCAAGCTTCGGATCGTAAATGGTTGGCGTGAGATTGTAGCGGATAATTACGTCGATCTGTTCTTCAAAGAATCCGCCAAAAAGGAGTAATGGAGCGGTGATTCCCTTCTCTCTGAGGTGAATGCCTTCTTCAACAAGCGCGATGCCGAGCATTTCAACGCCGTTTTTTACCAATAACGTGCTTACTTCATAATCTCCATGACCATACGCATTTGCCTTTACTACGCCGAGAATTTTAACCTTCGGGCCAACGTGTTTTTTAATTTCCAGCAGATTATGTCTCAGGGAGGAGAGGTTAATTTCTGCCCATGTGGGTCGGTGCATACAAGAATTTCTCCTTTTTAAGAAGATTTTTCCTTTAAAAAACCAATGTTACATAACGTCTCAATAAATCTGTCAAGATGATGCTTCTCATGACTTGCCATAAGGGAAACACGCAAACGGCTGGTTCCTGCGGGAACGGTAGGCGGTCTGATTGCGGGAATCAATATCCCGTTTTGGAAAAGTTTCATTGAAATATCCAGTGCGTCTTTGGCTGATCCGATAAGAAATGAAAAAATAGGGCTTTCTCCGGCAATAAGAGGACTAAAATGAGATAAACGGGAGTTGAGATAACGTATATTATCCCATAAGTTATTCATGGGCGCCGTATTTTCCATGATTAAATGAAGCCCTGCTAAAGAGGCCGCGCATACGGAGGGCGGCAGGGCGGTGGTATAAATAAAATGCCGTGCCTTGTTTTTTAAGAAATCAATGAGTTGTTGACTGCCTGCGATAAAACCGCCGATGCTGCCAATGGCCTTGCTTAACGATCCCATGATAATTTCAACCTGTCCCTCAAGACCACAGTGTTCAATCAGTCCTCTTCCTTGTTTTCCAAATACGCCGGTAGCATGCGCATCGTCCACCATGAGCAGTGCATCGTATTTTTTTGCGACACTGACAATTTCCATTAACGGGGCAATATCGCCATCCATGCTGAATACGCTGTCCGTTACTATCAGCTTTCTCCGGTATACCGAAGATTTTTGCAGCAACGATTCCAGTTTATTACTATCATTATGGGGGTACACGCGAAATGTTGCCCCTGAATAACGGCATCCGTCAATAATGCTTGCATGGTTGAGTTTATCGCCGATAACAATATCCCCTTTTGAAACAATTGCGCAGAGAGCGCCAAGGTTTGCCATATAACCGGCAGGAAAAAGCAGGGCAGCCTCTGTTCCTTTAAACCCTGCAATCTTCTTTTCCAATGCAGTGTGCAGTGTCATAGTGCCTGATACCAGCCGTGATGCCCCGGCGCCGCAGCCGTATTGATGTATTGCTTCTATGGCAGCCTGTTTTAGTAAGGGATGATTTGCGAGTCCGAGATAATTGTTTGAACAGAAAGAAAGATATTCCTTTCCTTTTATCCGGACAATAGGTTCCTGTGCGCTTTCAATAGCGGTATAATCACGCAACAGGGATTTATTTTTCAGTTCCTGTAAAATTTCGGCGATGAATTCCATTATGGGACTATTATATAAACGTGGGATGGGGTTTTAGTGTCAAAAAATTTGATCAGGCAGTTGATTCGGGAATAATGAAAAGAGCATTTCTCTATTTTCACAGTTATGACATTTCCAGTTCCAATTCCAGATCTTTTATCATTTGCAGGTCTTCTTCCGCAGGATTTCCGTTTGTTGTTAAATAATTTCCAATCATTGTGCTGTTTGCTCCTGCGTAAAAGATCCATGATTGCAGGCTTCTTAAATTTTTTCCTCTGCCGCCGGCAATCTTGATTTCTTTATCGGGCAGAATAAAACGAAAAAGAGAAATGATTTTTAACGTTTCCATGGGGGTAAGGGCGGCGCGATTCCCCAGCGGCGTGCCTGAAATGGGATGTAAAAAATTGAGAGGCACTGAGTCGACGTCCAATTTTTTCAAAGTAAACGCGAGATGAATGCGGTCTTCAGTTTCTTCGCCGATGCCAAATATTGCGCCGCAGCATATCTCGAGTCCCGCCTGTTTTGATACATGAATTGTGTTTAATCGGTCGGCGTAGGTGTGGGTAGTGCATATATTGCGAAAAAATCGCTCTGAAGTCTCTAAATTATGATTTATCCTCTTTAAACCGCTTTTTGCCAGAGAAGTTGCCATTTCTTTTGTTAATACGCCAAATGAGCCGTGAGGATGTATGCGTGAATTGCGTGAGATCGTTTTTATTGTATTGCATACCCTGTCAAATTCATGTGCATTGCCAATGGTATATCCGCTGGTAACGATGCCAAGTGAATGAGCGCCGGAATTTTCCGCGCACATTGCGGCATTCACCATCTTGTTTTCTTCAATGAGATTGTATTCTTCAATTTCCGTAGGGTAATGTGATGACTGAGAGCAAAAATTGCAGTCTTCCGTGCATTTTCCCTGTTTGGCGCTTATAATAGAGCATGCATTTATAGAGTTTCCAAAATATTTCAGACGGATTTTGTTTGCCCAGTAGAAAAGATCGTATACCTCATCGTTTTTTGCCTGTGAAAGGCACAGGGCATCATCGTAACTGATTTCGTTGTTCAGTAACGATTGTTGGGCGATTTTTTCAATCCTGTTGTTCATAATTCGGGGGAAATATAAATCAATTATCAGGGTTATTTATTTCTATATTTCAAATAAGCGTTGCACACATTCTGCCAAACGATTTCCGGACGGTCGGACCGCACGTACGTCATGCAATCCGTTCCTTCAAAGCTCCATGTGGCAATATTGCGAATCCCGGTATTGTAAGCAACGTCGACAGCCGTCATTATTTCACCTTCCCTGTCGGCAGGAACTCTGTATCCCTGTATCCATATCTGAGGTTCTTTCTTATATTTTGCTGAAAGAGAAAGAACCTCTGAGGACACCTGTTTTACGAATTCCTTTACCTCTTTTTTATAGGCATACCAGTAAGGGTCGCTGCCGAAGATATCCATGCTTTTAATCATTGCAACCTTTTCCCATTCATATATGCCGTACCTGGGGTCTGTCGTTGGAAACAGGCATACGGAATTTTTCAATCCTTTTTTTGCGGCAATGTTTGCCATGTGTTCCAGAAAGTTGACAATGGTGGATTGCCGGAATGCCTTTACCTCATCGGTAAAGTCCATGGGTATTTCATATCCGTATTTCTGTTTGAACAGGTCGCTGCATGTGCTGCAAACACATCCCCAGATATCCTTTTTCTTGCCCCCGAAAAGAGGGGTAAATTCCCCGAAGAAAAGATGCGGTTCGTCCCAGAAGACTCCTTCTGCGCCTGTTTTCGCGGCTAATTCAATCCAGTTTGCCATGTAATCTCTGAAGGTTTTTGAGTTCAAACATGCTTTGAATATCATCATATCGCCTTCGGTGAAGTTCAGCTTTTGTCTGCAATTCTGGTAGGCTTTGACAAACGTGGAAAAGGATTCCCCGCCAAAGACGCGACCTATGCCCCATGGGTCAAGAAAAACCTCAAGGCCGGTTTCACGGCTGGCTTTAACGATGTCCACCATGTTTTCTGAATGATAGGCAACGTCGTGCTCACTCATGGTATGAACAACGAAAGTACACCCGTCGTCCACCATTTTTTTCATGTCAGTTTTTACATGGCGCAATATTCTGTTGGCAAAATAACTGGCTCCGAATTTCATGCATGCAATATTAAACGTAAGCAACATTTCTGTCAAGAAAATCAATTGAAAGGTCAAAAATATAAAGTGGCAACGGTTTTTCATCAGAATTAATTTTAAGAATTTATTTATTGGAAAGAGTTTTTCGCTTGCCAGAAAATATATTTATTGCTAACATGAATTCACTTATATGGGCTCTGCCATGTACGTGGATCGAGGTATAATTTTAAAGACCTATAACAATATTTTGGGAACCCGTCTTTGGTAGCGGAGTATATTCTCAAGCAGAAAAATACAAAACTATCATTGGGAAGACCACCGTAGAATACGGGTCAGAAAAAAGTCTCACACGGCATTGCGGTGGAGCCTCTATACATATCAAAAACATTGAAGCAGCAAAAATGACCTTCCTGTTTGGCGCTACTATTAAATACCTTTTTACCCAAAGTATATTTTTTGAAAACTTTAATGTAAAATTATATAATATTCGCTCCATTGGGAACATTATCCGGTATTTGATTGTTTATTAGGATACTTTGACAAAAAATGCAGGGAAATAACACAAGAAAAGAATTTGAAGAGATTACCATGCAGCATGTGGATTCCCTTTATAATATGGCAGTTCGCATGTCAATGAACAAAGAAGATGCAGAAGATCTTGTTCAGGAAACGTATTTGAAGGCGTATCGTTTTTTTGACACATTTCAGAGGGGAACGAATGTCAAGGCTTGGCTTTTCAAAATTTTAAGGAACACATTTATAAATAAATATAGAAAAGCTATTAGCACTCCCAATGAGGTGCTTTATGAAGATATTGAATTATTAAATTCACATATATCACCGAACAATGAAGCAGATGCAAAAGAATCTATGGATACATTAGAAAGCAGGATTGAGAGTCTTGATAATGTATTGGAAGATGACATAAAGAATGCGATAGATAATTTACCCGTCGAATACCGTGAGGCGATAATCTATTCTGATATTGAGGAGTTAACCTATAAGGATATAGCGGAAATTACAGGTGTCCCGATTGGAACTGTTAAATCGAGGATCAACCGTGCAAGAAGTTTGCTTAAAAAGAATTTGTGGAACTATGCTAAAGAAAGAGGATTTGTTAAGAGGGGGAAATAATGTCGTGTAGCGAAGTTAATAAATATCTCCATGAGTTTATGGACCGTGAATTGGAAAATGATCTTTACCATAAACTGCAAAAACATTTGGAACAATGTGTGCCGTGTAATCGGAATTACGAATTTGAAAAGCATACCAGAGTATTAATAAAATCTTATTGTAAAAATGTAACAGCCCCACAATATTTACACAGCAGAATTATCGCAAATCTCGATTCCATCGACCGTGAATTAACAATACAATCACCCCGTACCAGACAGAAACCATTAAGAATCGCATTTTCGCCCCATACTTTCGCCATAGCAGCTTCTCTCTTGCTAATGATTGCCGGAGGGGTATTCTATATCGCGAATAACCGTCAGGAAGATTCGGTTTCCATTGTGGATGATGCGGTTACCAATCACGTTAAGGTGCTCAATGATAATTTGGTTTTTAATGAAAAAACATCTGTTGTCGGTGATGTAAACAAATATTTAAGCCCAAATATTAATACTCAGCTTCGTAAGTCAATAACTCCTTTAAATATTGAACAGGTACGCATAGTAAACGATGTGCCGGTGAACCTTTGCGGTACAACCAGCCCATGTGTTGTATTTAACCAGGGGAAAAACAAACTGTCACTTCAAATTATCCGTAGCAGGCAATTTCCAATTTCAAAACTCGAGCGAACCAGTTTTGGTCCCAACGAATATTATATTACGAACCGCCGCGGGTTTAATTCTGTTATTTGGAGGGAAAATGACACCACCTATTGCCTTACATCAGATATTAATACCAATGATATGTTGAGGTTTGCGGCGACTCTTTCCTCTCGTTAAGTGTTGATTTAAGAAGAGAATGGCTTTTTACGATGTAACTCTCCCCATATCTGATTCCATGATTACATGGCCTTCCGATCCTGCTGTATCGGTTAAAAAAACAAGCATGATTTCCAGAGGCGATTCTTGTAATGTCTCGGAGTTAAAAATAGGTTCACATTGCGGCACACATATCGATGCACCTTACCATTTTTTGGAAAATGGCAGAACAATTGATCAAATCATTCTCGAAAATCTGATAGGTGATGCAATGATATTTGAGTTTGATAATCAGGAAAAGATCGATGTAAGCGATGTAAAACGATTGAGACTCGATAACGTAAAAAGAGTCATTTTTAAAACGATTAATTCCTCATACTGGAAACTTTCCGCATTTAAAAAAGATTTTGTTTATATAACAAAAGAAGCGGCGCAATACCTGGTAGATAGGGGAATACAACTTGTCGGCGTCGATTATCTTTCCATTGAAAAGTTTAATAGTCAAAAAGCGGAAACGCATGGCGTGTTTTTACAAAACAATGTTGTTGTTCTTGAAGGTTTGGATTTATCACTTGTTGCGGCGGGAAATTATGAATTAATTGCATTGCCGCTCAAAATAAAAAGCGGCGATGGAAGTCCGGCGCGGGTTATTTTGAGAAGCATTGACGCAACAACGTGTGTGTAAGAATTATTTCTTATTCATGTCCGTGAGTATGACCGTGTTCATGCGTATGCGCATGTTCTTTGTGATAGGTATGTTCGTTAATAGTGCTGTTGCTCTCATTACATTCACAGCCATACTGTATAACCGTATGACCTATCCTGAACTTTTCACTCAAAATACGATTAATTTCTTTTGAAATAGCAGTCGTTTTACTGATTAACATATCCTTCGTGTCAATATGCACACTCATTGCATACATGCCGGAAGTAATTGTCCATATGTGAATATCGTGTGCTCCTTCAACGCCTGCAATTTGTTCCAGGTGTGAAATTACCTCATGGACGTTTATTTCCTTTGGGGTTGCTTCCAGTAAAATATCAACAGATTCCATTATTAATTTATATGACCAAATAAGAATAAGAACACATAGCATAATACTGATGATGGGATCAATAATATACCAGTTTGTATAATAAATAATAACAGCGCCGATTATCACGCCGACCGAGGAAAGGGTATCTCCAAGCATATGTAAAAATGCCGATTTGACATTAAGGCTGTGTCCGTGTTCGTCTGCTTTAAGAATATAAGCACAACTTATATTTGCAATAAGTCCCACAATAGCCAGCAAAAGCATTTTACCGCTCGATATCACTTCCGGATTGACAAATCGATGATATGATTCGTAAAAGATCCAAACGGTTATGAGAAAGAGGATAACGCCGTTAAGCAATGCAGCCAATATTTCTAAACGGTAAAAACCGAACGTTTTTTTCTGCGTGGGAGGTTTTGACGCGAATATAATGGCAACCAGACTAATCAATAGCGCAAAAAGATGAGTGAGCATGTGGCCTGCGTCACTGAGCAATGCAAGGCTATTCGTGATAATTCCCCCAATTACTTCAACGATAAATATGATAGCCGTGATGGCACTCGCCAGGATAAGTTTTTTGCGTTCGTGAAGCCTGTAGGTATGCTTGTGCGTATTTTCTTCTGAAGGATGGTAATAATCTATACTGTGAATATGTTTAATGATATGACTCCGCGCATTTAATAACAAAACAATACTATCAGAAAAAATTCATTGTCGTAAATTATAAATATCTCACTGACCGAAAACAAACTTTTTTTCATTTGTTTCAGATTTTTGAAATTGAAATATAAAGACACATTTTTGTATAATCGCACCTCTTTGGATTGAAAAATATCTCATCATCATTTCTTTAATAGATTTTGTATATTAATATTTTACAAAACGATACTATTGTTTGCAAAATAATGTGCGCGATAGTTACTAAGATGGAGGCGGAAACATGGCGACAGTGATAATAGACGGGAAGAGGGTGGAGGCTGAGCCTTCGCAAACGATATTGGAAGCGGCGAGGAAGGTGGGGATACAGATACCGACGCTGTGTCATGATC